>NZ_MVOO01000014.1:0-142167 GCF_002156405.1 Pseudomonas sp. SCPG-7 | reverse complement strand
TATAGACCTCCAGAATCTGCCGTCAACCGTTAATTTCAGTTTTCTGTCGAGACACCGAAAAAGCCAGCTATATATAGACGCAACGCCTGCGAATGCGCAGTATATTGCCCAACACCTAAAACAATACCCTGCTCTTACTTTCGGACGATGCCTCGCAATGACTGACCAACCTCGCTCCCTGGCCTCAACGCTGTTCCCGGTTGGCCTCTTATTAATAGCCATGGCATCCATCCAGTCTGGCGCCTCTTTAGCCAAGAGCATGTTCCCGGTAGTCGGCGCTCAAGGGACGACCACGCTGCGCCTGGTCTTCGCCAGCGTAATCATGCTGTTGTTGTTGCGCCCATGGCGCGCAAGGCTGACAGCTCAGTCGCTGCGGACAGTGATCGTTTACGGAATGGCGCTAGGCGGGATGAACTTTCTCTTCTATATGTCATTGCGCACCGTACCGCTTGGTATTGCAGTCGCGCTTGAGTTCACGGGTCCGCTGGCCGTCGCCATTTACGCCTCTCGCCGCGCTATCGATTTTCTCTGGATTGCCTTGGCGGCGGTCGGCCTGCTGTTGTTGATCCCGACTGGAGCAACATCCGCGGGAATTGATCTGGTCGGCGCCGGTTATGCCCTGGGCGCCGGCGTGTGCTGGGCGTTGTATATTCTGTTCGGCCAAAAAGCCGGTGCAGACAACGGCGTGACGACTGCGGCTCTGGGCGTGATGATCGCCGCACTGTTTGTCGCGCCGATCGGCATCGTGCATGCCGGCACCGCGTTGCTGACCCCGTCGCTGATCCCGATCGCCATCGGCGTCGCCATCCTCTCAACGGCTTTGCCCTATACCCTTGAGATGGTCGCCCTCACCCGCATGCCTGCCCGCACCTTCGGCACCTTGATGAGCATCGAACCGGCCTTCGGCGCATTGTCGGGACTGCTGTTTCTGCAGGAGTACCTCACGCTGTCACAATGGATGGCGATCCTCTGCATTATTCTGGCCTCCGTCGGGGCAACCATGACCATGGGCAGCACCGCCAAGCCCGCCGTTGCGGCAGATTGAGACAGGATTTGACGAAGGTCTGGCAATTGGCGTTCATTTAGGCCATGTTTAGCCCCCTTAACTCAGTGCCAGACATGGATTTTTCGGACAGGGATATCAAACCGCTTAAAGCGCAGGCGAATACAGGCAGACCCGAGCGCCAGACTCGTGGCTACCATAAGGACGGTAATGAAACGAATTTTGATACTGATCGCTGTATTGGCAGTAGCGGGGTGCGCAGCGACCTCCAAGACTCAGGTGAAGCACGGTAAAAAAGGGCTGCACATCAACTGTTCCGGGCTGTCGTCCTCTTGGGACAAGTGCTACACCAGCGCCGCCAATTCCTGTGCCCCCAAAGGCTACAAGGTCATCGCCAAATCCGGGGACGCCGTGGAAGAACCAGGCGATTACCCGTTCGGTCTCAATCCGGCTGGCTATACCAGCCGCAGCATGATCGTCATCTGCAAGTGAATCATTCTGGCTGCTCGCCTTGTCGAGCAGCCAGTTGACGCCCGATTTCCTCATGACTGGACTGCAATACCGTCTGTTGAATCTCCGGCGTCACCAGCATCCGCGCCACCACCAGTGCTCCGACGCATTGCGACAGAATCGACCAAGCCAAGCTGTCGCTTTCCAGGATTTGCGCCCAACTGGCTTGCAGCCGACAAATCCACAACTCTGCCTGCTCGCGAACCTGATCATCTGAACGGGCAATTTCTGCGCCCAGTGTCGGCAAGGCACAGCCCGATTCAGGCTGCTCCACGTGAGCCATGCTCAGGTACTGCTTGAGACAGCGTTCCAGCCGCTCACGGTCCTGCGCTCCCTTCCCCCCCAGCCGCTCCAGGCTCTGACACAGTTCGCGCTCGACGATAGCGGTGAACAGCTCGTTTTTCGACGAGAAGTGGCTATAAAACGCCGCGCCACTCAGGCCGATCGCCTTCATCAAACCATCGACACCGACTGTGGAAAAGCCCGAACGCTTGGCTGATAGCGCACTGCTGTTCAGCAATTTTTCTCGGGTTTCCAGCTTGTGACCGGCGGAATACCGCATGTGCTTTCCTCTTGATCGAGCGCCTTGACGTTGTCCGGATCCTAGCATAACGTTCGTTCACTTAACGATCGTTTACTAAAGGGGGTTCACCCATGAATAACAACAAGAAGGTCGTATTAGTTGTTGGTGCCGGCGATGCCACCGGCGGAGCGATTGCCAAGCGCTTTGCCAGGGAAGGATTTGTCGCTTGCGTCACCCGGCGCAGTGCCGACAAATTGCAGCCGCTGGTCGACGCGATTTCGGCCGAGGGTGGAGAAGCACATGGTTTTGCCTGCGATGCACGCAAGGAAGAAGACGTCATTGCGTTGATTGAAGAAATCGAAACCCGCCTGGGTCCAATCGAGGCGTTTGTCTTCAACATCGGCGCCAACGTGCCTTGCAGCATTCTCGAAGAAACTGCGCGCAAGTATTTCAAGATCTGGGAAATGGCCTGTTTCTCGGGCTTTCTCAATGCCCGCGAAGTGGCCAAGCGCATGGTCACGCGCCAGCGCGGCACCATTCTGTTCACTGGCGCTACCGCCGGGCTGCGCGGTGCTTCCGGATTTGCCGCGTTTGCCGGCGCCAAACACGGTATCCGTGCACTGGCGCAAAGCATGGCGCGCGAGCTCGGGCCGATGAACATCCACGTCGCGCACGTGGTGGTAGATGGCGCCATCGACACCGACTTCATCCGCAACAGTTTCCCGGAGAAGTACGCGACCAAGGATCAGGACGGTATTCTCAATCCCGAACACATCGCCGAAAACTATTGGTATCTGCACAGTCAGCCACGGGATGCCTGGACCTTCGAGCTGGATCTGCGCCCGTGGAACGAACGCTGGTAAGCCCCGCCTCCTCCATAACAATAATCAGAGAGCAGCGAAGATGACGAAAACCGTGGAGTTCTATTTCGACCTCGGCAGCCCTGCCACCTACCTGGCTTACACCCAATTACCGAAAATATGTGCCGCAACTCAAAGCGAGCTGATCTATATCCCGATGCTGCTGGGCGGCGTGTTCAAGGCGACCGGCAACGCATCGCCGGCGATGATTCCGGCGAAGGGCCGCTACATGTTTCAGGATCTGGATCGCTACGCCAAGCGTTACGGCGTGCCGCTGAAATTCAATCCGCATTTTCCGATCAACACACTGATGCTGATGCGTGCCGTCACCGGCATCCAACTGCGCCAACCGGAACGCTTTCATGCATTTATCGATTGTCTGTTCAAGGCATTGTGGGTGGAGGGACGCCCGCTCGATGAACCGGCAACTGTCGCTGCGGTATTGAGCGAGCACGGCTTCGACCCCAATGAAGTTCTGGCCCTGACCAACGACGAGACGGTAAAGGCAGCCCTGAAGGACAACACCGAAACAGCCATTAAACGCGGGGTGTTTGGCGCGCCGAGCATGTTTATCGGCAATCAGATGTTCTTTGGACAGGACCGCCTCGACTTCGTCGAAGAGGCCCTGCGTCAGGCTTAGAAAAACCTCAGAACCCGGACGCTGCCAACAGTGCCCGGGTTTCAGCCATTCAAATCGCCGCTGTACGCGTGTTCAGCCACTCCAGCGCGGCCCCCTCCAGCAACGGACTCAGACGCTCACGCACTTCAGCGTGGTAGGCGTTGAACCACTGCTTCTCTTCCTGCGTCAGCAAGGACGGCTCCAGGCAGCGCGTGTCGATCGGACACAGGGTCAAGGTTTCAAACTTGAGGAACTCGCCGAACTCGCTGTTCCCCGCCTCGCGGTTCATCGCCAGGTTCTCGATGCGCACGCCCCAACGGCCCGGACGATAAGTGCCCGGTTCGATCGAGGTGATCATCCCCGCCTGCATCGCCGTTTGCGGTGCCGGTGCTGCCTGATAGGCGATCACCTGCGGGCCTTCATGCACGTTGAGGAAATAGCCGACCCCATGACCGGTGCCGTGACCGTAATCCACGCTTTCCGCCCAGATCGGTGCGCGGGCGATGGCGTCGAGCAACGGCGAGAGAATGCCTTTCGGGAACTGCGCCCGCGAAAGAGCAATCACGCCTTTGAGTACCCGAGTGCAGTCACGCTTCTGTTCAGCCGTCGGCGTCCCCACTGGCACCATTCGGGTGATGTCGGTAGTGCCGCCCAGGTACTGGCCGCCCGAGTCGATCAGCAGCAAGCCGTCACCCTCGATCACCGCGTGTTCTTCTTCGGTGGCGTGATAATGCGGCATCGCGCCATTGGCGTTAAACGCGGCAATCGTGTTGAAGCTCAGCGACACGTAATCCGGACGACGCTCACGGGCAGCCGTGAGCTTCTCGTCGATGGTCAGTTCGGTGATGCGTTCACGACCCCAGGCCGATTCCAGCCAGGCGAAGAATTCGCACAACGCCGCGCCGTCCTGCTCCATGGCTTTGCGGATGTGCTGCGCATCAGCCTCACTCTTTTGCGATTTGGCGAGCGTGGTCGGGTTCAGGCCTTCGACCAGTTTCACCGCGCTGTCGAGGTTATCCAGCAAACCGCTGGTCACCCGCGCCGGATCCACCAGCAGGCTGGCGCCGCCTGGTACAGCGCGCAAGGCGTCGGCGACTTCGCGGTAATCGCGCAGAGTCACGCCATCCTGCTCCAGCACTGCGCGCAACTCGGCGTCGACTTTGCTCAAGGCCACAAACAGGGTCGCTTGCTGTTGATTGATCAACGCGAACGACACAAACACCGGATTGAACGAGACATCGCCACCGCGCAGGTTGAACAGCCAGGCAATGTCGTCGAGGGTGGCGATGAAGTGCCAGTCAGCGCCACGTTCCCGCAAGGTCTCACGCAGTTTGGCGAGTTTTTCGCCACGGCTGACCGTCGCTTGCGGTGGCAGATGTTGATAGATCGGCGCATTCGGCAGGCTCGGGCGGTCCGCCCAGACTTCATTCAGCAAGTCGATGTCAGTACGCAAACGCGCGCCGCGGGCTTCAAGCTTGCTGCTCAACGTGCGGGCCGAGGCAACGGCCATCACCGCGCCGTCGACCGCCACCACGCCACCTTCAGGTGTCTGCTCGGCGAGCCAGTCCAGCGGACTCGGCTGACCCGGTTGCAGCTTGACCAGTTCGATGCCGCTGCCCTTGAGTTCCTTGGTCGCCTGCTCCCAATAGCGACTGTCAGCCCAGACCCCGGCGAAATCAGCAGTCACGATCAAAGTGCCGACCGAGCCATGAAAGCCCGACAGCCATTGTCGCCCTTGCCAGTAACCCGGCAGGTATTCCGAGAGGTGCGGGTCCGCCGACGGCACCAGCAACGCATGAATGCCTTCGCGGCGCATCAGTTCACGGGTGTGCGCCAGGCGCTGGGGAACCGTTCCCTCGGTCAAAGTCTGGGTACTCATCATGTCTCCTGCCAATCACTTCATCGTTATTGTTCGTAGCCGTGAAAACCGGCTGTTTAAAGCCCTGTCGCCCAGAATGCCGGGGCACTGGCGCAGGCGCCTTTGATCAGTTCTGCCGCCTGATCGATATCGGCGGCGGTGGTGAAACGGCCGAGGCTCAGGCGAATGGTGCGACCGGCCAGCCGGGCATCGTGTCCCAAGGCCAACAGCACGTGAGAGGGCGTGTTGCTCGCCGAGTTACACGCCGAGGTCGCGGAAAAGGCGATCGACTGGCTCAAGGCCGCACTGTTGAATTCACCTTCGCTGAACGTCAGGCTCAGCGTATGCGGGATGCGCTGGCTATCGCTGCCGTTGAGGCGCACGCCAGGCAAGCTCGACAACTGTTCGAGCAAGCGATCACGCAGCGCCACGATGGATGCTTTCTCCTCATAGAACGCCGCAGCAGCCAAGGCGAATGCCGCGCCCATACCAGCGATCTGATGGGTGGCCAGCGTCCCGGAGCGCAATCCGCCCTCATGGCCACCACCGTGAATCTGCGCCTGCAAGCGCTGTTGCGCGCCGGGGCCGACGTACAACGCGCCGATGCCTTTGGGGCCGTAGAGTTTGTGCGCCGAAAACGACATCAAGTCCACCGGCCATTGCTGCAGATCAATCGCCACTTTGCCCGCACCCTGCGCGGCATCGACGTGGAACAACGCGCCACGGCCGCGCACGACTTCACCAATGGCCGGGATATCGTTGAGGGTGCCGAGTTCGTTGTTGACCAGCATCAGTGACACCAGAAAGGTGTCGTCGCGCATGGCTTCGCTGACCGCCTGCGGGGTGATCAGGCCTTCGGCGTCCGGTACCAGATAGGTCACCGCGACGCCGGCATCCTGCAATTGCCGGGCGGTATCGAGAATGGCTTTGTGTTCGATCTGACTGGTAATGATGTGGCCGCCGGCAACGCCGCGCGCCTGGGCCACGCCCTTGAGGGCGAGGTTGTTGGACTCGGTGGCGCCGGAGGTCCAGACGATCTGCGCGGCCTCGGCGCCGACCAGTTCGGCGACTTGCCGACGGGCCTGCTCGACCGTTTGCCGGGCCTGCTGGCCGAAGGCGTGGGAGCTGGAAGCCGGGTTGCCGAAGTTACCGTGAAAACCCAGACAGTCGATCATCACCTGGATGACCCGCTCGTCCACCGGGGTGGTGGCGGCGTAATCGAAATACAACGGACGTTTATTCATAAAAGACTCGCAGAGCGTGTTCCGGGATCAGGAGGCTCGTGTCTGCAAACGGCACAGCGCAGCCTTGTGAGCTGCGCCTGGGTTCGAGACCGTCATCAATACCTGATCGGATGCCGTTAAAGAAGAACAACTTCATTTAAAAGTGCGTAGGAACGCTCCTGAAGCCGAGCTTAACAGGCATCGGGCCGGCGGTTGAAGCAATGCGTCAGTGAAAGCTTTCGAGAAGTAACGGGTACAACGAAATCACCAACAGCGCCGCCATGCCCCAGTTGAACACGCGCAACCAGCGCGGGTCCTTCAGCACGTTACGCAGCAGCGTGCCGCACGCTGCCCAGACGCCGACGCTGGGCAGGTTGATGATGGCGAACACCGCAGCGATCACCACCACGTTGGTGAAGTAACCCTGCATCGGCGTGTAGGTGCTGATGGCGCCGATGGCCATGATCCAGGCCTTGGGATTGACCCACTGAAACGCGGCGGCACCCAGATAGCTGATCGGTTTGGCCTCGCCTTCCACGCCTTCACCCACCGGCCCCGAATGGGCGATTTTCCACGCCAGGTACAACAGATATGCAGCGCCGAGATAGCGCAGCACGGTGTAGAGAATCGGGTAAGTCTGGAACACCGCGCCCAGGCCGAAACCCACGGCGACCACCAATACGAAGAAGCCGCAGGTGATGCCGAGCATGTGAGGAATGGTGCGGTTGAAGCCGAAGTTCACGCCCGACGCCAGCAACATGGTGTTGTTCGGCCCCGGTGTAATCGAGGTGACAAGGGCAAACAGGGCAAAGCCCAACAGCAGGTCGAGCGAGAGGGTCATGGGAGCAATCCGTCAGGGGTCATTCAGGTGTTGACCCTATCGCACGGCGGCCCGCGAACCCACGGACAGTTACGCGAAAATTCGAGCAGTACAGTTTTCGATTAGCTTGGACGAGCGTGCAGCTGTATGGCTCGCCCGGCGCTCATTTCAGCTTTCTTGTCGAATTGCGATTCGCCCAGCAGTGCAGCTTTCTTCGCGTGATATTCGTCGAAGGACAAGCCGCTGCGGTTCAGCGCCTCCATCGCTAGTTCGCGGGATTCTTCGGCGGTGTACGGCCGTTGTTCGGGGGAAACGTGGGTCGCGCAACCGGCGAGTACGGAGACAGCGAGCAGCAGCGAAACAGTCAGTAAACGATTCATGGGGAGCGTCCTGGCGAGCGGTGGTAGTCGATGGACAAAGGCTACGCCCGCGCCTCTCCGGGCAAAAATCAACGCTCTCAATAGTGGCTATCAGGATTTCAGCTTGATCGGCGACATATCTCTTAACGATCTATAAATATTGATTAACGTTCTTTTACGGAATAAACAGCAGCCGCTATAAATCCCTGCACATGGCGAACAACTGTTGCTCCAGCAACTGTTGCCCAGGCAACAGCAGATCAACAAACCCGCCTGATATCTGCACAACCGACTCACGCCATAGCGCTAAGGCCCAAGTAAACCGGGGCTCTCAGGAATTGGTACAGCGCTTGCTCAAGCCTTGGCACTTACTCACTGCTCGCTGAGCAACTGTTGATAAAAAGGAACTGATCATGTCGCGTCCCCTGAAAGTCGTCGCCCTCTCCGGCGGCACCTGGCGTCCATCGCGCACGCTGGTGCTGACCCAAGCGCTGTTGGCCGAACTGGCCGGACACTTACCGATCGAGAGTCATCTGATCGAACTCGGTGACATCGCCCGCCCGTTGGGTGGTGCCCTGTCGCGTCAGGAGCTGAGCGCCGAGGTCGAGGCCGAACTGCAAGCCATCGAACAGGCGGATCTGCTGATCGTCGCCGCGCCGGTCTATCGCGGGTCCTACCCGGGACTGCTCAAGCACCTGTTCGACCTGATCGACCTCAACGCGCTGATCGACACCCCGGTGCTGCTCGCCGCCACCGGCGGCAGCGAGCGTCATGCGTTGGTGCTCGATCACCAGTTGCGGCCGCTGTTCAGTTTCTTCCAGGCCGTGACCCTGCCCATCGGGGTCTATGCCACCGAGGCCGATTTCGCCGACTACCAGATCACCAGCGAACCGCTGAAAGCGCGCATTCGCCTGGCCGCCGAACGCGCCGCGCCGCTGTTCGGCACGCAAATCAAACCGTTGCTGAAAATCGCTTAAGGAGCTGTTCATGGATGTTTTCTGGTTCCTGCCGACCCACGGTGACGGGCATTACCTGGGCACCACCCAAGGCGCGCGCCCGGTCACCCTGAATTACCTGAAACAAGTGGCGCAAGCCGCCGACAGCCTCGGCTACCACGGCGTGCTGATTCCCACCGGGCGCTCCTGCGAAGACTCGTGGGTGATCGCTTCGGCGCTGGTGCCGTTGACCGAGCGCCTGCGTTATCTGGTAGCGATCCGTCCGGGGATCATTTCGCCCACCGTTTCGGCGCGCATGGCGGCGACGCTCGATCGACTGTCCAACGGCCGCCTGCTGATCAACGTGGTGACCGGCGGCGACCCCGACGAAAACCGTGGCGACGGCAGCTTCCTCAGCCACAGCGAACGCTACGAAGTCACCGACGAATTCCTCAAGATCTGGCGCCGGGTGTTGCAAGGCGAATCGGTGGATTTCGAAGGCAAACACCTGAAAGTACAGAACGCCAAAGCCCTTTATCCGCCCGTGCAGAAACCCTATCCACCGCTGTATTTCGGTGGCTCGTCCGACGCCGCGCATGATCTCGCTGCCGAGCAAGTCGACGTGTACCTGACCTGGGGCGAACCGCCCGCCGCCGTCGCCGAAAAACTTGCCGATGTGCGAGAACGCGCCGCTCGCCATGGGCGCAAGGTGAAGTTCGGTATTCGCCTGCACGTCATCGTTCGCGAGACCGCCGAAGAAGCGTGGAAAGCCGCAGACAAACTGATCGAGCACATCAGCGACGAGACCATCGAGGCCGCGCAGAAATCCTTCTCGCGTTTCGATTCCGAAGGCCAGCGGCGCATGGCGGCGTTGCATGACGGGCGTCGCGACAACCTGGAAATCGCCCCCAACCTGTGGGCCGGCGTCGGTCTGGTACGTGGCGGTGCCGGTACCGCGCTGGTGGGCGATCCGCAGCAAGTGGCCGCGCGAATCAAGGAGTACGCCGACCTCGGCATCGAGAGCTTCATCTTTTCCGGTTATCCGCATCTGGAAGAAGCTTATCGCTTTGCCGAACGGGTGTTCCCACTGCTGCCCGAGCCGTATGCAAGTCTGGCCGGACGCGGCGTGACCAACCTGACCGGGCCGTTTGGCGAAATGATTGCCAACGATGTGTTGCCCACCAAGTCCTGACCCAACACAAACTCTTTAGGAGCTGCCGCAGGCTGCGATCTTTTGACTTTGTTTTTTACAAGCAAGATCAACAGATCGCAGCCTTCGGCAGCGCCTACAGGACAGTTGTAAAACATAGGAGATTTGGTGTGACCGCCAAACCACAAAGCACCCTGCTCTCCCCGCTGCAGACCGCGCGCCAACTGGCCGCCGAATTCGCCGTCACCGCCGTCGAGCGTGACGAGCGCGGCGGTACGCCGAAGGCCGAACGCGATGCCCTGCGCGACAGCGGCCTGCTGGCCCTGAGCATTCCCACCCGTTACGGCGGCCTTGGCGCGACATGGAGCGAAACCCTGCAAGTCGTGCGCGAGTTCGCCAAGGTCGACAGTTCCATCGCCCACGTCTTCGGCTTTCATCACCTGATGCTTGCCACCGTGCGCCTGTTCTCGCGGCCCGAACAATGGCAGCCATGGTTCGAACAGACCGCGCGGCAGAACTGGTTCTGGGGTAACGCCCTCAACCCGCTCGACACCCGCACTGTGGTCAAGGACTTCGGCGGTTGGCGCGAGTTTTCCGGGAAGAAAAGCTTCTGCTCCGGCGCCAGCGATTCGCAGATGTTGATCGCTTCCGCCGTCGACGAAAGTGCCGGCGGCAAGTTGCTGATCGCGGCGATCCCCAGCGGTCGCAGCGGCATCACTCTGCACGACGACTGGAACAATATCGGCCAGCGCCAGACCGACAGCGGCAGTGCCACGTTCGAACGGGTGCGGGTCGAAGAATCCGAGCTGCTGCTTGATCCCGGCCCGTTGAGCACACCGTTCGCCTGCCTGCGTCCGCTGATCGCGCAACTGACCTTCACTCACATGTTCCTCGGGATCGCCGAAGGTGCCTTTGAGGAAGCCCGGCAATACACCCTGAGCGAAACCCGGCTCTGGCACAAATCCGCTGCCCGCAACGTACGCGAAGATCCGTACGTGCTCGCGCATTACGGCGAATTCTGGGTGGCGCTGGAAGGCATTCGTCTGCTGGTCGAGCGGGCCGCCGCGCTGCTCGACGAGGCCTGGGCCAAAGGCCCGAACCTGACCGCAGAAGAACGTGGACATCTGGCCACGGCGATTGCCACCGCCAAGGTCGCCGCCAGTCGTCAGGGGCTGGATATCTGCTGCCGTTTGTTCGAAGTCACCGGCGCGCGTTCAACCCACGCCTCGCTGCGTCTCGATCGGCATTGGCGCAACCTGCGCACGCAGACTCTGCACGACCCGCTCGATTACAAACTCCACGAGCTGGGCGACTGGGCGCTGAACCAGGCGCTGCCAGTGCCGACGTTCTATTCCTGATCTTGCCTTTAATGGAGCGAGTCCCATGCAACTGCTGACCCTTCCGCCCTCACCCGCTCTGGCGACGTCGATCCGTGCCACCGCGCAGGTCTTTGAAGACCCGAAATCCCAGGCCTTGCTGGCGCATCTGCAACAAGTCGCGCCGAGCGAAGCCAGCGTGCTGATCATCGGCGAGACCGGTACCGGCAAGGAACTGGTGGCGCGTCATATCCACAATCTGAGCCACCGCCGGCATCGGCCGTTTGTCGCAGTCAACTGCGGCGCCTTCTCCGAATCACTGGTGGAAGCCGAGCTGTTCGGCCATGAAAAAGGCGCGTTCACCGGCGCGCTCAGCGCCAAGGCCGGCTGGTTCGAAGAGGCGGATGGCGGCACCTTGTTCCTCGACGAAATCGGCGATTTGCCAATGGCAATTCAGGTCAAGTTGCTGCGGGTGCTGCAGGAGCGCGAAGTGGTGCGTCTCGGCTCGCGCAAGAGCATTCCGATCGATGTGCGGGTGCTGGCCGCGACCAACGTGCAACTGGAGAAAGCGATCAATGCCGGCAACTTCCGCGAAGACCTGTTCTACCGGTTGAACGTGGTCAATCTGGAACTCAGTCCGCTGCGCGAACGGCCCGGCGACATCCTGCCGCTGACCCGGCATTTCATCGAGGCCTACAGCCAGCGCCTGGGTTACGGACGGGTCAACATCAGCCCCGGTGCCGAACAGAAACTGCGCAGCTACAGTTGGCCGGGGAACATCCGCGAACTGGAAAACGTCATCCATCACACCCTGTTGATCTGCCGCAACGGCGTGATCGAGCGTGATGATCTGCGCCTGTCCAACCTGCGCATCGAGCGCGCGGACGATCAGCAGTCGAGCGCCGACGATTCACCGGAAGCGTTGCTGGAGCGAGCCTTCCAGAAGCTCTTCGAGCAACAGGCCGGCGCCCTCCACGAAAAGGTCGAAGACGCCCTGCTGCGCGCCGCCTATCGCTTCTGCCATTACAACCAGGTGCACACCGCCGCGCTGCTCGGTCTGAGCCGCAACGTCACGCGCACACGGCTGATCAAGATCGGCGAACTGGCGGTAAACAAGCGGCGGCTCACGGAGAACCTGCGCGGTGAACGCCTGATCCAGTTGTCGATCTAGCCGACCAAGTTGCAGTGCAGCGCATCGTCATGGCTGCGGGCGATGCTGCTCAACACCTGAAATGAATTGAAGGTCACGGTCTTCGCCTGATGGGCGCGGATCAGCTGCCAGAAATCCTGCTCGCCGCTTTCATAGCGACAGAACGCCGCCTCCCCGGCTTCGCGGCTTTGCCATTGCAGCAAGCTCAGCACCCGCCGACCGTCGTCGCTGACCTGGACGCTGGCGCTGACGAAGCCTGCGTAGCGCTGCGCCAGATGTTCGCTCTGCTGCGACAGCGCCGAAACCAATGCCGGCTGCTGACGCGGCTCGATCTCGAATTCGATCAATTGGGTAAAACTGCGATTTTTCGCTGAGGTTTGCATGAGAAGTCCCCACTGATTAAGCCGAGTCTTGCGACTCGAAGACCTGCAGGGTAAAACCTCTAGTTAAGTCAAGGTCAAGAGCCCTTTGCAAAATGATCACCCCGGAAAACCTGCACAAACCGCTCACCGTCGGCGAAGTCGCCGCGCGCAGCGGTGTCGCGGTCACTGCCCTGCACTTTTATGAAGCCAAAGGCCTGATCAAGAGCAAGCGCAATGCCGGCAATCAGCGCCGTTATCCACGGGCGGTCTTGCGCCGAGTAGCGTTGATCAAGGTCGCGCAACGCCTGGGTATTCCGCTGGCGGAGATTGGCGAGGCGCTGAAGAGACTCCCCGACGACCGCGCACCAACCGCAGCGGACTGGAAAATCCTCTCCGAACAATGGCGCCGCGAGCTGGATGAACGGATTAATCAGCTGACCTTGTTGCGTGACCGGCTTACCGGCTGCATCGGCTGCGGCTGTCTGTCGATGGAAGCTTGCCCGTTGCGCAATCAGGGCGATGTGCTCGGTGAGAAAGGGCCGGGGGCACACTTTCTCGGTTGACGGCTCGTCGGGGAAAATTTCTGCCCGCGCAGACAGTTCTATAGTGAATCTTCCACAAATCCGGTGGAGCCCTACCTCGCAAAACAAAGAACAGGGAGAACGTCATGAGCGTCAAACCCATTCCCGAGGGGTATCACAGCATTACCCCGTACCTCGGCATCCTCGAGGCTGCCGAGGCCATCGAATTCTATAAAAAAGCCTTCGGCGCCACGGTGGTCATGCGCCTGGACATGCCGGACGGCCGCATCGGTCACGCCGAACTGCGCATTGGCGACAGCGCGATCATGCTCGGCACACCGTGCGATCAAGGGCCATTGAGCGGCCCGGACCATGCCGTGTCGGTCGGTCTGCATCTGTATGTCACCGATGTCGACAAATCTTTTCAGCGAGCACTGGAGGCCGGGGCGCAAGCGGTGTCCGAGGTCAAGGATCAGTTTTATGGTGATCGCAGCGGGACGCTGAAGGATCCCTATGGACACGTGTGGTTTCTCGCCACGCGCAAGGAGGACCTGACGGAAGAGCAGATCAAGCAGCGGGCGATGGAGATGTTCAGTCAGGGTTGAGATTTTCAGGGTTTGGGCTGACCTCTTCGCGGGCAAGCCCGCTCCCACAGGGATCTCCAATGTTTATACGATAGGTGTCACACAGAAAAACACTGTGGGAGCAGGCTTGCCCGCGAAGGGGCCAGCCCTGGCGACACACATCACACTTCATGAACCACCACACCACGCTTCAACCCTTGCCCCGAATGCCGAACACTTTCACGATGCATCCACCCGCACCTGAACAAGGATCAGCCCGATGTTTGCCGGATTCAGCAAAGACCAGCGCCATGTCAACGGCGTCGATATCGCTTACCGCCTCGGTGGCAGCGGCCCGGGCCTGTTGCTGTTGCACGGGCACCCGCAGACCCATGTGATCTGGCACAAGATTGCCGAGCAGTTGGCGGAGCATTTCACCGTGGTCGCCGCCGACCTGCGCGGATACGGCGACAGCGCCCGGCCGGCTGCCGATGAACAGCATCGTCATTACTCAAAACGCGAAATGGCCAGGGACAACCTCGAGTTGATGCAGGCGCTGGGCTTCGAACAGTTTTCGGTGCTGGCCCACGACCGTGGCGCGCGGGTCGCCCATCGCCTGGCCCTCGACCACCGCGCTGCGGTGCAACGGATGATGTTGCTGGACATCGCCCCGACCCTGGCGATGTACACGCAGACCAACGAGGCCTTTGCCCGCGCCTATTGGCACTGGTTCTTCCTGATCCGCCCGGCACCGTTGCCGGAAACCCTGATCGAAGCCGATCCCGAAGGCTATCTGCGCAGCGTCATGGGCAGCCGCAGCGCCGGGCTCACGCCGTTTACCGGGCCAGCGTTCAGCGAATACCTGCGGTGTCTGCAACGTCCCGGCAGCGCCCTCGGCATTTGCGAGGACTACCGCGCCAGCGCCAGCATCGACCTGGAACATGACCGGGCCGACCTCGCTGCCGGCCATCATCTTGACCTCCCGCTGCGGGTGCTGTGGGGCGCGCAAGGCACGGTCGGGCGTTGCTTCGACCCGCTCAAGGAATGGCAGCACGTGGCAACCAACGTCAGTGGCAAAGCGCTGCCGGCCGGGCATTATCTGGCCGAGGAAGTGCCCGAACGGTTGCTCTCCGAAGCGCTGGATTTCCTGCGCTGAATCGAGCGTTCCCCACCGATGCTATGCTGGCGGCTTGTGCCGCCAGTGCTCGTTCCCACATGTCCCAGAACCAAGACCCCGTGCCCCTGCCCGAAGACCTGCGGGTGCTGCTGACCGTGATCCGCAAGAACGGCTTCGCAGCCGCCGCCGATGAGCTGGGCCTGAGCCCGGCCTACGTCAGCAAACGCATCCAGATTCTCGAATCGACCCTCGGCACCCGCCTGCTGCACCGCACCAGTCGCCGGGTGTCGCTGACCGAGGACGGCGAGCGGGTGCAGCGTTGGGCTTTGCGTATTCTCGATGACTTCCAGCAACTGCGCGACGACCTCGCCGACGCCCACGACAGCCCGCGCGGGCGCTTGCACATCTGCAGCAGTTTCGGTTTTGGCCGTAATCATGTGGCGCCTGCGGTTTCACGGCTGGCCGAGCTGCACCCGCAGTTGCAGATTCGCCTGGACTTGTTCGACCGTGCAGTGGACATCGTCAACGAGGGCTTCGACCTGGAAATCCGCGTCGGCGACGACCTGCCCGGTCAGCACATCGGCCGGCAACTGGTGAGTAATCGCCGGGTGTTGTGCGCAGCGCCCGAATACCTGCAACGCCGTGGCACACCGCAAACGCTGGAGGATCTGCAACAGCATGACTGCCTGGTAATCAAGGAGCGCGACAACGCTTTCGGCGTCTGGCATCTGGATCGCGACGGCACGCAGGAAAGCGTGCGGGTCAGTGGGCCGCTGTCTTCCAACAACGGCGAGATCGTCCTGCAATGGGCGCTCGACGGACGCGGCGTGTTGCTGCGTTCGTTGTGGGATGTGAAACCGTTGCTGGAACAGGGCCGACTGCTGCCGGTGCTGGCCGATTACAGCCAGAGCGCCAATGTCTGGGCGGTGTACCCGACGCGGCTGGCCAACTCCGGGAAGCTACGGGCGTGTGTGGAGTTTTTGCAGGGGCATTTCAAGGATCTTTCTCTCTAGCCCAGACACCACAAAATCCTGTGGGAGCTGGCTTGCCAGCGAAGGCGTCAGCTCAGCCAATATAAATGTCGGATGTGCTGGCCTCATCGCTGGCAAGCCAGCTCCCACAGGGTAAAAGGCGTGTCAGGTCAGCCACGGGTTGGCGGCCAGATGTTCGCGCTCGAACGCCTCGATCTGCGCTCGCCGCTGCAAGGTACTGCCAATCGCATCCAGCCCCAACAACAGCGCGGTCTTGCGCAAGCCGTCAATCTGGAAATCGATGACTTCACCGTCCGCCAGATGGATCTGCTGCGCCTCTAGACCCACATTGATCCGGGCCGATTCAGGCTGACTCACCAACCGGCCGATACGCTGCACCTGCGCTTCATCCAGCGTGATCAGCAACACCCCGTTGCGCTGGCAGTTGTCGTAGAAAATCCCGGCAAAACTGCTACCGATCAGCGCGCGAATGCCCATTTGCTGCAACCCCCACACCGCGTGTTCGCGGCTGGAACCGCAGCCGAAATTCGCCCCGACTACCAGAAAACTCGCGCCCTGCCAGGGCGGCTGGTTCAACACGAATTCAGGGTTGGGCGTGCCGTCGGCGAGAAAGCGCAGATCGAAAAACAGCCCACGATCCAGCCCCTGACGGTCGATACCCTTGAGAAACTGCTTGGGCATGATCACGTCAGTATCGACGTTGGCCGCGAGCAGCGGCGCGGCGCGGCCGCTGACTTGCGTGAAGGGTTGCAGGCTCATGGGCGTTCTCCAAAGTGGCGGATGTCGGTGAGGTGACCGCTGATCGCGGCGGCGGCGACCATCGCCGGGCTCATCAGGTGCGTGCGCGCCCCGGCACCCTGGCGGCCTTCAAAATTGCGGTTGGTGCTGGAAGCGCAGCGGTCGCCGGGCGCGAGCACGTCATCGTTCATCGCCAGGCACATCGAGCAGCCGGACTGACGCCATTCAAACCCGGCGTCGATGAAGATCTGCGCCAGCCCTTCGGCTTCAGCCTGAGCGCGAACCTCACTGGAGCCGGGCACGATCATCGCCCGCACATGCCCGGCCACCCGCCGACCGCGCACCACGCTGGCTGCGTCACGCAGATCCTCGATCCGCGCGTTGGTGCAGGAGCCGATAAAAGCGTGGCTGATGACGATATCGCGCAGCGCCATTCCCGCCTTCAGGCCCATGTAATGCAGGGCGCGGCGCATGTCCTGACGCAGGATCGGATCGTCGATGCGTTGCGGGTCCGGCACCTGCGCGCCGATCGGCGCCGCCTGATCGGGGCTGGTGCCCCAGGTGACCATCGGCTCCAGCAGACTGGCGTCGAGATGGATTTCGCGGTCGAACACGGCGCCGGGATCGCTGCGCAGTTCACGCCATTTTTCCACGCCGCGCGCTAACAGTTCGCCTTGCGGTGCGCGGGGTTTGCCCTTGAGATAAGCAAAAACTTTTTCGTCCGGCGCCATGAACGCACCGCGTGCGCCGGCTTCGACCGCCATGTTGCAAATGGTCATCCGCGCTTCAACGCTCAGCGCATCAATGGTCGAACCCGAGAACTCGATCGCATAGCCCGTGGCACCCGACGCACCGATGCGGCCGATCAGCGCCATGATCACATCCTTGGACGTCAGCCCCGGCGCCAGCTCGCCCTCCACCGTCACGCGCAGGCTTTTCAGGCGCTTGTAGACCAGCGTTTGCGAGGCCAGCAGGTGCTCGATTTCCGAGGTGCCGATACCAAATCCGAACGCCCCCAGCGCACCGTAGGTGGTGGTGTGACTGTCGCCGGCGGCGATGACCATGCCCGGCAGGATGAAACCCTGCTCCGGGGCGATCACATGCTCGATGCCCTGACGTTTGTCGAGGATATCCAGCAGTTCGATGCCGAAGTCCCGGCAGTTTTCCGCCAGATACGACACCTGCCGCGCACCGCCGGCATCGGGCATTGCCGCCACCCGTTGCGGCGTGGTCGGGTTGACGTGATCGACCACCGCCAGCGCCGTGCCCGGCCGCCAGACCTTGCGCCCGGCAGCACGCAGACCGCTGAACGCCTGAGGGCTGGTGTATTCGTTGATCACCTGGCGATCGATATACAGCAGCACATGGCCCTGATCGTCGAGGCGGCACACGGTGTGCGAATCGATGTGTTTGTCGTAGAGGGTTCTGGGGTTCATCAGGGGGCTCACTAGGGGAATCCAGTGCTTTCCATCATAGGCAGCGCCTTGATCGCATCAATTGGCAGGCAGTGAGAGCAGCATTCATGAAGCGTGTTTGATCGGCTGATCACCGAACGCCCCTGTGGGAGCGGGCTTGCCCGCGAAGGCGTCGTGTCAGTCGACATCAATGTTGAATGATCTACCGCATTCGCGAGCAAGCTCGCTCCCACAGGGGTTGGTGGTGACTGGGGGAAGTGCGAAACATTTGCTTTCATATCACCTTTCGGGATTTGTCCGGCTCATCCGTCCTATAGAGATGCAGGCCGTTCGCACAGGCAACCGCCACGACCGCGCCTTTTGCGGACACCCGCGCTGCGAAGCCCGTAGCCGCGTGCCCTTTCATCGAAATCAAGACGCGCAAACATGTCGAAGAAATCCCGTTCCAAACTGTGGTTCCTGGTGCATAGCTGGCTCGCGCTGCCGATCTGGTTTTTTGTCCTGATCGTGTGTGTCACCGGCACGCTGGCGGTGGTCAGCCAGGAAATCGTCTGGCTGGCCAACCCGCAGATGCGCGCCAGCCAGCCATCGGATGACGCACCGCGGCTCAGTTACGATCAGGTGCTGGCCGCGATCAAACAGGCCGAACCGCAGACGCTGGTGGAAAGCATCAGCCGCCCCGACGAATCGCACTTCGCCCTCGACGTCGAGGTCAGCTACCCCGACGGCCGCTCGCAGACGGTCTACGTCAACCCGTACACCGGGGTGATCCAGGGCCCGGCGCCGGACTTCAACTTCAAGGCGTTCACCCGCGCCCTGCACGGCTGGTGGCTGGTGCCGTTCACCAACGGTTTCAGTTGGGGCTGGTACCTGGTGTCGTTCCTCGGCCTGCCAATGCTCGCTTCGCTGGTCACAGGGCTGGTGGTGTACAAGCGCTTCTGGAAAGGTTTCTTCAAACCCACCCTGCGTTTTCGCCACGGCGCGCGGATTTTCTGGGGCGACTTCCACCGACTGAGCGGCATCTGGTCGATCTGGTTCATCGCGGTGATCTCGATCACCGGCACCTGGTTTTTGATCCAGGCCATTCTGGCCGACAACCAGGTGTCCATCAGCAGCGAGCCGATCATTCCCGCCATGTCCCGGGAAAGCGTACCGATGTCGAGCGACGCCAGTCCTCCCCCACGGATCAGCCTTGATCGCGCGGTGCAGATCGCCGAACAGCACATCCCCGGGCTGGAAGTCAGCTTCGTCAGCCTGCCGGGCAATGCCTACAGCCACCTGAGCCTTGGCGGTCGCGGCTGGTATCCGCTGATGTTCCAGACCGCCACGCTCAACCCGTACAACGGTGAGATGGCCGCCACGCGACTGCTGACTGACCGCTCCTCGCTGGAGTTCGTCACCGAGTCGATGCGACCGCTGCACACCGGTGATTTCGGCGGTCTGTGGATCAAACTGATCTGGTTCTTCTTCGGCCTGCTGCTGAGCATGATGGTCCTCAGCGGCCTGTTGATCTGGACCAAGCGCACCGCGCTGGCCACCGCCAACGCCCTCAAGCGCGAAAATAAAAAGGCCCGCAGCCCCCGCGTCAGCCGTGAACCGGCGGAGGTCAGCCTGTGAGCCCGTCCAATCGCACTGCCCAACCGTCCGCCCTGCGCCGCTTCTGGCACAAATGGCGCTTTCACCTGAACGCCTTGTTGCTGCTGATTCCGCTGGGGTTCATGCCCAAGTACTTCGCCGATGCCGCGCTGTTTCGCGGTGACGTCGGCCTCGGTGAACATGAGGTAGGCGAGATCCAGGTCGGCCCGTGGAGCCTGCGCCTGGCCGAACTGCGTAACGAAGCACCGCGCCTGAGCGGCCCCGCCGGTTACATGAAGGACTTCAATGCCGCCCTCTGCGATGCCTGTGTCGAACAGGTCAAGGCCACCTACCTGCGCATCGGCAAACCGCGCAGCCTGCGCGCCGCCGGGGTGATTTTCTTCGGCACCCCGTATCGCATGGGCGCGCAACTGCCGGTGGCGGAAAAGACCAAGGCCGATGCCGAACTGTGGATCACCATGGAAGGCTGGGACGGCAGCCTGCACCAAGCCTCGATTCCCCTGAGCCAGGCCTCTCCCGCGACCCTCGCCTGGCTGACCAAACAAGGAGCCAAACCATGAACCGCGTTCAACGCCCTTCCCGCCTGCGGTTGCGCGCCGCGTTACTGCTGCTGTGCGCAGGTTTCAGCGCCGGCGCCCTGGCCCATAACCCAATGTGCGAATGCAAAGCCGTCGATGCCGAGCAGATCAAATGCACCGGCGGCTTCTCCGACGGCAGCGGCGCGCCGGGGGTGACCCTCGATGTGATCGGTTACGACGAAACCATTCTGCTGCCGGGCAAGCTCGGCGCCGACTCGACCGTGACGTTCAAGAAACCGGCAGCCGAGTTTTACGTGCTGTTCGACGCCGGCCCCGGCCACGTCGTGGAAATCGACCAAGCCGACATCGAGGCCCCATGAGCACGCCCACCACGCAAGTCGTCCGCCCGGCCGGTGCCGGGCATGAAACCCTTAACGTTCTGCTGTTGTGTTTGCTGATCCTTGCCGTCGCCGGCTCGGTGGTGGCATGGCGCGGTGTGTCCCATGAACCGGAACCAGTCGCCAGCCATCAGCTCGATGCGCGGCGCGACCTCAGCGCCGCCGAGCAAGGCATCTACGCCGACCTGCGGGTGACCCTCGATGAAATCCGCCTGCTGCGTGCAGAACAGCAAAGCCTGCCGACGCCACAGACCCTGGCTGAAGAAGGTTTCGCCCCGTTCGCCCAGGACGCCAGTTCGGTCAGCCGAGGCGGTCACGTCTGGCAATTGCTGGCGGACACCGCCTATTTCGGCCACAGCCAGGCGCCCGCCGTCGCCGGTTCATTCGTGATGCGGCTGAGCGCCGACGCCACTGCCGCGCCGGACATCTGGCTCAACCGCGCCGCCGAGCTGCAGACGCCCGCCGACCTCACCGACGCCGCGCTGTCCGCCGCTGGCTGGAAACAGATCGTCGCGCAGTTCGATGCCGGTGTGACCCGCGAGCATCGCCACTGAACCTTCGCCTTCACCCGAGAGAAGACCGCTTGCCCATGCTTATTTCACTGACTCGCCGTCCCCTCCTGCGCACCTTGCTCTTAGGCCTGTGCGCGTGCCTGCTGAGCCCGCTGGCCAGCGCCGATCCGGGTAAACGCCTGCGCATCGGCATCACCCTGCACCCGTATTACAGCTATGTGGCGAATATCGTCGGCGCCAAGGCCGAGGTGGTGCCGCTGATTCCCGCCGGTTTCAACCCGCACGCCTACGAGCCACGCGCGGAAGACATCAAGCGCATCAGCGGGTTGGATGTGATCGTGCTCAACGGGGTCGGTCATGACGACTTCGCCGACCGCATGATCGCCGCCAGCGAAACGCCAAACATCAAGACCATCGAAGCCAACGAAAACGTGCCGCTGCTGGCGGCCACCGGTACCGCGGCGCGCGGCGCCGGCAAAGTGGTCAACCCGCACACCTTCCTGTCGATCAGCGCCTCGATTGCTCAGGTCAACAATATTGCCCGCGAGCTGGGCAAGCTCGATCCGGACAACGCCAAGACCTATACCCAGAACGCCCGCGCCTACGGCAAACGCCTGCGGCAGATGCGCGCCGATGCCTTGGCCAAACTGACCGAGGCACCGAACGCCGAACTGCGCGTGGCCACAGTGCATGCGGCTTATGACTATCTGCTGCGCGAATTCGGTCTGGAAGTGACGGCCGTGGTCGAACCGGCCCATGGCATCGAACCGAGCCCGAGCCAGTTGAAAAAGACCATCGACCAACTGCGCGAGCTCGATGTGAAGGTGATCTTCTCCGAGATGGATTTCCCTTCGACCTACGTCGAAACCATCCAGCGTGAGTCCGGGGTGAAGCTGTACCCGCTGTCGCACATTTCCTACGGCGAATACAGCGCCGACAAGTACGAAAAGGAAATGACCGGCAACCTCGACACCGTGGTGCGGGCGATTCAGGAGTCCGGGGCATGACAGCAAAAGAAACCCTCTCTGACACCCCACCATCCCCTGTGGGAGCGGGCTTGCTCGCGAAAGCGTCCGGTCAGTCAGCATCATTATTGAATGAACTACCGCATTCGCGAGCAGGCTCGCTCCCACAAGGATTGGGGCCGACACTGGATTTCGCACAAGTCAGCCTGACGCTCGGGCGCACGACAATCCTCGACAACGTCACCTTTCAGGTCCAACCCGGCCACGTGCACGCCCTGGTCGGCCCCAACGGCGGTGGCAAGAGCTCGCTGATCAAAACCCTGCTCGGGCAGATGCCGCACCAAGGTCAACTGAGCCTGCACTGGCCCGGTCAACCCGGGACCATCGGTTACGTGCCGCAGGCGCTGGAGTTCGATCGTGGCCTGCCGATGACCGTCGACGACTTCATGGCCGCCATGTGTCAGCGCCGGCCGGCCTTTCTCGGTTTGAGCAAGCACTACGCCAACGCCATCGGCGAGGCGCTGGAACGGGTCGGCATGCAGGACAAACGCAAGCGGCGCATGGGCGCGCTGTCCGGTGGCGAACGCCAGCGTGTGTTGCTCGCTCAAGGCTTGATCCCGGCCCCGCAATTGCTGGTGCTGGATGAGCCAATGTCGGCGCTCGACGAAGCCGGAATTCAGGTCTTCGAACGCCTGCTCGGAGACTGGCGCGCGACCGGCATCACCGTGCTGTGGATCGAGCACGATCTGGAAGCGGTAAAGCGTCTGGCCGACCGGGTCACCGGTCTCAACCGCCGCGTGCTGTTCGACGCCACGCCGCAACAGGCGCTGACTCCGGAGCGACTGCTGAGTCTGTTTTCCACCCATCCACGGAGCGCGGTCTGATGAGTTACGAAGCCTTTCGTCTGATGGTTCAGGGCTGGGCGTCGTCCGGCTACCTGCCGGAAGCGCTGGCCTACGGCTTTGTGGTCAACGCATTGCTCGCCGGCCTGTTGATCGGCCCGGTGCTCGGTGGCCTCGGCACGCTGGTGGTGGTCAAGCGCTTTGCGTTTTTCTCCGAAGCGGTCGGCCACGCGGCGCTGACCGGCGTGGCCATCGGCATTCTGCTCGGCGAACCCTACACCGGGCCGTACGGCAGCCTGTTCGGTTACTGCCTGTTGTTCGGCATCCTGCTCAATTACCTGCGCAACCGCACCGGCCTGGCGCCGGATACCCTGATCGGTGTGTTCCTCTCGGTGTCGCTGGCCCTCGGCGCGAGCCTGCTGTTGATTCTGGCCGGCAAGATCAACGTGCACATTCTGGAGAACGTGCTGTTCGGTTCGGTGCTCACCGTCAATGGCAATGACCTGCTGGTGCTGGCCATCGTCGGCTCGCTGGTCATGGCTTTGGCACTGCCTTTGTACAACCGGATCATGCTGGCCAGTTTCAACCCGCAACTGGCGGCGGTGCGCGGCGTTGCGGTGAAGACTCTGGATTACCTGTTCGTGATTCTGGTGACGCTGATCACCGTCGCGGCGGTGAAGGTCATCGGCGCGATTCTGGTCGGCGCATTGCTGGTCATTCCGGCGGCGGCAGCACGCTTGCTCAGCCAGTCGCTCAAGGGCTTCTTCTGGTGCTCGGTGCTGATTGCCACCGTCAGCACCCTGTGCGGAATTCTCGCGCCGATCGTCTTCGATCTGCCGATCCCGTCCGGCGCCGCGATCATTCTGGTCGCCGGCATCGCCTTCGCCCTCGCCGCCATCGCGCGCGGGGTTGTCCCGAGTCTGAAAGGGAACCTTGGATAAATGACTTTCTCACTGCGAAAACTGACCCTGGCCATGGCCCTGTGCGGCGTGATCGGCAGCCCGTTGCTGGCGGCTGAAAACCCTCAACCGCTACGCGTACTGGCCTCGCTGCCCATCACCTACGGCCTCGGCGAAGTGCTGCTCAAAGGCACCGACGTCAGCCTGGAACGCGCGGCCCCGGCCAATCTGCCGGGCAGCCGTCAGACTGCGTACTTCACCGGTCGCGGCGCACCGGCGCTGGGCAAACTGGCAAGCGATGCCGATGCGGTGATCGGCGTGCGCTCGCTGTGGGCGGATGATCCGCTGTACCCGATCGCACGGCGCAGCAACATTCGCATTGTCGAGGTCGACGCAGCACGTCCGGTGGACGGCGCCCTGCCGGGGATCGCTGTGCAGCCGGGGCTGAAGGTCGATGGCTTGAACAGTCAGCCATGGCTGGCGAGCAACAACATGGGGCGCATGGCCGACGTGATCGCAGCGGATCTGGTGCGCCTGGCGCCGTCGGCCAAACCGAAGATCGAGGCCAATCTGGCGGCGCTGAAACAGCGCCTGCTCAAGCTCAGCGCCGACAGCGAAGCGCGCCTGGCCGAGGTCGACAACTTGAGTGTGATGAGCCTCAGCGATCACTTCGGTTACCTGATCGGCAGCCTGAATCTGGAGCTGATCGGCGAGGATCCACGACCCGATAGCGAGTGGACGCCGCAGGACCTGAAGCAACTCACGGCGACGCTGAAGGACAACGATGTGGCGCTGGTGCTGCATCATCGTCAGCCGTCGGAGGCAGTGAAAGCAGCAATTGCCGCCTCGGGGAGTCATCTGCTGGTGTTGAGTACAGATGCAGCGGATCCGGTGGCGGAGCTGGAGGGGAATGTGGATTTGTTGCTCAAGGGGTTTAGCGGCGGGCCTTCGGCCTAAGATCAAAAGATCGCAGCCTGCGGCAGCTCCTACACGGGAATATTTACACCCTGTAGGAGCTGCCGCAGGCTGCGATCGTTTGAAGGCCATGAAAAAACCCGCTGACTGTCACCAGTCCAGCGGGTTTGTTTTTGCCTGTCAGATTACTGAGCAGCCATCTGCCCTTCCATCTTCTGGCGCAGGCTCAGCGGACGCATGTCGGTCCAGACCTCTTCGATGTAGGCCAGGCATTCCTTCTTCAGGCCGCTCTTGCCCACGGTGCGCCAGCCTTGCGGCACGGCTTTGTAATCCGGCCAGATCGAGTATTGCTCTTCGTGGTTGACCACGACCTGAAAGAGGATGTCCTCGCGGTCGAATACTGACGTCATGCTGGTTCTCCAATCGTTGTGAGGGTGGGCTGCAGCCGAGTGCAGCCGGTTATGTAGAAAGAACGTCCGGCGCTGCGAAAAATTTACTCAGCGCCAGTGGCAGCGGCCAAGGCCCGGCCAAAGATCTCGGCGACGCGGTCGATTTCGGCGGCGGTGATCACCAGCGGCGGCAGGAAGCGCACCACCGCGCCATGCCGGCCGCCCAATTCGAGAATCAGTCCGCGCTTGAGGCATTCGCGCTGCACCAGCGGTGCCAGACGCGCGAACGCGGGAGGGTGACCGAGCGCATCCGGCGCGCCGTTCGGGTCAACCAGCTCGACGCCGAGCATCAAGCCACGACCACGAATGTCGCCCAGTTGCGGAAAGTCGCGTTGCAGGATGCGCAGGTGTTCGCCCAGGCGCTCGCCCATGGCGGCGGCGTGTTCGCAGACCTTGTGCTCAAGCAGATAACGCATTACCGCGGAACCGGCGGCCATCGCCATCTGATTGCCACGGAACGTGCCAGCGTGGGCACCCGGCTGCCAGGTGTCGAGCCAGTCGCGATAGACCACCACCGCCAATGGCAGGCTGCCGCCGATGGCTTTGGACAACACCACCACGTCGGGGACGATACCGGCGTGTTCGAAGGCAAACATTTTGCCGGTACGGGCGAAACCGCTCTGGATCTCATCGACGATCAGCGCCACGCCAGCCTTCTCGGTAATCCGGCGCAAACCGCGCAGCCACTCGACATCAGCCGGAATCACCCCGCCTTCGCCCTGCACCGCCTCGACAATCACCGCTGCTGGCAACTGCACGCCGGCTTCAGGATCGTTGAGCAGGTTTTCCAGATAACTCAGGTTGGCTTTGATCCCGGCTGCGCCGCCGAGACCGAACGGGCAACGGTAGTCATACGGAAACGGCATGAATTGCACACCGTTGCTGAGCAAGGCGCCCAGCGGCTTTTTCGGCCCCAGGCTGCCCATCAGGCTCAAGGCGCCCTGGCTCATGCCGTGATAACCGCCGGAGAACGACAGTACCGTGCTGCGCCCGGTGGCGGTGCGTACCAGTTTCAGCGCGGCTTCCACCGCATCGGTGCCGGTCGGCCCGCAGAACTGGATTTTCGCCTCGGCTGCCAATGCCGGCGGTAGCAGGCCGAACAGGTCCTGGACGAATTGATCCTTCACTGGCGTGGTCAGGTCGAGGGTGTGCAGCGGCAGCTCATCGGCGAGCACTTGCTGGATCGCCTCGATCACCACCGGGTGGTTATGCCCCAAGGCCAGCGTGCCGGCACCAGCCAGGCAGTCAATGAACGTACGGCCTTCGACATCCTCGACGTACAAGCCCTTGGCGCGTTTGAGGGCCAGCGGAATGCGTCGCGGGTAGCTGCGGGCATTGGACTCCTGCTGGCTCTGCCGGGCCAACAGTGGCGATTCGTTGAACTGGTACAGGGTTTCCGCCGGCGCGGCGGTGATCCGCCCCGACGACTCTTCGATAAGGCTGGTGGCGACTGACATCTCTCGACCCCTCAATACGCTATGGATAGTGACCAAAACAGCACACCGCACAGGTGCGCGTTCCGGTCGCGGGGCGCACATGCAGGTTTTCCTGTTCTGGAAACGCTTAAGCGGGGCGAGGATTTAGACCCTTGATCAAGTTGTCAGCCAGGCAATGCCAACGGCTTGTACAGCGTCACGCGGTGCAAGCCCTGATCGCTGGCGGGTGGCGCCGAATCGCAATAGCCCAGATGTCGATAAAAAGCCGCGCCACTGCGGGTGCTGGCGATGCACGCCTGCGGCACACCACGAATCCGCAGCCAGCCTTCCAGGTCGCTCATCAGCGCACGTCCTGCGCCACGGCGAAACCATTCCGGCTGCACATGGCAAAAGCCGATGTCACCGCTGGCTGTGGCCATGCCGACCCCCACCGGTTTGTCCTGTAGCAGGGCGACGTTCAGGTAGCAATGCGAGTCGACAAGTCGCGCACTGATGATGTCGGCGGATTGCCGGTCAATCCAGCGGTTGACCTGCTGCGGGTCGTTGCGGTGTTCCAGCGCACAACCGACGCGAATCGAGCGCTCGATGATGCGACTGATGAGGCCGGCGTCGGCAGGTTTCGCTGGACGAATGCAGATCGGTGCTTGCATGGCGCGTTCCCTCAATCCATTGAGTCAGAGCAGCCCCGACCTTAGCGTCGAGAGCTGTGAATCACTAATGGAGAGAAGTTACATTTGATGTAGACCAACACAAATCCCCTGTAGGAGCTGCCGCAGGCTGCGATCTTTTGATTTTGATTTTTTCAAGATCAAAAGATCGCAGCCTGCGGCAGCTCCTACAGGGGGGAAGTGTTTTCAGAGGGGCTGTAGCGGCATGGTCAGCTCAACGCGCAGCCCATCCGCGCGGCTGTCGAAATGCAGGGTGCAGGCGCAGCGCTGGACGATAGCCTGGACGATGGCCAAGCCGAGGCCGCAGCCGGTGCTCTGGCCGTTGCGCCAGAAGCGTTGGGTCAGGTGCTGCAGATCTTGCGCCGCAATCCCCGGGCCGTGGTCGCGCACCACAAAACGGGCGCGTTGGCCGACCGTTTCCAGACTCAGCTCGACCTCAGCATCCGCCGGGGTATGGCGCAGGGCGTTGTCGAGCAGATTGCGCAACGCGGCAATCGACAGCACCGCCGGCATTTGCACCGGCGCACTGGAGAGCTGCTTGGGCAAGTGCAGTTTGATGCGCTGACGCTCACCGCCCGCTGCATCCTGCATCGCCAGTTTCGCCACCTGCTCGGCGCTGCACTGCACGCCATCATCGAACGACAGACTGCCCTCGACCCGCGCCAGCAACAGCAGTTGCTCCAGCGTGCGGTGCATGCGGTCGGCGCCCTCCTCGGCCCGCGCCAGCGACTGATCGCGGGCACTGCCTTCGGTCATGCGCGCCACTTGCAGGTGGGTCTTGATCGCGGTCAGCGGGCTGCGCAGTTCATGCGCGGCGTCACCGGTCAGGCGTCGCTCGCGCTCGATGGTCTTGCCGATGCGCTGGAACAGCTGGTTCTGCGTATCGAGCAACGGTTTCAGTTCGCTGGGAAACGACTGCAACTGCAACGGTTCCAGCGAATCGGCGTTACGCCGCATCAAGGCTTCGCGCAGGCGATTGAGCGGCGCCAGGCCCTGGCCGATGCCCAGCCACAACAGGCACAGACAACCGAGCAACGCCACGCCGACCGGCACCGAGGCCGCCAGCAGGATCGACATGTTCAGCGCTTCGCGTTCGATCTGCCGATCAGCCGTGGTGATCCGCACGTCGCCTCGCGCGAGGGTAAAACTGCGCCACGGCGCGCCATCGATCATCTGGTCATGGAAGCCCATTTTTTCTGCTTCCAGGGTTTGCTCGGGACTGCTGTGACTACGCGCGAGAATCTCCCCGCGCAACGAACTGACCTGACAGGCCATGCCGCCGGGAATGTTCAATTGTTCGGCGCTGAAATGGGTGCCCTCGCCCTTGCTCGGCAGCGCCGGCAGTTGCTCCAGCAGCCCGGCGACCATGCGCGCCGAAGCCACCAACCGCTGATCAAGGGAAAACATCATCTGATTGCGCAAGTCGCTGAGCATCCAGGCAGCGGCCAGGGCCCAGATCAGGGCAAACGCGGCGCCGAGGGTCAGACTCAGGCGCAGACGCAGGCTCATCACTTCTGTTGTTCTCCACCATCGGCCGGCCCAAGGCGATAACCCAGACCGCGCACGGTTTCGACGATGCCCTTGCCGAGTTTGCTGCGCAGGTGGTGGATATGCACGTTGAGGGCGTTGCTCTCCAGTTCATCATTGAAGCCGTAGACGCTGTCCTTCAACTGCTCGGTGGACAACACCCGGCCACGGTTGTGCAACAGCGCCTGCAACAGCGATTGCTCGCGGCGCGACAAATCCACCGGTTGCCCGGCCAGAGTGGTTTCGCGGCTGCTTGGATCGTAGGTCAGCGCACCGTGCTCAATCAGGTTGACGCTACGCCCGGCGACCCGGCGCAGCAGGGTTTGCAGGCGCGCGAACAATTCACGCAGATCGAAGGGTTTGAGCAGGTAATCGTCAGCCCCGGCTTGCAGGCCGTCGACCCGATCGGTCACCGAATCGCGCGCAGTCAGGATCAGCACCGGAATTTCCAGGCCCTGTTGACGCAGTTGTTGCAGCAACTTGAGGCCATCTTCGTCGGGCAGGCCAAGATCGAGCACCATCACGTCGAATTCGGCGACCTTGAGCATCGCCCGTGCTTTCGAGGCGGTATTGACGTGCTCGACCGTCAAGCCTTGGGCTGTCAGGCCGGCGACGATGCCACTGGCGATCAACTCATCGTCTTCGCAAACCAGTACGTGCATGGTGGTTCCCTGAAATAAAAGGCAAGTCGAACAGAACAGGATTAAGCCGCAATTATGGCAGGGCGACAACCAACACGGCAGCGACTCGTTTGTTCGCCGGGTCCGGACTCAAAACTGCCAACAGACAACTTGCGCAAGAACAAGGCTCAATCAACATAAAAACAAACTAGCCGACATGAAATTCAACACCTTCAAACTATACAAACCCACAACTAAAAACTAATCTCGCTTTCGCAAGTTACATACAACTAATCAAAACTTTAAAAACATAAATCAACCTATTAAAGGAACCATGAATGAGCATTACAAAAAACTTCGTAGCCGTTGACTGGCGCACCGGCCCCGACCGCATTTATTTCTTCTTCCCGGAGAAAAACAGTTATTCCCGTTTCGACTTCGAGGATAACAAAGTACTTTCCGGCTTCCCCAAGCCGGTGGATGGCAAATGGGAAGGCTTCGACAAGACCGCTGCAGACTTGCGCTTTGGCTTTACCACGACGACCACCCACTGGAACGGTGGCGTCGACACGCTCTGGCTGTTCTACGACGAAGGAACAACACCCTCCGTTTGTGAGTTCAGCCAACAATCCGACAAGGCACTCTCGAAAACCCCCATCGCAAAATCAAAGTGGGAAAAAATATTGCCTTACTACGACAAAATCGTTGGCGTCATGTGGGCTGAAAGCACTGCGCAAAGAGAGAGTTACTGGTTCTTGTTAAATGACGGAAACTATCTGATCTACGAAATATACTCAAAGACCCTGGAACTACTACCTCTTAAAGGTTCGCCCTGGGCATCGCTGGAAGAATATAAAAGCCAAATGATGACAGCCGTCACCAATGACTACCCGACCTTCGACACTTACTTTTATGTTTTCCTGAACGACAACCGCTACCTGCGTTATGAACAGAGCGCGAAAAAAGTATTTGGCCCGTATACAATCTCCGACTCAACCTGGCCGGGACTGCTGAAGGACTGAGCCACTCGCAGGCACCAGTGAATCGGCGTCGGGTCGCCCATCCGACATCGTGCGGGGCGGTTAATCATCGGTTAATCGCCACCCGCCACTGTGCACCAGACTTGCACAGGGACAAGGCTCCTCCATGCGTCATTTTTTTCTTTTGTTTGCACTGCTGATCTCCAGCCTGGCCCAGGCCGGGAACAATCCATTCGAGACCAAACCGGAATTTCTGCCGGTCGACAAAGCCTTCGTGCTGACCTCCGAACGCCTGGAATCCGGGGAAACCCAGCTGTTCTGGCAGATCACCGACGGCTATTACCTGTACCAGAAACGCCTGAAATTCGACGGTTTGTCGGCAGAGCAGCAGCCGACGTTGCCCGAGGGCGAGTCGCACAGTGACGAATTCTTCGGTGAACAACCGGTGTATCGCCAAGGGCTGGAAGTGAAAGTCCCGGCCTCGGCCAGCGGTCAGATCAAGGTCAGCTATCAGGGCTGCGCCGATGCCGGCCTGTGTTATCCGCCGCAGACCCGGGTCATTGACCTGGGCGGCAAAGCAACGCCAACGGCCAGTGCTGAAGCGCCGGATCAAGCCTTGGCCAGCAGCCTGCAACAACGGGCGCTGGGCTGGAGCCTGCTGGTGTTCTTCGGCCTCGGCCTGTTGCTGGCGTTTACCCCGTGTTCGTTGCCGATGCTGCCGATTCTGGCGGGCATGATTGTCGGCAGTGGTGCCACCCCGCGCCGTGGGTTCGCCCTGGCCAGCAGCTATGTGATCTGCATGGCGCTGGTGTATGCCGCGATGGGTGTGATCGCCTCGTTGCTCGGCGCCAACCTGCAGGCGTGGCTGCAAAATCCGTGGCTGCTGGGTGCCTTTGCGGCGATTTTCGTGGTGTTGGCGCTGCCGATGTTCGGCTTCTTCGAATTGCAATTGCCGGTAGCCTTGCGTGATCGCCTCGAACACGCTTCGCGCAGCCGTAACGGCGGCAGCCTGATCGGCGCCGGAGTGCTCGGCGCGTTGTCCGGTCTGCTGGTCGGCCCGTGCATGACCGCACCGCTGGCCGGCGCCTTGCTGTACATCGCGCAGAGCGGCAATGCGCTGCACGGTGGCTTGATCCTGTTCGCGCTGGGCATCGGCATCGGTGTGCCGCTGTTGCTTTTGGTGACCGTCGGCAACCGCTTCCTGCCCAAACCGGGGGCGTGGATGAACCTGCTCAAAGGCATCTTCGGTTTCCTGTTCCTCGCGACCGCGCTGCTGATGTTGCGCCCGGTGCTGGACTCGTCGCTGTGGCTGGGCCTGTGCGGCGCGCTGCTGCTGATCGCGGCGTTCTGCGCCTGGAAGCAATCGGAAGGCTTCGGCCGCGTCGCCCAGGTGTTCGGCGCCAGTTCGTTGCTGCTCGGTCTGTGGGGCAGTCTGTTGCTGATCGGTGCCGCTGGCGGCAGTGACGACCCGTATCAACCGTTGCAGGTGTACAGCGCTGGCCGGGTCGCCAGCACCACGCCGAGCGGGCATGACGCGTTCACCACGATCAAGGATCCGGCAGCCCTGCAGCGCGAACTGGATAGCGCCAAGGCTCAGGGCCAATGGGTGCTGCTCGATTACTACGCCGACTGGTGCGTGTCGTGCAAGGTCATGGAGAAACAGGTGTTCGGCAAGGACAAGGTCATGCAGGCACTCAGCGATGTGCGCCTGCTGCGCCTCGACGTCACTGCCGACAATGCCGCCAGCCGCGAGCTGCTTGGCCGCTACAAAGTCCCGGGGCCACCGAGTTTTGTCTGGATCGGCACCGACGGCGAAGAGCGGCGCAGCCAGCGCATTACCGGCGAAGTGGATGCCGAGACGTTCCTGCAACACTGGACCACCACCCGAGACGCCAATTAAATGCTGACGTTCACCCTCGGCACCTTTGCCATCGCGCTCAACCACCTGTTGCTGATCAGTGCCTTGGCGCTGGCGACCTTTGTCGGCTGGCGGGTGGCCAAGCGTGGTGGCGATAACCCCGAGTCGGCGCTGTTCAGCCTGTTCCTGCTGGGCATGCTCGCGGCGCGCGTGGCATTTGTGACCCTGTACTGGGGCCACTATCGCAACGATCCGTGGCAGATCATCGACCTGCGCGATGGCGGTTTCCTCGCCTGGCCGGGGGTGATCGTGCTGCTGCTCGCCGCTCTCTATCGCGGCTGGCGTCGCCCGGGGCTGCGTCGGCCACTGGGCTTTGGCGTGGCCAGTGGCGTGCTGTTCTGGCTGTTGGCGACCCTGTCACTGAATATCTACGAACAAGGCACGCGCCTGCCGGACATCACTCTGCGCAACGCCGCCGGGGAGACCATCCAGCTCAGCGACTATCAGGGCGGCCCGCTGGTGATCAACCTGTGGGCAACCTGGTGCCCGCCGTGCCGGCGCGAGATGCCAGTGCTGGAAAATGCGCAACAACAACGCCCGGACCTGACCTTTCTGTTCGTCAATCAGGCCGAAAGCATGCAAAGCGTTGCGACTTTTCTTGAAACCCAGGGCCTGAGCCTGAACAACGTGCTGTTCGACCGCAGTGGCCGATTCGGCCAGGCCGTGGGTTCCATGGCGCTACCAACTACGCTGTTCTATAGCCCTGACGGCCGCTTGCTGAGCAGCCATCTGGGCGAACTGTCGAACGCCAGTCTGGCCCGCGCCCTGGAAAACTTCGACACCCCGAATCCAACTGCCGCACCGGCCACCTCTGCAAGGAAACTGCCATGCCCCGCCTCCGCCACCTGCTGACGCTGACCCTGGGCACTGCCCTGCTGCACCTGCCGTCGGTGCAGGCTGCCGAAGAATTGCCCGCCGCGATCAAGCAGATCGAAGCCAAGGGCGCAAAAATCGTCGGCCAGTTCGACGCCCCGGACGGCTTGCGCGGCTATGCGGCGCAGTACCAGAACCGTGGCATGGCGCTGTACCTGACGCCGGACGGCCAGCATGTGTTGCTCGGCAATCTGTACGACGCCGACGGCAAGGACTTGAGCAGCGAACCGCTGCAAAAACTGGTCTACGCGCCGATGGCCAAGGAAATCTGGGGCAAGTTCGAAGCCAGCAACTGGATTCAGGACGGCAACAAGGATGCGCCGCGTACCGTGTACCTGTTCAGCGATCCGAACTGCCCGTACTGCAACATGTTCTGGGAACAGGCGCGGCCATGGGTCAAGGCCGGCAAGGTGCAACTGCGGCACATCATGGTCGGGATCATCCGCGAAGACAGCCCGGCGAAATCCGCCGCCCTGCTGGCCGCGAAAGATCCGGCCAAAGCCCTGGAAGACCATGAGAAAGCCGGCAAGGCCAGCACCCTCAAGCCCTTGAAAGACATTCCAAAAGCGGTGCAGACCAAACTCGCCGCCAACATGCAATTGATGGAAGACCTGGAACTGCAAGCGACGCCGGCGATTTTCTATATGGATGACAAGGGTGAGCTGCAACAGCAGCAAGGCGCGCCTTCGCCGGAGAAACTGGCGAAAATTCTCGGGCCGAAATAAGCCAGATCAAGAGATCGCAGCCTGCGGCAGCTCCTACAGGGGAACGCGTTTTCTGTAGGAGCTGCCGCAGGCTGCGATCTTTTTCAATGTCGCTCAGCCAGGAAGGCGAACAACACCTCAGTAACAAACTGCGGATTCTCCAGACTGGAAATATGCCCCGCCTCCGGCACCAGCACCCACGGGCAGCCGATCAATTCGGCCATTTCCTGTGCTTCGGACGGCGGTCGCGGTTTGTCCTGATCGCCGCACAGCACCAGCGTGGTTGCGGCATTCAATTCGCCCAGACGCGGCAGCAGGTCATCCCGACTGAAGGTGATACGCCCCATGGGCACGATGCTTTCGCGCAGGCGATCCGCGGTGTACGCCGCCAGTTTCGCGCGGAAGTCCTGATACAGCGCCGACTGCGGATCGATGCCCGGGCGGAAGAAGATCGGTACCACGATGTCGAGCAACTGTTCGGAGATCTCGCCGCTTTCCTCGATCTGCTTGAACAGCGAAAAGTAGTACTGGCGGGTGGGTTCCGGCTCCATGCCAACGTACGTATCCATCAGCACCAGGCCATTGAGCCGCTGCGGTGCCGACAAGGCCAGGCGTACGCCCCACATACCGCCGACGGACAATCCGATCAATGTGACCCGGTCGATACCCAGATGATCGAGCAAGGCCTCGACTTGCCGCGCGATGTCATCCAGCGACGTGGTGCCTGAAGGTAAACGCCCGGACTCACCATGGCCCCACAAATCCAGCGCAATCACCCGATAGTGCGGTGACAGTGCAGCGATCTGCGGCGCCCACATGGCCGTGTCCCACAGATAACTGCCCGCCAGCAACACGGCCGGGCCGGTGCCTTGATCAATGTAGTGCAGCGCTTGTCCGTCAACCATGAAGAAAGGCATCGACCACCCCCGCGATGAAAAAGAGAACCGGCAGACTGAGCTGCCGGTTGTTGATCGTCAACCCTGGATATGTACGTGAATATGCCGGTTTATCGGTGTTGAATGCACTGACGCCATCGCTGGCAAGCCAGCTCCCACAGTGATCGAATGTGTACACAAATCATGTGTTCACCATGAAACTTGTGGGAGCTGGCTTGCCAGCGATGGGGCCGGAACAGGCGCTGAAGATTACAAGCCTTCCAGCTCCGCCATCAGATCATTCAAGCGATCCACCTTGTCCTCGGTCATGTCACTCGCCGCCAGGCCTTCGATGTACTCGGCCAGCGCCTGCACCGTGCTGCACTCGAACATCGCTCGCAGCGGCACATCGCGTTGCAGGGTTTTCTGCACCCGCGAGGCGATCTGCGTGGCCAGTAGCGAGTGACCGCCCAGCTCGAAGAAGTTGTCGCGCACGCCGACCTTGTCGACCTTGAGCACTTCGCCCCAGATATCGGCCAGGGTCTGCTCCAGCTCGTTGCGCGGGGCCAGGTAATCCTGGCTTTGCAACTGGCCGATCTCCAGCGCCGGCAAGGCCTTGCGGTCGAGTTTGCCGTTGGCGTTGTGCGGCAGCTGATCGAGCCACAACCAGTGCAGCGGCACCATGTACTCCGGCAATTCGCTGCGCAGGCGCTGCTTGATCCGCTCCAGACGTTCGCTCGAATTCAACGTGCTATCAGCCGCCACCAAATAACCCACCAGGTGCTTGCCGTTCGCCCCCTCCTGCACGCCGACCGCCGCATCGCGGACTTCCGGTTGTTCGTGCAGACGCGCTTCGATTTCACCCAGTTCGATGCGGTAACCGCGAATCTTCACCTGATGGTCAACCCGGCCGACGTACTCCAGCACCCCGTCACTGCGTCGCCGCGCGAGGTCTCCGGTGCGATACAGACGCTCGCCCGGCGCGCCGAACGGGTTCGGCACAAACACCGGCGCGGTGCGCAACGGATCGCTGACGTAACCGCGACCGACGCCGGTCCCGGCCACGCACAACTCACCCACCGCGCCCAGCGGCACCAGTTCCAGCGCGCCATCGACCAGGTACAGCAAGTTGTTGTCGGTCGGCGTACCGATCGGCAAATAGCTGCCGCGAGTCGAGGCCAGGTCGACGCGGAAGAACGCCACGTCATCGGAGCATTCCGCCGGGCCGTAAGCGTTGACCAGACCGATGTCCGGATAACGCAGCAGCCATTGGTGCGCCAGTTCCGGCGGCATTGCTTCACCGGTCGGCAGCATCCAGCGCAGACCATCGAGGCTCAGGCGTTCCGAGGCGAGCATGCCTTGAATCAACGACGGCACGCTCTCCAGCACGGTGATGCCCTGCGCCTGCACATGCACCAGCAGACCCTGCGGATCGTGAGCGATAGTGTTCGGCACAATGTCCACCCGCGCACCGAACAGCGGCGCGGCGAGGAACTGCCAGACCGAAATGTCGAAGCTTTGCGAAGCGGTCTGCGCGATCACGTCGGCGTCCGTCAGTTGCAGGTACGGCACCTTGCTCAACTGATTGTTGAGCATGCCGCGCTGCTCGACCATCACGCCTTTCGGCAACCCGGTCGAACCCGAGGTGTAGATCACGTAGGCCAGGTTGTCCGGGCCACAGTAGATCCCCGGGTTGTGCAGTGATGTCGCCAGCGCCTGCACGTCTTCCCAGACCAACAGCCGTGGTCGATTGGCGCAGCTGAATTCATCGAGCAAGGTCTGCGCCTGTTCGCGGCAGGCTTCGCTGCACACCAACACCGGCGTGCGGCTCAGCTCGATGATCCGCTGCAGACGCTGGCTCGGCAGGCCCGGATCCAGCGGCAGGTAACCGGCACCGGCCTTGAAGCTGCCGATGATCATCCCCAGCAGATCCAGATTGCGCTCGCCCAGCAGCGCCACCGGTTGATCCATCTGCACCCCGGCCGCTACCAGCGCATGACCGAGACGGTTGGCGTTGTGGTTGAGCGCCGCATAGCTCAGTTGCTGATCAAGGCACGTAGCGGCGATGCGCTGCGGATGCGCCGCGACCTGCGCTTCGAACAGCGCCACGTAGCTCTGCTCCAGCGGATAATCGTGCGCGCTCTGGTTGCAGCCGTGCAGCAGGAAGTCCTGTTCCTCGTGGCCCACCAGCGGCAGGTCGGCCATGTCGCCGTGGAAACCATCGACCAGCGCCAGCAGCAGGCGCTTGAACTCACCGAGCATGCGCTCGATGGTCGATTCGTCGAAGTAACGCTGGTCATACGACAGATGCAGACCGAGGTCATCGCCCGGGTAGCACACCGCCGTCAGCGGGAAGTTGGTGTGGGTACGACCGGAGTCCGATGTCGCGTTGAGGCTCTGCGCACGGTCCAGCACCGAGACTTCCACCGGCGCGTTCTCGAACACAAACAGACTGTCGAACAGCGGCTGGCCTTTCGGCAGTTCGCTCTGTTCCTGAATGCTCACCAGCGGCAAGTATTCGTACTCGCGCAGTTGCATGTTGCTGTCGAGCAGTCCGCTCAACCACTGCCGCACGCTGGAGCGTTGGTCGTCCGCCGGGATCTGCACCCGCAACGCAATGCTGTTGATGAACAGGCCGACGGTGCGTTGCATCTCCGGCAACTCCACCGGGCGCCCGGCCACGGTCACGCCGAACAGCACGTCGCGATCACCGCTCAGGCGTCGCAGCACTAAGGCCCATGCCGCCTGGGCGAAGGTGTTGATGGTCAGTTGATGAGCCTGGGCCAGCTCGCGCAGACGGGCGCCATCTTCAACGTTCAATCGGGTATAGCGGTCACCAACGATCATGCCGCCGCTTTCACCCGCATGTTCACGCAGGAACGGCCGGTCGCTCGGGATCGGCGTGGTGCGCTCGAACCCTCGCAGGTTCTGCTGCCACCACTGGCGTGCCTCGGCCAGGCTCTGGCGTTGCAGCCAGCCGATGTAGTCGCGGTAACGCGGCGGCAGCGACAACTGTGCTTCGCGACCTTCACCGAGGGCGGTGTAGATCTCGAAGAAATCGTTCATCAGCAGCGAACGGCACCAGGCATCGATGAGGATGTGGTGGTTGCTCATCATGAACCAGTAACGCGCCGCGCCGACCTTGATCAGGCGCAGGTGGAACGGTGCCTGATTGAGCAGATCGAACCCGGCCTCGCGCTCGCTTTTCAGCAGCGCCTGCAGCTTCGGTTCTTGCTCTTCTTCGGCAACGGCGCTCCAGTCCAGGTACTCGATCGGCGTGCGCCCCGGCGTGTGGATCACTTGCAGCATGTCTTCACCGACGTTCCAGCAGAACGATGCACGCAGCGCTTCATGACGGGCGACCACCGCTTGCCAGGCCTGGGCGAAACGCTCGGGATCGAGCTCGCTGTTGATGCGGTAGCGATCCTGCATGTAGTACAGACCGGTGCCCGGTTCGAGCAAGGTGTGCAGCAACATGCCTTCCTGCATCGGCGTAAGCGGGTAAACATCTTCGATCTGCGCCGCCGGCACCGGCAGTGCATCGAGTTGCGCCTGGGTCAGTTTCGCCAGCGGGAAGTCCGACGGCGTCAGGCCGCCAGAGTCGTCCTGCAAACAATGTGCGATCAGGCTTTGCAGCTCGCCGAGGTAGGCGTCGGCCAAATCGCTGATGGTCTGCGCGTCATAACGTTCGGCGCTGAAGGTCCAGCGCAGCAACAGTTCACCGCCATACACCTGACTGTCGATGCTCAGCTCGTTTGGCAGCGGCGCCTGCGGATCGTGGGCTGCACCGACCGGCTCATCCAGCGGACGGAACAGTGCATCGCTGGCGAAACTCTGGTCGAACTGGCCGAGGTAGTTGAAGGTCACCGGAGCATTCGGCAACGCCGCCATGCTGCGCTGGCTGAGGTCATCGGCCAGATAACGCAGCACGCCATAACCGAGGCCTTTGTGCGGCACGGCGCGCAGTTGCTCCTTGATCGCCTTGATCGAAGCGCCCTGCCCGGCGGCCTCTTCGATGTTATGCGGGGTCAGGCGTAATGGATAAGCGCTGGTGAACCAGCCGACGGTGCGGGTCAGGTCGATCTCGTCGAACAGGGTTTCGCGGCCGTGGCCTTCCAGTTGGATCAATGCCGACGGCTGCCCGCTCCAGCGGCACAGCACGCGGGCCAGCGCGGTCAGCAGCAGATCGTTGACTTGCGTGCGGTAGGCGCGCGGCGTCTGCTGCAGCAATTGTCCGGTACGCTCGGCATCCAGGCGCACGCTGACGGTTTGCGCGTGACGATTCTGCTGTCCGCCCTGCGGGTTTTCGCACGGCAGCTCGGCGTTCGGCCCGGCCAGTTGGGTTTGCCACCAGTTCAGTTCCTCGCGCAGCGATTCGCTGCCGGCATAGGCCTGCAAACGTGCTGCCCAATCCTTGAAGGCACTGGTTTTCGCCGGCAGTTGTACCGACTGTTCGGCGTCGAGCTGGCGATACACGGTTTGCAGATCGTCAAGCAGCACGCGCCACGACACACCGTCGACCACCAGGTGATGGATCGCAATGAACAGGCGTTGCTGACCTTCGGGACCATCGACCAGCAAGGCGCGCAGCAACGGGCCATTTTGCAGATCGAGACTGCGCTGGGCATCGGCAAACAGCGCTGCGCACTTGTCCATCGCCGCCACCCGCACCTGCCACAACACCTCGGCGTCGGACACCGGTTGATGCGTGGCCTGCCATTGATCGTTGGCCTGAGTGAAGCGCAGACGCAGGGCGTCGTGCTGTTCGATCACTGCCAGCAGCGCCTGCTCCAGACGATGCGGTTCCAGCGCCACGCTCGGCTCCAGCAGCAGCGCCTGGTTCCAGTGCTGACGCTCGGGGATTTCAGTGTCGAAGAACCAGTGCTGAATCGGCGTCATGGCCGACTCACCGAGCACCAGTCCCTGCTCGGCAGTGACTTGCTCGCTGCGGCTGGCAACAGCGGCCAGGGTCTGCACCGTCTGATGCTGGAACAGATCCCGTGGACTGAAATGAATGCCCTGCTGCCGCGCCCGGCTGACCACTTGAATCGACAGAATCGAGTCGCCACCGAGTTCAAAGAAGTTGTCGTTGAGACCGACCTGTTTGACGTTGAGCACCTCGCACCAGACCTGCGCCAGGGTCTGCTCCAACTCATTGCTCGGGGCGACGTAGTGCTGACGGTTCAGCTCGGGATCCGGCGCCGGCAAGGCGCGGCGGTCAAGTTTGCCGTTGGCGGTCAGCGGCATGCTCGCCAGCAGGATCAGGTGCGTCGGCACCATGTAATCCGGCAGTTGCGCCTTGAGGTGTGACTTCAGTGCTTCACGCAGTTCGGCCTGTTGCGCTTCGCCTTGCTCGGCGACGTCGCTGACCAGATAACCAACCAGTTGCTTGCCGCTCGGCGCATCCAGCGCCAGCACCACCGCTTCGCGGATCGAGTGGTGATCGAGCAGACGGGTTTCGATCTCGCCCAACTCGATGCGGAAACCACGGATTTTCACCTGATGGTCGATCCGCCCCAGATATTCCACCAGCCCATCGGCACGCTGGCGCACCAGATCGCCGGTGCGGTACATGCGCCCGCCATCGGCGGCAAACGGGTCAGCCACGAAACGCTCGGCGCTGATGCCTGGACGGTCGTGATAACCCTGGGCCAGACCGGCGCCGCCGACGAACAACTCACCGGTCGCGCCTTGCGGCACCAGTGCCAGATCGGCGTCGAGAATGTACGCCACACGGTCACCGATCACGCTGCCGATCGGCACGCTGCCGGCGCCCTCTTCCAGCACTTCCGGCGCCAGACTGGCCAGCGGCATGACCACGGTTTCAGTCGGGCCATAGGCGTTGAAGAACAGGCTCGGTTTGAACGCGGCGCGAATCCGTTGCAGGTGCTCGCCAGTCAGCGCTTCGCCACCGGTGATGATCATCCGCACCGGCAGAACCTGGTTTTGCGTCGCGAGGAACTGCGCCAGCTGGCTGCCGTAGCTCGGGGTGAAGCCGAGCACATTGATCCGATGAGTGTGGATCAAGTCGCAGATTTCTTCCGCGTCCCACTGCCCTTGCGCTCGCAAAACCACCTGCGCGCCGCTGAGCAACGGCACCAGCAGACGCTCGGTGGCAGCGTCGAAGTTGATCGAATAGAAGTGCAGTTCGCAGTCGTCCGGACGCATGCCGAAACGTTCGATCACGGCCTGGCAATGCATAGCGATTTCACCGTGGGACACCACCACGCCTTTCGGCTTGCCGGTCGAGCCCGAGGTGTAAATCAGATAGGCCTGATGCTGCGGCAGGCTGATAAAAGGCAACTCGCTGACCGGGTAATCCACCAGCGCCGCGCTGTCATCTTCCAGGCACCAGCGCGCCACGCTCGACGGCAAATCGCCGAGGGCGTTGAACATCGCGCGGTCACTGAGCAGCAGACCGATGCGGCTGTCTTCGATCATGTAATGCAGACGGTCGAGCGGGTATTCCGGGTCCAGCGGCACATAAGCGCCACCGGCCTTGAGAATCGCCAGCAGGCCGACGACCATTTCCAGCGAGCGCTCCAGCGCCAGACCGACCCGCACCTGAGGACCGACCCCACGCTCGCGCAGGGCCCAGGCCAGACGATTGGCGCGGGCATCGAGTTCGGCGTAGCTCAACGTCTGCCCGGCGAATGTCAGCGCCGGCGCGTCTTTGCGCGCCAGCGCCTGCTCGGCGAACAGGTGATGGATGCACTGGTCGAGACGACGTTCGCCCGGTTCGACGCCGAGGCTGTCGAGCAATTGCTGTTGTTCAGTCCGGTCGAGCAGCGGCAACTGGCTCAAGCGCTGTTGCGGATCGGCGATCAGCGCTTCCAGCAGGTTGCGCCAATGCCGGGCCATGCGTGCGATGGTCGGCTCGTCGAACAGATCGGTGCTGTAGGTCAGGCAGCAGCCGAGGCGATGGTCGAGGTCGGTGACTTCCAGGTTGAGGTCGAATTTGGTCGCCCGCGCATCGTTGGCCAGGTACTCGACGGTCATCCCGGCGAGCATGCGGCTCTGCTGGAATTCCCAGCGCTGCACGTTGCACATCACTTGGAACAGCGGGTTGTACGCCGCACTGCGTGGCGGTTGCAGTGCTTCGACCAGATGATCGAACGGCAGGTCCTGATGCGACTGGCCTTCGATCACGGTGTGGCGCACTTGCTCGAACAATTCGCCCACCGACATCTGCCCGTCGAGCTGGCAACGCAGCACCTGAGTGTTGAGAAATGCGCCGATCAGCCCTTCGCTTTCCGGGCGGATCCGGTTGGCCACCGGTGCGCCGATGCGCAGGTCGGTCTGGCCGCTGTAGCGGTAGAGCAAGGTGGCGAGCGCGGCGGTCATGGTCATGAACAGGGTCAGACCGTTTTGCGCATTGAACGCTCGGACGCGGGCGGCGAGATCATCGCTGAGATCAAAACGGAACAGTTCGCCCTGATGGCTTTGCACCGGTGGCCGCGGACGGTCCCCGGGCAGTTCCAGCAACGGATGTTCGCGACCGAGTTGCGCGGTCCAGTAGTCGAGTTGGCGCTGACGTTCGCCGGACTCCAGCCACTGCCGCTGCCAGACGCTGTAATCGAGGTACTGCACCGGCAACGCTTCCAGCGGCGAGTCGCGTTCATCGACGAAGGCTTCGTACAGCGCGCTGAGCTCGCGGGCAAAAATGTCCATTGCCCAGCCTTCGGTGACGATGTGGTGCAGGGTCAGCACGAAGTAGTGCTCGTGCTCGGCGGTCTTCACCAGGCAGGCGCGCAGCAGCGGGCCGCTTTCCAGGTCGAACGGCAGATGCGCTTCTTCGTCGGCCAGTTGCTGGACTTTCTGTTCGCGCTGGTCAGCCGGCAGTTTCGAGAAATCCTTCCAGTCCATGCGCACGCCAGTCTCGGCATGCACCTGTTGACGGGCCACGCCATCGACGCTCGGGAATGTGGTGCGCAGGGTTTCGTGGCGCAGAATCAACGCCTGCAACGCCGCTTCGAAATGCTCAACGTGCAACACGCCGCGCAGGCGCGCCATGCCGCCGACGTTGTACGCCGGGCTGTCCGGCTCCATCTGCCAGAGGAACCACATGCGTTGCTGCGAATAGGACAGCGGCACCGCCTGGCGGCGATCGACTTTGGCAATCGGCGGCTGTTGGTTGGTCTGACCGCTGGCCTGGATCAGGCGGATCTGTTCGGCGAAATCACCGAGTTCGCTGTGTTCGAACAAGGCGCGCAGCGGCAGCTCGACGTCACAGGCCTGACGGCTGCGCGAGATGATTTGTGTGGCCAGCAGCGAGTGCCCGCCAAGGGCGAAGAAATCGTCGCGCAGACCGATCCGTGGCAGACCCAGCACTTCACGCCAGATCGCGGCGATCTGTTGTTCCAGCTCGGTGGCCGGCTCGACGTGCTCACGCACTTGCCACTGTGGCTCCGGCAAGGCGCGACGGTCGAGCTTGCCGCTCGGGCTCAGGGGCATCGCGTCCAGGCGCATCAATTGCGCCGGGACCATGTATTCCGGCAGTTCGCCGGCCAGTGCGGTTTTCAGGCGGGCGATCTGTGCGTCCTGATCTTCGCTGGCGTCGACAGCGGTGAAGTAGCCGATCAATTGCGCGCCGGCCGCGGTTTCGCGCACCAGCACCACGGCCTGGGCGACGCCGTTTTGAGCCAGCAGGCGCGCTTCGATTTCTTCCGGCTCGACGCGGAAGCCGCGCAGTTTGACCTGCTGATCGAGACGGCCGAGGTATTCGATCACGCCGTCAGCGCTCCAGCGAGCACGGTCACCGGTGCGGTACAGACGCGCGCCCTGCTCGCCCAACGGGTCGACCACAAAGCGCTCGGCCGTCAGTGCCGGACGACCAAGGTAACCCCGGGCCAGACCGATGCCACTGATGCACAGTTCACCCGGTACACCGGCCGGCACAGGATTGAGATCGGCGTCGAGCACGCGGCAGATCACGTTGCCCAGCGGCCGGCCAATCGGCGAGCGCTCGCCATCGGCCGTGGTGCAGTGCCAGTGAGTGACGTTGATCGCGGTTTCGGTCGGGCCGTAACGGTTGTGCAGTTGCACCGCCGGCAGTTGCGCCAGTACGCGGTTGCGCAGTTCCGCCGGCAGCGCTTCACCGCCGGAGAATACCCGGCGCAGGCTGGTGCATTCGGCGCTCAGCGGCTCGTCGATGAACAGCGAAAGCAGCGGCGGTACGAAGTGCAGCGTGGTCACACCGTATTCCTGCACCAGTTGCGCGATGCGATGCGGATCGCGATGCTCGCCCGGCGCGGCAATCAGCAAACGCGCGCCAGTGATCAGCGGCCAGAAGCACTCCCACACCGACACGTCGAAACTGATCGGCGCCTTTTGCATCAGCACATCGCTGTCGTTCAGGCGATAGCTGTTCTGCATCCACTGCAGCCGTTCGGCCAATGCGGCGTGGGTGTTGCCGACGCCTTTCGGTTGCCCGGTGGAACCGGAGGTGTAAATCACATAGGCGAGGTTGTCGCCGTGCAGGTGCAGACCGGGCGCCTGGCTCGGCCAGTTTTCCAGGTGCAGCGCGTCCATGGCGATGACGCTGACGCCGTCACTGGCAGGTAGACGCTCGAGCAAAGCAGTCTGGGTCAGCAGCAGTTCGACGCCGCTGTCGCTGAGCATGTAGGCCAGACGTTCGGCCGGGTAATCCGGATCCAGCGGCACGTAAGCGCCACCGGCCTTGATGATCGCCAGCAGGCCGATCAGCAGTTGCGGCGAACGCTCGGCAGCGATTGCCACGCACACATCCGGGCCCACACCTTTGTCGCGCAGATAGTGCGCGAGGCGGTTGGCCTGGGCGTGCAATTCGGCGAAGTCGAGGCTGCCGCCGTCCCACACCAGCGCGGTGCGTTCCGGAGTCTGCCGCGCCTGTTCGTTGAGCAGTTCCGGCAGCCAGTGTTGCGCCGGGGTGCAGGGGGCGATGCTCCATGCCTGTTGCTGTTCGTGCTCGCACGGCGTCAGCAGTTGCAGGTCGCCGATCGCCTGTTGCGGGTGTTCGCACACACTGCGCAGCAGGTTGCTGAAGTGTTCGGCCAGACGCTCGATGGTCGGCGCCTCAAACAATTCATCGGCGTAGTCGAAGGACAAGGTCAGGCGTCCGTTGCGATCTTCTTCGCTGTGCAGTTGCAGGTCGAACTTGGCTTCGCGGCTGTGCCACGGCAGTTCTTCGGCGAGCAGGCCCGGCAAACGCTTGAGCGCACTCAGGTCGCGTTGCTGGTGGTTGAACATGACCTGAAACAGTCCCTGTTCGCGAGCCTGCGGGAACGCTTCGAGCAGTTGTTCGAACGGCAGATCCTGGTGGGCCTGCGCACCCAGCGCAGCCTCGCGGGTCTGCGCCAGCAACTCGACAAACGACAGCCGCGAATCAACCTCGGCACGCAGTACCTGGGTGTTGATGAAGAAGCCGATCAGGCCCTGGGTTTCCAGGCGCGGACGGTTGGCATTGGGGATGCCGATGCGGATATCGCGTTGACCGCTGTAGCGATGCAGCAGACTCTGGAACGCCGAGAGCAACAGCATGAATGGCGTCGATTGATGCGTCTGCGCAGTCTGCTTGATCGCATCGCTGAGGCTGACACCGAGGCGCACGCTGTGGCGCGCGGCGCTGTGCAATTGTCTGGCCGAGCGCGGGTGATCGGTGGCCAGCTCCAGCACCGGATGGTCGTCGCCCAGCCGGGCTTTCCAGTACGCCAGTTGCCGCTCGCCCTCGCCTTGCGCCAGCCATTGGCGCTGCCAGCTGCCGTAGTCGGCGTATTGGGTGAGCAGCGGCGCGAGTTCGGCGCGCTGCCCCTGGGATGCCGCAGCGTACAGGCGCGAGAATTCATCGATCAGCACGTTCAGCGACCAGCCGTCGGCGATGATGTGGTGCAACGTCACCAGTAACTGGTGATCTTCGTCGTCGAGGCGCACCAGCGTCACCCACAGCAGCGGGCCTTTTTCCAAGTCGAATTGTGTGCGTGCTTCGTCTTCGCGGATCTGTTGCGCGCGGGCTTCACGCTCGTGCACTGGCAAGTCGCTGAGGTCAATCAGTTGCAGATTGAATTCAGGCGCCGCCTCGACCTGTTGCAGCGCCACACCATCACGTTCGAAAAAGCGCGTGCGCAGCGATTCGTGGCGTTCGATCAGTTGCTGGAAGCTGGCGCGCAGCACATCTTCATCCAGCTCGCCACGCAGACGCAGGGCGCCGGGAATGTTGTAGGCGCTGCTGTGCGGATCGAGTTGCCAGGTGATCCACAGACGGTTTTGCGCCAGCGATTGCGGCAGTGCTTCGTTGCGCGACAACGGGGTGATTGCGCCTTGGGCGCTGCCGCCGTCCTGTTGCTGTTGCGCCACGGCAGCGGCGAACGCGGACAGGGTCGGCGCCTCGAACAGCAGACGCAGGTTCAGCTCCAGGCCCAGTTCTTCGCGCACCTTGGCGATCACTTGAGTTGCTGCAATCGAGTTGCCGCCGAGCAGGAAGAAGTGGTCGTCGGCGTTGACCTGTTTGAGATTGAGTTGCTCGGCCCAGAGCTTGCCAATCAAGGCTTCCAGCTCGGAAGCCGCCAGGGTCGATTCGGTATTTTGCACCTCGGCGGACGGGAACACCGCGTAGCTGTCGAGGCTGCCATCGGCCAGCCGCGTGCGGCACGCCGAGCGTTGCAGCTTGCCGCTGGACGTCTTCGGCAATGCGCCGGGGTTGAGCAGCACCACCACGCTCGGCGCTTCCTGACAGGCCTCGGCCACCGACTGGCGAATGGCTTTGATCAGCGCTTCGGGCGGCAGGATTTTCTGCACGCTGCGGCTGATTTCCGCCGCGATGCCAATGCCTTCTTCACCGCCCTGATTGACCGCGAATGCGGCGACGCGACCTTTGCGCACCACTTCCACTTCACGCTCGACGGTTTGCTCGATGTCCTGCGGATAGAGGTTGTGACCGCGCACGATCAGCATGTCTTTCAGGCGCCCGGTGATGAACAGTTCACCGTCGCGGATGAAGCCCAGATCGCCAGTGCGCAGCCAGGTCTGCCCGGCGTGCTGGACAAAGGTCCTGGCGCTGGCCTCGGGGTTGCGCCAGTAGCCGTGAGCGATGCTCGGCCCGGCTGCCCAGACTTCACCGACGAAGTTGTCAGCTCGTTCTTTGAGCGTGACCGGGTCGGCAATCAGCACCGCGTGATCGGGCTGGCTGATGCCACAACTCATGATCGCACTGCCGTCGCCCGGCTCGGCACGATTTTGCGCCAGCGCTTGATCGTCCACGCGTAATGCAGGAATACCGGTGCCACGCGGTGTGCCGGCAACGAACAGGGTCGCTTCGGCCAAACCATAGGACGCCATAAAGCTGTCTTCGCTGAAGCCGCACGGGGTGAACTTCTCGGCGAAGCGCTCGAGGGTGTCGAGACGGATCGGTTCGGAACCGGAATAGGCCACGCGCCAGCGGCTCAGGTCGAGTCGTTCCAGCGCCGATTCGCTGACCCGCTCGCTGCACAAACGATAGGCGAAATCCGGCCCGCCGCTGATGGTGCCGCCGTATTGGCTGATCGCTTCAAGCCAGCGCAACGGGCGACCGAGGAAGTACGCCGGCGACATCAGGATGCACGGCACGCCGCTGAAAATCGGCTGCAGTAATCCGCCGATCAGGCCCATGTCGTGGTACAGCGGCAGCCAGCTGACGATCACGTCGTCGGGGTTCACGTCAATGCCGAAACCGTGGCGAATCAGCAGCTCGTTGGCCACCAGATTGCCGTGGCTGACCTGCACGCCTTTGGGCAACGCGGTGGAGCCGGAGGTGTATTGCAGAAAGGCGATGTGGTCCTGCGGCAGGGTCGGCTCAACCCAGGACTCGGCCAGCGTGTTGTCGAGCGTATCGACGCACAGCAATGGCGGCGCGCCTTCGATGTGTTGCAAGGCATCGCGCAGGCCGGCGCTGGTCAGCAGCAAACGCGGTTCGGCGTCGGCAATGATCGACAGCAGGCGTTCCTGATGATGACGACGGGCGGACTCCGGGGGATAGGCCGGCACCGCGATCACCCCGGCGTACAGGCAACCGAAAAACGCCGCGACGTAATCCGCACCGCTGGGGAACAGCAGCACCGCGCGATCACCGAACTCAGCCTGGGCCTGCAATGCGGCAGCAATGGTGCGCGCGCGTTGATCCAGTTCGCGGTAACTGAGCACCACGCCCTGCTCCTCGGTTTCGGCGAGAAAGCGCAGGGCCAGGCGCTCCGGCGTGTGTGCCGCACGGCGCTGGAGGGCTTGGACCAGAGTGCTGGGGAGTTCGAACGCGTCGGTCATGAGGTTTCCTGCCTGAATTCGGCTTGCTAGTGGAATCGAGGTGCTGCGTCACGCCGGTCGAGGGCGTGCAGGGCGTGGTCTGTGCCGACCGCGCAAGGCTTGGGAATGCTGTCTGGCCGGGGCTGTGCGCCCGAAGCCATTCACCAATGAGAACGGATGACGTCTGCAAATAATTAGTCAGCGGGCAGGATCGCCAACGGGGGCCGGGGTGTGGCGGTGTGTCGCAGTTCTCGATTCGCACCTTTACGGAGCATTAGTTCTCTTTCTCAATTGACAATCATTATCATTCAACATAATTTGTCGCTCGATGTGTAGGACGGCCTCGTCCCCCGGCGTCCCACTAACCTATTGGCAGCAAGGTGATTTCCATGACGGAACAAGTATCCACAAGCAGGTGCGATTCACCGCTACTTCAGGCCTTCGTCGACAATCGACTGATTCTGGTCAAGATCGCAGCGCGCATTACCGGTTGCCGTTCGCGCGCCGAAGACGTGGTGCAGGATGCGTTCTTCCGCTTGCAATCGGCGCCGCCGATCACCTCGTCGATCAAGGCGCAATTGAGTTACCTGTTCCAGATCGTGCGCAACCTCGCCATCGATCACTACCGCAAACAGGCGCTGGAACAGAAATACTCGGGCCCCGAAGAGGAAGGGTTGAATGTGGTCATTCAGGGCGCTTCGCCGGAAACCTCGCACATCAATTTCTCGACGCTGGAGCACATTGCCGACGCGCTGACCGAACTGCCCAGCCGCACCCGGTACGCCTTCGAGATGTACCGCCTGCACGGCGTGCCGCAAAAGGACATCGCCAAGGAACTCGGCGTCTCGCCGACCCTGGTCAACTTCATGATTCGCGATGCACTGGTGCACTGCCGCAAGGTGTCGGGCAGCCGTGGGGATGCGGCCTCGATGGGTCGGCGCTAAGTCCGGTTCATCGCAGAAAAAAGATCGCAGCCTTCAGCAGTTCCTACAGAGGAATACCTTTCATGTAGGAGCTGCCGAAGGCTGCGATCTTTTGCTTTTACGCCAGCTTGCACCGATCAAAAAACCGCTCACGCCCCAGAATCATCAACGCCGCGCGCTTGTGCGGAAAGTCGAACTCCTTCTCGCAGTGGAAGCACTGGTTGTGCATGTGGCCGATCATCTTCGCGTTATCGGCACGCGGTTCAGCGACCACCCGCTGGGTCCGCGGATCATCCAGAAACAGGTAGTGCACCAGCGCCGACAGCCAGCTCGCGACCTTGTGCGGGCCACGGTGGTTTTCCTCTCCCACCAGCATGTGAATGCCACGGTCGTAATTGTCGGCGTCGTAGAACGGCGCGATACGGTCTTCCTTGGCCCAGTAGGCCTCGAAATAGGCAAACGGTTGATCGTCGAAACAGCCGATCAGCGTCAAGGTGTGCGGATCGGCATCGAGCTTGCTCAGGTACTCGCGATGCTGCTCGAGACTGCCCTCCTCCTGCCAGAAACTGGCGACTCGCGGGCTGTTCTGCCAGCGATTGAAACGCGCCAGATCCTGCTCGATCTCCACCGTACGCAGGGAAATCCACGCACCGAGACGCGCATCGAAACGCCGATAGACCTCGCCACGCGGCTTCGCCGGGCGCAGCGGATGGCGCTTGCCGTGACTGATCACCATTTGTTGCGGGTAGCTGCCGGTCAGCGACGTGCCCAGCCAGGGTTGCGGCAACTGCCAGAACAGGGTGCGTTCGCAGCGGTATTCGCCAGCCACTTCGGTGCTGACCAGCAAACCGCTGAGCAACGCTTCAGTGGGTGGTTGATCGAGTTGCCAGAGCAGTTGCTGACAGTCCGGATCGCGTGCGAACAACCAGTAACAGGCCGCCCACAGCGCCTGCCCCACAGGCAGTGCATAACGCTCGTCGAGCTGGATCGGGCCTTTGCCCAGACGATCCAGGCGCAGGCGAATCAGCGGTTGCCCGTCCAGGCTCAGGCTCAGACGGCTTTCAGTGGCATCGGCTACCAGTTGGCTGCCCGAAGGCAGGGCCAGGGCAGCCAGGTCATTCAGATTGGACATGGGTCGGGCTCACGATAATCGTCGACAGTTCAACGATGGGACGTGAGCCGAGAGGAGAAATTTAGCCGCCTGGATGAAAATCGGTCAGGGATGAGCCACCGGCACCACGGCAATCTTGTAAGGATCGAAGATCTTCAGCATCTGGCCATTGTTGCGCAAACCCTGCAGCAACTTGCCGAACGCCTCGCCAGTGATCGGTGCCGTCGGACGCAGAATGGCGTAATGGTGGTAGACCTGATCGATGCGTTGCGACACCAGCAATTCGTCACGCACTTTTTCGTTGCGCAGCAGATAATCGAACAGGTACGAGCGCGTGACCAGAGCGATGTCGGCGCGCCCGCGCAGCACCATCAGCAGGTTGCTGTCGTGGGAATAGGTCAGCGTCGCGTTGAAGGTATCGGCGAGGTATTTGGGATCGGCGTTGAAGTTGGCGAACTCATAGTGATAACCGCTGTAGAGCGCCAGGCGTTTGCCCTTGAGGTCGGCGAAATAGTTCTGCTGGCGACCGTCTTCACGTTGCGCGACGAAAATCTCGGCATCTTCCAGGCCCATATCGACGTCGGTATGAGGAATCTCCTTCCAGCCCCAATCGGGGTTCTCGAAGATCGCCATGTCGATCCGGCCCTGCTTGAAATCACCGAAACGCCGAGGAATCGAAGTCGGTACCAGTACGAACTGATAGTCCGCCTGCAGTGCATTGAGCGCCTCGACCAGTTGCGGCAGCAGGCCAGTGTCGGCACCACTTTCCGGACGCACGGTGTAAGGCGGAAAATGCGCCGCGCCCACCCGAACCAGTTGCGCTGCCTGTGCGGGTAGCACCCAAAATACCGCCAGCGCTACGAGCAAAAGCCCTGCGGTCGTCCGAATTGGCGAAGACTTCAAAACACCCCACTCCCCGAAAAAATGGCAATCAATGCATTCAAGCTAGGCGGTTTCGCCCAGTTAGCCAGTTTCCCGGCCTGTTAGAAAGTGGACTGGCGCTCTTCGAGCACCAGAATCAGCGCTTCATCGGCCAACTGATCAAGGCTCAGGCTGCCGCCAGCGCGGAACCAGGTGGTGGTCCAGGACAGTGCGCCGGTGAGGAAACGTCGGGTAATGAAAACATCGCCACGGATAAACCCGGCGTCCTTGGCTTCGCCCAGCACTTGCAACCAGATCTCTTCATAGACGTCACGCAGGGCCAGCACTCGGGCCTGCCCCTCCTCGGACAACGAACGCCACTCGTAGACCAGCACCGCCATCGCTTCGCCGCTGCCGCCCATGATCGACTGCAACTCGCAACGAATCAGCGCCAGCACCCGCTCCCGCACACTGGCGGCTTCGGCCAGCGCGGCGCGCATCAACGCGGTGTTGTAGACGATGGTCTCTTCCATCACCGCACGAAGGATTTCATCCTTGCTTTTGAAGTGATGAAAAATGCTCCCGGACTGAATCCCCACCGCCCCGGCCAGATCGCGCACGGTGGTGCGTTCATAGCCTTTGTTGCGGAACAGGTGGGCGGCCACTTGCAGCAGTTTGCCGCGAGCGCTGTCAGGGTCGGTCAGTTGGCCTTGGTCGACCAGTTCGCGCATGACCCTCAGGGCTTTTTGCTCGTCCACCCGTTCTCTCCTACAGTCGATCAGTCTGTTGCCCCCTGAACACGCAGGGTTGCGCGCAATTTAAGCCGCGGACCGCGACCAAGCAAGCGCTTGGGCAGAAGATATTTCAGCTGTTTACAAACCAAGCGCTTGCTTGGTAGCCTCCAGACACTTCTGTCGCAGGTTCCTGAGTCGGAGATCACCATGCCCACGACCGTTCGCATCGGATGCGCCAGCGCATTCTGGGGTGACACCAGCACCGCCGCCGCCCAGCTCGTGGCAGGCGGGCGCCTGGATTATCTGGTGTTCGATTACCTGGCCGAGATCACGATGTCGATCATGGCCGGCGCCCGCATGAAGGACCCACAGGCCGGGTTCGCCGGGGATTTTGTCGAAGTGCTCGCGCCGCTCCTGCCGCAACTGGTCGAACAGAAGATTCGCGTGATCAGCAACGCTGGCGGGATCAATCCGAAAGCATGTGCCGCCGCCCTGCAGGCCGCCTGCGACAAGGCCGGGGTCAGTCTGAAAATCGCCGTGCTGCTCGGCGACGACCTGCAACCGCAATTCAAGCAACTCGCCACTCAAGGCATCCACGAAATGTTCAACGGCGCACCGCTGCCGCCGATGTGCGTATCGACCAACGCCTACCTCGGCGCGCCGGGCATCGTCGAGGCTCTGCGCCTGGGCGCCGACATCGTCATCACCGGGCGCGTGGTCGACAGCGCGGTGGTCAGCGCGGCGCTGGTGCATGAGTTCGGCTGGGCGTGGCACGACTACGACAAACTCGCTCAGGCGGCGTTGGCCGGGCACATCATCGAGTGCGGCGCACAATGTACCGGGGGCAATTTCACCGACTGGCGCGATGTGCCGGATTACGAACACATCGGTTTTCCCATCGTCGACGTCAGCGCCGACGGCCAGTTCATCGTCAGCAAACCCGAGGGCTCCGGCGGGTTAGTGACGCCACTGACGGTTGGCGAGCAGATACTCTATGAAATCGGTGATCCACAGGCGTATCTGTTGCCAGACGTAGTCTGCGATTTCACTCAAGTGAAACTGCAGCAACAGGGCAAAAACACCGTGCATGTGCACGGTGCCAAAGGCTTGCCACCCAGCGATAAATACAAGGTCAGCGCCACTTACCCGGACGGCTTTCGCTGCACCGCCAGTTGCCTGATCGCCGGCATCGATGCGGTGGACAAGGCCCGGCGCGTGAGCCAGGCGATCATCGACAAAACCTCGGAAATATTCAGCCAGCGCGGCTGGCCGCCCTACAGCGAAGTCAACATCGAACTGCTCGGCAGTGAAGCCACTTACGGCCCTCACGGTCAGCGCCGTGACAGCCGCGAGGTGGTGATCAAACTCGCGGTGCGCCATCCACTGAAACCGGCGCTGATTTTGTTCTCCCGGGAAATTGCCCAGGCCGCGACCGGCATGGCGCCGGGACTGACCGGCATCGTCGGCGGGCGGCCGACGGTCTATCCGCTGATCCGCCTGTTCTCGTTCCTGATCGACAAAAACGCCTGCACCCTGCAAATCGACATGGCCGGTGAGCAATACCCCTGCGCCCTGCCTGCGCAAACACCACTCGACAGCCACGCTCTGCCAACTCCCGAACAGCCACCCAAACCCCAAGGCCGCGCCGACGCCAGCGTGGCGTTGGTCAAACTGGCGGTGGCGCGCTCCGGCGACAAGGGCAACCACAGCAACATCGGCGTCTTGCCGCGTCGGCCGGAATACCTGCCGTGGATCGCCGAAGCGCTGACGCCGGCGGTGATCGTCGACTGGATGCGCCACGTGCTCGACCCGATCCATGGCCGGGTCGAACGCTGGTACCTGCCCGGCACCCACAGCCTGAATTTCCTGCTGGAAAACGCCCTCGGTGGCGGTGGTGTGGCAAGTCTGCGCATCGATCCACAGGGCAAGGCCTTCGCCCAGCAATTGCTGGAAATCCAGATCCCGGTGCCGCAGAGCATCGCCGAACAACTCGACTAGAGGTTGGGCTTCATGGCTTACGCATCGATTTTCAAAGCCGATCTGTTCAACGGCCAGACCCTCATCGTCACCGGTGGCGGCAGTGGCATCGGCCGTTGCACCGCCCATGAACTGGCAGCGCTCGGCGCCAGGGTGCTGCTGGTCGGGCGCAAGCCGGAAAAACTGCAAAAAGTCGCCGCCGAAATCGCCGAAGACGGTGGCCGCGCGCACTGGCACGCCTGCGACATCCGTGACGAAGACGCGGTAAAACAACTGGTCACTGAGTTGATCGCCGAGCACGGGCCGATCCACGGCCTGGTCAACAATGCCGGCGGCCAATACCCGTCGCCACTGGCCGCGATCAATCAGAAAGGCTTCGAAACCGTGCTGCGCACCAATCTGGTCGGCGGCTTCCTGATGGCCCGGGAAGTGTTCAACCAGTCGATGAGTAAACACGGCGGCAGCATCGTCAACATGCTCGCCGACATGTGGGGCGGCATGCCCGGCATGGGCCATTCCGGCGCGGCACGTTCGGGGATGGACAACTTCACCAAGACCGCCGCATTCGAGTGGGGTTACGCCGGGGTGCGGGTCAATGCGGTGGCGCCGGGGTGGATCGCGTCCAGCGGCATGGACACTTATGAGGGCGCGTTCAAAGCGGTGATCCCGACCTTGCGCGAACACGTACCGCTCAAGCGCATTGGTACCGAATCCGAGGTCAGTGCGGCGATCGTTTTCCTGCTTAGTCCGGCGGCGGCGTTCATCAGTGGCAGCACCTTGAAAATCGATGGTGCGGCCAGCCTCGGCAGCCGTGCATGGCCGCTGCACAAGGCGAGCCACAGCGAGTCGTTCAACGGGTTCCATCGGGCGTACCTGCCGGACGTCCTCAAGGACAAGGAGTAAGCCATGCCGCAGATCCAGTCCCAACTCGATCCGCACAGTGATGCTTTCGCCCGCAACCGCGCGGCAATGCTCGCGGCCATCGAGCACGTCCAGCAACTGGAACAGAACCTGTTGAACAAGGCTGCCGAAGCCAAGGGCAAATTCGACAAGCGCGGGCAACTGCTGCCCCGCGAACGCCTGAACCTGTTGCTCGACGCCGGCGCACCGTTCCTCGAACTGGCGAGCCTGGCCGGCTACAAGCTGCACGACGACAAGGACGGCAGCGCCGCCGGCGGTGGCCTGATTGCCGGCATCGGTTACGTGTCCGGCATACGCGTAATGGTGGTGGCCAACAACAGCGCGATCAAGGGCGGCACGATCTCCCCCACCGGCCTGAAAAAATCCCTGCGGCTGCAACAGATCGCCCTGGAAAACAAACTGCCGGTGATCACTCTGGCAGAGAGCGGCGGCGCCAACCTCAATTATGCGGCGGAGATATTCGTCGAAGGCGCACGCAGTTTTGCCAATCAGGCGCGCATGTCAGCCATGGGCCTGCCGCAAATTACCGTGGTGCACGGTTCGGCCACGGCCGGTGGCGCGTATCAACCGGGGCTGTCGGATTACGTGGTGGTGGTACGGGGCAAGGCCAAGCTGTTTCTTGCCGGGCCGCCGCTGCTCAAAGCCGCGACGGGCGAGGTCGCCACCGATGAAGAACTGGGTGGCGCCGAAATGCACGCACAGGTTGCCGGCACCGCCGAATACCTGGCCGAGAACGATGCCGATGGCGTGCGCCTGGTGCGCGAGATCCTGCGCATGCTGCCGTGGAACGAACAACTGCCGTGGCTGCCGGAGCCGCAATACAAGGCGCCGCTATACCCGATCGACGAGTTGCTCGGGCTGATTCCCGAAGACCCGAAGAAGCCCTACGACGTGCGCGAAATCATTGCGCGGATTGCCGATGAATCGGAGTTTCTCGAATTCAAAGGCGAGTTCGATCAGCAGACCATCTGCGGCCAGTTGAAAATCCACGGCCGTGCCTGCGGCTTGATCGGCAACAACGGCCCGATCACCCCCGCCGGGGCGAGCAAGGCCGCGCAGTTCATTCAACTGTGCGATCAGAGCCAGACGCCGCTGCTGTTCTTCCACAACACCACCGGGTTCATGGTCGGCACCGAGTCCGAGCAGCAAGGCGTGATCAAACACGGCTCGAAACTGATTCAAGCGGTGGCCAATGCCCGAGTGCCTAAACTGACGATTGTCGTCGGTGGCTCCTACGGTGCCGGCAACTATGCGATGTGCGGGCGCGGTCTCGATCCACGCTTCATTTTCGCCTGGCCCAACAGCCGCACCGCGGTGATGGGCGGAGCACAGGCCGGCAAGGTGCTGCGCATCGTCACCGAGGCCAAACAGCTCAAGGAAGGCCTGGTACCGGATCCGAAAATGCTCGACATGCTCGAACAGGTCACCGCGCAGAAACTCGACAGCCAGTCCACCGCGCTTTACGGCAGCGCCAACCTGTGGGACGACGGCCTCATCGACCCGCGCGATACGCGCACCTTGCTCGGTTACCTGCTGGATATCTGCCACGAAGCCGACATCCGCACGTTGCAACCCAACAGCTTCGGCGTCAGCCGCTTCTGACTGCCACGGATCCCAAGGAGAACAATAAAAATGATCTTCACCCCGGAACACGAAGCACTGCGTCGCACCGTCCGCCAATTCGTCGAACATGAGATCAATCCACACGTCGATGAATGGGAAAAGGCCGGGCGCTTTCCGATCCACGAGATTTTCCGCAAGGCCGGCGACCTTGGTCTGCTGGGGATTTCCAAACCGGAAAAATTCGGCGGCATGGGCCTCGACTACAGCTATTCGATTGTCGCCGCCGAAGAGTTCGGCACCATTCATTGCGGCGGCATTCCGATGTCGATCGGCGTGCAGACCGACATGTGCACTCCGGCGCTGGCCCGCTTCGGCTCCGATGAATTGCGCGACGAATTCCTCCGCCCCGCGGTTACCGGCGAGCAGGTCGGTTGCATCGGCGTCTCGGAAGTCGGTGCCGGTTCCGATGTCGCGGGTCTAAAGACCAGCGCGCGCAAGGACGGCGACGATTACGTGATCAATGGCAGCAAAATGTGGATCACCAATTCACCGAGTGCCGATTTCATCTGCCTGCTGGCCAACACCTCGGACGACAAGCCGCACATCAACAAGTCGCTGATCATGGTGCCGATGAACAGCCCGGGCATCAGCCTCAGCTCGCACCTGGACAAGCTCGGCATGCGCAGCTCGGAGACCGCCCAGGTGTTTTTCGACAACGTGCGTGTGCCGCAGCGCAACCGCATCGGCCACGAAGGCGCCGGGTTCATGATGCAGATGCTGCAGTTTCAGGAAGAACGTCTGTTCGGCGCGGCCAACATGATCAAAGGTCTGGAATATTGCGTCGACAGCACCATCGAGTACTGCAAAGAGCGCAAGACCTTCGGCAACGCGCTGATCGACAATCAGGTGATCCACTTCCGCCTCGCCGAATTGCAGACCGAAATCGAATGCCTGCGGGCGCTGGTCTATCAGGCCACCGAGCAATATGTGAAGGGTCAGGACGTCACGCGTCTGGCCTCGATGGCCAAGCTCAAGGCCGGGCGCCTCGGTCGTGAAGTCAGCGACAGTTGCCTGCAATATTGGGGCGGCATGGGCTTCATGTGGGACAACCCGGTGGCCCGCGCCTATCGCGATGTGCGGCTGGTGTCGATCGGCGGCGGCGCCGACGAAATCATGCTGGGGATCATCTGCAAACTGATGGGCATTCTGCCGGGGAAAAAGAAATGAGCCCCCTGCCGGAATGCCAGACACTGCTGCTGGAGCTGCATGGCGGCGTATTGCACATCACCCTCAATCGCCCGGACAGCCGCAATGCGATGAGCCTGCACATGGTCGCCGAACTGCGTGCGGTCTTGGCGGCGGTACGCGATGAGCGCAGTGTTCGCGCCCTGGTGCTCAGTGGCGCGGGCGGGCACTTCTGCGCTGGCGGCGACATCAAGGACATGGCCAATGCACGCGCCCGGGGCGCCGATGCCTATCGCGATTTGAACCGCGCTTTCGGTGCGCTGTTGCAAGAGGCGCAGCAGGCGCCGCAAGTGCTGATCACGGTATTGCAAGGCGCAGTGCTCGGCGGTGGTTTCGGGCTGGCATGTGTGAGCGATATCGCCATGGCCGATCATCAGGCGCAATTCGGCCTGCCGGAAACCAGCCTCGGGCTGCTGCCTGCGCAGATCGCGCCGTTCGTGGTGCAACGCATCGGCCTGACCGAAACCCGTCGGCTGGCACTGACCGCCGCGCGTTTCGATGGTCATCAAGCGCGACGCCTGGGGCTGGTGCATTTTGTCGAGCAGGATCCGCAGGCATTGGCCGAACGCCTCGACGAAGTACTCGACCATGTTCTGTGCTGCGCACCGGACGCGAATGCGATGACCAAAAAGCTGTTGCTGGCCAGCGCCGGACAGCCATCGAATGAACTGCTGGATGACGCAGCGCAATGGTTCAGTGAAGCGGTGACTGGTGTCGAAGGGATCGAGGGCACGATGGCTTTCGTGCAAAAGCGTAAACCGCGATGGGCCACCTGAAAGCTTCACGAGCAGGCCCGCTCTCACAGGTTTTGTGAACGATGCAAATTCCTTGTGGGAGCGAGCCTGCTCGCGAAGAGGCCAGCCAACCCACCGCCAAATACTCAGGAAGATCACCATGCCCGCCCTCCACAAAATCCTGATCGCCAACCGCGGTGAAATCGCCTGCCGCATTCAGCGCACCGCCCAGGCCCTCGGCTATCGCACCGTCGCCGTATTCAGCGATGCCGACGCCGATGCCCTGCACGTGCAGATGGCCGATCAAGCGGTGAACATCGGCGCCGCACCGGTACACCAGTCTTACCTGAACATCCCGGCGATCCTCGCTGCCGCGCGCCGCAGCGGCGCCGACGCGATCCACCCCGGCTACGGCTTTCTCTCGGAAAACCCAGGATTCGCCCGCGCCTGCGCAGAAGCCGGCCTGACCTTTATCGGCCCCAGCACCGACGCCATCGAGCTGATGGGCAGCAAGCGCCTGTCGAAAATCGCCATGCTCGACGCCGGCGTTCCCTGCATCGCCGGCTATCAAGGCGCCGCGCAGGACGACGCTACCTTGCTGCGCGAAGCCGAACGCATCGGCTACCCGCTGATGATCAAGGCCAGCGCCGGCGGCGGTGGACGCGGCATGCGCCTGGTGCACAGCAGCGACGAGTTGCCGGCGCAATTGCGCACCGCGCGCTCCGAGGCACTGAATGGTTTTGGCAGTGACGAACTGATCCTCGAGCAGGCACTGATCGAACCACGGCACGTCGAGGTGCAACTGTTCGGCGACTGCCAGGGCAATCTGATCTACCTCGGTGAGCGCGATTGCTCGGTGCAGCGTCGCCATCAGAAAGTCATCGAGGAAGCACCCTGCCCGGTGATGACCGGTGAGTTGCGCCAGGCCATGGGCGAAGCAGCGCTCAAGGCTGGTCGGGCGGTGAATTACGTCGGTGCCGGCACCGTCGAGTTTCTGCTCGATGCCCGTGGGCAATTCTACTTTCTGGAAATGAACACCCGTCTGCAGGTCGAGCATCCGGTGACCGAACTGATCACCGGGCAGGATCTGGTCGCCTGGCAATTGGCCGTTGCCGAGGGGCAGCCGCTGCCGTTGACTCAGGATCAGGTCGCGCTGAACGGTCACGCCATGGAAGTGCGTCTGTATGCCGAAGATCCGACGCAGAATTTCCTGCCGCAGACCGGTCGTGTACAGGCCTGGGAACCGGCGTTGGGTCCCGGCGCGCGAATCGATCACGGCGTGCGCGAAGGTCAGTTGATCAGCCCGTTCTATGACCCGATGCTCGGCAAGCTGATCGCCCACGGCGCGACCCGCGAAGAGGCACGGCGCAAGCTGTTGCGCGCAGTGCAGGACAGCGTGCTGCTCGGTGTTCAGAGCAATCAGCGTTTGCTGGTCAGCCTGCTGCAACATCCACAGTTCATCAGCGGTGAATTCAGCACCGCATTCATTGCCCAGCATTTCACTGACCACCCGTGCCTGCACACTTACGCCCCCACCGCCGAGGAACTGGCCATCGCCGCCGTGCTGTTTTATCAGTCTGGCGCGCAGGCGCATCGCGCGCCGCTCAAGGGTTGGCGCAACAATGTCGGCGCGCCGCTCGATTACCGCCTCGGGCTGGAACAGCAGGACTGGAGCTTGCAACTGCTTGCGAACGGCGCTGGCCGCTTCACCGTGAACGTGATGCAGCGCGCACTGGCGCTGACCGTCATTGAGTGCAACGAACGCTCGGTGACGCTGGAAGTCGACGGCCTGCGCCAGCGTCATGCGTATCGGATCGCCGGCGAAGAACTCTGGCTGTTCACCCACCCCGGCAACCTGCGCCTGGAGGATCGAACTCATGCGCTGATCAGCAGTCAGAGCAGCGTCAGCTCCGGCACACTGAAAGCGCCGATGGACGGTGCCATCGTCGACGTGCTGGTCAGCGAAGGCAGTCGGGTCAGCAAGGGTCAGTTGCTGGTGGTGCTGGAGGCAATGAAAATGGAGCATCCGCTGAAGGCCGGTATCGACGGCGTGCTCAAGCGGGTGCAGGTCAAGGTCGGCGATCAGGTAAAAAATCGTCAGGTTCTGTTGCAGGTCGAGTGAGTCGCCAGGCGCAAACGCAAGGTTTGACTACGCTCTGATCTATCAGGACGCGTAAATCAGGAAACCTGCGATGCCCCATTGGCTGGTCATTGATCTGGAAGCCACCACAGATGAAGGTGGCTGGCCGGTTACGGAAATGGAAATCATCGAAATCGGCGCGACGCTGGTCGATCGAGCCGGTCGCGAGCAGGATCACTTTCAGCGGTTCGTCAAACCGACCCGGCGGCCGTTATTGACGGCATTTTGTCGTGAACTCACGCACATCACCCAGGCCAATATCGATGCCGCGCAGCCGTTGAACGAGGTCTGGCCAGTCTTTGAGCGCTGGCTCGGGCAACACCAGACGCGCCTCGAGGGCTGGGCCAGTTGGGGAGATTACGACCGCAAGCAGTTACTTCAGGAATGGCAGCGCCTGCAGCTCGACAGCGTGCTGGGCCGAGTGCCGCACATGAATCTCAAACAACGCTTTGCCAAGGCCCGCCGCCTGGAACGACCGTTGGGCCTGAACGGCGCGCTGCAACTGGCCGGCATGCAGTTCAGCGGTCAGCAGCATCGGGCCCTGGAAGATGCGCGCAATACCGCGCGGTTGCTGCCGTTGGTCTTGCCACTCTGAAGTCGGGGCGAGAACTCGTCGGACACGCCCCGGGCAGGTGACGGCGCCGGGAGCGTTGTGCATACTGGCCAGCCTTTTTTAACCCTTTTTTGCCCTTTTCGAGAGGAATCGCCCATGTTCAAAGTCAACGAGTACTTCGACGGCACCGTCAAGTCGATCGCTTTTGGCACCGCTGAAGGTCCGGCGACCATCGGCGTCATGGCCCCGGGCGAATACGAATTCGGCACCGCTCAGCGCGAGATCATGCACGTGGTCTCCGGTGCGCTGACCGTCAAACTGCCGGACAGCAGCGACTGGGAAACCTTCGCCGCCGGCAGCCAGTTCAACGTTCCGGCCAACAGCAAGTTCCAGCTGAAAGTCGCCGTTGATACTGCTTACCTGTGCGAATACCGCGGCTAAGCCCACGGCTTTTCCCGGTAAAAAAATGCCCGTGTCCATGGACACGGGCATTTTTCATTTCCGGCCTCGGTTATTCGAGGATTTCCACCGGCATACCGACTTCCAGCCGACCATTGCTGTCGTTGACCAGATTCTGCCCGAACATCGCGCCATCAGCCTGGGCACGGTACTTCTGCAAGGTCGCCAGCGGTTCGCGATCGGCACTGCGCTCGCCAGTCTGCGGATCAATCGTGGTCAGGATGCAGCGCGAGCAAGGCTTGACCACGCGGAACTCGACATCGCCGATGCGGATGCGCTTCCAGCCATCTTCGGCAAATGCCGTACTGCCTTCGATCACCAGATTCGGCCGAAAGCGCAGCATCTCCAGCGGTCGTCCGACCTTTTGCACCAGATCGTCAAGCGACGCCTGGCCAATCAACAACAGCGGGAAACCGTCGGCGAACGCGACCTGATCGTCGTCGCGGCCATACCCGGCCTGCGTCATACGCGCGCGATCAAGTGGCACCTGCACCAGACGGGTCGGTTTGCCGATGAAATCGCTGACCCAGCGGGCCGCTGCATCACCGGCATCCGGAACGCGCAGGGTGTCGCGCCAGATGGTCACACCGCGCAACTCGGCATCGTCCTGCGGTAACGCAATATCCAGCGCGGCATGGTCGGGCGCACTGAGGGTCAGCCCGCCCTGCGCATTCCACAATGCCGACAGCTGGCTCATTTTCGCCTCGGCCCTTTGGGTCAGGAAGCGGCCGCTGGCCTCGTCCACCAGCATCCAGCGTCGGTCCCCTTCAAGGCCCAGTTTATCCAGGCCAATCGATTGCAGAATCTCGGGCTTGCCGGATTTCAACGGGTAACGATAAAGCGCACTCAGACGCAGCATGTCCAGCTTCCTGATGGGCAAAAAAGCCACCCTATACGAGCTTTATCTGTGAATCAAAGCCTGATGCACGCGCCTGCAAAGATAGTTTGTGGCGAGGGGATTAATCCCCGATGGGGCGCGAAGCAGCCCCACTTGAATCAAGAAAGCGGGACTGCTGTGCAGTCCATCGGGGATAAATCCCCTCGCTACAGGATTTCCTCAGACCGGCACTTCATCCAGCATCAGACGCTGACGCACGACATCGACCAGTTTGTCCGGCTGGAACTTGGAGAGGAAGTTATCGCAGCCGACCTTCTTCACCATCGAATCGTTGAAGCTGCCGGACAGCGAGGTGTGCAGCACCACATACAGACCGCGCAGGCGCGGGTCGTTGCGGATCTCGGTGGTCAGGCGATAGCCGTCCATTTCCGGCATTTCCGCGTCGGTGAACACCATCAGCAGTTTGTCGGTCATGTTCACGCCGGTATCGGCCCAGGCCTTGAGCATGTTCAGCGCCTTCAGGCCATCACTGGCGATGTGCATTTTCACCCCGAGCTGGCCGAGGGTGTCACGCAATTGCGAAAGCGCCACGTTGGAGTCGTCCACCAGCAGTACTTCGCGACCACGGGCACGCTCCAGCACCGGATCGTCGAGTTTGTCGCGCGAAACCTTGGCGTTGTACGGAACGATTTCGGCGAGCACTTTCTCGACGTCGATGATTTCCACCAGTTGATCGTCGACCTTGCTGATCGCGGTCAGGTAATGCTGGCGTCCGGCGCTGGTCGGCGGCGGCAGGATGGCTTCCCAGTTCATATTGACGATGCGATCCACGCCACCGACAAGGAACGCCTGCACCGAACGGTTGTACTCGGTGACGATGATGGTGCTGTTCGGGCCCGGCACCAGCGGGCGCATGCCGATCGCCTGGGACAGGTCGATCACCGGCAGCGTCTGGCCACGCAGGTTGACTACACCGCAGACAAACGGGTGACGTTGCGGCATCAGGGTCAGCTTCGGCAATTGCAGAACTTCCTGAACCTTGAACACGTTGATCGCGAACAATTGGCGTCCGGCCAGTCGAAACATGAGAATTTCCAGGCGATTCTCACCCACCAGTTGCGTGCGTTGGTCTACCGTGTCGAGAATGCCGGCCATCAATGACTCCTGGGCTTGTTCTGATGAATTCACTACTAAGTGGGGTTATCGGCTGTTTATGGCGATTCTTGACCCCCACAAAATCACCATCAAAATGCCACACGCAGGCATTGATGTCACATTAACATCATGGTTTACTGGCCCGGCGTTTTCATCTGCTACATTCTCTTCTGGCGCGACCACAGTTTGCGCCACAGGTTCCCGCGTGTAAGGGAATCCCCTAGTAACAATCAGGCCCAACCTGATGTTCGCAATATCCAATAGCCATTAATGTGACGCCATTCTCATTGCATGAACGGAGTCAGGCTATTGTGTGCGATCGCAGGTCAGTGGAAACCCACCCTCTGGAAAACCTCAGCCAGTGCACTTGCACGGCGGGGCGCGATCTCCCGACGGTTCATGATCGTCGACACACACGGCATTCCCTCATCAGACATGACGCTGTGGAGATAAGCATGCCAATCGACCGTAAAGACTGGGCACAACGCTTTCCCGAATTTCTCGTCGAAGCGGAAACACTCCTGGCCAAGTCGGAAGAATGCCTGAGCCACCTGCAATTGATCAGCAACGACAAGGATGCGATCGACTGCATGCGCAGCACCCTGCTCAAGCTGGCGAGCCGTGCAGAAGCGTTGGCACTGGAAGCGATTTCCGAGTTTTCCCTGCACATTCACAGCTTGCTCGATCATGCCCCGGACTCTATCGATCTGCACGCTCAGGCACTGAATGCGCTTCAGGACTGTTTCACCCTGATGGCCTGGCAGATTGAACTGGTCGATCACAATACCGGGCAACTGAGCCTGGATAGCAGCGAGCAAACCTCGCTGATCGAAGCCTTCGCGTTCCAGGTCGGTCAACACCAGTTTCAGCCTTCGCTTTCGCCCCGGCCAATCCCGCTCTTGTCTTATTCCGAGCGCCAGGCCTGATTCGCAGCGGTTAATGCGCACATCGCGGCTGTAGAGCCGAATCGCTGAATGTCGCAAATGAATAGTTCATGCCCGCCAGCGACAATTCGAATTAAATAATCACACCTGACACCCGCAGAAATTTTCCCGCGCCTCAGGGTTTGCCTGTGTCCGTGTAACGATCAACTTCAAGCGACACGGGATATCTATCCAGCATAATAAGGTGACTTTTTTCCATTATGGAACTCACGTCCAACATGGCGACTTTCCTGACCCTTTGGACATATATGGCAAACGCGACCAACGGTATCTTAAGTGGTATTATGCCGCCCGTTAGTTGCTATCAATTAATGGCAAAGTGATTCAGTGACAGTCCTCCCCAACGAAGTTGGCGGTCAAACATCGTTCACTGAACCTCGTTCAAATCAATAACATAATTGACAGCATTTTCAGACAGAGACCCGCCAGCCAACGGCCGGTCTGCCCGCAGCGAATATCCATTGGCTCCATCCGATATGTACGCCAGCCTCAAGTCAATCACCACTTGGCCACCGTCCCGGGAAAATGCACGCCGGTTCACACTCATATTGTGTGTCACTGCCACCGCCGGCTGCCTGCTGACCTACGGTTTGTCTGCACCGCTTTCGCTGGGACTGCTGCTGTTGAACATGGCCGCCACTGCTTGTGTCTGGGTGCAATATCGGCTGTCGCGCAAATCGATCAAGTTCCAGCCCCAGGAACTCGCCGACCGCTTGCTGGAAGTCCAGGAAAACGAACGCCACCGCCTCAGCCGTGAACTGCATGACGACATCGGTCAGTTACTGACAGCAGCCAAACTGCAAAGTGAATGGCTGAAAAGACGTTTGCCAACCGACTTGCAAGAGCAATGCTCGACACTCTGCGACACCCTCGAAGAAACCCTCAACAAGGTGCGCGACGTCTCAGCCATACTCAACCCACGCCAGTTGACCAGCCTCGGACTGGAAGCCAGCCTGCGTGCGCACTTGCTCAAGACTCTGGCCAACACATCGGTGCACTGGAGCCTCGATTGCCAGCAGCGACTCAACGGCATTCCGGAAGAAATGGCGGTCGCCGCCTTTCGCATCACCCAGGAAGCGGTGACCAACATTCTGCGCCACGCGCAGGCCAGCAACCTGTTGATCCGTGTGCAGCGCCTGCCACAAGGGCTGACGTTGTTGATCAGCGACGACGGCCAAGGCTTCGCGCCTGCTGCAGATCCGGGTCGGGAAGGACAGCGTGGAATGGCCGGGATGGCCGAGAGGATCGAACAATTGGGCGGCACGCTGAACGTCATCAGCGAGCCGGGCAAAGGCACTCAAATCGAAGCACTATTCCCCTGGGCGCCCCGTGCACTCGAGCGGGCCAGTACGAATAAGGTTATGCGTTGACTTGTAACTTACTTCTGGTGGATGACCACTCGCTGATCAGAGCCGGCGTGCGCGCTCTGGTGCTCGACATTCCCGGTTACGCCGTCGTTGGCGAAGCCAGCGATGGCTCGCAGTTGCTTGAAATGGTCGAACAACTGGCCCCCGATATCGTCTTGCTGGATATCTCGATGAAGGAAACCGGTGGCCTTGAAGCCCTGCAACGGCTCAAGCGGGTGCGGCCCCAAAGCAAAGTGTTGATTTTGTCGATGCACACCGATCCGGCGCTGATCATGCAGGCACTGGAATCCGGAGCGCATGGTTATTTGCTCAAGGACACCACGGCCACCGAACTTGAACATGCCCTCGAAGCCCTGCGTAACAACGAACGCTACCTGAGCCCGGCGATCGCCCACACCGTGATCAACCAGGCCCTGACCCGCACGCAGAAAAACCCGCCGGAAGTCGCCGATTCGCACAACCTGACAGCCCGTCAACTGGAAATCCTGCGGTTGATCGTGCGCGGCAAATCCACTCGGGAGATCGCCAACGGCTTGGGCCTGAGCATCAAGACCGTCGAAACCCACCGCTCGCAGATCATGAAACGCCTGCAGATCTACGACGTGGCGGGTCTGGTCCTGTTTGCCGTGCGCGAACAGATCATCAGTCTTGACGACTGATCGACCCGGCACCGCCCAATAGCGGCGAATGCTCGGGCAAATGCACCCGCAAGGCCGCAGGCCGCGCCTCGAAGCGCAGGCTGTCGCCTTCAAGCGGCTCACCGTCAAGATTGATGCTCAAGCCCTCGGCGACCTTGATTTCGACCCAGGGCAGGCGGGCTCTTACAAACATATTGTCGATGCCGAAGCCGTCACTGAGCAGGGTCTTCAGCGTACCGACCAACTCCTGCGGTGCCGGCAAAATGCTGATGTCCAACAGGCCATCATCCGCCAGTGCCTGCGGACACAATTCATGCCCGCCACCCGCCTGACGGCCATTGCCGATTCCCAGCGCCAGCAGCTCGCCACTCCAGTGAAAGTCCGGTCCCTGCAGTTCGCCGTAGGCCGCGTGCAACTCACTGAAGCGCGATAAACCGGTGAACAGATAGGCGGCCCCGCCGAGTACTTTTTTCAGATCCTCGGATGTATTGGCTGTAACCTGACTACCGAAACCACCGGTCGCCATGTTGAGGAAAATCTGCTCGCCGACTGCGCCCAGGTCAATGTCGCGCGGCGGTACATCGAGAAGCTCAAGCGCCTCGGCCGGCTCCAGCGGAATCCCCGCCGCACGGGAAAAGTCGTTGGCCGTGCCCAGCGGTAACAGCACCAGACTGGCCTTGTGCGGATGCCTGGCAAGGGCTTCAGCGATATCGCGCAATGTCCCATCCCCGCCTCCCGCAATGATCTGCGAGTAGCCACCCGCCAAAGCTTCTTCCACCAGACGCTGAGCGTCACCGGCCTCCCAGGTCAGGCGTACTGCCAACTCCCATCCCTGCTTTCGCTTTGCTTCGACAGCGGCGCGAACCGCCTCATTGAGTGCCTGCTTGCCATGCAGAATCAACAGCGCCCTGCGTTCACTCATAACGGTCACTCCCCACAATTGAATCGGTATGAAACATCTTGACCACCGGCACAGGCAAAAAAGCCATCGGAGCACCATTTAATTCAAGCGCCCGGCTTGTCACGTCCTACACAGCGGTATTTTTTCTTACAACAGGTAAGGAATCGGCTCAATTGACCGGACTCGATCCTTGATACACCTTGTACAGGCAGTATCAATTTTCGTTTTTTTAACAACACAAGGATGTGCAGGGAATGAGTGGATACCCCCTCGGAGCTGGTGACAGTTCGAATGACGGAAAGGCCAGCGCGCTGACAGTGAAAACAGCCGACGGATATTTCCATGTCCAGCCATGAAGCCAGAGTTTCAACCCGTCCGATTGCCCCTCTCAACGAAAGTCGCAGCAGTCACAAATCCGATTTCAAAAAGAGCACCAGAACCGCTGGAGAAGCACAAATGGAACCGCGCGTGACCGAACTGGAAACCCACCTCAGATACATACGCCGGGATATGGATGAAGTGCGCGCAGATGTAAGAACAATCAAGCACCGACTCGCCTATTCGGCAGGTGCAACGGCAGTGATAATGGGACTGTTGGGTTGGGTTGCCAACAGTCGCTTCGATCAGTTGGTCACGCTGATGAGCAATTGACCCGGGAGAATGCAGGATCGACGCTTTCAGGCGTCGAGCCTGCACTTGCAAGGTCAGGCTCAGCGAGGATCAGAGTCAGTCGAGCAGGTCGCTCAGGGGAATGAACCCGACTTCATCATCTTCTACGAGCGTGTGGCCCTCCAGCACTTCTACCAGGCCATCCGCCCAGGCAGCGCTGCGCAACACACCAGAGCTTTGATTGCGATAAATGATGGCCCGTCCTTGCTCGAGTCGACCACGCAGATATTCACGCCGATGGCCGGCCACAGGCCAGACGAAACCTGCTGGCACCGTAAACTTCAGCGGCACAACGTCTCTTACACCTTGACGCCGCAGCAAGTAAGGTCGCGTCAGCAAGGCAAACGTCACCAGCGTCGAAGCGGGGTTTCCGGGCAGGCCAATGACTGGCACGTTGCGAAAATGGCCGAACGTCAGCGGCTTGCCTGGCTTGATTGCCAGTTTCCACAATGCCAGCTCGCCCTCTTCCCTCAATGCAACACCCAGAAAATCTGCTTCCCCGACCGAAACCCCGCCGGTTGAAAGAATCAGGTCGACATCCTGCAAGTCGCCCAGACGCGCTCGGGTGGTGTCCAGATCGTCCGGCAGAATGCCCGCATCGATCACCTCACAGCCCAATCGCTGCAACCAACTGCACAACACCACCCGATTACTGTTGTAAATCTGCCCCGGCCCGAGAGGCTGGCCCGGCTCAACCAGTTCATCGCCGGTGGACAGCACCGCCACTCGGACCTTGCGCACCACATTCAGCCCGTCACATCCCAGCGATGCCGCGAGACCTTGTTCGATCGGTCCCAGCCTTGTGCCTGCCGCCAGGATCAACTCACCCACGGTGGTTTCCTGGCCTTGTGGACGAATGTTCTGGCCGAGGCTCATGATTTCGACGAAGCGCACACTGCCGTCGGCTTGGACTTCGGCGTTCTCCTGCATTTCCACACAGTCGGCACCGGCAGGCACCGGCGCACCGGTGAAGATCCGCGCGCAGGTGCCGGGCTTCAAGGGGGCAGGCGCTTGCCCGGCGAAAACCTTCTGGCTGACCGGCAGCGGTGCGCCGGTCCAATCCGCCAGCCTCAAGGCATAACCATCCATGGCGCTGTTTGGCCAAGGCGGCAGGTCCAGCGTTGAAACCAGGTCTTCGGCAAGCACTCGCCCCTCGACCTGCGCCAATGGCAGAAACTCGCGCTCGACAATCGGCGTGGCCTCGGCCATTTGCAGCAGGCGAGCCAGCGCTTCCTCGACGGGCATCAGGCTGCCGGTCTTGCCCGGCTTACCCACGGGATTCACAAGGCGCCGCCTGTTTCAGGTGAGGAACGAAGTTGCATGGCCGATGCCGCGAATCCAGCTGTTCAGCGAGAATGCCGTCCCACCCGGTGCGCACCGCATTGGTCGAACCTGGCAGGCAACATACCAGCGTGCCATTGGCCAGACCGGCCAGTGCCCGCGATTGCACGGTTGAAGTACCGATATCAGCCACCGATATCTGTCGGAACAACTCACCAAACCCGTCAACCTGCTTGTCGAGCAGACAAGCCACGGCTTCAGGCGTGCTGTCACGCCCGGTAAAACCGGTGCCGCCGGTAATCAATACAACCTGTACCACGTCCTCGGCAATCCAGTGGGCAACTTGTGCGCGGATCTTGTACAGGTCATCTTTGAGCAGGACCCGTTCGGCCAGACGGTGGCCGGCAGCAGTCAGGCGGTCGACAAAGACCTGGCCTGAGGTGTCGGTTTCCAGGGTTCGGGTATCGCTGACAGTCAGCACCGCAATATTCAGCGGTGCGAAAGGTACATCGGCCTTGGCTTTCATTAGGCTCGTCCAGTTGTAGGAGAAACAGCCCGGTGTTATATCACAGCGCCTGAATTTTTCGCCGCCCTGCTGGAGAGCTGCCATGACCCCGAATACGCCATTGCCCCCCTGCTCCATTCTGCTCTTGGCAGGCGGACGCGGCCAGCGCATGGGTGGCCAGGACAAAGGGCTGGTCGAATGGCAGGGTGAAGCGCTGATTGCGCATTTGCAGCGCAAGGTGCGACCGCTGACTGACGATCTGATCATCTCCTGCAATCGCAATCGCGAGCGTTATGCTGCCTACGCCGACCAACTGGTGAGTGATGAAGAAGAGGACTTTCCAGGCCCCCTGGCCGGCATCCTCGCGGGGCTAAAGGCTGCGCGCTTGCCCCATCTGCTGGTTTTGCCCTGCGATGTGCCGCGCATCGACGCAGCGCTACTGCACGACATGCGTGCAACTGCCGGCCAGTTTCCTGACAAACCTTTAATGTTGCGCCATGACGACCATTGGGAGCCCCTGCTGTGCGTGATTCCGGTGGCCCTGTTGCCCGCGTTCGAAACCGCCTGGAACGCCGGTGAACGCAGCCCCGGCCGGGTCATGCGCAACCTCGGCGCAACGGCCCTGCAATGCCCGGACAACGACCCGCGACTGGCCAACCTGAATACCCCCGAACTGTTAAATGCGCATAACACTGTGTCAGACTGACAGCATTCAAGGAACTCTCACGCCTTGTATACGTCTCAAGCTCAGTAACCAAAAGTATTCCCATTCGGAGACACACTCATGACTCAACGGACCCTCGCCACTTTCATGCTCGCACTGGGCCTGGCAACGCTCGCTGGTTGCTCGTCGCCAACAGTGATCACCTTGAATGACGGTCGCGAAATCCAGGCCGTCGACACCCCGAAATATGACGAAGATTCGGGCTTCTACGAGTTCAAGCAGCTGGACGGCAAAGAGACTCGCATCAACAAGGATCAGGTTCGTACCGTTAAAGAGCTGTAATCTTTACGTCGACACCGGATACAGAAAAGCCCGCATTGATGCGGGCTTTTTCATGGGTACGTAAAAGTAAATGGTGTCACCACTGCAGGGTGATCTGGCTCTCGAACTCGCGCTTCTCACCGGTGACCGGGTCGACAAACCGCAGCCCTTGCGCCAGCAGTTTGAGCGGATTGGCGTAGTCATCCTCAACGTCTTTCAACACCTGCGGATAAAACGGATCGTTGCAGATACTCGCGCCCAGCGCGGTCATGTGCACCCGCAACTGATGCTTCTTGCCGGTCACCGGATACAGACCGTAGCGCCACAGATCACCGTTCTTTTCCCGGACCTCCACCGCCGTTTCAGTGTTCGCCAGACCCGGGCCTTCCTGCATGCGGAAGAACGGTTCGCCGTCGATCAAGCGACTTTTGTGAACCAGGGGAAACTCCAGCTCCGGCAGCGCACGGGCAATCGCCTCATAGCGTTTATCGATCTGCCGGGTCGGAAACAGCGACTGATAAGCCGAGCGGGTTTGTGGGTTGGCCGAGAAGATCACCAGTCCGGCGGTGTGCCGGTCGATGCGGTGCAATGGCACCAGATGGGGGTTGTCCAGGCGGCGGATCAGGCGGCGCAGCAACGTCTGCTCGACATACTCACCGGCTGGTGTCACCGGCAGAAAATGCGGTTTGTCCGCTACCACCAGATGTTCATCCGCATACAGGATCGACTCGACCGCTGGAATCGGCTTTTCATCCGGCACTTCACGGAAGTAGTGAATGCGAAGCCCTTCCTTGTACGGCAAATCCAGCGCAATCGGCTGACCCTGAGCATCCAGCACCCGGCCGCGGACGATCCGGTCCAGCCATTGCTCGCGACTGATCGCCCTGAAATGCTCACACAGGCAGTCAAGGACGGTCGCCCAGGACCCCGGAGGAAGGTAAAGGGTGCTGGCCTGATTCTGCGCAGCAGAAAACGTTGGTGTGGACATACGGAAATTCGATCCCTCAATGCAGGCCGGCATTATCCAACACTGAGCGAAACGAACCTAGTGCGCAATCTGCGGCCCGCCTCAGGCCGGAATCGACTTGAGTGCCGCCGCTTCGGTGAACTCCTTGAGCCAGCGCAATACATCGACCGCCTCCCAGCGTCCCGGGTCATACAAGGCGTACAACAACCCCTGATAACCGACCACATCCAGTTGCTTGTGATAACCGGCACGCTGGAAAAGCGCTTCGATCTCGGCAAAGCAGGTGTTGAAGTGCAGTTTGTTGAACGGCGTCTTGCCCTCCGTGACCAGCCCGTCCAGGCGCAACTCGAGGACCGCCTCGCGCACCACGTCAACCGACATCCGGTTCACGCTGTTCTTCAACTGTTCGACATTGACCACGGTTCGTCCCTCTGACTGCCGGATTCACCTGCTCAAGACTTCACAAGCAGCAGGTCAACCCAATTACTGTATGCGCATACAGTAAACGAATAATCCGCAGAGTGCCAACGGGAGGATGGTCGCTCGCGACCAGCGGATGACAAATCGCTTAGCGCAGGAATGCCACCACCTGATCGGCACTGAACGGCCAATTCAGTTCTGCGCCAGTATCCACTCGGCGCAATACAGGGATCCGCAGGCTGTAAGCCTCAAACCAGGATTCATCCTCTGCAATATCCACCAGCTCCACCAGCAGACCGTGCTCGACAAACGGCATCAACTCGGCTTCTGCCACCTCGCACAGATGGCATCCCAAGGTGCCGAACAACTGACATTCAGGAAGCATGATCGCTCAACCGAAAAAATGAGCGTTCATTCTAGGCCCGCCTCGAAAACCCGTCGAGCCGGCGCAGCCAGATGGCCGGCGCACCGCAGCAAACAAGCAAAACCGTGATGCAAATCAGTCCACGGAAAAGCCAATCAGGCGATGCTTCCGCGCTTTTTGCCTCTACGCTTGAGAAGCCTGAGCCTGACATCGGAGTGTCTTGTGTTTGCCAACCTGTTGATCATCCTCGCCTCATCCCTGGTGATGATTGCCCTGTTCCGCCGCCTGCGCTTGCCGCCGGTGCTGGGCTATCTTTGCGTGGGCCTGATGGTGGGACCGACCGCTTTCAACTGGGTTAACGAGAGCGAACATCTGCCGGACGTGGCCGAACTGGGGGTGGTGTTTCTGCTGTTCTCGCTGGGCCTGGAGTTTTCCCTGTCGAAGATGATCGCGCTGCGCCAGGTGGTGTTCCGCCTGGGCAGTCAGCAGGTATTGCTCAGCACCGGATTGCTCGGGCTGGTGCTGCTCCTGTTGGGCATGCCGCTGGCCCCGGCCCTGCTGCTCGGCGCCGGGCTGTCGTTGTCGTCGACGGCGATTGTCACCAAGGAGTTGGGCAGCCTGGGCGAAGTGTTCAGCAGTCACGGGCAGAACGCGGTCGGGGTCTTGCTGTTTCAGGACGTGGTGGCGGTGTTGCTGCTGACCCTGGTGCCAGTGTTCGCCGGAAGCAGCTCGCAAGCCTGGTACTGGGCCTTGCCGCTGACATTGGTGAAGACCGTGGTGCTGTTTTTCGGTCTGTTGCTGGCCAGCCGCTGGTTGCTGCCACGGCTGTTTCATGAAGTGGCGGCCTCGCGTTCGGCGGAATTGTTCGTGCTGCTGGCGCTGGTGATTGTGCTGTTGACCGCATGGCTGACGCACCTGCTCGGCCTGTCCCCTGCCCTTGGCGCATTTCTGGCCGGGATGCTGCTCGGCGAAAGCCACTACCGCCATCAGATCGAAGCTGACATCCGGCCGTTTCGCGACATTCTGCTTGGGGTGTTTTTCGTCAGCATCGGCATGCTGATCGACCTACAACTGTTCGTCAGTCACAGTGTGTTGATTCTCGGCCTGACCCTCGGCCTGATGCTGATCAAGGGCACGGTCGTCGCGCTCTTGGTGAAATGGCGCGGCAGTGATCACGAAACCGCCTGGCGCAGCGGCCTGGCCCTGGCGCAGGGTGGGGAATTCTGCTTCGCGTTAATGGCGCAAATGCAGCAAAACCAGATGCTGCCTAACGAGCTGGGCGCCCTGCTGCTGGCGGCAACCTTCTGCTCGATGCTGCTGACGCCACTGCTATTGCGCGCCGCGCCGCAAATGGCCGCGCGCCTGCACCGCAAGCCGAACCAGGAGGCGCAAATCGAGGAAATCAGCGCCCTCAATGCCGGGCTGGATCAACATGTGGTGATCTGCGGTTACGGCCGTGTCGGTCAATCCATCGGCCGCTTCATGCGCAATGCCAATCAGCCTTATATCGCGCTGGATAACGATCCGGTACGTGTGCAGGAAGCCGCAGCCGGCGAAAGCGAGGTGCATTACGGCGACTCTGCGCGCGGCGACCTGCTGACCGCCGTCGGACTGTTGCGCGCCCGGCTGCTGGTGATCGCCGTGGATCAGAGCGATGTCAGCCTGCGGATTCTCAAGGAAGCGCGCCGGCTCAATGCGCGGATACCGATTCTGGTGCGTACCCGCGACGACAGCCAATGGGCTGAACTCAAAGCCGCCGGCGCCAGCGAAGTGGTGCCGGAGCTATTGGAATCGAGCCTGATGCTCGCCTCCCACGCCTTGGTCATGCTTGGCCTGCCAGCGCATAAGGTGCAGGAGCAAATCGATCAGGTGCGCATTGATCGCTATCGTCTGCTGCACGGCTTCTATCCCGGCGCGGAAGACGAGGAAGCCTAGTCCTGGCTCACCGCGCCGATCTTGTGCAGCGACAGGTCGGCGCCGTAATACTCTTGTTCCTGACTCAGGCGCAGGCCGTGCAAGGCCTTGATCACGCCGTAGACGGCGAATCCGCCGATCAGTGCGACCAGCACACCCAGCGCGCTGCCGATCAACTGACTGATCAGGCTGACCCCGCCAAGCCCCCCCAGCGCAGTCTGGCCGAAGATGCCGCAGGCGATCCCGCCCCACACGCCGCACAGACCGTGCAACGGCCATACGCCGAGGACGTCGTCGATGCGCCATTTGACTTGCGCGGCGGTAAAACACCAGACGAACAAGGCACCGGCCAGTGCGCCAGTTACCAGCGCGCCTACCGGATGCATCAGGTCGGAACCGGCGCAGACGGCTACCAGCCCGGCCAGCGGGCCGTTGTGCAGGAAGCCTGGGTCATTGCGCCCGGCGATCAGTGCCGCCACGGTGCCGCCGACCATGGCCATCAACGAGTTGACCGCCACCAGACCGCTGACGCCCTGCAAGGTCTGCGCGCTCATCACGTTGAAGCCGAACCAGCCGACGATGAGAATCCACGAACCGAGCGCCAGAAACGGAATGCTCGATGGCGCGAACGCCACCAAGCGCCCTTCGCGATAACGCCCGTTGCGCGGACCGAGCAGCAAAACCGCTGCCAGTGCCAGCCAGCCGCCCATGGCGTGCACCACCACGGAACCGGCGAAATCATGGAACGCCGCGCCAAAGCGTGCCGTCAGCCAGGCTTGCAGACCGTAGTTGCCGTTCCAGATCATGCCCTCGAAAAACGGGTAGATGAACGCCACGATCAGCGCTGTCGCACACAACTGCGGAACGAATCGCGCACGCTCGGCAATCCCGCCGGAGATGATCGCCGGAATCGCCGCGGCAAAGGTCAGCAGGAAGAAAAACTTCACCAGACCATAACCGTGATCCGCACTCAGCACCGCCGCCGGCTGCATGAAGGTCACCCCATAGGAGATCCAATAGCCTATAAAGAAATAGGCCAGCGTCGAAACGGCAAAGTCGCTGAGAATTTTCGACAGCGCGTTGACCTGATTTTTCTGGCGCACCGTGCCGACTTCAAGGAAGGCGAAACCGGCGTGCATCGCCAGCACCATCACCGCACCGATCAGAATGAACAACGTGTTGGAGCTGTGGACCAGCGTGTCCACAGCGCTTTGCAGATTTTCCATAAAGAGGCAGACCTGAAGGCTAAAAAGGCACCAAAGCGGTTCGCGCGGACAATTCATGCACCAAGTTGCGCCCCGCCGGACACCGCAGTGGCGCTGCAGTGAACCGCTTTGGCGCACAAGGTCGATGTCCTGACACGGACCAGGATTATTTGAGTTAAGGTTTTGCTGCATGTACGCCCGCCAACAGCGCACGAGCGCGGCAGAACGCACCAGTACATAGCAAAAGCTGTACCAGTCATTTGTACTGAACCTTCGCGCAAGGCTCATACTCGAACGCTTCAGACGTCACTTACGGAGATCCACCCATGGCCAGCATCAAGGCAAAGACCGCTCAAGAAATCCTGATGAACGACTTCCAGACTCTGGTCGCCGACACCGAGCGGTTGCTCGAACACACCGCGACGCTGGCGGGCGATCAGGCCGATGAGCTGCGTGAGCAGATCCACGACAGCCTGTTGCGCGCCCGTGAAACCCTGAAGCTGACCGAAGACACTCTGCGCGATCGCGGTCAGGCTGCGGTCACCGCCACCGAAGACTACGTGTCGGCCAATCCCTGGCAGTCGGTGGGCATCGCTGCCGGCGTGGGCTTTCTGATTGGCCTGCTGGCCACTCGGCGCTGATCATGTCGATCGGCGAATCCGGCCTGGGGTCGGGCACTTCATCCTCCACGCGGCGCCTGGGCGCCGCTGTTCTCGGCTTGCTGCACAGCCATGTCGAACTGTTCGGCATCGAGTTGCAGGAGCAGAAAGCACGCACCGTCAGCCTCTTGCTGTTCGCAGGCCTGGCGCTGGTGTTTGCCCTGCTGTTGCTGGTCGGTCTGTCGACGCTGGTGCTGATCGTGTTCTGGGACACTTATCGCCTGGCGGCAATCATCGGCCTGTGCGTGTTCTACACCTTGGCCGCCGCTTTCTGTGGGCTACGCCTCAAAGCAGCCGTCTTCGATGAATCCTCGCCCTTCCACGGCACGCTGGAAGAGTTGGCCAACGATCGGGAGCGCCTGTTGCCATGAGCTTGCCTGAACTGCCACACAACAGCTCGCGCCGGGAAATGCGCAAGGCACTGATCCGCCTGCGTATGGAAATGCACCGGCAGGAAATCCGCCATGAAGCCGGGCAAGTGCTGCAACCCTTGCAGCGCATGCGCGGGATGACGCAAAACCTGCAAGCAGGTTTCGGCATCAAGCACGCGCCGCTATGGGGCGTGGCTGCTGTGACCCTGTTGGGTTTTATCACCGGCAAGGGCGCGAAAAGCGGTGGCGTCGGCGGCCTGACCCGGCTGATACGTCTGGGCACCAGCCTCGGGCCGCTGATCAGACTGGTGATGCAGAGCTCGGGTAAACGCTGAGCCGGCGCATCTGGCTGCATTCTTGCAATATCCGCGGGATGAACCTCTTTACCCGGAGGTTCAATCCCGCGCGCCTACCCGGTCGGCGGGGTTCACCCAGAACAAGAACGACTAAGGAGGCCCCGTGATCGACGGGCAACCGCTCGCCTGCTTTCAACCTTTCATCGATACCGCCACCGGGCGTATTGCAGGCGTCGAAGCATTGGGTCGCCTGCGCCAGTCCGACGGCCAACTGGCCTCGGTCGGGCCGTTGTTTGCCGACCCGCGCACACCCGCCATCGCTCTGCGCCGCCTCGACCGGCAGATCCGCGATAACGCCCTGAGCCGACTGCATGAAGCCCCCCCGGAGTGGTTTCTCAGCCTGAACATGTCGCCACGCTGGATCAGTCGCCTGCGCGCCGAACAGCCGCTGCCCAGCCTCAAGCAAATGTTGCGACACGACGTCGACCCGCAACGCATCGTGTTCGAGATCACTGAGCTGGGCGGCAACAGTCAGCGTCTGGCCGAAGTGGTGGCCCGTTATCGCGACGCGGGAGCGCGGATTGCGATTGATGATTTCGGCGCCGGTTATTCGCAGCTCGATCGGGTGCTGGCCTTGCAGCCGGACATCCTCAAACTCGACATGCGCCTGTTCCAGGCTGCCGCACTCGGCGGGCCGAGCAGTGACGTGGTCAAGGCACTGGCGCAAATGGCCGAGAAGACCGGCTGCTGGATCATTGCCGAAGGTGTGGAAACCGAGGCCCAGCTCAATTTCGCCCTGGAATGCGGTTCGCGCTACGTTCAGGGCTTCCTGTTTGCCCGGGCGCAGGAGGCGTTCTATCCAACGGATGCCTTCGTGCAGCGCTTCGCTCAATTGCGCCAGCGTTACGTGCGGCAGAAACTGGCTGAACGCGGGCGCCTGATGCAAATGCGTCAACAGCTCAGCGAACTGATGGCGATTCTCCAGGCCTGGGCTCAGGCCCACGCACCGCTCAGTGCGCTGCCGCAACTCGAAGCCTTTCCGTGGTTGCTGCGGTTCTACCAATGCGACCGGCATGGCACCCAACTCACGCCTAACCTTGAATGGCGGAACAACGGCTGGGTCGCCGATAACCGCTACCTGGGCCACAACTGGTCATGGCGTCCGTACTTCTATCATTTGCTGGCCGAAGGCTGGGAGGAGCGTCGCCTGACGCTGTCCAGCACCTACCGCGATGCCACGAGCAACCAGTATTGCCTGACCGCCGGGCAGTTCTTCGATAACGGCGAGCGCCTGCTGTTGATCGATATCGATGCCGCGGGCCTGTAGTTCCGCTTGCAGGTGCGAGCCTGAACCCGGAAGCTAGGGCAACAGTCATCCCAGTCACCGACGGAGAGAACCAGCCTTGGATTGGCAGACCCTGCTCAACCGCGAACGCCTTGGAAAACCGCTGCACAGCCCGCAAGAGCTAGGCCGCAGCCCGTTCCACAAAGACCACGACCGCATCATCTTCTCCGGCGCCTTCCGCCGCCTGGGGCGCAAGACCCAGGTGCATCCGGTATCGAGTAACGACCATATCCACACCCGTCTGACCCACTCGCTGGAAGTCAGCTGCGTCGGCCGCTCGCTGGGCATGCGCGTCGGCGAAACCTTGCGCAGTGCCCTGCCCGACTGGTGCGATCCGAGCGATCTGGGCATGGTCGTGCAATCGGCCTGCCTGGCCCATGACATCGGCAACCCGCCGTTCGGCCACTCTGGTGAAGACGCCATTCGTCACTGGTTCCAGCAAGCCGCCGGGCGCGGCTGGCTCGACGGCATGAGCGAAGCCGAGCGCGGTGACTTCCTCAATTTCGAAGGCAACGCGCAGGGCTTTCGGGTGCTGACTCAGCTTGAGTATCACCAGTTCGACGGTGGCACCCGCCTCACTTACGCCACCCTCGGCACCTATCTGAAGTACCCGTGGACCGCACGTCACGCCGACTCGCTGGGCTACAAGAAGCACAAGTTCGGCTGTTATCAGAGCGAACTGCCACTGCTGGAGCAGATCGCCCACAAGCTCGGCCTGCCACAACTGGAAGACCAACGCTGGGCGCGGCACCCGCTGGTCTACCTGATGGAAGCGGCTGACGACATTTGCTATGCGCTGATCGACCTCGAAGACGGCCTGGAAATGGAACTGCTGGAGTACACGGAGGTTGAATCGCTGCTGCTCGGCCTGGTGGGAGACGATCTGCCGGAAACCTATCGCCAGCTCGGCCCGCAGGATTCGCGTCGACGCAAACTGGCGATCCTGCGCGGCAAGGCCATCGAGCACTTGACCAACGCCGCCGCCAGGGCGTTCGTCGAACAACAGGACGCATTGCTGGCAGGCACTCTGCACGGCGACCTGGTGGAACACATGCACGGCCCGGCCAAACGCTGCGTGCTGAATGCCAAGGACATTGCGCGCAAGAAGATTTTTCAGGACAAGCGCAAGACGCTGCATGAAATCGGCGCCTACACCACCCTGGAAATTCTCCTCAACGCATTCTGCGGCGCCGCGCTGGAGCAACATGGCGGCCGCACGCCGTCGTTCAAGAGCCGACGCATCCTCGATCTGCTGGGCAACAATGCGCCGGATCCCCATGGCCCGTTGCACACTTCGTTTCTGCGCATGATCGACTTCATCGCCGGGATGACCGACAGCTACGCCAGCGACATGGCGCTGGAGATGACCGGACGCTCCAGCCACTGACAGAACACCGCGCTCACCGGGTCGCCATGACTGCCCGGTTGAGTGCATGGTCTATTGAACCGGCGTTACGGTGCGCGATACTTGGGACTTTCACAGGTCATTTGTTTAACACTCAAAAAAGCCCGGACAAATCCTGCTTGTTCAATACTCTACAAGCAACTTACAACATTCAGATAAACAAATAACCTAAACACTTCCTTACGCGACACTGAGTTTGATCGTAGTCGCTTTCCCTTTAGTGTGTAGGACTTATCCTATATCGCTGCTAGAGCCGTGGGAGTTCATGCGGCCGCTCATTTATCTGAGCTAAGGTGCGCGCTTTATTCGCGCACGTATGGGATTTGATTATGAACTCCGTTTTTATTGTCGATGATCACCCCGTCATCCGGCTTGCCGTTCGGATGCTGCTCGAGCATGAAGGTTACAAGGTCGTCGGCGAAACCGATAACGGGGTCGATGCCATGCAGATGGTCCGCGAATGCATGCCCGACCTGATCATCCTTGATATCAGCATTCCCAAACTCGACGGCCTGGAAGTCCTCGCCCGTTTCAACGCCATGGGAACTCCGCTCAAGACCCTGGTGCTGACCGCACAATGCCCGACCCTGTTCGGCATTCGCTGCATGCAGTCCGGCGCATCCGGTTATGTGTGCAAGGAAGAAGACTTGAGCGAACTGGTCAGTGCGATCAAGGCGGTACTTTCCGGTTACAACTATTTCCCCAGCCAGGCGTTGAATCCGGTGCGCAGCGATGATGTGCGTTATGCCGAACTGGAGTTATTCAAGTCCGTCAATGACCGGGAACTCATGGTTCTGCAGTTATTTGCCCAAGGGCGCACCAACAAGGAAATTGCCAAAGGCATGTTTCTCAGTAACAAGACTGTCAGTACCTATAAAAAACGCCTGATGCAGAAACTGAAAGCCAGGTCGCTGGTGGAACTTATCGAGATGGCCAAACGCAACGCACTAGTGTGAGAGCCCGAATGCCCAGTCGTTTAAAGATCTATCTTGCCCTCTTGTGTGCGAGCCTGTGCCTGGCGACTCAGAGCCATGCCGACCTCGTTACGGCGCAAGAGTATGTGCTGCGCAGCCGTTCGGGTCATGAAGCACTGTCCGTGACACTGGAGCCTGCGCAGCGACAATGGCTGCAGACGCGCAGCGAACTGATACTGGGCACTTCCGCACCGGATTATCCACCGTTCGACATGACGGCCAGCGGTCGCGATTATGAGGGCTTTACCGCCGATTACGCCGGCCTCCTCGAACAGGCCAGCGGACTGCCAGTGCGGGTCCAGCGCTTTGCCTCACGGGAAGCCGCCTTGCGCGCATTGAAAGCCGGTCAGGTCGACATGCTCGGTACCGCCAACGGTTTCGAAGCCAGTGACGCTGACATCCTGCTTTCAACGCCCTACGCCATCGATCAGCCGGTACTGGTCACCCGTGAAGACGAATCCCGCACACTCACCCAGGGACTGGCCGGTCTGCGCCTGAGCATGGTCTATCACTATCTGCCCCAGGACGAGGTCCGGGCGCTGTATCCCAAGGCCATCCTGACCTCCTATCCGTCCTACCAAAACGCAATCAACGCGGTGGCGTTTGATCAGGCCGACGTGTTTCTGGGCGATACCATTTCCACCCACTACATGATCAACAAGGGCTATCTGAACAACATCCGCATGGCCAATTTCGGCAAACAGGAAGCCCACGGTTTCAGTTTTGCCGTACACGCCGAAAACCCGCAACTGCTGGCCATCATCAACGCCGTGCTACAGGCCATACCGACCAGTGAACGGGACAGCATCGCCAAGCGCTGGAGCGCCGGCAGCGACATTCTGCTGACCGACCAGAAGCTGCAACTGACCCATCACGAAGAGCAATGGCTCAAACAGCACCCGGTGCTGCGTGTGGTGGTGAACGAAGCGTTCGCCCCGCTGACGTTCTTCGACAGCGATGGCAATCTGCGCGGCATTACCGCAGACCTGCTTGAGCTGCTGCGCTTGCGCACCGGCATGCGCTTCGAACTGGTGCGCAGCCGCAGCGACGGCGACATGGTGGAGCAGATCAATCAGCATCGGGCCGATCTGATCGCGGCGCTGCTTCCCAGCCCGCAGCGGGAAAAAACCCTGCAATTCAGTCGCCCCTATCTGGAAAACTCCTTCGTCCTGCTGACCCGCAAATCCCCCGACAGCCCGACGCATCCGGCTCAGCTCAGGGGCAAATACCTGGCGATTGCCCAGGGCAGCCCCATGACCGATTACCTGCGCCGCGAGTTTCCCGATATCCGCCTGACCGAAACCTCGGACACCTTCGGCGCCGCGACATTGCTCGCTGAAGGCAGGGCCGATGGCGCGGTCACCTCACTGGTCATCGCCAATTACCTGATCTCGTCGCGGATCTTCGAACATCAGTTGCAGATCACCACGACTCTGGGCACTCGCCAGGCCGCCTTCTCGCTGGCCACGGCGCGTGACAACCGCGAGCTGAGCTCGATCCTCGACAAAGCGCTGCTGAGCATCAGCCCCGAAGAACTGGGCGTCATCAACAGCCGCTGGCGCGGTTTTTCCAATGCCGCGCAAAGCAACTGGCATCAATACCAGCGCCTGTTTTACCAACTGATCGGGGCGGCATGCCTGCTGCTGTTGCTGTCACTGCTCTGGAACGCCTACATGCGTCGCCAGATCAAGCAACGTCAGGCCGCCGAGCGCGCGCTCAACGATCAGTTCGAATTCATGCGCTCGCTGGTCAACGGCACCCCTCACCCGATCTACGTGCGTGACCGCCGGGGTCTGCTGCAAAGCTGCAACGACAGCTATCTGGAAGCCTTCAACGCCAAACGCGAAGACGTGATCGGCAAAAGTGTCATGCAGGGCACCCTGAGCAATGCCTTCGAAGCCCAGGCCTTCCAGGCGGATTACCAACGGGTGGTGGCCGAAGGGACGCCGCTGCTGCTCGACCGTCCGCTGCACATCGGTGGCCGGCGCCTGACGATCTATCACTGGATCCTGCCGTACCGCGACTCCAGCGGCGAAGTACAAGGGATCATCGGTGGCTGGATCGACATCAGTGAACGTCGCCAATTGTTCGATGAGCTGCGCACGGCCAAGGAGCAGGCGGACAACGCCAACCGCGCCAAAAGCACCTTTCTGGCGACCATGAGCCACGAAATCCGTACGCCGATGAATGCCATCATCGGCATGCTCGAACTGACGCTCGAGCGCATGAGCGATCAGGCACCGGATCGCTCATCCATCGAAACCGCTTACTGTTCGGCCAAGGATCTGCTGGGCCTGATCGGCGACATCCTCGATATCGCACGAATCGAGTCCGGGCACCTGAGTCTGAGCCCCGAGCGGGTCAATCTGGTCGAAACCGTGGCGTCAGTGGTCAGAATTTTCGACGGTCTGGCCCGCCAGAAAAACCTCGCCTTGCCCCTGACGGTCAATCCTCCCGGACTCGCCGTCGACGTGGAGCTGGATCCGTTGCGCTTCAAGCAAGTCCTGTCGAATCTGATCAGCAACGCCATCAAATTCACCGAGCGCGGACAAGTGCGCATCGCGCTGGACGTACGACCCAACCACGCGGGCGTGTATTCCCTGATCCAACTGACCATTCACGACACCGGAGTCGGAATCAGCACCGAAGATCAACAACGCCTGTTCGAACCGTTTTCCCAGGCCAACAGTGGTCGGCAACAGGCTCGCAGCGGTGCGGGCCTGGGGCTGGTCATCAGCCGCAACCTCTGTGAAATGATGGGCGGTCAACTGCAGTTGAGCAGTCAGCCCGGGATCGGCACCCAGGTCTGCCTGTCGTTGCCGTTGCAAACGCTGCCGTGCAAGGCCACCGTAGCGAAAACCGCACAGCCGATCGCCCCGTCTGCGACACCGTTGAACATTCTGGTGGTTGATGACCATCCGGCCAACCGCCTGCTGCTGTGCCAGCAGCTGGAATTCCTCGGTCATCGTTTCAGTGTTGCCGAAGAGGGGCAAAGCGCATTTGCAGTCTGGCAGGCCGGCGAATTCGATCTGGTCATCGCCGACTGCAACATGCCAGTGATGAACGGCTATGAACTGACCGAGGCCATCCGCCAACAGGAACGGCGCACCGGCCGCGCACCTTGTACGGTGCTGGGCTTCACGGCCAATGCCCAGCCCGAAGAGGTCAAGCGCTGCAAACAGGCTGGCATGAATGACTGCCTGTTCAAACCCTTGAGCCTCAGCGCCCTGAACCATTGGGTCAACGGGTTGCGACCGGCATCGCCGGGGCCGGCGTTCAATCTTCAGGGCCTGAATCAGTTGACCGGTGGCAATCCGCAGCAAGCCCGGCGCCTGCTCACGCAACTGCTAAAGAGTAGCCGTCTGGATCGCGAGGAGCTTCTGGCCCTGGCGCCGCACAATGACCGTGAAGCATTGGCGGTCGTGGCACACAAGATCAAGGGTGCCGCCCGGATCGCCCAGGCCTCGCGCCTGATTGCCTGTTGCGATGCGCTGGAACAAGCCTGCCTGCAGACAACCTCGCTGGCGACCATCGTGCGCTGCACCGAGGCCACCGAAGCAGCGATTGTCGAACTGGAGCAGGCATTGCAGCGACAACTGGAACCTTTAGAAGAAGGCACACTGGGCGAGCCTTAACTATGCTTGGACGCTGAGCAGTGTGTTTACTTCAATGGAGAGTCAGCAATGCCCAGCCCACTGCGCCCGGATCAACGCCGATTCCCGTTGCACGTGCACATCAGCGTCATGTTCACCTTCCTGCTCTTGCTGACAGGCGTTGTGCTGGGGTTGTTCAATTATCGCCAGACCACCCGGATCATCCTGTCGAGCAGTGAAAACCTGTTCAATCGCATCGAACAGGACGTGCGCCTGGACCTGCATTCAACTTACGAACCGATCCGGCACCTGCTGAGCCTTCTGGCCAACGATCAGGCAGCCGATGCTTCGAACCTGCAGCAGCGTCTGGCGCTACTCAAGCCGTTCACTCAGTCACTCAAGGACAACAGCGATCTCGCGTCGCTGTATCTGGGGTACGGCAACGGCGACTTCTTCATGGTTCGACCCTTGCGTACCAACGCCCTTAAAACCCTGCTCAAGGCGCCGCCGACCGCGGTCTATCAGGTCTGGAGCATCGAGCACGACGCCAGCGGCACCGTATCGTCGCAGTCACTGTTCTTCGATCAGACACTGGCGCCGGTGGGGCGCGACGTCAACTCCGACGACCGCTACGACCCGCGTACCCGCAACTGGTACATCAACGCCCTGCAACAGGGTGACCAGATCACCACTGAGCCCTATGTATTTTTCTCCACGCACAATGTGGGCACCACGCTCGCCCGTCGCAGCAGCGCAGACTCCGTCATCGGTGCCGACCTGACCCTTGAAGCACTTTCCGCCACCTTGCTCAAGCATGTCGTCACCCCCTCCACCGAAATCGTGTTGTTCGATGCCGATGGCAATGCGGTGGCCTATCCCGATAGCCGCCGGCTGATTGTCGACGACCGCAGCGCGCGCCTGGCCAAGGCCGCCGACCTGAGCCCGAACCTGCACGCGTTGCTGTCCGCGCCCCACCAGGGCAAACGGCTCGACGTCAATGGGCGCCACTGGATCGTCGCCCGCAGCAACCTGCAGGAAGGAGGGCCGAAAGGTTTGCAGATGGCCCTGCTGGTGCCGGAGGACGAACTGCTGGCCGACGCCTACCGCATGCGCTGGCAAGGCGCGCTGATCACCCTCGCGATCTTGCTGCTGTGCCTGCCGCTGGGCTGGCTGATCTCGCGGATTCTGGTCAAACCGTTGCACGCGCTGGTCAAGGAAGCCGACGCGATCCGCAGTTTCGATTTCAATTTTCCGGTCACCCGCCGCTCGCCGGTGCTGGAGGTCGACCAGTTGAGCCTGTCGATGGCGCGCATGAAAGACACACTCGCCAGCTTCTTCCGCATCACTGACAGCCTCAGCGCCGAAACCCGCTTCGCCCCGCTGCTGCAACGGGTGCTGTTCGAAACGGTGCAGATCGCCCAGGCCCAGGCAGGGTTGATCTATCTGCGCGAAAGCGACGGCAACCGGATGGAACCCTATGGGCTGGTGATCGACGGTGTTTCGCAGGAGCCGGGCAGGCTCAACGTAATCGGCCAGGACCTGCTGGCAGATCAGGGCCCGGCTTGGTTTCAGCAACTGATCCACGCCGACAACGTGGTCAGCAGCCTTGGCTTCGAGCAGGCCGCAGACTTGCAGAACGTCCTGTTGGCCATGCAATCGCCGCGCATCCACCTGATCGGTATCCGCCTGCGTAATCGCCACAACGAGACCATCGGCCTGTTGGTTCTGCTGATCAACGACAGCGGCAACGCTCAGGATCTGGAAAAACTGCGCCCGGACCGCATCGCCTTCCTGCAAGCAGTGTCCGGTGCGGCGGCGGTGAGTATTGAAAGTCAGCGTCTGCAAGCGAAACAGAAGCAGTTGCTCGATGCGTTCATCCAGTTACTGGCCGGCGCCATCGACGCCAAGAGCCCCTACACCGGCGGCCACTGCCAGCGTGTGCCGGAATTGACCTTGATGCTTGCGCAAGCCGCTGCCGCCAGCCAGGCACCGGCGTTTCAGCGTTATCAGCCCAGCGAAGACGAGTGGGAAGCCCTGCACATCGCGGCCTGGCTGCACGATTGCGGCAAGGTCACCACACCCGAATATGTCGTCGACAAGGCGACCAAACTGGAAACCCTCAACGATCGCATCCACGAAATTCGCACCCGTTTCGAAGTGCTCAAGCGCGATGCCTGGGTCAGTTATTGGCAGGCGCTGGCGCTCGGCGGCAACGCGGTGCAACTGAGCGAACAGCGTGACGCCGCGCTGACGCAACTGGACGATGACTTTGCCTTTGTTGCCCGTTGCAATCTGGGCGGTGAGGCCATGGCGCCCGCCGATCTGCAGCGCCTTGAGCGCATCGCCGAGCGGCGCTGGATGCGCTCCCTCGATGATCGCCTGGGGGTGTCATGGGAGGAAAACCGCCGTCAGGCGCAGACGCCTGCGCCAACGCTGCCAGTCAGCGAACCACTGCTGGCGGACAAGCCCGAACACCTGATCGAACGCGCCGAGAGTGAACTGATTCCGGAAGACAATCCGTGGGGGTTCAAACTGGATGTGCCGCGCTACAAATACAATCGCGGCGAACTGTACAACCTGAGCATTGCCCGGGGCACGCTGACTCGCGAAGAGCGCTACATCATCAATCACCACATGGTGCAGACGATCCTGATGCTCAGCCACCTGCCCTTCCCCGGGCACCTGGACAGCGTTGCGGAAATCGCCGGCGGGCATCACGAAAAAATGGACGGCAGCGGCTATCCAAAGCGCCTGAAACGCGAAGACATGAGCCTGCCGGCACGGATGATGGCGATTGCCGATATTTTCGAGGCGCTGACGGCTGCGGATCGGCCGTACAAGAAAGCCAAAACCCTGAGCGAGGCATTGGCGATCATGGCCACCATGTGCCGCGAGGCGCACATCGACGCCGAGCTGTTCGCGCTGTTCATCAATGACGGGGTTTACATGCAATACGCTGCGCGGTTTCTCGATCCGCGCCAGATCGATGCGGTGGATCCGGCCAGCCTGCTGCGCAAGGCTGGCCTGAGTGCCTGATCAGCAGTCGGTCAGACGCAGGAAGATCGCCGCCAATTGCTCGATACCCGCCTGATCGTCGGTGCCAAAACGCGCCAGTTTCGGGCTGTCGAGATCGAGTACGCCGATCAACCGACCGTCCTTGACCAGCGGCACTACCAACTCGCTGTTGGAAGCGCTGTCGCAAGCGATATGGCCCGGGAACGCATGCACGTCTTCGACGCGCTGAGTCTGCAGACTGGCCGCCGCTGCGCCACACACGCCGCGCCCGAACGGAATGCGCACGCAAGCGATCTGGCCCTGGAACGGACCGAGCACCAGCTCTTCATTGCGATTGAGGTAGAAACCCGCCCAGTTCAAGTCATCGAGCTGGTTGAACAGAAACGCCGAAAACTGCGCGGCATTCGCGATGAAATCGCGCTCGTCCGCCAGCAGCGATTCCAGTTGTGCGGCCAACATGCCATAGCCTTCGAGGCCCTGGCCGCTTTGTTGCAAATCAATCATGCCTTGTGCTCCAGCAATTTCAGTCCCACCCAGTAACGGGCGAATTGGTACGCGCAACGGCCGTTGCGATTGCCGCGCCCGGTGGCCCAGCGCACGGCGAGGATGTCCAGTTGTTCGTCGCGCTGCCAGCTCAGGCCAGCCTTGGCGGCCAACTGGCCGATCCAGTGTTCGACGACATTGAGAAAATGTTCCTGGGTAAACGGATAAAACGACAGCCACAGACCGAAACGGTCCGACAAGGCGATCTTGTCTTCCACCGCCTCACTCGGGTGCAGCTCGCCGTCGACACGCTTCCAGTTTTCGTTGTCGCTTTCCTTCTCCGGCACCAGATGGCGGCGATTGGAAGTGGCGTATAGCAGAACGTTGTCCGGGGCCTGCTCGAGCGAGCCGTCGAGCACGCTTTTCAGCACGCGGTAATCGCCTTCGCCGGATTCGAACGACAGGTCATCGCAAAACAGCACGAAGCGCTGTGGCAGTTTGCCAATCTGCTCGACCACGCGCGGCAGGTCGGCCAGATGATCGCGTTCGATCTCGATCAAACGCAGGCCGGCCTTGGCGTGCTCAGCCAGCAGCGCGCGCACCAGCGAGGATTTACCGGTACCGCGCGAACCCCAGAGGAGCGCATGGTTAGCCGGCATGCCGTCGAGAAACTGCTGGGTGTTGCGGCCCAGTTGCTCCAGTTGACGGTCGACACCGATCAGGTCGGACAGGCGCATGTCGAGACTGACGTCCAGCGGCAGCAAGTACCCGCTACGCCCGTCTCGCTGCCAGCGCGCCGCCAGGCAAGTATTCCAGTCGATCAGCGGACGTGGCGCCGGCAGCAAGGGTTCGATCCGCGCCAGAACCGACTCGGCGCGTTCAAGAAAAGCATTCAATCGGGAATCCACGTCTTCTCCTCGGGTACGTTCACAGTGATGATGTCGATACAGCGACGACAGACAGATCTCAATCCCCGCTCAGGCCTTGTTACAAGGCGATTCGGGAACCTCGGTATCCATACATGATCGACTATGCTTGAGCAGCGAAGGGAAACGGAAGTGGTTCAACACCCCATGGATATCAAATTCACCCACCGGCTGTCTTACAAGCAAGCCAGATTCACTGTGCTGGTCGGGTTCATTCTGGGCACGCTGCTCAGCCTGCTGCAAATCGGCATCGATTATGCCAGCGAAGACGCCTCCATCAACCGTGAAATCCTGTCTTTGCTGGAAATCAGCCACAATCCGGCATCGCGGATCGCCTACAACATCGACGCGGAACTGGCGCAGGAACTGACCCTGGGGCTGTTGCGTTCGCCGGCGATCATCTCGGCGCAACTGACGGACAACAACGGCAACGTGCTGGCCAACGTCAAACGCCCGGAGCTGCAAAGCGGCTATCGGGTGATCAGCGACTTCCTGTTCGGCGCCAAACGCCAGTTCGAAGACCGTCTGTACCTCGACCACCTGCCCGACGAATCATTGGGCATCCTCAGCCTTGAAGTCGACACGTACGCGTTCGGCAGCCGTTTCCTGCGCCGCGCCGAAGTCACTTTGCTCAACGGGTTTGCCCGCAGCCTGATCCTCACCGGGATCCTGCTGGCGTTGTTCTACGTGATGCTGACCAAGCCACTGGTACGGCTGATTCGTGAACTCAGTGCGCGCGACGCACGCAGTGCAGAACCGACAACGCTGGAATGCCCGGCCGGACACGCCAATGACGAAATCGGCGTGCTGGTCAAAGTCGCCAACCAGCAGTTCGAAAACATCGCCACGGAAATCCAGCAGCGCCGCAACGCCGAAAACCGCCTGACCGACTACCTCGGGCAGCTGGAGCACATCGTTTCGGCCCGCACCGCCGAGCTCAAGGCGATCAACACCCGGCTCAGCCAGTCCAACGAAGAACTGGAGATCGCCCGCAGCACCGCACTGGACATGGCCGAAGCACGCTCGGCGTTCCTTGCCAACATGAGTCACGAGATCCGCACCCCGCTCAACGGTCTGCTGGGCATGATCGCCCTGTCCCTTGACGGCCCGCTGAACGCCGAACAACAGCAACAGCTGTCAATTGCCCATGACTCGGGCAAGGTGCTGGTGGAGCTGCTCAACGATATTCTCGACCTGTCCAAGTTCGATGCCGGGCAACTGGAGCTCGAGCACATCCCGTTCGACCTCGGCTCGCTGATCGAGGATACCGCCAACCTGCTGTCGCAGAACGCCGCGCCGAGCGTCGAGCTGACCTGCCTGATCGATCCGCACTTCCCCGCTCTGGTGCTGGGAGACCCGACCCGGGTGCGGCAGATCGTCAGCAACCTGTTGTCCAATGCCCTGAAGTTCACCCGCTTCGGCCGGGTTGATGTGCGTCTGTCAGCCCATAACGACGGGGTCCGTATCGAGGTCCGCGACACCGGTATCGGCATCGCCCAGGAAGCCCAGGTGAAAATCTTCCAGCCGTTCACCCAGGCGGGCGCCGGTATCACCCGGCAGTATGGCGGCACCGGTCTCGGCCTGGCGCTGACCTACAACCTCTGTGAAGCCATGCAGGGTCGACTGACCATCAGTTCCGAGGCCGGATTCGGCAGTCAGTTTTGTGCCGACCTGCCGCTGCCGTGCCATACCCGGGCGATCATGCCGCCACCGCTGCACGGCAAGGTACTGGCGATCACCGCGGCCAGCAGCGGCTTGGCGGAACTGCTCAAAACATTGCTGCCGGTGTGGGGCGTGACTTATGAACAGCGCACCATGGACGATCCGTTGCTGGGCCTGTCACCCGATCTGCTGATCACCGATTGCCCGGAATGCCTGTTCAGTCTGCGCCCGACCCTCAGCGCGCCGATCCTGGTGGTGACCGCTTATGGCAGCTTCATGCCCAGCGAAGAGGCCGCAGCGCTGGCGCCATTGCAGCAACAGGCCCGACCACTGGCACGCAACGCGCTGTATCAGATCCTGCGGCGCATTCTGCTCGCAGACATCACCACGAACAACGATGCGCAGCAGGAAAGCCAGCCGGTTCAACGCCGCGGACGCGTGCTGCTGGTGGAGGACAATCCGGTCAACCAGTTGGTGGCCAAAGGCATGCTTGGCAAGCTCGGGTGCGACGTGGTGGTCGCCGCCCACGGCGCCGAAGCGCTGGATCAACTGGAGCACGATGAGTTCGACCTGGTGCTGATGGACTGCAACATGCCGGTGATGGACGGCTACGAAGCGAGCCGGCAGATTCGCCAGAGCGGGCGCTGGCCGCACCTCCCGATCGTGGCACTGACCGCCAACGCCATGTCCGAGGAGCGCGAGCGCTGCCGTGCCGCCGGCATGAGCGATTATCTGGCCAAGCCGTTCCGCCGCGAAGAGCTGGCGGCCCTGCTCGACCAGTGGATTCCGACTACGTCAGCGCCTTGATCTGCCCCAGCAGGTGATCGAGACCGTTACGCAAATCATTGAGCCGATCAAGATCCACGCCGCTGTCGCACAACAATCGGGCCTTGAGCGGCCCAACCTGCTCGCGCAACGCCTGGCCCTGGGTGGTCAGGCTTAGATGCACTTCACGCTCGTCACGCGTCGAGCGCTGGCGCTGCACCCACTGCAATTGCTCAAGCCGCTTGAGCAACGGCGTCAGAGTGCCGGAGTCCAGCGCCAGACGCTCGCCCAATGCCTTGACCGTCGGTTGCTCCGGCGCTCTGTCCTGCCACTCCCACAGCACCAGCATCACCAGGTACTGCGGGTACGTCAGGCCGAGCTGATCAAGCATCGGCTTGTAAGCGCGAATCACCGCCCGGGACGCGGCATACAACTTGAAGCACAACTGACTGTCGAGCTTCAGCGAATCGTCGGGCAGGCCGTTCATTTGAGCAGGGCTTCGATCTCGCCGCTGATGTCCTGCGGCTTGGTGGTCGGGGCAAAACGCTTGACCAGTTGCCCATCCTTGCCGATCAGGAACTTGGTGAAATTCCACTTGATGCCCTCGGAGCCGAGCAGACCCGGAGCGCGTTTTTTCAACTGTACGAACAGTGGATGCGCATCAGAACCGTTGACATCGATCTTCTTGAACAACGGGAAACTCACGCCGTAATTCAGCTCACAGAATTCGCTGATCGCACCCTCGTTGCCTGGCTCCTGCTTGCCGAACTGATTACATGGAAACCCCAGCACCACCAGGCCCTGATCTTTGTAGGTCTGCCACAGCTCTTCCAGGCCTTTGTATTGCGGGGTGAAGCCGCATTTGCTGGCGGTGTTGACCACCAGAACGGCCTTGCCGGCGAAATCGGCCAGGGTCTTTTGTTCACCCTTGATGGTGGTGACAGGAATATTCAGCAGGTTGTCGCTCATGACACGGCTCCACGGGTTATCGGCAAAGGCCAAACATAGCGAGCAATTAAATTGTGTGCAATTTAATTAATTGAGTTGCCATCATGTAGGAGCTGCCGAAGGCTGCGATCTTTTGATCTTTAAAAATCAAGAGATCGCAGCCTTCGGCAGCTCCTACAGGGTGGATCAAACCAGCCGGTCGAGTGAGCAGTTCAATCGCGCGGCTCGAGATTCAGACACACCGAGTTGATGCAATAACGCAGGCCGGTCGGTGGCGGACCATCGGGAAACACGTGGCCCAGATGCGCGTCACAGCGAGCGCATTTGACCTCGGTGCGGATCATGCCGTGACTGGTATCGCGGATTTCGGTCATGGCGCTTTCGCCGATCGGCGCGTAGAAGCTCGGCCAGCCGCAGCCGGAATCGAATTTGGTTTGGGAGTCGAACAGCGGCTCATTGCAGCAGACGCAATGATAAATGCCGTCGGTTTTGGTGGCGTTGTATTTGCCGGAGAACGGCCGTTCGGTCGCACTGAGCCGGCACACGTTGTACTGCTCGGGATCGAGCATCGCACGCCATTCTTCCAGGGTTTTTTCCAACTTTTCCATCATCACACCTCAACGGCTGAAAAAGCCCGATCTGTACCTTTTCCACGGATCGGGTGGCACGTATGATTGCGCCTCGTCACACGCCAGTCTGGCAGCCAGACCGGGTGCATTCAAACGGATTATTGGCGCCACCGCGCAAGACTCCGCCTGTGCGAAGACGCAGGAATCCCAGTACGGTTGGCCATCCGCCGTCTGGATCGTTCATTTTCGGGATCACATCGCCATGCAGTTCAGCAAATCGAACAAGCTCGCCAACGTCTGCTACGACATTCGCGGACCGGTGCTCAAGCACGCCAAACGTCTGGAGGAGGAAGGCCAGCGCATCCTCAAGCTGAACATCGGCAACCCGGCACCGTTTGGTTTCGAAGCGCCGGACGAAATTCTCCAGGACGTGATCCGCAACCTGCCGACCGCCCAAGGCTACAGCGACTCCAAAGGCCTGTTCAGCGCCCGTAAAGCGGTGATGCAGTACTACCAGCAAAAGAATGTCGAAGGTGTCGGCATCGAAGACATCTACCTGGGCAACGGCGTGTCCGAGCTGATCGTGATGTCGCTGCAGGCGCTGCTCAACAACGGTGACGAAGTGCTGGTACCGGCCCCGGACTACCCGCTCTGGACCGCCGCCGTGAGCCTGGCCGGCGGCAATGCCGTGCACTACCTGTGCGACGAGGGTGCCGACTGGTTCCCGGATCTGGCCGACATCAAGGCCAAGATCACGCCGAACACCAAGGCCATGGTGATCATCAACCCGAACAACCCGACCGGTGCGGTGTACTCGAAGGAAGTACTGCTGGGCATGCTGGAAATCGCCCGCGCGCACAACCTGGTGGTGTTCTCCGACGAGATCTACGACAAGATTCTTTATGAAGATGCCGTGCACATCTGCACCGCCTCGCTGGCGCCGGACCTGCTGTGCCTGACCTTCAACGGGCTGTCGAAATCCTACCGCGTGGCGGGTTTCCGCTCCGGCTGGATCGCCATCTCCGGGCCGAAACACAATGCCCAGAGCTACATCGAAGGCATCGACATGCTGGCCAACATGCGCCTGTGCGCCAACGTGCCGAGCCAGCACGCGATCCAGACTGCCCTCGGCGGTTATCAGAGCATCAATGATCTGGTGCTGCCGCAAGGTCGCCTGCTGGAGCAGCGCAACCGTACCTGGGAGTTGCTCAACGACATTCCGGGCGTCAGCTGCGTCAAGCCGATGGGCGCGCTGTATGCATTCCCGCGGATCGACCCGAAGGTCTGCCCGATCCACAACGACGAAAAATTCGTCCTCGACCTGCTGCTCTCCGAGAAGCTGCTGGTGGTGCAAGGCACGGCCTTCAACTGGCCGTGGCCGGATCACTTCCGCGTGGTGACCCTGCCCCGCGTCGACGACCTCGAGATGGCCATCGGACGTATCGGCAACTTCCTCAAGTCCTACCGCCAATAACCGGTCGACAGTGCGCAACGGCCCGAACGTTGCGCACTGTCTGATTCAGCAACACTTCTGCCCTCCCCGCCTCGCAGGGCCTTCTACACTTGCGATTCGTATAGTCCACACGCCTCTGGCGCAGTGGTGGCGGGTGGCGGCTGGCTGTCATCCCTTTCGGTTTCGGTCGTGGGCAATGGCCTGCAGCCCCGGAATCCGCTGTAGGACACAGTTTGAAATAGTCACTCAGTTGAATCACCCCGTGCCGCACCTTATATACCCCGCAGTACGCTACATCTTTAGCTTGAGGAGATTTCTACAACCATGATGCGCATCCTGCTGTTTTTGGCCACTAACCTGGCGGTCGTGCTGATAGCCAGCATCACCCTGAGCCTGTTCGGCTTCAACGGGTTCATGGCGGCCAACGGGGTTGATCTCAACCTCAGTCAGCTGCTGGTTTTCTGTGCGGTCTTTGGTTTCGCCGGTTCGCTGTTCTCGCTGTTCATCTCAAAGTGGATGGCCAAGATGAGCACCGGCACCCAGATCATCAGCCAGCCACGTACCCGGCATGAACAATGGCTGCTGCAAACCGTCGAGCAACTGTCCCGCGAAGCCGGGATCAAGATGCCCGAAGTCGGTATTTTTCCGGCCTACGAGGCCAATGCCTTTGCGACCGGCTGGAACAAGAACGACGCTTTGGTCGCAGTCAGCCAGGGCTTGCTCGAGCGTTTTTCGCCGGATGAAGTGAAAGCCGTTCTGGCCCACGAAATCGGTCACGTGGCCAACGGTGACATGGTCACCCTGGCGCTGATCCAGGGCGTGGTGAACACCTTCGTGATGTTCTTTGCGCGGATCATCGGCAACTTCGTCGACAAGGTGATTTTCAAGAACGAAGAAGGCCAGGGCATTGCCTACTACGTGGCGACCATCTTCGCCGAACTGGTCCTGGGCATCCTCGCCAGCGCTATCGTCATGTGGTTCTCGCGCAAGCGCGAATTCCGTGCCGACGAAGCCGGCGCACGTCTGGCGGGCACCAACGCGATGATCGGCGCGCTGCAACGCCTGCGCGCCGAACAGGGCCTGCCGGTACACATGCCGGACACTCTGAACGCCTTCGGCATCAACGGTGGCATCAAACAGGGCTTTGCCCGCATGTTCATGAGCCACCCGCCGCTGGAAGAGCGTATCGACGCGCTGCGTCGTCGCGGTTGATCCGACCGGCGTAACAATAAAAAGGCCCGCAGTGATGCGGGCCTTTTTTGTGCTCGGGATTGTGTGTTGGCTGATCTGGACCCATCGCTGGCAAGCCAGCTCCCACAGGGTTTTGTGGTGTTTTCTGGATTCGAGGACGAAGCAGATCACTGTGGGAGCTGGCTTGCCAGCGATGGGGCCCGCACAGCCAGTACAAACCTATCGACCAGAAACCCGGTAAACCCGCTCCTCCAACCGCGTCACCCCCGCCTGCAGAAACTTCCAGCTCTCCCCCAGCACATCCTGCTCTTCCAGCATTCGCACCTGCCAGGCACCCGCCAGCAAGCGCTGCACCTCATCATCGCTCACCGCAAACGGTGGCCCGGACATCTGCGCCTGATCGTAATCCAGTGTGATCAACAGCCCTTGCACAACCGGCGGCAGGATTTGCTGCAGATGCGCCGCATAGCGTTCACGCATCGCAGGCGGCAAGGCGATCAACGCTGCGCGGTCGTACAATGCCGCGCAGTCCGCTACATCGTCTGCAGTCAGCGCGAAGAAATCACCGCACCACAACTCGATGGAATCGCCGCGATAGACCTTGAACGGTCCCTCGTCGCTGACCTGCGGCGTTACCTGATGCTCACTGAAGAAGTCCTCGATGGCCTTCTGCGACAACTCGACCCCGAGCACCTGATGTCCGCGCCCGGCCAGCCACAACAGATCCAGGCTTTTGCCGCACAACGGCACCAGCACCCGCGCCTGCATCGGGATCGCCAACTGCGGCCAGTGACGCTGCAAATACGGGTTGACCTCAGGCAGATGAAAGCCGATCTGATTGGATTCCCACTTCTTGTGCCAAAACTCAGGCTGCATGCTTCACCCCAAAAATTCGATCAAAAGGCGTTAAAACTTATATTAGATTTAGATCAATGATCTGACTGAAGATGGCACCATCTTACCGCTCAGGAACCCATCATGTTTCCCAGCCTGTTTATTTCCCATGGTTCACCCATGCTTGCTCTGGAGCCAGGCGCCAGCGGCCCGGCTCTGCAGCGCCTGGCGGCTGAACTGCCCAAACCGAAAGCCATCGTGATTGTCTCTGCCCACTGGGAAAGCCAGGAATTGCGGGTCAGCAGCCATTCGCAACCCGAAACCTGGCATGACTTCGGCGGTTTTCCCCGCGCCCTGTTTGAAGTGCAATATCCGGCTCCGGGCAATCCGCAACTGGCCACCGAAGTGGCCGAACTGCTCAACGCTGCCCATCTGCCGGCTCGCCTCGATGCGCAACGACCGTTCGACCACGGCGTCTGGGTGCCGCTGTCACTGATGTACCCGCAGGCGGATATTCCGGTGGTGCAGGTATCGCTGCCGAGTCGCGGCGGCCCGGTGTTGCAAACCCGTGTCGGGCACGCACTGGCGAGTCTGCGCGAGCAGGGTATTTTGCTGATCGGCTCCGGCAGCATCACCCACAACCTGCGCGAGCTGGACTGGCATGCCGGCCCGGAAAGCGTCGAGCCGTGGGCGCGGGATTTTCGTGACTGGATGATCGACAAGTTGGCGGCCAATGACGAAGCGGCGTTGCACGACTATCGTCAGCAGGCACCAAATGCGGTGCGCAGCCATCCGAGTGATGAGCATTTGTTGCCGTTGTATTTCGCCCGTGGCGCGGGAGGTGAGTTCCGCGTAGCGCATAAAGGCTTCACGATGGGTGCACTGGGTATGGATATCTATCGCTTCGGCTGACGTCATCGCTGGCAAGCCAGCTCCCACAGGGTTGTGGGGCGAGGCAAAAAGCAGACATAAAAAATCCCCGAACCAGTCGGGGATTTTTCATGTTTGATCAATCAGCCCGAGGGCAGATCAATCTTCGCGGTAGCGACGCAGTTTCAGTTGCTTGCCAGCGACGCGAGTGTCCTTCAGCTTGGTCAGGAGTTTGTCCAGACCATCTTCCGGCAGCTCGACGAGGCTGAAGCTGTCACGCACCTGAATGCGACCGATCGCTTCGCGGGCCAGACCACCTTCGTTGAGGATGGCACCCAGCAGGTTCTTGGCGGCGATACCGTCACGCGCACCCAGCGCGGTACGGCAACGGGCACGGCCTTCGCCCAGAGGCATTGGCGCGCGACGCTCGCGGTCACCACGATCAGGACGATCACCGGAACGCTCAGGACGGTCGCCACGCGGTGCGTTGTTCGGCACCAGTGGACGTTCCTTCTCGATCGCTGCCAGGTTCAGCGCTTGACCGTTGGTTGCCTTGCGCAGCAGGGCTGCAGCCAGTGCACGCGGGGTGCAACCGATGTCAGCGGTCAGACGATCGAGCAGCTCGCCGTGAGTCGATTCGGCATCGGCAACCAGCGGCGACAGGCTGTTGGTCAGTTTCTTGATGCGTGCATCGAGCACAGCTTGAGCGTCCGGCAGACGCACTTCGGCAACTTTCTGGCCGGTGACACGCTCGATCACTTGCAGCATGCGGCGTTCACGTGGAGTCACCAGCAGCAGCGCACGACCTTCGCGACCGGCACGGCCGGTACGGCCGATACGGTGCACGTAGGATTCCGGATCGTACGGCATGTCCACGTTGAACACGTGGGTGATGCGCGGAACGTCCAGACCACGGGCAGCCACGTCGGTCGCGACAACGATGTCCAGACGGCCATCCTTGAGCGAGTCGATGACGCGCTCACGCTGGTTCTGGGCGATGTCACCGTTCAGCGCAGCGGCTTTGTAGCCTTTGGCGTCCAGGGCACTGGCCAGATCCAGGGTCGCTTGCTTGGTGCGCACGAACATGATCAGCGCGTCGAAGTCTTCCACTTCCAGCAAGCTGAGAACGGCAGAGGTCTTCTGGTCAGCGTGAACCAACAGGTGAGCCTGTTCGATCGCGGTAACGGTCTGAGTCTTGCTCTGGATCTTCACGTGCTTCGGATCGCGCAGGTGGCGCTCGGCGATGGCACGGATCGACTGCGGCAAGGTTGCCGAGAACAATACGGTCTGACGGGTTTCCGGCATGGCCTTGAAGATCACTTCCAGGTCATCCATGAAGCCCAGTTTGAGCATTTCGTCCGCCTCGTCCAGAACCAGGTGGTTCACGGTAGCGAGGACTTTTTCGTCGCGACGCAGGTGGTCGCACAGACGGCCCGGCGTGGCGACAACGATCTGTGCGCCATTACGGATTGCTTTCAATTGTGGGCCCATCGGCGCGCCGCCGTAGACAGCCACAACAGTTACGCCCGGCATTTGCTTGGCGTAGGTTTCGAAAGCGGTTGCAACTTGTAGCGCCAACTCACGAGTTGGGGCCAGGATCAGAGCTTGCGGCTCGCGCTTGGACGGATCAATGCGGTGCAGGATAGGCAGGGCAAAGGCAGCGGTTTTACCGGTACCGGTTTGCGCCTGACCAATCATATCGTGACCGGCGAGGATGATCGGGATCGACTGCTGCTGAATGGCCGAAGGCTCTTCATAGCCGGTAGCGACTACTGCAGCGACAATATTGGGATGAAGTTCAAGAGCGGCGAAGCCGCCGATTTCCTGGGTCATGGGTCTGCCTCTAAGTGCATCCGCAAAGACCCATGCTCCAAAGCTGCGCATGCCGTGTTGAGACTCAAGAGTCGCCCTGGCAGCTTTGTCGGCGGGGATTTGCGAAAACGTATGAATGAAAAAGAATCGTCAAGGAAGAGCCCGCAGTGCGGACGTGCAGCCGAAGCTGACTTCGGGGAATTGCGCTACCTAAACGCGGCCCGGTTAAAGGCCGGCGCGCACTATACCGGAATTTGCCCAAAAAGGGAGCTTTTTTTATCAGCTGAATCGCTGTGTCACCGCTGTGTAACGGGGTTTTGCGGATAATCGTGCGAAGGTCTATTTTGCAAAGGCCCGGCCTTGCGGGTGATGACGCTTAAACGATTCATCGATGTGCGGCATACCGTCGCTGCACCCGCCCTTCCCGCCCGAGGATCTACCCATGAATCAGCCCTGCCCCGGCCGCGTCAGCCGCGAACATCGTGGTCATGTCCACTTGATTGGCCTCGACCGGGCCGCCAAACGCAATGCCTTCGACCTCGATCTGCTCAATGACCTGAGCCTGGCCTATGGTGAGTTCGAGGCCGACAGTGACGCGCGAGTGGCCGTGGTGTTCGGGCATGGCGAGCACTTTACCGCCGGTCTGGATCTGCTCAACACCAGCGCCGCCCTCGCCGAAGGCTGGCAGGTTCCGACGGGCGGTTGCGACCCGTGGGGTGTTTTCGTCGGGCCGCGAGTGAGCAAACCGGTGATTGTGGCTGCACAAGGCTACTGCCTGACCATCGGCATCGAGTTGATGCTGGCCGCTGACATCAACCTGTGCGCGAGCAATACCCGCTTCGCGCAAATGGAAGTGCAGCGGGGGATTTTTCCTTTTGGTGGCGCGACCTTGCGTTTTCATCAGGTGGCCGGCTGGGGCAACGCGATGCGCTGGCTGCTGACCGGCGATGAGTTCGATGCGCATGATGCATTGCGCCTGGGTTTGGTACAGGAAGTAATGGCCAGTGAGGATCTGTTGCCACGGGCGATCGAACTGGCCGAACGGATTGCCCGGCAGGCACCGTTGGGGGTGCAGGCAACGCTGATGTCGGCGCGGCAGGCACGGTATGAAGGTGAGACGGCGGCGGCACAAGGATTGCCGGCAATGGTGAAGAAGTTGCTGGGGAGTGAGGATGCCAAGGAAGGCATCAGCTCGCTGGTTGAGCGGCGGCCAGGCATCTTCAAAGGGATCTGATGAACTCCTCCCTGTAGGAGCTGCCGAAGGCTGCGATCTTTTGATCTTGTTTCTAAAATCAAAGTCAAAAGATCGCAGCCTTCGGCAGCTCCTACAGTTGACCGAGTCGCCGCTCAGGTGGCTGGGCGAATACTGTTGATCAACGACTGCAACGAATACCCCAACCGCGGCGCCAGCGCTTCAGCGCGGGCGGTCAACGCCTGCATGTCGAGCTCCTGATCGAGATCCGCCGGCACAATCAGAATCACATTGCCCTCCTTCACCGGCAGTTCCCAGTAATGCCGGTGGTAGAGCCCACGCAGCAACGCGGCGCCCAAGGGTTTGCCATCATCGGTGGCCCACTGGTTGATCACCAGCCAGCCGCCCGGATTCAAACGCTTCTGACAGTCACCGAGAAAACTCCAGGCCAGATGCCCGACACCCGGGCCGACATCGGTGTACAGGTCGACAAAGATCAGATCCGCAGGCTCGGCCGTCGGCAGCAATTCCAGCGCATCGCCGACCCGAATGTACAAACGCGGATCGTCATCCAGCCCCAGGTATTCGATGGCCAAACGCGGCACGTCCGGGCGCAGTTCGATGGCTTCGACATCTTCCAGCGGCAGGAACTTGAGGCAGGCCTGGGTCAGCGTACCGGCACCGAGGCCAAGAAACAGCGCGCTCTCCGGTTGTTCATGGCACAACGCGCCAATCAGCATCGCCCGGGTGTAGTCGTATTCCAGCCAGCTCGGATCGGCGGTGAACACGCAGCTCTGCTCAATAGCATCGCCGAATTCCAGAAAGCGGTAATCGGCTACTTCCAGCACGCGAATCACGCCGAACTCATCCTGTACCTCGGCGAGCAACAGCTCGACGCGCTCCTCAGTCATTTCGTCTCCTGATGGTCACCGGGCGCGGTGACGCGATGGCACCGCTGCGGCGCCGTGGCAAAGCGGCGATTGTCGGTGATGGGGCGGGAGCAGGTCACGCACTAATTGCTGCTACCATGGCCTTCCCGTGCGTAGAACCCATTAGAGACCGTGATGAGCCAACCCTGGAGTCCTGACAGCTGGCGCGCCCTGCCGATCCAGCAACAACCCCAATACCCCGACGCCGCGCATCTGCGCCAGGTCGAGCAGACCCTGGCCAGCTATCCGCCGCTGGTGTTTGCCGGTGAAGCACGCGAGCTGCGCCGCCAGTTTGCCGAAGTGACTCAGGGCCGGGCGTTCCTGTTGCAGGGCGGCGATTGCGCGGAAAGTTTTGCCGAGTTCTCGGCGGCGAAGATTCGCGACACTTTTAAAGTGCTGCTGCAAATGGCGATCGTTATGACCTTCGCCGCCGGTTGCCCGGTGGTCAAGGTCGGGCGCATGGCTGGCCAGTTTGCCAAGCCGCGCTCGGCCAACGACGAGACCATCGACGGTGTGACCCTGCCGGCCTACCGGGGCGACATCGTCAACGGCATCGGTTTCGACGAAAAGAGCCGCGTGCCGGATCCGGAGCGCCTGCTGCAGTCCTATCACCAGTCCACCGCCACCCTGAACCTGTTGCGCGCCTTTGCCCAGGGCGGCTTTGCCGACCTGCATCAGGTGCACAAGTGGAACCTGGATTTCATCGCCAACTCGGCACTGGCCGAGAAATACAGCCACCTCGCCGACCGCATCGATGAGACCCTCGCATTCATGCGCGCCTGCGGCATGGACAGCTCGCCGCAACTGCGCGAAACCAGTTTTTTCACCGCCCACGAGGCGCTGCTGCTGAACTACGAAGAAGCGTTCGTGCGTCGCGACAGCCTGACCAACGATTACTACGATTGCTCGGCGCACATGCTGTGGATCGGTGACCGTACCCGTCAGCTCGACGGTGCTCACGTCGAATTCCTGCGCGGGGTGAACAACCCGATTGGCGTCAAAGTCGGCCCGAGCATGAACCCGGACGACCTGATCCGCCTGATCGACGTGCTCAACCCGGACAACGACCCCGGCCGCCTGAACCTGATTGCGCGGATGGGCGCGAACAAGGTCGGCGATCACCTGCCGGCGCTGATCCGCGCGGTACAGCGTGAAGGCAAGCAGGTGCTGTGGAGTTCCGACCCGATGCATGGCAACACGATCAAGGCCAGCAGCGGCTACAAGACCCGCGACTTCGCGCAGATCCTGGGTGAGGTGAAGCAGTTCTTCCAGGTGCATGAAGCCGAAGGCACTTATGCCGGCGGGATTCACATCGAGATGACCGGGCAGAATGTCACCGAGTGCATCGGTGGCGCGCGGCCGATCACGGAAGACGGGTTGTCGGATCGTTATCACACCCACTGCGATCCGCGGATGAATGCCGATCAGTCGCTGGAACTGGCGTTTTTGATTGCGGAAACTCTGAAACAGGTCCGCCGCTAGACCGAGTCGCCCCATCGCCAGCAGGCATGGATTGACCTCTATCCCTGTAGGAGCTGCCGAAGGCTGCGATCTTTTGATCTTGAAAAACAAAATCAAAAGATCGCAGCCTTCGGCAGCTCCTACAGGGGTCAAAATCACTCAAAGATCTCTGTGGGAGCCAGCCTGCTGGCGATGAGGTCGTTCAGGCACCCTCAATTTGCGCCAACGCCACCCGCAACCGCGCCGCACTCTCACGCTGACAATTAAGCTGAACCCGCGCAAGCCCCAGCCAATCGGCCATCTGCCGCAGATTCAACGCCAGCGCCAGCATCCCCTCTTCATCCAGCCCCGGCACTTCCTCGTGCACCGCGTGCACCGCCAGGCGCCCCGACGCTCGCTCGGCCCGCAGGTCGACCCGCGCGGCAATCCGCTCGTTGTGCAAGAACGGCAGCACGTAATAGCCATAGACCCGCTTGTCTTGCGGCGTATAAATCTCCAACCGATAGCGGAAATCAAACAGCCGCTCGGTGCGACTGCGTTCCCAGATCAACGAATCGAACGGTGACAACAGTGCACTGGCAACCACTTTGCGCGGCACCTTCGGTTCCGGCAGGCAGTAGGCGATCTGTCGCCAACCGGCGACTTCACAGGTCTGCAACTGCCCGTCCTCGACCAGCTCCGCCAGACGCGGGCGCGCATCCGCAGGATTCAAACGGAAATAATCCCGCAGATCCTTTTCCGTACCGACGCCGAGCGCCTGCGCCGCGTGCAGCAACAAGCCACGTTGCGCCTCAGCCTCGTCAGGTAACGCTTGTTGCAGAATCGAGGAGGGAATGACCCGCTCCGGCAAATCATACAAACGCTCAAAACCGCGGCGACCGGCCACGGTCACTTCACCTGCAGCGAACAACCATTCCAGCGCATGCTTTTCCGCACTCCAGTCCCACCACTGCCCGGCCTTGTCCTCGCGGGTCGACAGACTGCCGGCACCCAATGCACCACGCTCCTCGACCGCACTCAAGACCCGGCGCACAACGCTCTGCTGCTCCAGACCAAACTTTGCCAGTTGCTGATAAATGTCCCTGCCATTCCTTGCCCGCTGCATGCGCCAACCCATCAACGGATACTTGGTCAATGGCAGCAACGACGCTTCATGACCCCAGTACTCGAACAACGTGCGACGTCGCCCCGTACTCCAGGCGGCCTGGTCGAGCAAATCAGCGGAATAGGAACCCAAACGGGAAAACAGCGGCAGGTAGTGCGAGCGCACCACGGCGTTGACGGAGTCGATCTGCAGCAGACCCAGCCGTTCGATCAGCCGGTTAAGTTGCGACGCCTTGACGGTTGGCGGCTGGCGCCCGTTGAATCCTTGGGCGGCCAGCGCCAGACGTCGCGCCTGTTTGAGAGAAAAGGCCAGAGTCGCGGGCATGAGCATCTCCTTGTCTGCTCGCAACCTACCTCACCTGAAAGTGGTTTGTGTAGTAAGGCCCTGATCATTTATGCATCGGATCGTCCCAGAACGGCCGGATGGCCTCGTGCTCGACGTCGGCACGGCTGACCCCGATGTCCTTCAGCGCTTCGTCGCTCAGACTGGCGAGCAACTCGCGCTCACGGTGCAGTTCGTACCAGCGGCTGAACCTGTGCAGCAGATCGGAAACAATATGGCCGTGGCCGGAAAATTTTGCGTCGTCTACATATTCTCTTTGACCTTTCATCGTGTTGCCCTCCTTGTGGATGGCTCAAGTCTCGCGCTGGCGCTAAGATCAATCCAACGAATGTTTCTGATGGCATTCATCACGGAGATTCATCAATTGTCGGCCTACCCCAGTATCGATACCGATGTCCTGCGCACCTTCGTCGCGATTGCCGATCAAGGCGGGTTTACCCGCGCCGGCGAAATGGTCAACCGCACGCAATCGGCGGTGAGCATGCAGATGAAGCGCCTCGAAGAAGATGTGCTGCAACGCCAGCTATTCGAGCGCGACGGCCGCCAGGTGCGCCTGACTGCCGAGGGCCAGGTGCTGCTGGGTTACGCGCGGCGCATCCTGAAATTGCACAGCGAAGTGTTCAACACCCTGCGCGAGCCGCACATGGTCGGCACCGTGCGCATCGGTACGCCGGACGATTACGTGATGCGGTTTCTGCCGGGGATCCTGTCGCGATTCGCTCAGTTCTACCCGCTGATCCAGATCGAAGTGCATTGCGAGTCCAGCAAACAGCTGTTGCAGCGCACCGATCTGGACTTGTCGATCGTCACCCGCGAGCCGGGCAACGAGATCGGCCAGTTGCTGCGCAAAGAGCGTTTCGTCTGGGCCGAGGCGCAGAATTTCAGCGCGCACGAGCAGACGCCGCTGCCGCTGGCGATGTTCAACAGTGATTGTTTCTGCCGCTTGTGGGCTTGCAATGCGCTCGACGCGATGGGCCGCGATTACCGCATCGCCTACAACAGCACCAGCCTGTCGGCACTGATGGCGGTGGTGAGCGCGGGTCTGGCGATCACCGCGCAACTGGAGAGTTTGATCACCCCGGACATGCGTATTCTCGGAGCCAACGAAGACCTGCCGCTGCTGCCCGAGGCCAGCATCATGCTGATCCGCAACCTGAACAACCCGTCGCCGATCACCGAATGCCTGGCCGAGCACATCGTCGAAGGCTTCAAACTTTAAACGCGAGCATCACCGCACACAGCACCAGGAAACCGCAGAACAGCCCGCGCAGCAGTTTTTCCGGCATGGCGTGGGCGACTTTGACGCCCCAACTGATGCTCGCCAGACCGCCGATGGCCAGGGGCAGGCCGATCATCCAGTCGACCTCGTGATGCACCGCATAGGTCATCAGGGTCACGCCGGTGCTGGGCAGCGCCAGTGCCAGCGACAGGCCTTGAGCAACCACCTGGCTAGTACCGAACAGACTGGTGAGGACCGGCGTCGCCACCACGGCCCCGCCGACACCGAACAGACCGCCCATGGTTCCGGACGCCGCGCCAAGCACACCCAGCCATGGCCATGAGTAACGCATCTCTGAGCTCACTGCAGGTTTTTTGCCGAACATCTTCAGCAGGTTGTACGCCGAGAGCACCACGAGGAAAGCGACAAAACCGATCCGCATGGTTTGCGCATCAATGCCCACGGCCCAGATCGAACCGATCCACGCAAAGCAAAAACCCATGATCGCCAGCGGCAGCGCGTGGCGCAGTTCGATGCGATTACGCTGGTGATAACGCCACAGCGCCAGCATCACATTGGGCACCACCATCACCAGCGCCGTGCCTTGGGCGATCTGTTGATCGAGGCCGAACCACACGCCCAGCAGCGGAATGGCGATCAGCCCGCCACCAATGCCGAAGATCCCGCCCAACGTGCCGAGGGCGGCGCCAAACAACAAGTACAGCAAAAACTCGATCACAGCGTTATTCCTCAGACGTCAGGCGACCCATCCTACGCAGTCAGCGCTGGCACGGAAACGCACAGCAACGCACAATGGCTGTGCCAAAACCGCATAGGCATCGAACGGATTGATGAATCCCAATCAATTGACCGAACAACTTGGGCTGTTTCTCGATGTGCTGGAGAGCGGGAGCTTTTCTGCGGCTTCGCGTCGACATCCGCTGACGCCATCCGCCGTCGCCCGACGCATCGACAGCCTGGAAAGCGCGGTCGGCAGCCAGTTGTTTATCCGCAGCACTCATGCGGTGCGCGCCACGCCGGCCGGGCTGGCATTTGCCGAACGGGCGCGGCGCATTGTCAGCGAACTGCAACTGGCCCGTGCCGAAGCGGTGTCGTTGAGCAGTGCGCCGGAAGGCTTGATCCGCGTCGATGCCCCCGCCGCTTTTGGTCGCCGCCATCTCGCGCCGGTCATCGCTGACTTTCTGGTGCTGTACCCGGGCCTCGACGTGCAATTGCACCTGATCGACAGCTTTATCGACATGCACGGCTCGAATCTGGGCAAAGTCGATCTGGTGCTGCGCGCCGGGCAAATGGCCGATACACGGCTGGTCGCCACGCCGCTGGCGAGCATGGTGCGCATTGCCTGTGCCAGCCCCGATTACCTCAAACGCCGTGGCGCACCGCGTCATCCCGCGCAGTTGAGTGAACATGACGGACTTGATTGGGAAGGTCTCGCCCCGCCCTTCGCCTGGCGCTTCGAACTGGACGGGCAAATGCAACTGCATCGCCCCGCGCGCATCCGCATGAGCGCCAACAATGCCGAAGCGCTGGTGTGCGGGGCACTGGCCGGGCTGGGCATCGCGCATTTGCCCACTTGGCTGGCCAGTGAATACCTGCTGCGCGGCGAACTGCTGCCGCTATTCTGCGAGAACGGCCTACCGCCACCAGAGACCACCGGCATCTATGCGCTGCGCATGGAACAACAGACCCATTCGCGTAGCCGCCTGCTGCTGGAATACCTCAAGACCCGCTTCAGCCCGGTGCCGCCGTGGGATATTGCGCTACAGCGCGAACTGGGTCGGCACTAGATTCCGGATAATTATCTGGCGCATTAAACATTCGGGCGCTAGATTCAAGCCCATCACCGAACAAGGCTTTGCCATGACCACCGAACGCGACACCTGCGACGACCTGCTGCTCGACAATCAGGCGTGCTTCGCCCTGCATTCCACTTCACTGATGATGACCAAGGTCTACAAGCCGCTGCTGCAAGCGCTGGGCCTGACCTATCCGCAGTATCTGGCGATGATGGTTCTGTGGGAAAAGGACGGTTTGACCGTGGGCGAAATCAGCACGCGCCTGCTGACCGATCCGGGCTCGCTGACCCCGCTGCTCAAGCGGCTGGAAGGTGAAGGCTTGCTCAGCCGAACCCGCAGCCGTGAGGATGAACGCGTGGTGATCGTTGAACTGACTGCCCAGGGACGCGCCTTGAAGAACAAGGCCCGAACCGTGCCTCAATGCATCCTGGGGGCCAGTGGCTTCACGCTGGAGCGCCTGCAAAACCTGCAAGCTGAATTGCAGGCATTGCGTGGTCATTTGCAAGACAGCCTCGCTTAAGACTCCCCTTCCCTGTGGGCGCAGCCTTGCGCCTGCAGGCGAATCGCACATTCCCCGCTTACCCCCCGAAAATTTTTCCTCTCGTTTTACGTTCAAAAAAACCTTCTATATCAAAAGCTTGAGATCACGACCCAGCCCGATCCAAGCGCTCATTCCCACTTTCTTCAAAAAATTATCTTGCGCACTAAACATTAGCGAGCTACATTCACTTCGTACTTACTTAGCGCGCAAACAATTAGCGCAAATAAACACACTCAATGAGGCTCACACCATGCAAACGCTCTACACCGCAATCGCAACCTCCACTGGCGGCCGTGATGGTCGTGCGATCTCCAGCGACAACATCCTCGACGTCAAACTGGCTACTCCGAAAGAACTCGGCGGTGCCGGCGGCGCGGCCACCAACCCTGAGCAACTGTTCGCTGCCGGCTACTCGGCCTGCTTCATCGGCGCCCTGAAATTCGTTGCCAGTCAGACCAAACGCAAAATCCCGGACGATGCCTCAATCACCGCTCACGTCGGTATCGGCCAGATTCCTGGCGGTTTCGGTCTGGACATCGACCTGCACATCAATCTGCCGGGCCTGGAACAGGCTGACGCACAAAGCCTGGTCGACGCTGCCCACCAGGTCTGCCCGTACTCCAACGCCACTCGCGGCAACGTCGATGTGCGTCTGCACGTCACCGTGTAATCACTGACACTCTGGCCCGTACAGGAAATGAACATGAACACTTTCAGCAAAGTCTTGACCGGTACCCTTCTCGCCCTGTCCATCCAGAGCGCATTTGCCGGGGAGGTTGAACACAACACCCAGGCGTTCCTCGATGCACTGAATGCCGGCACTGGCAAACCGATAGAACAGCTGACGCCCAAGGATGCCCGCGCCGTGCTGACAGGCGCGCAGTCCGGGGTCAAACTGACGCTGCCCAAAGCGGACGTCAGCGAGAAGACTATCCAGGTCGATGGCCAACCGTTGAGCCTGACCATCGTCCGGCCGGCCGGGGTCAAGGGCGAGCTGCCGGTGTTCATGTTCTTCCATGGCGGTGGCTGGGTACTGGGGGATTTCCCGACCCACGAACGTCTGGTGCGGGATCTGGTGGCCGGTTCGGGGGCGGCGGCGGTGTTCGTCAACTACACCCCTTCGCCGGAAGCGCATTACCCGGTAGCGATCAACCAGGCTTACGCCGCGACCAAATGGGTGGCCGAACACGGCAAAGAGATCAACGTCGACGGCAAGCGTCTGGCGGTGGCGGGCAACAGCGTTGGCGGCAACATGGCGGCAGTCGTCGCCTTGATGGCCAAAGACAAAGGCACCCCGGCGATCAAATTCCAGGTGCTGCTGTGGCCGGTGACCGATGCCAATTTCGACACCGGTTCGTATAACCAGTACGCCGAGGGGCACTTCCTCACCCGCAACATGATGAAGTGGTTCTGGGACAACTACACCACCGACGCCAGTCAGCGCAACGAGATCTACGCCTCGCCGCTGCGGGCCACAACCGCGCAATTGAAAGGCCTGCCGCCTGCACTGGTCCAGACCGCCGGGGCCGACGTCCTGCGTGACGAAGGCGAAGCCTACGCCCGTAAACTCGACGAAGCCGGCGTGCCGGTGACCTCAGTGCGCTACAACGGCATGATCCACGACTACGGATTGCTCAACGTGGTCAGCCAGGTACCGGCAGTGCGTTCGGCAATGCTGCAGGCTTCGGAAGAACTGAAACAGCACCTGAAGAAGTAATTCATCAGGCACAAAAAAGCCCGACTCAATGGTCGGGCTTTTTCTTTCCGTAAAAAGCAGTGCTTATTTGGCACGGCCTTTGTAGGAACCGCCTTCGCGGGTATCGATCTCGATCATGTCGCCGATTTCGATGAAGTCAGCAACCGACAGCTCGGTACCGTTCTTCAGTTTGGCAGGCTTCATCACCTTGCCGGAAGTGTCACCGCGAGCGGAACCTTCGGTGTAGTCAACCTGACGCACGATGGTGGTCGGCAGTTCTACCGACACCAGACGCTCTTCGAAGAACACGGCTTCGCAAACGTCGGTCATGCCTTCTTCAACGAAAGGCAGAACGCTTTCGATGTCTTCGGCGTTCAGCTCGTACATGGTGTAGTCAGTGGTGTCCATGAACGTGTAGGTGTCACCGCTGATGAAAGACAGGGTGGCTTCTTTACGATCCAGGATCACGTCGTCCAGCTTGTCGTCCGCACCGTAAACGGTTTCGGTCTTGTAACCGGTCAGCAGGTTCTTCAGCTTGGTCTTCATGATCGCGCTGTTACGGCCCGACTTGGTGAATTCAGCTTTCTGAACCAGCCAAGGATCGTTGTCGATACGGATCACGGTACCGGGTTTGAGTTCTTTACCAGTTTTCATTGCGAATATCCGAATTTGGATGGGATTTACAAAAATCTAGGCCGCGTATCATATCCAATTTAGGTAAAACTGTACCAGCGCCGTGGCAAGATCCGCCTGCAAGCCTTGTTCCAGACACCACGCCTCGGCGTTTTCCTGCAGCTCTGGCCAGTGTTTACGGGCCTTGAGCCAGTGCTCGCCGATCGGTTGCCCGGCACTCCAGGCCCGCCACAGACCGCTCGTCGCCTCGGCAGCGGCCGGGGAAAGCCCTTTGGTGTAGAGCGCGAGAAAGGCATCGAGCTTGTCGAGGTGGATGTCTTCGTCCTGCTGATAAATGTGCCAGAGCATCGGTCGCCCAGCCCATTGTGCGCGAACAAACGAGTCCTCCCCGCGCACCGCGTTGAAATCGCAGCACCACAACAACTGATCGTATTGATCCTGACGGACAAACGGCAGCACCTGCACCGTCAGTGCCTGACGCACGTCCAGATCGCCGACAGCCAACGCATCGACCCCGAGCCAGCGCGCAACGTCACCAAGAATCCGCCCTTCCGGCACCAGCAGATGGGTCGGCGTGCTGTCGGCCGCCAACGCATCCAGCCAACTGTCCAGCCCGGCATTTTCATAGGCGAACAACGAGATCAGCAGTGCGTCCGCTGCGCGATCTACGCCCAGGCCTTGCAGGAATTGTCGCTGCGCAGCCGCGTCCTGCTGAAATTGCCGGCGCCGCTCAAGCAGACCGCTTTCACGCAGCAAGCCGCCGGTCCCCGGTCGAAATCCGGGAAAGAAAAAGAATTTCTGCACCGACTTGTACTTCACCGACGGTAAACCGTGACAACCGGTGACCCAGTCTTCAGCGCTGAGGTAATCGAGGTTCATCCACAGCGGCGGCCGTTGCCGCTCGGCCATGGCGTCCATATAAGCAGCTGGCAACTGACAAGCAAACGCGGCGATCACCACGTCCGCCGCTTCCGTCTGCGGCCAGTCGCTCGGCCAGTGCCACACCTCGACGCCCTGCTGCGATTGCTGCGCAAGGTGGATGTCGATCTCGGGGCAGATGCGTTCGAAGGCGCGCAGGTCATCAACCCACAAGCGCACTGCCAGTCCATGTTCGGCCACCAGTTGCCGGGCCAGACGCCAGGTCACGCCGATGTCGCCATAGTTGTCGACCACGGTGCAAAAAATATCCCAGCGGGTTTTCGGTACCGACATGCAAGACTCCCGTTGGCAAAAGCGCTGATTGTCCGCATAAATGACCTCGCGCAGAAGAGCCGACGGCGATTAATCTTCGTGCGACAATCGCCACTTGCCCGCAATCATCCGCCAGGAGGCAGCCATGCCCTATCGTCCCGACCCGCGTCGTCCCTTGCCCGTTCAGCTCAGCGCGTTGCAACTGACCGGCAGTATTGCCCTGGGCATGTGGCTGGGCTTTCTGGCCATCGCCCTGACCTGCTGCCTGATTTCGCGTTTTGTGTTGACCGAACAACTGGCGCCGGTTGCCCAGGCCGTGCAGCAACTGGCCAAGCCGCCAGCGGCCGTCCAGGTACAACCGGACATTCCGCCACAGAGTCCCCTGTTCGAACAGTACGAAGAAAACCTGCGCAAGAACGAGCAGCAGGCACGCCTGGATCAGGCTCGCGGCAGCAGTCGCAACCAGTCGAATCCGAAATGCCAGTTCTGGCTGCAACAGGACCAGACTGCGCCGAGCGAAAAGAGCCGCGCCAACGTTTTGCAATTCTGCGATTGATCATGAACAAACACACCGTCCACCAACTGATCCTCGACAAACTGCGCGCCGACCTCGACATCGCCGAGCGCGCCGCGCAGACCGCTTATGAAACCGCGACCCACGAAGAGAACATCGCCGAGAACAAGTACGACACCCTCGGACTTGAGGCTTCCTATCTGGCGGCGGGTCAGGCGAAACGCGTCGAGGAAATCCGCCAGTCACTGGCGCTGTGCCAGAACCTGACGCTGCGCGCCTACGACGAAAATCGCGGCATCGAGATCGGTGCCCTGCTCGGTCTGGAGGACGAAAAGGGTCGCGAACAATGGCTGTTTCTGGCCCCGGATGCAGCGGGCTTGAAAGTCGATGTGGTGGGTCAGCCGATTACCGTCATCAGCCCACGCTCGCCGCTGGGCAAAAGCCTGCTGGGCAAGCTCGAGGGCGATGAGGTGGAGATTCTGGTGGCAGGCACCCGGCAACAGTTCGCTGTCACCGAGGTGCTTTGAGGCGGGGACTTAGTGGACCGGCAATTCGACGCCGTCGAACAGCTCTTCCAGTTCCTGTTTGTTGTGGCACTGGATGGCTTTGGCCATCACTTCGCGGGTCAGGTGCGGGGCGAACTTCTCGATGAAGTCGCACATGAAACCACGCAGGAACGTACCGCGACGGAAACCGATCTTGGTGATGCTCGACTCGAACAGTTCGCTGGCATCCAGCACCACCAGGTCGTTATCGAGCTTGGTGTCGACCGCCATTTTGGCGACGATGCCCACACCCAGACCCAGACGCACGTAGGTTTTGATCACGTCGGCGTCGGCCGCGGTGAACACCACTTTCGGCGTCAGGCCACGATGACTGAAGGCTTCGTCGAGTTTCGAACGGCCGGTGAAACCGAACACGTATGTCACGATCGGGTATTCGGCCAGCGCTTCGAGGGTCAGCTTCGGCAACTTGGTCAGCGGATGGCCCTGAGGCACGACCACGCAACGGTTCCAGCGATAGCACGGCATCATCACCAGATCACCGAACAGCTCGAGCGCTTCGGTGGCGATGGCGAAATCGACCGTGCCGTCAGCCGCCATCTCGGCGATCTGCATCGGCGACCCCTGGTGCATGTGCAGCGCCACGTCCGGGTATTGCTTGATGAAATTGCTGATCACCGGCGGCAATGCGTAACGTGCCTGGGTGTGGGTGGTGGCGATCGACAGGGTACCTTTCTTCTCGTTGGAGAATTCCTGAGCGATCTGCTTGATGCTTTCGACCTTGCGCAGGATTTCGCCTGCGGTGGTGATGATGCGCTCGCCGGCCGGGGTGACGCGGGTCAGGTGTTTGCCACTGCGGGCAAACACTTCAACGCCAAGTTCGTCTTCCAGCAGACGGATCTGTTTACTGATACCCGGTTGCGAGGTGTAAAGGCTTTGGGCGGTAGCGGAAACGTTGAGGTCGTGGTGCGCCACTTCCCAGATGTAGCGCAATTGTTGAAGCTTCATATGTATCCCTCAAAGCAGGTAGACGCCACGGGCATCAGCGACGGTATATAACTATATTAATGGTTTGATTAATAAATCTAGAACTTTTTTATCAAAACGCCATTATTCCCGCTTCAGCGATCCCCCCGGCGCCGACGCTCCACCAACGGCACCAGATAGACCGGCACCTTGGCCAATTGCAGGACCCGGGTCGCCGTGCGCCCCAAAGGCGTTTCCGCCCCTACGCCGTGACTGTGAGTGCCTACGATCAACAAATCCACAGAGAGTTTCTGCACCTGGTCGAGAATCACCTGCGCCGGATCGCCCTGCACCACCCGAACCGCGCAAATCCGCTGCAGATCCTGCTCGCCCTCGTCGCCCAGCTCTTCGCGAAAACTGTCCAGCACCCGTTGCTCGATACTGGCGATGACAGTTTTCAGACCCTGACTGTGAAATTCGTTCAATGCCTGTTCGTCGAGATAACTCTGCAATACCGACTCGGCAAACAGCCCCATGGGCTCCACTGCATGCACCACGTACAAGTCGGCATTGAATGTCCGCGCCAGTGCCAGGGCATGCTGCATCACTAACGGTGCGTACAGACCGAGGTCAGTGGCATACAGCATCGAACGAATCATATGACCTCCTCGCGTGCCAACATGGCGGAGATTTGATTCAGCTTAGCAGTGCCTTGGCGACTACGACGTGCGACGCAACGTCTTGAAGCACAGGGGCTTTAGATCGACGTTTCGTTGCTGATGCCATGCGGCACATGGCCGGTGGCGACCACTTCACGGGCGAGCTCGCAGTGCCCGGCCTGATCGTCGAAAAACACGTCGGCGGCAAAGGCTTCGAGGAATGCCGATTTGGTCAGACCGCCGAGGAACAGCGACTCGTCGAGGCGGATATCCCACTCGCGCAAGGTGCGGATCACCCGCTCATGGGCCGGTGCCGAACGCGCGGTGACCAGCGCCGTGCGGATCGGGCAGTCGTCCTCCGGGAACTCGCGTTGCAGCGCATTGAGCGCCGCCAGAAAACCTTTGAACGGCCCACCGCGCAATGGCTCGCGTGCCGACTCGCGTTCCTTCGCCTGGAACGCCTCCAGCCCGCCGGACTGATAAATGCGCTCGGATTCGTCGGAGAACAACACCGCGTCACCGTCGAAGGCGATGCGCAACTCATCACTCGCGGCACGGCTGGCGCCACCAGACAGGATTGTCGCTGCAGCAAATCCGGCATCCAGTGCGGCGCGCACGTCCTCGGCGTGCGTGGACAGAAACAGGTCACAGCCAAAGGCCTTGAGATACGGATACGGGCTGCGTCCGCCGACGAAGGCCGCCCGGGAAATGTCCAGTCCGTAGTGATGAATCGAGTTGAACGCGCGCAGGCCGGTATCGGCACTGTTGCGCGAAACCAAAATCACCTCGACCCGGGCGCGGTCGAGGCGACTGTTGAGGCTCAGGAGTTTTTCCACCAGCGGGAACGCATCGCCGGGCGCGAGAATTTCGTCTTCGTGTTCGATCTGGTATTGCCGATAGGCTTCAACGCCGCTCGACAGGTAGACCTTGTGACTCTCGCTCAGGTCGAACAAGGCGCGAGACGAAATCGCTAGCACCAGTTTGTCATCGATGTTCTTGGCCATGCCTTCCCCCCACTCCCGCAAAAAACCGACTCAGGTGTTGCGTCGGTCGATGAAACCCAACGTGCGATGCAGCGCATCGATTCGCGGCAATTCACATCCTGCCGCCTTGGCGGCGGCCAGTGGCCGGGCGTAAATCGCTTCCAGCTCCAGCGGCCGCTTGTGCAGAAAATCGTGGTACATGCTCGGCCAGTAATCGGGCATTTTCTCGGTCATTGTGAACAAGTACTCGGCGTAACCGGGCGGCATATCGTGACCGCAGGCCTTGGCGCCCTTCACGACTTCAGCCATCAATGCCTGAATCAACGCGCGACTGTCAGCGTCGACCATCAGCGGCGTGGTGCCGGCGCCGAGCAAAACCGAGAGACCGTTGTAGGGAATATTCCACACCAGTTTCTGCCAGCGTGCCTGTTGCAGATTGGCCATCGCCTGCGAATCGATGCCCGCGGCGCGGAACAGACTGGCGCCCTCTTCAACGAGCGCCATGCGCGCCGCATCGTCCGTCGCCGGGCCGCTGTGATAGCCGACGTTCACCGCCCCCAAGGCCTGATGGGTGATATGCCCCGGGCCTTCGCGATGCACGCAGATCAGGCACAGACCGCCGAGCAGATGCAGGGAGTCAGGTAGCAACTCACGCAAGCTGTCTTCGACGTCCAGACCGTTCTGCAGCACCAGCACTTTCGCACCGGGCCTGGCCGCGGCAATGATCGCTGGGGCCAGACCCGCGCTGCTGGTGGTCTTGGCGCCGACCAGCAACCAGTCGCAGGCCGGCATGTCCTCGGCCTTGGCATACGCTTGCACCGGGTTCAGTGTCAGCGTGCCATGCACGGCACTGTCCACTTGCAACCCCCGCTCGGCCACCGCTGAAAACTCACTGCGCAGTAAAAAGTGCACATCGAAACCGGCGCGCGCCAGCACCAAACCGTAAAACCCGCCAATTGCGCCGGTGCCGATAATCCCGATCACCGGTTTGCTGTGTGCTCCCACCATCTATGGCAACTCCTCTGCAATTCGACCCAGCGCCTGCGTAACTGCCGCGTTCAGCGCAGCGGCGGCCAGGCGCGTGTGCAATGCTCCAAAGAACTCGCCGTCGCGCACCACAAACAGCGCCGGCAAATGAAAGACCTGATAGCGTTCCACCAGCCCGCCGTTGTTGCCCGCATCGATCCAGCACAGGCGATCCACCGCCAGCCCGAACCCGGGCAACACCTCTCTGGCATAGCGGCAACTGGAACAGCCGACGCTGGTGAAAATCACCAGCGAAACGCCGCTCATCGCCAGCAGCCGCTGGTCGGCGTCGAAATCGGTCAGCTCCGATTCGACCACTATACTGGGGGAAACAATGTCAAATGGCCGACACAGGGAGTCTGTGCTCATGGGACGTTTCATTCCTCATCCGGACGAAGTGCCGGTTGAATTAACCTTGCTCAAGCCCGAGTGTATTTCCAGGCAACAGCTGCACACTATCAGCCTCGGCGGGATCGCTTGCAATTATCACCGCGCCTGGCGCCACGGCACCGCCCTTGAAGTGCGCTTGCCGACGCTCAATGCCGACCTCTGTTTTCCGGGCTATGTGGCGTGGTGCCTGCGACGCAAAAAGGGCTATCTGGTGGGGATCGCGTTCACTGATGAGCAGACGCTGTTCAGCGCCCGGATGGGCGAACAGGTGTGCCAGATCGAACGTTATTGCCGCATGAACGAGGCCCATGACGACCTGCAGGACATTCAGGCGCTGGCCCTGCAATGGGTCGAACAACACGCCAACGAGTTCTCCCACGACAGCGTGCGCAAGGCTTTTGCCCAGCCAGTGCTGGATTAAAGCGGCGCTTGCCCATTGTCGAGCCGCGTCTGACGCGCTAAGGTTCGGCTCCCCGACGCGCTTAAATCTGCTGTGCTCCGCCGCGCGGGGATCGCTGGCGGCCGGCACCCGTGACCTGACGAGTAAACGATGGCTGATTTACCGATCAACGACCTAAACGTCGCCTCTAACGAGACCCTGATCACTCCCGATCAGCTCAAGCGTGATATCCCTCTGAGCGATGCTGCGCTGCGCACCGTCACCAAGGGCCGCGAAGTCATTCGCAACATTCTTGATGGCACCGACCACCGTCTGTTCGTAGTGATCGGCCCGTGCTCGATCCACGATATCAAGGCTGCCCACGAATACGCCGACCGCCTCAAGGTGCTGGCGGAGGAAGTCTCCGACACCCTGTATCTGGTCATGCGCGTGTATTTCGAGAAGCCACGGACCACCGTCGGCTGGAAAGGCCTGATCAACGATCCGTACCTGGATGACTCGTTCAAGATTCAGGACGGCCTGCACATTGGTCGCCAGTTGCTGCTGGACCTGGCCGAGAAAGGCCTGCCGACCGCCACCGAAGCCCTCGACCCGATCTCCCCGCAGTACCTGCAGGATCTGATCAGTTGGTCGGCCATCGGCGCGCGTACCACCGAATCCCAGACCCACCGTGAAATGGCTTCCGGCCTGTCTTCGGCTGTCGGCTTCAAGAACGGCACCGATGGCGGCCTGACCGTGGCGATCAACGCCTTGCAATCGGTTTCCAGCCCGCACCGCTTCCTCGGTATCAACCAGGAAGGTGGCGTGTCGATCGTCACCACCAAGGGCAACGCCTACGGTCACGTGGTGCTGCGTGGTGGCAACGGCAAGCCGAACTACGATTCGGTCAGCGTCGCCCTGTGCGAGCAGGCGCTGAACAAGGCGAAGATCAAGCCGAACATCATGGTCGATTGCAGCCACGCCAATTCCAACAAGGATCCGGCCCTGCAACCGCTGGTGATGGAGAACGTCGCCAACCAGATCCTCGAAGGCAACCAGTCGATCATTGGCCTGATGGTCGAGAGCCATCTGAACTGGGGCTGCCAGGCCATCCCGAAAGACCTCGCCGACCTGCAATACGGCGTGTCGATCACCGATGCCTGCATCGACTGGTCCGCCACCGAGAACACCCTGCGCAGCATGCACGCCAAGCTCAAGGATGTGCTGCCTAAGCGTCAGCGCAGCTGATCAGCGTTTCGCAGGCATAAAAAAACGCCGGGCATTGCCCGGCGTTTTTGTGTGTAGGGGTGATCAGATTTTCGCAGCGCGCTTCTGATGGCGCTCCATATAGCGCTCGACGTAGGAGCACGACGGAATCACCGTGTAACCCATTTCTTCGGCGTACTGCAGCGCGCTTTCGGTCAGCGCTGCCGCGATGCCTCGACCGCGCAAGGCGTTGGGCACGAAGGTGCGGTAGATATCCAGGGTCTGTTTCCCCAGATCCATATAGGTCAGGTAGGCACGATGACCGTCCACATTGGTCTCGAACTGATGACCAGCCTGGTCATGGTGGATGGACAACGCCTCGCTCATCACTACTCCTCGCGGGTCTTGAATTCTGACCCCTACCTTACCGATGTTTTTCCGGCGAAGGAACATCTACGCCACCCCGTGCCTGATGGACACCGAGAAAAGCCACACCGATCTCGCGCAACCGAGCACGTGATAAATAGTAGGCACCATTGGCAAAAATGCTCAAGGTGCGCTCGTCATCGTGCAGGTTGTACGGATAACTCCGATGGGCGTAGTGGCAGGCGCGGGGAACATATCCCGAGGCGCTCACCTGAACATTGCCGGATGTCGAGACTTAAGACGCAGGCTCTTCTTTAAAGTCACCTCAAGAGCGACAAAGATATGTGAGGCGTCATGCAAAATCGGAACAAAAGTGTAGACGAATTCATCTAGGCAGACTTGGTGCAAGACGCCGAAAACAGCACGTGACAGCGGGAACTTTTTCTCATTAACTCGCTCAGGCAGGGGCTTGCAGCTGGATATTTTTTAATCAGCCCCGTTAAAAGTTGCTCGAAAAAGAATCAACGCCTACAATTTTTTTTGCTTCTTGCGCTACGTCAGTTTACTTACTACAAGTAATGGGTAGTATGTACGCCGGCTATTTCCTCAATCGGAGGAGAAAGCCACTTAATTGAAAGTCCTTGAAGGGGAACACGATGAACAACGTTCTGAAATTCTCTGCTCTGGCTCTGGCCGCAGTTCTGGCTACCGGTTGCAGCAGCGCATCGAAAGAAACCGAAGCACGTCTGACCGCTACTGAAGACGCAGCTGCTCGCGCCCAGGCTCGTGCAGACGAAGCATACCGTAAAGCTGATGAAGCTCTGGCTGCTGCTCAAAAAGCACAACAGACTGCTGACGAAGCTAACGAGCGTGCTCTGCGTATGCTGGACAAAGCTAGCCGCAAGTAATAATCCCTCGGGATTGTTATCAAGCCGACCCAGTTTCTGGGTCGGCTTTTTTGTGCCTGCAGCTTTTGTCCGGACAATAAAAAACCCGCCGACGCTTCTTGCATCGGCGGGTCTGGGTCGGCCTTATTGCTGCAGGTCGATCGGCGCACTCGAGACAATCGGTGCCGAGGTATTCGGCGTGCCGATTTCGGTTGGCAAACCGTCTTCGGCCGCCACCACATCACGCACCACATCCCAGTTCACGCGCAGATTGTTGGTCACGTCTTCGCGCTTGAGCATCGCGTTGATCACCGCCGTGTGCTTGTCGACCACCGAGGGATTGCCCTTGTCGTCGATTGGCGTGTGCGCTTCCAGATAGACCTTGCCGCCACTGCTGCCGAACTTGTACGCGTCATTGAGGATGCGCACCGAAGTCCCGACCGGCACCATGGCCGCCATTTCCAGGACGTTGTTGTTGAACATCCGGAAGCAGCCGTGGCTGGTGCGCATACCGATGCCGAACTTCTTGTTCGAGCCGTGGATCAGGTAGCCCGGGGTGCCCAGGGTGAACTTGAACGGGCCCAGCGGATTGTCAGGACCGGCCGGCACCACGTTCGGCAGCGGATCACCATCAGCGGCGTGCTCGGCCTTGATCGACGCAGGAGGGGTCCAGGTCGGGTTCGGCGTCTTGGCGGTGATCGAGGTATGCGCGATTGGCGAACCCCAACCTTCACGGCCGATACCCAGCGGGAAGGTGTACACCACGTTCCGGCCTTTCGGGTAGTAGTAGAGACGGTATTCGGCGAGGTTGATCACGATGCCCTCGCGCGGCCCCGGCGGCAGAATGAACCGCGTCGGCAGAACGATTTCAGTACCCGCGCCCGGCAGCCAGGCATCGACACCCGGGTTGGCCGCGACCATTTCCGAATAGCCCAGGTCGTACTTGGTCCCCAGGTCAGCAAAGGTGTCTTCGTACTTGGCCTTGATCACCTGCACCTGACCGATGATGTCCTCACCAGGCGGTGGCAGGGGAAACTCCAATGCAGCAACGGGACCGGCCACACACAGGGCGGCAAGTGACAGGCAGCGGGTGACGGCAGGAAAGCGCGGCAACATCCGGAAAATCCTTCGCATGATCAACAAGGGGTATAAGGGCGCGATTGTACACCGCACCTCGGGAATTCGGGGAGATGCGCCGATGGGCAGCCAGAAGTCTTCATGCAGGCGCTGCCGCAGGCTGCGATCTATTGGTCCTAAAGCTCGAAACGCAACTCAGGCCAGATCGGCGAGGTGCCACGTTTTTGCGACTCGAGAATCGCCCGGCACAACGAACACAGACGCTGATCCTGGAACACCCGGCGATCGACGCTGGACCAGCGCGGTTGCGCCGGCAACAGACTGCCACACAACGTGCGGTCGGCCGAGCCACCGAGTTCGAGCTGACGGGTCACCAGATGCACCCGCACTTCCTGGCAGGCGAACAGATCCAGCTGTTCGTCAGGCTCGATCAGTTGGTAGGCAAACAGGGACCAGGCAGGACGCGGCATCGGGGCCTCCAAATAAGGGGGCGCCACATTAGCCGAAAGCCTGTCACTAGAAAAGCCTCATAACAGCGGTTTTAGCGTCGGCCAGACATTTTCCAGCAACTTGCCCTGAGCCCCGGCGGCCGGGTGCAGACCATCGGCCTGCATCAGCTCGGGATGCCCGCCCACGCCTTCGAGGAAAAACGGTACCAGCGGGATGTTTTTCTCGTCCGCAAGTTTGCCGTATACCTCGGCAAAGGCATCGGTGTAACGCTTGCCGTAGTTGGGCGGCAATTGCATGCCGAGCAGGAGCACCTTGGCACCGGTCTGGCGCGAGCTGTCGATCATTGCCGCAAGGTTTTGTTGCAATTGCGTTGGCGGCATTCCGCGCAGGCCGTCATTGCCGCCCAATTCGAGGATCACCAGTTCCGGCTTATGCTCTGCAAGCAGCGCCGGCAGGCGCGCCTGGCCTCCGGCACTGGTGTCACCGCTGATGGAGGCATTGACCACTTTGTCGTCAAAACCTTCAGCCTTGAGCCGTTGCTCGAGCAGCGATACCCACCCCAGGCGGGTATCCAGTCCGAAACCGGCGCTGATACTATCGCCAACGATCAGGACAGTACCCGCCGCTGCGTTCTGGGCCATGCACATCAAGGCCAGGCCAGCACTCAAAAACCACACACGCATCGGATTCTCCATGGGCGCAAGCATTCTCACCGCGAAGAACCTCAGCAAAGTGGTTCCCAGCGCGGAAGGTGAACTGACTATCCTGCACGAACTCAGCCTGGAACTGAACCAGGGTGACAGCCTGGCCATCGTCGGCGCGTCCGGTTCCGGCAAATCCACCCTGCTCGGCCTGCTCGCCGGTCTCGATTTGCCGAGCAGCGGCGAAGTCATTCTCGCCGGACAAGGCCTGAGCAGTCTCGACGAGGACCAGCGCGCGCGCATCCGTGCCGAGCACGTAGGCTTCGTCTTTCAGTCGTTCCAGTTGCTCGACAGCCTCAACGCCCTGGAAAACGTCATGCTGCCGCTGGAACTCGATGGCCGCAAGGACGCCCGTGAGCGCGCCACTGAATTGTTGCAGCGCGTCGGCCTCGGCCAGCGCCTGACGCACTCGCCGCGCCAGCTCTCCGGTGGTGAACAGCAGCGCGTGGCGATTGCCCGCGCCTTCGCTGCCGAGCCCGACGTGCTGTTCGCCGACGAACCCACCGGCAACCTCGACAGCCACACCGGCGAGCGCATCAGCGACTTGCTGTTCGAACTGAACAAGGAACGCGGCACCACGCTGGTACTGGTGACCCACGACGAACGCCTGGCCCATCGCTGCCGGCGCCTGATTCGACTTGAAGCCGGGCTGCTGGTCGCCCCTCTGGAGCCTTGATGGCACGTCTGCCGCTCTTGCGCCTGTTCAGTCTCGCCCTTCGCCAATTGCTGCGCGATGCTCGCGCCGGCGAACTTCGCGTGTTGTTCTTCGCCCTGCTGGTGGCGGTGGCCGCGAGTTCCGCCATCGGTTACTTCGGCGCCCGTCTCAACGGCGCAATGATGCTGCGCGCCACCGAGTTCCTTGGCGCCGACCTGGTCCTCGAAGGCAGTTCGCCAGCCCGCGACGAACAGATTCGCAGCGGCACCGAGCTGCGTTTGAATCATGCACAGGTGGTGGAGTTTTCCAGCGTCGTCGCCACCGACAACGGCATTCAGTTATCGAGCATCAAAGCCGTCGACCGCGCTTATCCACTGCGCGGCGAACTGAAAAGTGCCCCGGCGCCGCTTGCCGCCGAGACAACCGGCGGCGAACCGCAACCCGGTGAAGCGTGGGTCGAGGCACGCTTGCTGACCGCCCTGGACCTGAAAATCGGCGACAGCATCGACGTCGGCATGAAAACGCTGAAACTGACCCGCGTGCTGACCTACGAACCGGATCGCGCCGGCAACTTCTACAGCCTCACGCCTCGGGTGATGATCAACCTCGATGACCTCGCCGCCACCGGCGTAGTGCAACCCGGCAGCCGCGTGAGTTATCGCGAACTGTGGCGCGGCGAACCGCAGGCGCTGGAAACCTATCGGCAATTGCTCAAACCGGGCCTTGCCGCCAATCAGCGCATTCAGGATGCGCGTGACGGCAACCGGCAGATTGGCGGCGCACTGGGCAAGGCCGAGCGTTATCTGAACATGGCCAGTCTGGTCGCGGTACTGCTGGCCGGCGTGGCCGTGGCACTGTCTGCAAACCGCTTTGCCAGTCGTCGCTTCGACGCCAGTGCCTTGCTGCGCTGCCTCGGTTTGTCGCGTCGAGAAACCATGCTGTTGTTCAGTATTCAACTGAGCGTACTGGGTTTGTTCGCCGCCCTCAGTGGCGCGGTGCTTGGCTGGCTGGCACAACTGGGGCTGTTTGCTCTACTGCATGATCTTCTGCCCGCGGATATCCCGCCAGGCGGCCTGTTTCCGGCGATGGCCGGCATCGGTACGGGCCTGGTCGCACTCGCCGGTTTCGCCCTGCCACCGCTTGCTGCGCTGGGTCGGGTACCTCCACTGCGCGTGCTGCGCCGTGACATGCTGCCGATTCCGTCGAGTACCTGGATGGTCTACGGCGCGGCACTGGGCGCACTGGGTCTGATCATGTGGCGCCTGAGTCTGGATCTGTTGCTGACTTTCGCCCTGCTGGGCGGCGGTGTAATCGCGGCGCTGGTATTGGGTGGTTTGCTGTTGTTGCTGCTCAACAGCCTGCGACGGATGCTCGCCCGTGCGCCGCTGCCGTGGCGCCTCGGTCTGGGTCAGTTGTTGCGTCATCCGCTGGCGGCGGCCGGGCAGGCGCTGGCGTTCGGTCTGATCCTGTTGTCGATGGCATTGATCGCTCTGCTGCGCGGCGAGCTGCTCGACACCTGGCAAAACCAGTTGCCGAAAAACGCACCGAATTACTTTGCCCTGAACATCCTGCCAGCGGACAAACAAGCCTTCACCGACCACCTGATCAAAGTCTCGGCTCAAGCGGCACCGTTGTACCCAGTGGTGCCCGGACGGCTGATCAGCATCAACGGCGAACCGGTGCAGCAGATCGTCAGCAAGGATTCCGCCGGCGACCGCGCAGTGCAACGCGACTTGAGCCTGACCTGGGCCGCCGACTTGCCGGCCGGCAACACGCTCACCGCCGGTGTGTGGTGGACCGGGCAACCCTCGGAAGACATACCGGGCGTGTCGGTGGAAGGCAAAGTCGCCGAAAGCCTCAAGCTCAAACTCGGCGATCGCATGGTGTTCAGCGTGGGCGGGGTCAATCGTGAAGCCAGGGTCACCAGTCTGCGCGAAATCAATTGGGACAACTTCCAGCCGAACTTCTTCATGATCTTCCAGCCCGGCACCCTGAGGGATCTGCCGGCGACTTACCTGACCAGTTTCTATCTGGCACCCGGTCACGATCAGCAGATTGTCGAACTGTCACGGGCATTCCCGGCGGTGACCATCCTTCAGGTCGAAGCCTTGCTCGAACAGCTGCGCAGCATCCTCGCTCAGGTCACCCTGGCGGTGGAATACGTGTTGTTATTTGTGCTGGCGGCGGGGATGGCGGTGCTGTTCTCTGGCTTGCAGGCCACGCTGGACGAGCGCATTCGCCAAGGCGCGTTGTTACGCGCACTGGGCGCGCAACGGCAGTTGCTAGTCAAGGCGCGGCGTATCGAGTTCGGTCTGCTCGGCGCGGTCAGCGGTTTGCTGGCGGCGATCGGTTCGGAAGTCGTGAGTCTGGTGTTGTATCGCTTTGCCTTCGATCTGCCATGGCATCCGCATCCATGGCTGCTGGTGCTGCCATTGATTGGCGCCGCACTGATTGGCGGTGCCGGCGTGTTCGGCACGCGTCGAGCACTGAATGCGAGTCCGCTGACAGTCTTGCGCGAGGGTTGATAGACTCCAGCCTTCGTCACCACAAGAAGTTACCATGAGCCGTTATCGCCCTCCCCGCACCGCCGGCACCGCGCTGATCACCCCTGAAGGTGAAGCGCGGATGCGCGCCGAATTCCATGAACTGTGGCATGTGCGCCGCCCGCAAGTGACGCAGGCAGTCAGCGAGGCAGCGGCGCAGGGTGATCGTTCGGAAAACGCCGAGTACACCTACGGCAAGAAAATGCTGCGCGAGATCGACAGCCGCGTGCGTTTTCTCACCAAGCGACTCGAAGCACTGAAGGTCGTCAGCGAAAAACCCAGCGATCCGAACAAGGTGTACTTCGGTGCCTGGGTGACCATCGAGGACGAAGACGGCAAGCAGTCGCGCTACCGTATCGTCGGCCCTGATGAACTGGATCTGAAACTGGGTCTGATCAGCATTGACTCACCGCTGGCTCGTGCCTTGATCGGCAAGGCGCTGGACGCCGAGGTTCGGGTGCAGACGCCAACCGGTGAGCAGTTTGTCTATATCGTGGCGATCGACTATCCCTGAGCGTTTCAGCGGCGGGTGATCAAACCTTGCCGCGCGACGCGAACCAACTGCTTGATCATTTCCGGAGCGTCTTCAGCGCTTGGTGCCTGAATCACCGCCAGGTCAAAACTGTCACTGGCAAACCGCGCCAGCGACTCGCCATCTTCAACGAACTGGATCAGGAACGCGGCAGGACCGCCGCTGCGACGTGGCCAGCCATCGAGATAACGCAACAGCGTCGGCTGGTGTTTGCCGCCAAGCAGGATTTTTGGATTGCGTTGGGTGATGTGTGCCGTGATCGGCGCGGGACGTGCTGGAGGGCGTAGTGCATTCATCGTGTCGTGTCTCTGCCTCAAAAGTCTGCATGGCAGGTGAGAGGCAACACCGAACCAGCGCTTTAGCGGTATTTCGAAGCCCTGTTCCGGCTTCTGACGGTAACTGTCTGAGTCACCTGGCGCCCCGCAAGTAGCTGTTTAAATCGGCGCATGAGCAACATCCTAGAGAACGTGACCGATGAGTGTCAAGAATCAGCCACAACAAAAAAAGGCCCGCACAATGCGGGCCTTTTGCTTGATCCAGAGCGCTCAACCGGCGATGGCGCGATCCACCGACAGCTTGCCGGCGCCTTCGATCATCACCGCGAGGCTGCCACCGAGCAGCGCCAGGGCGAACTCGTAACCGTTGTTGGCCATGAACAGACCATTGCTGATGTGCACGGTGAAGATCGCCACCAGCGACAGGAAGGTCAGACCCAGCGCCGCCGGGCGCGCCAGCAGGCCGATAATCAACGCCAGACCGGCAAAAAACTCAGTACCGCCGGCCAGCGTGGCCATCAGGTAACCCGGGTGCAGACCGATGCTGTCCATGTATTGCGCGGTGCCCGCCAGACCGTAACCACCGAACAGACCAAACAGTTTTTGCGAACCGTGCGCGGCGAAGATCACGCCGACCGCGATGCGCAGAATGGTCAGGCCGTAACCGGCGCGGGTGAACAGAACCTTGTTGATCAGTGAGCTCATGAGGCATTCCTTGTTTTGCGAGAAGTGTGTTGGGATTGGCCGCTATATTAATCAGTTAAATTCATGTTAAAAGCGCAATTATTCCGCCATAACAATCAAATTATTAGATCATTTACGTGAGGCGACTTTCTGTCCCCGGGGCTCCAGCGACTCCCGCTCCCGGTCGAACGCCAGGTAATACTTGTTCACGCTATTAACATAGCTGACGGGGCCCATGCCCACCTGCTCCATGGCGATGCGCTCGACCTGAAAGAACCACTGGTTCGGATTCAGCCCGCGCCGGCGCGCCTCGGCGCGCATGCCTTGCACCCGCTCCGGGCCGATGTTGTAGGCCGCCAGGGTGAACGCCATGCGCTCGCGCTCATTGAGTTTCGGACTGTTGAAAAACTTGCGACGGATCATCGCCAGATACTTGGCCCCGGCCTGCACATTCGCATCGAGATTCTGGATGTTGTTCACACCGACCCGCTGCGCCGCGGACGGAGTGATCTGCATCAGCCCGGTCGGGCCGCTGCCGCTGCGGGCGCCGGGTTGCAGGGCCGACTCCTTGAAGGCCAGCGCCGCCAGATTCAGCCAATCCATGCTTTGCGCGTCGGCGTGTTTTTGCAGGGTCGGGCGCAGTTTTTCCAGACGCTGACGGTCAGCCTTGGCCAACGGATAGTGCACTTGGTAGAGGCGCCGATAGATCCGCAGGAATTCGGCATCCTCGTTCGCCGGCTTCCTGTAGCCGACCAGGAAGCGATCGATGCTCGCCCGCAGCATCGAGGCATCACGGCGTACGAACCAGTACTCCTCACCCGGTTCACTGATCATCAATTGCCGGTCGAAACGCAACTTGGGCAGGATCTTGCCCCAGCGCTCGGCGATCGGTTGCTCAACGATAGTCAGGTGGAAAATTCCGCCCTGCACCATCTCCAGCACGTCCTCGACCGCCAGCGTCGGATCGACCCATTCGATCTTGATCGGCGCCAGTTTGTGCAGCGCCAGTTTCTGATTGAGCTGGCTCACCGCGTCCCCTGCCGCACTGCCGGTTGGCAAGGCCAGGGTCTTGCCGGAAAGCTGCTCGACCTTGGTGTAACGACGCTCGCCCTTGATACCGACCAGCACCAGCGGCACATTGCTGGCGATCGGCTCGCTGCTGGCCACCGCGTGGCCGGGCTGCAGATCAAGCAGCTCGCCGGGCGCCACCAGATCACCTTCGCCGCGTTGCAACGCGCCGAGCAGTTGATCCTTGGCTTTGGGAATGATCTTGAGAGTGACTTCCTGGCCGTCGCGGGCGTGGCCATTGAGGTACTGCTCGAAGGCGCGCAGGCGATGGTATTCGACACCGATGGCCTGGCCCTGGACTTCTCCGGAGCTGTTGCGACTCTGGTTGACCAGCACTCGCAGTACGCGGCTGCTGCGTATCTCCGACAGGTCGCGGACCTTGGCGGCCGGCACGGCTTGCTGTGGCCCGGGCAAGCGCGCAACCGCCGTTATCGGCAGTAGCAGCGACGCACACAACAGGAGCAAAACCGAGGGACGATGCATCCACTCTCCGGAAAGAATACAGGGCGTTTCTTAACCGCTGAACGGTCAAAATCGCCGACGAAAACAGAGCGCCTGGAGCGCTGGCAAAGTGCGAGAGACTGGCACAGTGATGGCTTTTGCGCCAACCCGGGCTCTGTCACGGCATCAAAAGACAGCTATAACTCTTTGTAGTTCTTGGCTTTTCTTATAAATCTACAGCTCTGGTATGCTTTCCGGCCTTCGGCCCGAGGTAGAACCATGCAACTCATCGATATCGGCGTCAACCTGACCAACCCCGGTTTTGCTGAAAAACATCAGGCCGTGCTCGACCGCGCCTACGCTGCCGGGGTCTGCCAACTGGTGCTGACCGGCACCAGCGTCGAAGGTAGCGAACAGGCGCTGGAGCTGTGCCGGCAACTGGATGACGGCGGCCAACAGCTGTTCGCCACCGCTGGCATTCACCCGCATTCGGCCAGTGACTGGAATGCTGACAGCGCGCGCCGGTTGCGCAGTCTGCTGCACGAGCCAAACGTGGTCGCCGTGGGTGAATGCGGGCTGGATTTCAACCGTGATTTCTCGCCGCGCCCGCAACAGGAAAAAGTCCTCGAAGAACATCTGGCGCTGGCAGTAGAACTGCAAATGCCGGTGTTCCTGCATGAGCGGGATGCCAGTCAGCGTCTACTGGAAATCCTCCGGGACTTTCGTGATCAACTGCCCGCCGCTGTGGTGCACTGCTTTACCGGCGAGCAAAAAGCCTTGTTCAGTTACCTGGATCTGGACCTGCACATCGGCATCACCGGCTGGATCTGTGACGAGCGCCGCGGCACGCACCTGCACTCGCTGGTCAAGGAGATCAAACGCGGACGACTGATGCTCGAAAGCGACGCGCCGTACCTGCTGCCCCGCACCCTGCGGCCAAAACCGAAGAACGGTCGCAATGAGCCGGCGTATCTGACCGAAGTATTGCGCGAAGTGGCGTTGCACCGAGGCGAGAGCGAGGAAGACCTGGCGGCGCATACCACGGCGTGTGCCCGCGCGTTCTTCAACCTTCCCGCCCTTCCCTGACACACCAGAATCCCCCTGTGGGAGCGAGCCTGCTCGCGAAAGCGGTGGTTCAGATGTCAATGATGTTGGCCGACACGCCCTCTTCGCGAGCAGGCTCGCTCCCACAGGGGGGATGAGTTCTTTTGATGTGTATCAAGATCCGCAGATCTGCATAGCGGCACAATGCTGGCACCTTGCCAAAACTGTTTCCGCTATCAGAGAAGACCTCCATGGGTGCCTGGCTTAGCAATATCTCGCTGAAATACAAATTCTGGGCGGTCAACGCGGTCGCTTTCGTCACCACCCTGTTGCTGGTGCTGTACGCCGTGCAACTGGAACAGCAGGCGCGCAGCCACGCGGCGCAGGCATCCGCCCAGGCCCAGGCACAATTGCTCAAGGCCTGGCCGGCCGGGCAGGCATTGCCCAAGGCTGAACAGATTCTGACCTTCAAACGCGGGGAAGCGCCGCGCCTCAACGATCAGCCGGTGCTGGAGATCAGCGACAACAACGGCTGGAACGAAATCAATCACCTGCCATTGTTCGGCAATAACCCGTTAATGGGCGCCGAAGTGTTCAGCCGTGCCGACGGCCAGCAGGTGGCAGTCATTGCCTATGGTCCAAGCCTGGCGCAAGTGTTCAGCGAACGTTTTGCCAACTACGCGGTGGCAGTGTTCATCCTGATGCTGGCCATGCTCGGCGCTTCGCAACTGCTGATCCGCTTCCTGCTCAGCCAACTCAACACATTGAAAGACGTGATGCTGCACGTCGAGAAAAGCGGTGACCTCTCGGCCCGTGTGCCGCTGGCGTGCAAGGACGAAGTCGGGCAGATGGCCAATGCGTTCAACGCGATGCAGGCTGGCTACCAACGGGTGGTCACCACCGTCGCCAACACCGCGCGGCAACTCGACGTCGGTGCCGCGCGTCTGGCGGCGAGCATGAACGAAGTGCGCCACGGCATGCTCGGTCAGCAAAGTGAAACCGATCAGGCCGCCACCGCAATCAACGAAATGACCGCCACGGTTTATCACATCGCCCAGCACGCCGGCGCCACCCGCGATCTGTCGCAGACCGCCGATGGTCTGGCCGGCAGCGGTCAACAAGTGGTCAGTCGCGTACAGCAGTCGATTGCCGGACTCTCCAGCGGCGTGCAGCAGACCGCCGAAATGATCCAGCGCCTGGCCGAAGACAGCCAGAAGATCAACGGCGTGGTCAGCGTGATCCACAGCATCGCCGAGCAAACCAATCTGCTGGCGCTGAACGCCGCCATCGAAGCAGCCCGTGCCGGCGAGATGGGCCGCGGTTTTGCGGTAGTCGCCGATGAGGTGCGCAACCTGGCGAAACGCGTGCAGACCTCCACCGATGAAATCACCACCATGGTCTCGGCGCTGCAGGCCGGCACCCGCGATGCGGTGGACTTCATGCAGGAGAGTTCGTACAAGGCCGACGACTGCGTGCAGCAGGCACAGGAGGCTGGCGAGGCGCTGGCGGAAATCACTGGCGCCGTGGCGCAGATGCGCGAGAGCAACACGCAGATTGCGGTGGCGGCCGAGCAGCAGAGCCAAGTGGCGGAAGAGATGAATCGGGCAGTGGTGAGTATTCGTGATGTGACTGAAAACACCGTGCAGCAGACTGTGGATTCGGCGACCACCAGTAATGAGTTGGCGACGTTGGCCGGGGAGCTCAACAAGGCAATCGGGCAGTTGAAACTCTGAAGATCAAAAGATCGCAGCCTTCGGCAGCTCCTACAGGTATACGCATTTCAATGTAGGAGCTGCCGAAGGCTGCGATCTTTTTTTGTTCACCATTACTATGATGCCAATAGCCAACCTTGATTCGCCGCCCCACCCGCCCCGGCCTATTCTTCAAGCATGTGTTCAACATGGATCGAGGAGTAGTCAACATGGGCAAACGTCACCCCAACCTTCCCGCGTGGCAATGGCGCGCGTACCCGAACAATCACCAGCACCCGACCAATCTGGTGCTGCACTTGATTGCCGTGCCGTTGTTCATCGTCGCGTTTCTGTTGATCGTGTCCGGAGTGTTCAGCCTGAGCCTGGCCAGTGTCGCCATCGGCGTAATCGGGATTGTCGCGGCGCTGGGTCTGCAGCGCCACGGCCACAGCCTGGAGGCGCAAGCCTCCGAGCCGTTCAGTGATCGCCAGGATGCCGTGTCACGCTTGCTGGTCGAGCAGTTCCTGACCTTTCCACGGTTTTTCCTCAGCGGCGGCTGGTGGCGCGCCTGGCGGGAGCGCCATCGTCGGCACTGAGTGACTCAGGCAAAAATCGTCACGGTCTGGCGACTCATGGCAATCAACTCCCCCTCCGCGCTCCACAGCTTGGCGGCCACATGGCCGTAACCGTCGGCAGCGTACTCGATATCCGCCAGGTATTTGCACCAGTCCAGCGTGCTCAAGTCGCGTAGCGGCTGCACGAATTCGATGGTCCAGGTCAACGTGCTGCCCGGTGCCGGTTTCTTCAGATACGGCAACAGTGCCGGAGGCCAGGCATCCACCAGCGCCAGCAGATGCGCCTCATTGACCGGTTCTTCCTTGACGTCCCCACGCAAGCGCACCCAGCCGCCCATCTGCCGCGATTTATTGCCAGTGAAGGGCATGCCGCCAACACTCCAGCGCATCGCCAGGTGCCGCATGAACTCCGGGGTCACGCCTTTGATATAGGGCAACTCCTGGCATTCGTCCCAGTGTTTCATTTCCACCGCCGGGTAGGCCTCGACCGCGACTTCCGAAGGCCGCGAAGCACCGAAGCTGCCCTGCACGATCGTCACCACCTGACCGTTCTGCATCGCACGTCCCAGCACCTGACTGACCGCTTTGCCTTCACGCAGCACATCGACTTCGAAACGCACCGGGACGTCCGGCTCCACCGGGCCGACAAAGGTAATCGCCAACGAACGCACCGGGCGATCGGCCGGCACTTTCGCGCGCATGGTTTCGTATTGCAGCGCCGCGACCAGGCCGCCAAAACTGGCCCGGCCCTGACCCCACTCGGCGGGAATGGTCACTTCTGGCTGGCGACGAACCGCCTCGAGCAGATCGGAAAAGCGCATGACAACCTCGGCAAGCGAAAAAGGAATGCAGCGATCTTAACCAGCATGGCAGAGCGCCGCAGCGTCTATTCCGGTCAAATGGACTGACAGAAAGGCCTTACCCCGATTTCCCACTCAAAGAAAAACCCCTGTAGGCGCTGCCGAAGGCTGCGATCTTTGTTTTTTAAAATCAAAAGATCGCAGCCTTCGGCAGCGCCTACAGGGGCCGGGTGATATCGAGGTTATTTGAAGCAGGCTGAACTGAGTTTTTCCAGCACCCGATCCGCCTTGGCTTCAGCCTTGATCAGGCCCGCCTGCCAGGTCGCGACGCAGGGTTGCAGATCGCTTTCCTGCTCGGCCCGCGCCAGCCACTGCCAGCAATCGTGCCAGTCGCCCAGCGCGCCCTGCGCCGACTTCAGCCGCTCCAGCGCCGGCTCAGGCAGGCGATCGAGTTCCGGATAGGCTTCGATGCCATACCGCACGCGCTTGATCAGCAAGCGCAGACGATGCCGATCATGGGCCGGATCGTGCAGGGCCTCGTCGAGTTTTTTCCATTGTTTGTGCAGGCGTTTTTCGATGCGTTTGCCCAGCCCATTGAGCAGACCCTGACGCTCGGAGGCACGCAAAAATCGCGGGAAAGCGTCGAGGATGATCAGCAGCGAAGCCACTTCGGCGCTGGCTGCCAAGGCTGGATAAGCTTCGTCCATTTGCGCCATGCGCCGCTGCGCCGCTTGCGGTTGATCATGCTTGAGCAGGTACGCCGCCAGCACCTCGCGGTCACGCCACGGCGTGGTCAACTGCCCCACCGCGGATGCCGCCACTTCCAGTTGCTCGACACCGGGCAAGCCACGCAAGGGTCGCAACAGGCTGCGCAAGCGCCGTACCGTAGTGCGCAAGTCATGCAGCGCCTCGGGGTCGGTACGCGCGGTCAGGCGCGCCTGACAGGCCAGCAAACGCACTTCCAGACTCAGGACATGAGCCACCAACCGGTCAACCAACGCAGACATCACTTGCTCCTGATTCACATGGCTTGAAGGATGAGTCTGCCGTCAGAAGGCACGCGCATCCTTGCGTCAAGTCAGCAGCTTAGCGTCCGGCGCGGGATTCGCGAATATAGAAACGGGCTTTCTCGGCCTTTTTGCTGCAGCCTTCGAAGCCTTCGAATTGCTGTTGAGTCTTGGCCGCCGTCAGCAACGACAGCGCCTTGGAGTAACTGACCGTGCCGGCAAAACCTTCGGCCTTGGCCAGGTCCAGTTCATGCCACGCCGCATCGAGCTGACTGCCACAGCTGTCACGATAAGCAGTCTTGCCAGCGCAACCGGCCAATGCCAGCGCAATCAACGGCACACAGATCCAGGCTTTCATCACTCACACCTCAAAATAGGTCAACAGTCGTGCAGGTAAGACGTTACGGCGCGGGAAAAGTGCCTTGGCGCCCCATGAATCTGCGGTGACCAAAGCATAGCGCCGAGTGATCACGCCGTAGCGAAAAACGACGCGCCTGCGGCCCCGAACGACCCTGACGATTGTCGCCCGCCCCCGGATGGGTGCATTGTGAAGCCTTGTCGGGGAGGAAGCTTGATGAAAAAGCGTGTCGCACTGGTGCTGGGCTCCGGTGGCGCCCGGGGTTATGCCCATATCGGAGTCATCGAAGAGATCGAAAGACGCGGTTACGACATTGCCTGCATTGCCGGTTGTTCGATGGGGGCGGTGGTCGGAGGAATCTATGCGGCCGGCAAACTCGATCAGTATCGCAACTGGATCGAAACCCTCGACTATCTGGACGTGCTGCGGCTGGTAGACGTGAGTTTTCGTCTCGGGGCCATTCGCGGCGAAAAGGTCTTCGGGCAGATCCGCAAGATCGTCGGCGAAATCAACATCGAAGACCTGCGCATCCCCTACACCGCGGTCGCCGCCGACCTGACCAACCAGCAGGAAATCTGGTTCCAGGAAGGCTGCCTGCATCAGGCGATGCGCGCCTCGGCGGCGATCCCCAGCCTGTTCACGCCGGTGATGCAGGGCAATCGGATGCTGGTGGACGGCGGCATTCTCAACCCGTTGCCGATTGTGCCGGTGGTGTCCAGCCACTGCGACCTGATCATCGCGGTCAACCTCAACGCCACCAACCAGCGGCATTACAAATTGCCGGTGATCCAGCGCCCGCCAGCGTTTCGTTCGCGCTTCGACAGTCTGCTCAGTTCGCTGGGTTCGAAGATGCCGTTCCGTCGCAAACAGGCCGAGCAATTGCTGCTGCTTGAACAGGAAGCCCGGCGTGCGGAGGCGGCCGACATCAACCCGTGGCTGGAAGGCAGCGAACCGGAAAGTCAGCAACCGGCAGCGGCCCCCGAGCGCGAAGGTGCGCCGAAATCCGCCACCGGTTCGTTCATCATCGACAACGTCGGGCCGGCGTCACTGCTGGACCTGATCAACCAGAGTTTCGAGGTGATGCAGACCTCGTTGGCGCAGTACAAGATCGCCGGCTATCCGCCGGACATCCTGATCAACGTGCCGAAGCGCGTGTGCCGGTTTTTCGAATTCTACAAAGCGCCGGAACTGATCGCGCTGGGGCGGGAGATTGCGCGGGATACGCTGGATCGGTATGAGAGTGAGCAGAGTAGAGAGCCCTGAGTTCTCGGCTGGCTGTCAGGGCCTCATCGCTGGCAAGCCAGCTCCCACAGGGTTCTGCGCAGTTATTGAAATTTGTATTTCACACCGTCCACTGTGGGAGCGGGCTTGCCCGCGAAGGCGTCAGCTCAGCCAACCCGAAACCTACAGACTGTTATCACTGATCAGCCGATACCCGACGCCAGCTTCAGTGACAATAAACCGCGGCCGAGTCGGATCATCCGCCAGCTTCTGGCGCAAATGCCCAACGACAATCCGCAAATAATGACTGTCCTCGGTATGCGTCGGCCCCCAGATGTCCTTGAGCAATTGCTGTTGGGTGATCACCCTGCCCGGATGCCGTGCCAGTTGCGCCAGCACCGCGTATTCCTTGCGGGTCAGCGCCACTTCGGCGCCATCGAGCAACACCCGCCGATAGGCCAGATCCACGGTCAACGGGCCGAACGACAGCGCCGCCTGTTGCGCCTCGCCAGCCGGTGCCTGACGCAACAACGCGCGGACCCGGGCGAGAAACTCCTGAATGCCGAACGGTTTGGTCACGTAGTCGTTGGCGCCGCCATCCAGCGCCTGGACTTTCTGCCCTTCGCTGGCCCGCACCGAGAGCACCAGCACCGGCGCAGTGGCCCACTCGCGAAACTCGCGCAGCACCTGCTGGCCGTCCATGTCCGGCAGGCCGAGGTCGAGCACCAGCAAGTCCGGCTTGTTCAGCGCCGCCTGCGCCAGGCCCTCGGCACCCGTGCCGGCCTCGAGCACTTTGTAGCCTTGTGAGGCGAGGCTGATGCGCAGGAATTTACGGATCTGCGGTTCGTCATCGATGACCAAAATGGTCGCGGTCTGGCTCATGAATTCACATCAACACAAAAGATTGGCAAGAGAGTAGCGCAGTCGCGATCAGGCTTCATTGTCCATCCCCGGTTGCGTCTGCAACGGCAGGTGCAGGGTGATGCAAGTGCCGCGGCCGTCGATGCCGTCGGCGACGCTGATCCGCCCGCCATGCGCGCCGACCATGCCCTGACAGATCGCCAGCCCCAGACCGGTGCCCTGCCCGCCGCGATCACCACGGGCGGCGGTGTAGAACATGTCGAAAATCTTCGCCCGCTCGTCCTCGGGAATTCCCGGGCCTTCGTCGCTGACCGAGAAGAAAATCTCTTCGTCATTGGCGCCGGCACTCAGTTGCAAACGACCGTGTGGCGGCGAGAAGCGCGCAGCGTTTTCCAGCACATTGACCAGCGCCTGCTCGATCAGCGCGGCGTGCACGAACAGCAGCGGCAACTCGGCCGGCACATCGGTGCTGACCTGCAACGGCGCGAGCACTGCACGCAGGCGATTGAGCGAGCTGCCGACGATGTCCGCCGGCGCTACCCAGTCGCGCGCGAGCTTCAATGCACCGTGGCCGAGGCGGGTCATGTCCAGCAGGTTCTGGATGTAGCGGTCGAGGCGTTCGGCTTCATCGCGCGTGCCTTCGAGCAACTCGCGGCGATCCTCCAGTGGAATGGCTTCGCCGAGGGCCAGCAAGCTGTCGATGCTGCCGCGCATGGCGGTCAGCGGCGTGCGCAGATCATGCGATACCGAGGCCAGCAGCGCACTGCGCAATTGCTCGGTTTCGCCGTGCAGGCGCGCGGCTTCCAGATCGTCCGCCAGTTGCGCCCGGGCCAGCGCCTGCGCCAGCGGCTGACTCAACGCGGTGAGCAGGCGTCGACGCTGGCCGCTCAAGGTCTGGCCCTCTTTGGCGCAGACCCCGAGCAGCGCCAGCGGCCCGTCTTCCACCGACAGCGGCCACCACCACCAGCGACCGAACGGCAGCGTGCCGGTGCCCATGCCCGCCGGTTGATCGTGCTGCCAGGCCCAGTCGGCGGCAGCACGTTCGGATTCGCTGAATTCCAGCGGCCCGCCGGTCTCGACTTTCCAGCCGCCCTGGCCGTCGCGGTTGAGCAGGCACAATTGCAGATCACTCCAGCCATTGAGGTGCTGCGCGGCAGCGCTGATCACGGCCTGACGATCCGTCGCCGCCGTGAGTTTGCGCGACAGGTCAAGCAGCTCGGTGGTCTCTTCCTGCGTGTCGCGCAGCGCCTGCAACTGCCGTCGCTGACGCGCAGCGAGATTACCGGTGAGCGCCGCCATCAGCAGGAAGAACAGCAAGGTCAAAACGTCTTCTTCGCGCTGGATGGCGAAGGAAAAATTCGGCGGAATGAACAGAAAATCGTAGGTCAGAAACGACAGCGCCGCGCACGCCAGCGCCGGCCCCAGACTGCTGCGCACCGCCACCAGCAGCACCGCCGCGAGAAACACCAGCGAGATGTTCGGCAGCGGCAAAATACTCGAGACAGCCCACGCCAGGGCACTGGCCAACACCGTGGCAACCAGCGCCAACAGATAGTCGAACCAGACCAGCGTCGGCGTCGCCCGCAGACGCGGCTGCGGGTGTTCATGGTCGTTATCGAGGACGTTGATTTCAAGGCCGTGGGCCTGGCGCAACAGACGCGCGGCGAGTCCACCACCGAACAGACGACGGCGCAGACTCGGCCGCGACTGACCGACCAGCAGCAGGCTCGCACGGCGTTCGGCGGCATGCTGGATCAGGGTTTTCGCCACTTCGCCGGCGCGCAATAACACCACTTCGCCGCCGAGGCGTTCGGCCAGTTGCTGGGCGTTTTGCAGGCGCAGGCGCGATTGCTCGTCGCGCACCGTGCCGTTGTCGACATGCACCAGACTCCACGGCAAATGCCGGCGCTGGGCCACGCGGCTGGCGTGACGCACCAGGCGTTCGGCATGCGCGTCGCCATCAACGCCGACCAGCAAACGCCCGCGTACCGCCGGAGCCGCCTGACCGAGTTGGCGATAGCCTTGCGCAAGATCGTTATCAACCTGCGCGGCCGCCGTTTGCATCGCCAGTTCACGCAACGCGGTGAGGTTGGTCTGGGTGAAAAACGCATCGATCGCCGCTCGCGCCTGTTCCGGCACGTAGACCTTGCCTTCGCGCAGACGCTCCAGCAGCTCGCGCGGTGGCAGGTCGATCAGCAGCAGTTCGTAGGCTTCCTGCAGCACCCAGTCCGGCAGGGTTTCGCGCACCTGCACACCGGTGATGCCGCGCACCTGATCGTTGAGACTTTCCAGGTGCTGGACGTTGACCGTGGTGTAGACGTCGATGCCGGCGGCGAGCAGTTCCTGAATATCCTGCCAGCGCTTGGCGTGACGACTGCCCGGGGCGTTGGTGTGCGCCAGTTCGTCCACCAGTACCAGTTTCGGTTTAGCCGCAAGCAGACCGTCGAGGTCCATTTCTTCGAGCATCACGCCACGGTATTCCGAGCGCACCAACGGCTGCTGCGGCAAACCGCCGAGCAGCGCTTCAGTCTCCGCGCGGCCGTGGGTTTCGACGACGCCAGCGATGACTTTCACGCCCTGGCGCAATTGCGTGTGTGCGGCCTGGAGCATGGCGTAGGTTTTGCCGACGCCGGGGGCGGCGCCGAGGAAAATCTTCAGCCGACCACGGCCGTCGCGGGGCAGGTCTGCTAACAGCGCGTCGGCGCGGCCGGAGTCGCTCATGCTTGATCTCTTCAGTCAGATGTTTATGTGTTGCCAGTTGTGGCCTCTTCGCGAGCAAGCTCGCTCCCACAGGTTCAGTGTTGCTCTTGTGGGAGCGAGCCTGCTCGCGAATGGGGCGCCGCCGAATTACAGCTTTTCCAGCGCCATGTTCAATTCCAGCACATTCACCACCGGCGGCCCCACCAGCGGCTGTTCGATGTGCGCATCGAGCAGTTGCTGCAAGGTCGACACCGGCAGGTTGCGCGCTTGCGCGACACGCGCCAGTTGATAGGCAATTGCCGCCGGTGGCAAGTGCGGATCGAGGCCACTGCCGGAGGTGGTCAGCAGCGCCAAGGGCACTGGCCCCTGGCCGGGCACCTGCAACTTGTTGGCGTCGTCGATCACCCGCGTGGCCAGTGCCGGATTGCTTGGTGCGAGGTTACTGGCACTGCTGGACACGGTCGCAAACGCGCCCGCCGAAGGACGCGGATGGAACCACGCATCACCGACGAAATCCTGGGCGATCAGCGACGAGCCGCGCACCTTGCCGTCGGCATCGTGCACCAGGCTGCCGTTGGCCTGTTCAGGGAAGGCGACCTGGGCGACGCCGGTCACCACCAGTGGATAGACCACGCCGGTGACCAGGGTCATCAGCACCAGCAGGCTCAGGGCCGGACGTATCATTGTGGACATTGCAAAATCCTCGAATTCAGAAAGCGGATACCGCGTTAATTCAGGTGGATCGCTTCGATTTCATCGCCAGCAGGCTGGCTCCCACAGGGGACCGCATTGCAACTGTGGGAGCGAGCCTGCTCGCGAATGGATCACACCAGATGCAGCGCCGTCAGCAGCATGTCGATCGCCTTGATCCCCACGAACGGCACCAGAATCCCGCCCAGTCCGTAGATCAGCAGATTGCGTCGCAGCAATGCCGCGGCGCTCGCCGCCTGCACGCGCACGCCCCGCAATGCCAGTGGAATCAGCACGACGATGATCAGGGCGTTGAACACGATGGCCGAGAGGATCGCGCTCTGCGGACTGGTCAGGTGCATGATGTTCAGCACGCCCAGTTGCGGATAAATCGCGGCGAACAGCGCCGGCAGAATCGCGAAGTATTTGGCCACGTCGTTGGCGATGGAAAACGTCGTCAGCGCGCCACGGGTCACCAGCAACTCCTTGCCGATCTGCACCACGTCCAGCAGCTTGGTCGGGTCGCTGTCGAGGTCGACCATGTTCGCCGCTTCACGTGCCGCTTGTGTGCCGTCGTTCATCGCCATGCCGACGTCAGCCTGGGCCAGCGCCGGGGCGTCGTTGGCGCCGTCGCCGCACATGGCGACCAGACGGCCGTCGTTCTGCTCATGGCGGATACGCGCCAGTTTTTTCTCCGGGGTGGCTTCGGCGAGCACGTCATCGACGCCCGCTTCAGCCGCGATGGCCGCAGCGGTCAACGGGTTGTCACCGGTAACCATCACCGTGCGAATCCCCAGTTTGCGCAGCTCGGCAAAACGCTCGCGAATGCCTGGCTTGACCACGTCCTTGAGGTGGATCGCACCCAGCAGCTTGCCGTCGGCGCAGACCAGCAACGGCGTACCGCCGCTCTGGGCGATCTTGTCGATTTCCCGCGACAGCGCCGGGGCCAGATCGGAGCGTTGTTGACCAAGGAACGCCAGCAGCGAATCCACGGCGCCCTTGCGGTATACGCGGCCCTGATAGTCGACACCGGACAGGCGGGTTTCCGCGCTGAACGGCACGGCAGTCAAGGTATCCAGCGCTGGTTCGGATTGCGGGTGCAGACCGCGCAGGTACTCGACGATGGATTTGCCTTCGGCGGTTTCGTCCGCCAGCGAGGCGAACAACGCACCTTCGGCCAACTCGCGACCACTCACGCCCGGCGCGGCATACACCGCGCTGCAACGACGGTTGCCGAAGGTGATGGTACCGGTCTTGTCCAGCAGCAGCACGTGCACGTCACCGGCCGCTTCCACGGCGCGACCGGACTTGGCGATCACGTTCAGGCGTACCAGTCGATCCATCCCGGCAATACCGATGGCCGACAACAGGCCTCCGATGGTGGTCGGAATCAGCGTGACCAGCAGCGCCACCAGGAACACCAGCGGCAGGCTGCCATTGGCGAAGTGGGCGAACGGTTGCAGGGTCACCACCACCAGCAGGAAGATCAGGGTCAGGCCGATCAGCAGGATATCCAGCGCGACTTCGTTCGGGGTTTTCTGGCGTTTGGCACCTTCGACCAGTGCGATCATGCGGTCGAGGGTCGACTCACCGGGGTTGGCGGTGATTTTCACCAGCAACCAGTCGGACACCAGGCGCGTGTTGCCGGTGACCGCCGAGCGATCGCCGCCGGACTCGCGAATCACTGGCGCCGACTCACCGGTAATCGCCGCTTCATTGACCGCCGCGATCCCTTCGATGACTTCGCCGTCACCGGGGATCATCTCCCCCGCTTCGACGCGCACCACATCACCTTTGCGCAGGTTGGCGGCAGGCACTACCTGAAAGCTGCCATTGGCCAGTTTGCGCCGCGCGCTGAGGCCTTCGCTGCCGGCCTTGAGGCTGTCGGCGCGGGCCTTGCCGCGCCCCTCGGCCAAGGCTTCGGCGAAGTTGGCGAACAGCACCGTGAACCACAGCCACAGGGCAATCTGCGCGGCTACGAACGTCGGCACGACGTTGTCCGGAATGAAGCACAGTACGGTGGTGAAAATCGCCGTCAGTTCGACCACCAGCATCACCGGCGAACGCACCAGTTGGCGCGGGTCGAGCTTGACGAAAGCTTGCACCAGCGCCGGACGCCACAGGGCCGAGATCGCGGTTTTCGCTTGTTCCGGCGCCTTGACGGCGGCGGGTTTGATTGCGGGCATATTCATCATTGACTCCTTAGAAGCCCATGCTCAGATGTTCGGCGATTGGGCCCAATGCGAGGGTCGGCAAGAACGTCAGGCCGCCCACCAGCAAAATGGTCACGGTCAGCAGCGTCACAAACAGTGGCCCGTGGGTCGGGAAGCTGTTCTGGCCGATCGGTGCGGTTTTCTTCATCGCCAGGCTGCCGGCCAGGGCCAGTACCGGCAGGATGTAACCGAAGCGACCGATCAACATGCCCAGACCGAGCATCAGGTTGTGGAACGGTGTGTTGGCGCTCAAGCCACCAAACGCCGAACCATTGTTCGCGCTGGCCGAGGTATAGGCGTACAGCAACTGGCTGAAACCGTGCGGGCCGGGGTTGCTGATGGTCGCAGCGGGGCCAGGCAGAGCAGCGGCGATCGCGCCGAGTACCAGCACGCCCACCGGCATGACCAGCAAGGTCACCACCAGCAATTGCACTTCCCGCGCCTGCAGTTTCTTGCCGAGGTATTCCGGGGTGCGGCCAATCATCAGGCCAGCGAGGAACACCGCGATCAGCACGTTGAGCAACATGCCGTAGAGCCCGGCACCGACGCCGCCGAAGATCACTTCGCCGACCATCATGTTGACCAGCGCGACCATGCCGCTGAGCGGGTTGAGGCTGTCGTGCATGCCGTTCACCGAACCGTTCGACGCCGCAGTCGTAGTCACCGACCACAGCACGGTGGCGGTGGTACCGAAGCGTGCTTCCTTGCCTTCCAGCGGCGCGGTCTGTTCGACCGCGACATTGTTCAGCGCCGGGTTAGGCTGATATTCGGCCCACAGCGACGTCGCGCCGCCGATCAGGAACAGTGCGAGCATGCAGGCGATGATCGCGCGGCTCTGACGCTGGTCTTTCACGTAATGACCGAAGGTGAACACCAACGCCACCGGGATCAGGATGATTGAAGCGACTTCGAACAGGTTGCTCCACGCGGTCGGGTTCTCGAACGGATGTGCCGAGTTGACACCGAAGAAGCCACCGCCGTTGGTGCCCAGTTGCTTGATCGCAATCTGGCTGGCCGCCGGGCCGAGCGGGATCACTTGATCGACGCCCTGCATCGTCACCGCGTTCATATATTGCGCGAAGGTCTGCGGTACGCCCTGCCATACCAGGTACAGCGCCAGCAGCAGGCACAGCGGCAGCAAGCCGTAGAGCGTGGCGCGAGTCATGTCGACCCAGAAGTTGCCCAGAGTCTTGGCCGACTTGCGCCCGATGCCACGGCACAACGCAACCAGCACCGCCAGACCGGTGGCAGCGCTGACGAAGTTCTGCACGGTAAGGCCGACCATCTGACTCAGGTAGCTGAGGGTCGCTTCACCGCTGTAGGACTGCCAGTTGGTGTTGGTCATGAAACTGACCGCGGTGTTGAACGCCTGGGTCCATTCCTGGCCTGGCAGGTTTTGCGGGTTCAGCGGCAAGTGATCCTGAAACAACAGAATCGCGAACAGCAGCAGGAAACCCGCGAGGTTGAACGCCAGCAAGGCCAGCGTGTACTTCTGCCAGCTCTGCTCAGCTTGCGGATCCACCCCGGCAATCCGATAGCAACCGCGCTCGACCGGGCCGAGAATCGGTGTCAGCCAGGTGCGCTGACCTTCCATCACCTTGTAGTAAAAGCGCCCGAGGAACGGCGCCGGCAGCAAGACCACCGCAAAAAAAGCGAGGATCAGCCAATAGTCATAACTGTGCATAGCCGCTCCTAGTTCCGATCCGCGCGCAACAGCGCAACCAACAGATAAATGAACAGCCCGGCTGCCAACAGCAGGGACACCCCGTCCAGAACGCTCATGGAAGATCTCCGTGTTACGGCGTATTGCCGCGTGTGGAGGCATTGTCGGAAAGGAGGCTGTAAAGGAACGAGACCGAGGGGTGCAGCGAGGCATAAAGAAAGCGTAAAGAGTGGGTTTATGCTGGCGTTACAGCGGGGTTTTGCAGCGTCAGGTCGGGCCTCATCGCGGGCAAGCCCGGCTCCCACAGTTTTTTGCGTGGTCCGCAGAGTTTGATTCCAACGCCAAACCTGTGGGAGCAACTGTCTTACTGCCACCGTTCGTCATCGCCATT
>NZ_MVOO01000013.1:0-147524 GCF_002156405.1 Pseudomonas sp. SCPG-7 | reverse complement strand
GCCCACCCCTTCAAGTCTAAACATACAAGCGAGCCTGCTCGCGAACGGGCCGCTACAGAAGCAAAAGATCGCAGCCTGCGGCAGCTCCTACATTCCACTGTAGGAGCTGCCGCAGGCTGCGATCTTTTGCTCTTGCCTTACTTGGTTGGCTTGACGGTCACTGGCGCCTTGCCCGCCTTCATCTGCTCAAGCAGAGGCGCACACTGATTCGGCTCCCCGCCACTCGGCGCCACCAGCGCCAGCAGCCCCGCCGCTGGTGCAGCGATCACGCCCAGTGCAACCATTCCCGCCCCGCGCAGCATCAACGGTACAGCCTTGACCCCGGCGTCCGGCTTGATGAACTTACCGCGCACGTACAGCGGTGAACGCAGCGAAATCAGACGCCAGCCCTTGGATTCCGGGGTCACGGTCAGGTCCAGTTGCTCGGTGGCCATGTTCGCCGTGCCGTCGATGTAGATGATCGCGTTCTCGGTATCGAACACAAACAGCCGCGTGGTCGCCAGGCCGGTCTTGATGTCGAAGTCCGCCGCCGCGCAGTTGATCTTCACTTCCTTGTCGCCAAAGATCTTGCCGACCACGTAGTTGCCGACGTTAAGCCCAGCCAGTTCCATCAGCTCGCGGCTGATTGCACCGTCGTTGATCAGCATCTTCAACTGGCCATTGGCGCCGCCGAGCAGCTTGGCCACCGAATTGCCACGGCCGCTGATATCAGCGTCGCCATTGAGCTCACCGAAACTGGTTTTCATCGGTTCGAAGGTCGGGAACAACTGCTTGAGCTTGAACCCGCGCGCGGTCAGTTTGGCCCGGCCTTCCAGCGGTTCGGCGCGACCGTTGAGGCGGATCTGCGCGTCCAGATTGCCGCCGGCCACGCCGAAGCGCAGTGGTTCGAGGCTGAGTTCGCCGTCGTTGAGTTTCAGATGGGTATAAAGGTCGGTAAAAGGCAGTTTTTCGCTGTGCACGATGCGCTTGCCGGTGAACTCGACGTCGGCATCCATCGCGCGCCAGCGGTCGGTCTTGAACTCTTCAACCGGCAGCACTTTGTCGGTCGGCTGCTTGCTCTCGCCGCCGCGGGCCTTTTGCTTGTCATTCGAGTCGGCGCCGATCAGCGGCGCGAGGTCGGCGAACAGCAGCTGATTGGACAGCAGCGCACCACTGAGTTTTGGCCGAGGCTGACTGGCGACATAGGTCAGATCGCCATGAATGTCACTGCCGCCGATCTTGCCGTTGAACTGCTCGTAGGTGAATTTCGCCCCGGCGGCGTCATGCAGTTTGGCGATCAAGTGACCGTCGGTGGAATACGGCGGCGTGTCCGGCAGGGTCACGCCGGTTAGCGGATAGAGGTTGCCGAGGCTGGCACCGGCCAGTTTCAGCCGCAGATCGAGGGCACCGAGGTTGAGCGGGTCGGTCAACGTGCCGGCGAGTTCGAGGCTGGTGGCGCCGATCTTCGCCTGGGCCTGCAGCGGGAACGGTTTGTTCGCGTCCTGCAACGCCAGCAATCCGCCGATTTTGCCCTGACCAGTGAGACTCTGGCCGTGGTATTGGCCTTTGACCTTCAGCGCGAACGCATAGTCCTGTGGCGCGGTGCCTTTGTCCTGGGCCGTTTTCGCGGCTTTGTCACCGACGATTTCGCTGAACGGAATCGGCTTGCCCAGTGGATCGATCACCACGTCGAGATTGGTCTTCAGCGTCTGGTCGTCCAGCGTGACGTGGCCCTTGTCGAAACCGATGGCGCCGATGTCCACCACCCAGTTCGATGGTTCGGCGTTCGGGTCTTTCGGGTCGAACTTGAAGGTCCAGTTGGCGCGGCCATCGGCCAAGCGTTGCAGTTGCGCGTTGGGCTCGGTCAGGTCGATGCGCGGGATCGTCACCCGTTGCGCCAGCAGGGCCAGCGGCGAGATGCGCAGCTCCACGCGTTTGAGCGTGACCATCTGCGGCTGCTTCGACCAGTCCGGATTACCCAGCGTCAGGTCTTCAGCCACCACATGCGGCCACGGCACCCAGGCCCGCCAGCCGCCCTCGTCCGGCTCGCGCTGCCAGATCACCGCGAGGTTGCCATTGATGGCAAACGGTCGATGCAGTTCTTCCGAGACTTTGGCGTTGAGCGGCGGTTTGATCCGATTCCAATCGAAGAACACGATGATCAGAACGAGTACCGCCAGCAGCAGTACGAGGATGGCGAAGGTCCAACTGAAGATTTTCCCGGTGCGCGTCATGCACAAAACTCCTGATGACGACCGCACGCCGACTTCGCGACGCACAGCTGAAACGGCGGGCCAAAGCGGCCCTCATGAAATCTACGACTGGCAAACAGTGCGCAGGTTTAATCGGAATATAGATTCCGTGGCAAAAAATCGCCCGAATGCTGACCGATTGGTCGAACAGCGTTACCGCCACCCGCACATTTGCGAGGCGCGAGTGAGTCGAAAATACCCACCGCGGTGCAAAACCGCCGCCCGCAAACGCCCGAGCTAGAGCGCCTCGGCAGAACAATCAATTCTGTTGATTATTACCATTGCGTTTATGAACTTTTATATCGACTTATCGAGAGTAGCATTGGCTTCGTACCCACTTTATCGCCCTCCCAAGGAGCAACCCATCATGAAACGCCAATTACTGCTCAGCCTTACCCTGTCGATGCTAGCCAGCACTGCTTTCGCCTTGCCCGCTGCCGATCAGGCTACCCCACAAGTGAAATCCAACCACTCGGTGTTCAGCCAGACTGTGGCTGCTGATGGCGGCAACCGCACGCCACAAGGCCAGACCTTGGCTGAAAACGGCCGTAATCGTCTGGAAGAGAAAGGCCTGGTACAAGATGGCTACGACAAGACGCCACAAGGCCAAGCTGTAGCAGAAGGTGGCCGTGATCGTCTGGAAGAGAAAGGTCTGGTGCAAGACGGCTATGACAAGACTCCACAAGGTCAGACCCTGGCTTCAGATGGCAGCGACCGCACTCCACAAGGCCAGACCCTCGCTGAAGGTGGTGGTGACCGCACCCCACAAGGCCAGACCCTTGCCGAAGACGGTTTCGACAAAACCCCCCTGGGCCAAGCCGTTGCCGAAGGTGGTGGTGACCGTGTGATCGAACGCAACAGCGCTTTGAGCTAAGCCCATGGCGGCCTGGAAAAAAAGCCCAATCACCGGATTGGGCTTTTGACTTTTTCAGCACTGGCAATCTGCAAAACCCTTTTTACCGCCGACATTCCCCCTGCCGTTCGACGCCAGCAAAGCCGATTTGCTAGAGTGCGGCGCTTGTCCCGCTCAAGAAAACGCCTTTGCGATGCTGCCCCGCGCCGAACAGAAACAACAGACCCGCAATGCCCTGATGGACGCTGCCCGCCATTTGATGGAAAGCGGCCGAGGATTCGGCAGCCTGAGCCTGCGCGAAGTAACCAAGACCGCCGGCATCGTGCCCACCGGTTTCTATCGGCATTTTGCCGACATGGACGAGCTGGGGCTGGTGCTGGTCAGTGAAGTCGGCCAGACCTTCCGCGAGACCATCCGCCTGGTGCGCCACAACGAATTCGTCATGGGCGGCATCATCGATGCGTCGGTGCGGATCTTCCTCGACGTGGTCAGCGCCAACCGCTCGCAATTCCTGTTTCTCGCCCGCGAGCAGTACGGCGGCTCGCTGCCGGTGCGTCAGGCAATCGGTCGTCTGCGCGAGAACATCAGCGCCGACCTCGCGGCCGACCTGACGCTGATGCCCAAGTTGCAACATCTGGATGCGGCCGGCCTGAGCGTGATCGCCGACCTGATCGTCAAATCGGTGTTCGCCACCCTGCCGGACATCATCGACCCGCCTGCCGAGGCCCTGCCAGAACATCTGACACCCCAGGCGAAGATCACCCAGCAACTGCGCTTCATCTTTATCGGCCTCAAGCACTGGCAAGGGCTGGGCAGTACCGAGTAAAGATCAAAAGATCGCAGCCTTCGGCAGCTCCTACACCAATCCCCTGTAGGAGCTGCCGAAGGCCGCGATCTTTTTTATTGGCTACAAATTGGTGCATGTAAAAATCTTCACGCACCAAAATCTTCCAAAATCCTGCAACATCTTGAAACATCCTCTACGCTCCGACAGGGATTTCCTACATCTCGCACGGTTGGCAAGCCCCTTGCTCTAGCCCTCTCTACAGTCCACTGCTGGAAGCTTTCCGATGCTGGTGATTCATCGCAGAATCGACCCTCAACCTGTCTGGTCCGCCGAGCTGCACCTGACGTTCGAAGCGCGGAGCAAAAGCCGTCTGCGCTGTTTCAGTGCCGACGGTGAAGACGTCGGGTTGTTTCTGGAGCGCGGTCAGGCACCGTTATATGACGGCGAATGCCTGCAGGCCGAGGACGGCCGCATCGTTCGCGTCTGCGCCCGCCCCGAGCAACTGCTGCACGTCACCTGCGCCAATGCCTTTGAACTGACCCGCGCCGCCTATCACCTGGGCAACCGCCACGTCGCTCTGCAAGTCGGCGATGGCTGGCTGCGTCTGCTCGATGATTACGTGCTCAAGGCCATGCTCGAACAGCTCGGCGCGCAGGTCGAAGCGATTGAAGCGCCCTTCCAGCCGGAGCACGGTGCCTACGGCGGCGGCCATCATCATTCGCGGCATGGCGACGAAGACTTCAACTACGCGCCCAAACTCCATCAGTTCGGCGTTCGCCTGTGAATCCGGCCTGGGCGCTGCTGCGCCTGGCCAGTCCGCAACTGCCGATTGGCGGCTACAGCTATTCGCAAGGACTGGAAATGGCGGTGGATAACGGCCGGGTGAACAACCCGGACAGCGCCCGGCGCTGGATCAGCGATCAACTGCTGCTCAACCTCGCCCGTTTCGAAGCGCCGCTGCTGCTCGCCCACTGTCAGGCCGCTATCGACGAAAACTGGCCCGAGTTGCTGCGCATCTGCGAAACCCACCGCGCCAGCCGCGAGACCCGTGAGTTGCATCTGGAGAGCCGGCAGATGGGTTACTCGCTGCAGCAATTGCTCAATGGCCTGCCGGAACTCGACGCGCCGGCCCGCCGCTTTCTTGAGCAATGCGCGGAACCGCATCTGGCCCTCGGCTGGGCACTCGCCGCCCGCGCCTGGGGCATCAGCCCGCAAGACGCCCTTGCCGCGTGGTTATGGAGCTGGCTGGAAAACCAGCTCGCGGTACTGATGAAAACCCTGCCGCTGGGCCAGCAAGCCGCCCAGCGCCTGACCAGCGAACTGCTGCCGCTGCTGCAACAGGCGCAGCAGGACGCCACGCGCATTAATCCCGAACACATCGGCAGCGCCGCGTTCGGCCTGTCCCTGGCGTGCATGGCGCATGAGCGCCAGTACAGCCGACTGTTTCGCTCTTAGGAGAACAAACCATGAACACACAACCCCTGCGCGTCGGCATCGGCGGCCCGGTCGGTTCCGGCAAAACCGCATTGACCCTGGCCCTGTGCCTGGCGCTGCGTGATCGCTACAACCTGGCCGTCGTCACCAACGACATCTACACCCGCGAAGACGCCGACTTTCTGGTGCGCAACGAAGCACTGGCACCGGAACGCATCATCGGCGTGGAAACCGGCGGCTGCCCGCACACGGCAATCCGCGAGGACGCCTCGATCAACCTCGAAGCCGTCGATCAACTGAACCGACGCTTTCCGGGGCTGGACCTGATTCTGGTGGAATCCGGTGGCGACAACCTGTCGGCAACCTTCAGCCCGGAGCTGTCAGACCTGACCATTTACGTGATCGACGTCTCTGCCGGCGACAAGCTGCCGCGCAAGGGCGGGCCGGGGATCTGCAAGTCCGATCTGCTGGTGATCAACAAGATCGATCTGGCGCCGCTGGTCGGCGCGTCGCTGGAAATGATGAACAGCGACACCCAGCGCATGCGTAACGGCAAGCCGTTCGTCTTCAGCAACCAGAAAACCGGCCAGGGCCTGGAAGACATCATTGCCTTCATCGAACGCCAAGGCCTGCTGAACGCCGCCTGATTCATTGACCAACAAGGAAGCTTCTCCATGACACTCAAACGCATTCTCGGCGCCGTGGCGCTGCTGCTGACCCCAACCCTCGCCTTCGCCCACCCGGGCCACGGCGACAGTGGGCTGGTCGCCGGTATCAGCCACCCGATCGGCGGCCTCGACCACTTGCTGGCGATGATTGCGGTCGGCCTGTGGGCGGCGCAGCAACAAGGTGCGGCGCGTTGGGCGCTGCCGTGCACCTTCGTCGGCACCATGCTGATCGGCGGCATGCTCGGTTTTGAAGGGCTGGAGCTGCCGGCGCTGGAAAGCGGGATCGCCGCTTCGGTGCTGGCGCTGGGTCTGGCAGTGGCACTGGCGGTGCGTCCACCGCTGGTGATGGCGGTGGCGGCGACGGCGTTGTTCGCGTTGTTCCATGGCGTGGCGCACGGCCTGGAACTGCCGGACATGAGCAGCCCGTGGGCGTATGCCGCCGGTTTTGTCGCGGCGACGGCAGCGCTGCATGCGGCGGGTTATGGCCTGGTGCGCGTGTTGCCTCAGGCTGCCGCGCCGCTGGTGCGACTGGCCGGTGCTGCTTCGGCGCTGACCGGCGCCTGGTTGCTGGCCGGCTGATCTCTACCGCCTGAACCGGCCCCATCGCTGGCAAGCCAGCTCCCACAGGTTTGTGGTTGATAACAATCCTTGTGGGAGCTGGCTTGCCAGCGATGACGGCCGATCAGACACCGAGACTCTAACAGCAGTCTCTCTGCTACCATGTCGCGCAATCGCCCCAGCCGTGACGACGTCCGCCAATGCCCCATGCTTGCCGCTCCACCTCCCTGCCCGAATTGACCGCCCTGTTCAGCGACGTGCAACAGCACTTTCTGAACGTGATCGTGCCGCTCTGGCAAGGCCCGGGCTGGAACGCCGACATGGCGCTGCCTTACGAGGCACTCGACGCGACGCATCAACCCTTGCCACCGCAACGCTACCGGGCGATGGCCTGCGCACGGCAGCTGTACCTGTTTTCCAGCCTGATCGGGGTTGTGGATAACGCCGAGGTGCGCGCCGCCGCGCTGTTCCGCTCGCTGCAACGGCACTTCCATGATGCCGAGCACGGCGGCTGGTTCTACAGCATCGACGCGCAGGGCCAGCCGCTGGATCAGCGCAAAGACCTCTACACCCACGCCTTCATCCTGTTCGCCTGCGCCCATTACTGGGCCAAGTCCCGCGAGCCGTTGGTGGAATCCACGCTCAACGCTGCACTGGAAGTGATCGGCCAGCGCTTCGCCACTGGCGATGGCTTGTACGAAGCGTGCCTGGACCGCGACTGGAGCAACCTGCAAAGCGGTCCGCTGCAAAACCCGCTGATGCACCTGGCCGAAGCGTTCCTCGCCACGCTCGCCGTGCGCGAGGATGCGGCAACGCAGCACGCGCTCGTCAAGTTATGCACAGGCATGCAGCAACACTTCGTCGATCCACAGCACGGCGTACTGATGGAGAAACCGCTGGGCGCTGTGGATAACTGGTACGAGCCGGGGCATCAGTTCGAATGGTATTTCCTGCTGGAGTCGTCATCACTGCTGCGCGGTTCGAAACTGCACTCGGCGCTGGAGCGAGCCTTTGCTTTCACCGAGCAATTCGGCGTTGAACAGCCTTCAGGGGCGGTGCGGGCGATGCTCGATCTGGAACTGGACGGTCGCCCGAAAGATTCGACTCAGCGCATCTGGGCGCAGGCGGAATACCTGCGCGCCCTGACCTTGCGCCCTAACAGCGAAGGCACCGTGCTGCGCCAGTTGCAGGCGCTGCAGCAGCGTTTTCTGCACGCGGGCGGGTGGCATGAATGCCGAGATGAGCTGGGAGAGGTCAGCCGCAAGGACATGCCTTCAACAACGCCTTATCACTTGGCGACGTGCTACAGCGGGCTGGCTGAATACCTGAACTGATTGACTGAACTTATCCTGTGGCGAGGGAGCTTGCTCCCGCTTGAGTGCGCAGCACTCACAAAAATCCGGGGCCGCTTCGCAGCCCAGCGCGAGCAAGCTCGCTCGCCACAGGAGATTCAGCAGCTCTGAATCAGGCAATCCACTTCTTGTCGCCCGTGAAGCTGATGGTCAACCAGCGCGCCGCATCCGGCTCGCCCAACTGCGCCGAAATCTCCTCCCGCAACGCATCCAGTTGCCCAACGCTGTGCAACCGGTAATTCGCCGGCAACACCACATGAATCTCGATGAACCGCGCCCGTCCGTGCTTCTGCACGTAGGTCACGTAATCGTCGAAACCGTGTTCGACCTTCGCCGCCTCCATGACCTGACGCACCTGGTCATCCAGCGTGTCCGGGGCAATACCCAGCACATCGCGCAGCGCGGGGCCGAGGATCTTGAACGCCGGCGGCAACATGGTCAGCGCCAGCACGATCAGGATCAGCGGGTCGACAAATTTCGCCCACGCCTCAAAGCCCTGGGCCTTGAGCAGCAGCGCCACGAGAAAACTGATCAACAGGCCGACCGAGAGCATCGCGTCCACCAGCCAGCTGATGTTGTCGAACTGGATCAGGCTGGACTTGAGTTTGCGATTGCGCCGACGCACGTAGAAGAAATAGGCGAATTCAACGACGGTGAACACCGCCGCATAAATGATCACCAGCCCCAACTCGATGTCGCGACCGCCGTTGATGATGCCGAACACACCGTTAAGAAACGCATAGATAGCGATCAACAGCAGGAAGCTGCCTTCGATCAGCAGCACCATCGGCTCCAGATGCCAGAACCCGAACTGGAAGCGATGATTGCTTTCTTTGGCGATCAACCTGGCGGTGATCAACATCAGTACTTTGATGAACGTTGCGATCAGCGAGAAAAAACCATCGAAAAGGATGGATTGCGAACCTGAAACAAAACCGGTGACGATCCCGGCAATCGACACCGCGAACATCAGGATGGTCGATTGTTTGAGCAGTGACTGCTCACCTCGGTTACTCACGTAGCCTCCTCTAAAAACCCTTGAACCGCGGGGTGCGGTGGGGTTGTTGAGGAGAGAGTTTACCTTATCGCCATGTTTTGCCTGTTACGGCCTCATCGCTGGCAAGCCAGCTCCCACAGGTACCGAGTCGATTACAAGATTTATGTATACCGACGATCCTGTGGGAGCTGGCTTGCCAGCGATGGCCATTATGCGGTCTTACGCCTTGTTACGCTCGATGGCGAACCCGGCCCAGGTCTGGCTCACCGGCATCAGCTCCAGGCTGTTGATGTTGATGTGCGCCGGGGCGTTGAGCACCCAGAAGATGGTCTCGGCGATGTCCTGCGGCTGGATCGGCTCGGCCCCGGCGTAGGTGGCGTTGTAGCGTTCCTGGTCACCGGCAAAACGCACCAGCGAGAACTCGCTTTCGCACAGGCCCGGCTCGATGTTGCTGACGCGCACGCCGGTGCCCTGCAGGTCGCAGCGCAGGTTCAGCGAGAATTGCTTGACGAACGCCTTGGTCGCGCCATACACGTGGCTGCCCGGGTACGGATAGTTACCGGCGATGGAGCCGAGGTTGACAATGCCGGCGCCACGGCCATGAGCGATCAACCGTGGCAACAGCAGGCGGGTGCTGTACATCAGGCCTTTGACGTTGGTGTCGACCATGGTGTCCCAGTCGTCGAGGTCGCATTTCGGTGCCGGATCGACGCCCAGCGCCAGCCCAGCGTTGTTGATCAAGCCACGCAGCTTGGCGAACGACGGCGGCAGATTGGCAATTGCCTCTTCCATCGCCTTGCGGTCACGTACATCGAGTACCAAGCCATGCACTTCAGTCTGCTTCGACAGTTCCGCGCACAGGGCATTCAGACGCTCTGCACGACGACCGGTCAACACCAGTTTCCAGCCAGCCTCGGCAAATCGACGGGCACAGGCTTCACCAAAACCGGAGGTTGCGCCGGTAATAAACAGGGTGTTGGACATCGTGTTCTCCTTGCGTCGGCCGCCAGCGCAGCCATTGGAATAGAAAATCAGCAGCCAGCATGCCCGGCCCGGCATTTACGAGCAACACCCGCACCGGGACATATTCCGATCAAATTTTGATCAACCGTCGCTACGCCATACCTGCCGTGGCCTGTAGCCATGTGCACGCACGTTATCCACAGTCCCTTCCACAGTTTCCGGGGGCAAGTAGAAACGCGCAAAGCCGCGCCACACAAGGCTTTGCGCGGGAAATAGAAAGTTTTTTGCTTGACCCTGAAGCCGCGGTTGTGCCGGAGATGGCATTTTGCACGACCGGCCGGTCAGTGCGGTGATTGCGCGAGGCCAGTAATTACGGCCCTCAGCGCGGTCTTTCCAGAGTTTAGTCACAGACTTATCCACAGGCTTGTTCACATGGAATAGCCTTTAGCGCGAGGCCTAGAAAAGGGTTGACAACAGCGTCTTCAGCTCCCGCAAAAACGCCTGATCAAAAAGCGATCACCAGCCTGTAAGCCACGTCAAACAAGGGCTTGAGCCAGCTACTCCCACGTTATTCACAGCCAGCTCCACAGCAAACGGGGACAAGTCAAAACTGTGGAAAAACAGCCATTTGCAGCGTCTATATGTCGCGCTTTGACAGCGATGGGAATTTGTTTTCCACAATTCTGCCGAAGGTCACAATTTTACCTGTGGGAGCTGGCTGGCCAGCGATGGCGGAGTCACTGCCAAGATCATTGCTGAATGGCAAACCGCTTTCGCTGGCAAGCCAGCTCCCACAGGGGCCTTGGTGAATTTGAGGAATGAAAAAGCCCCGGGACTTTCGTCGCGGGGCTTGTGCACAACTCGGGAAGAATCAGTGCCCGCCCAAATAAGCGTTACGCACCTCCTCGTTCACCAGCAGCTCTTTACCGGTACCGGTCAGGCGAATCTCGCCATTGACCATCACATACGCCCGGTCCGACAGCTTCAACGCATGGTTGGCGTTCTGCTCGACGAGAAAAATGGTCATGCCGGTTTTCGCCAGTTCACGCAGGGTGGCGAAGATCTGTTTCACCACGATCGGCGCCAGGCCCAGGCTCGGTTCATCAAGCAACAACAGCTTCGGCCGACTCATCAAGGCGCGGGCAATGGCGAGCATTTGCTGTTCGCCGCCGGACATGGTCATCGCCCGCTGAGTGCGGCGCTCTTCGAGCCGCGGGAACAGCTCGAACATGCGCTGCATGTCCTCTTTGGCATACTTGTCGCCAATCGGGATGGTGCCCATCAGCAGGTTTTCCTCGACGGTCATGTCGGGGAACACCCGCCGCCCTTCCGGCGACTGCGCGATGCCGTTGGAGGCGATGTAGTGCGAGGACTTGTGGGTGATGTCGATGCCTTGATAGAGGATCTGTCCGCCCGCCGCCCGTGGCTGGCCGAAGATCGACATCAGCAGCGTCGATTTGCCTGCGCCGTTGGAGCCGATCAGGCTGACAGTCTCGCCTTCGTTGATCTCAAGCGACACGCCTTTGAGGGCCTGGATCGGGCCATAGAACACGTCCAGGTCTTTGAGTTCGAGGATCGGTTTGCTCATACCAGTTCCTCTTCGTCGGCGCCCAGGTAGGCGGCAATCACTTTTGGATCGTTGCGAATCGCATCGGGTCCACCCTCGGCGATGACCACGCCGTGATCCAGCACCACGATGTGGTCGGAAATGCTCATGACCATGCCCATGTCGTGTTCGATCAGCACCACGGTCAGATCATGCTCGTCGCGCAGCAGCCGGATCATCGCGCTCAGCGCTTCGGTTTCCTGAGGGTTGAGGCCGGCGGCCGGTTCGTCGAGGCAGATGATCTGCGGCCGCGTGCACATGGCCCGGGCGATCTCCAGACGACGTTGCTGACCGTAGGACAGCTCACCGGCCAGACGGTTGGCGCAGTCCACCAGATCGACCACTTCCAGCCAGTAGAACGCGCAGTCCAGCGCATCGCTTTCCGCTTTGCGGTAGCCCTTGGTGTTGAGGATGCCGGCGAGCATGTTGCGGTTGACCCACATGTGCTGCGCCACCAGCAGGTTTTCCAGCACCGACATTTCCTTGAACAGGCGAATGTTCTGGAAGGTCCGGGCCAGGCCGGCGCGGTTCACCAGATGCGTGCCACCAAACATCTTGTAATACAGGCGACTGAGGAAGCTTTTCGGCGAGACGAAGTCGGTCGGTTTGAACGACTCGCCCAGCAACTGGATGACGTTGGTCTGCTTGCCGCGCACGTTGAGTTCGATCTTGCCGCCGGAGGCCTTGTAGAACCCGGTCAAACAGTTGAACACCGTGGTCTTGCCGGCACCGTTCGGCCCGATCAGGGCAAAGATCGAGTTGCGTTTGACCTTGAGGCTGACATCGCTCAAGGCCTTGATGCCACCGAAGTGCATCATCAGTTTTTCCACAGAGAGTACGACTTCACTCATGGCGCAGTCCTCTCATAGTGAATGGCACCTTTGCGTGGAGTAACCCCGGTACGGCTGATGCGGATCAGCCCTCGAGGTCGCCAGATCATCATCAACACCATCAGGATGCCGAACAGCAGCACGCGGTATTCAGCGAAGCCGCGCAGCAGTTCCGGAGCAACCGTGAGCACGAACGCTGCGATCACCACGCCGATGGTCGAGCCCATGCCGCCGAGCACGACGATGGCGAGGATCAGCGCCGATTCGAAGAAGGTAAACGAGGTCGGGTTGACGAAGCCTTGATAGGTGGCGAAGAACACCCCGGCCAGACCTGCGGTCGACGCACCGATGGTGAACGCCGAGAGCTTGACCAGTACGTGGTTCAGGCCCATCGAGCGGCAGGCGATTTCATCTTCGCGCAGCGCTTCCCAGGCGCGACCCACCGGCATTTTCACCAGACGATGCTTGATGTACAGCACGGCCAGCACCACCAGGAACAACACCGTATAGATGAAGTAATACTTCACGTCCGGGTTGTAGGCGATGCCGAAAAACTCATGAAACGGTACCCCGCCATCCTTGGCCCGCTTGCCGAATTCCAGGCCGAAGAACGTCGGCAAGGGCGCCGGCATGCCGTTCGGCCCGCCGGTCAGCGACAGCCAGTTGTTGAGGATCAGGCGGATGATTTCACCGAAGCCCAGGGTCACGATGGCCAGATAGTCACCGTGCAGACGCAGCACCGGAAAACCGAGGATGCAGCCGGCCAGGCCCGCGGTGATCGCCGCCAGCGGCAGCACAGTCCAGAAGCCCAGCCCGAGGTATTGATAACCGAGCGCCAGACCGTAGGCACCGATGGCGTAGAACGCCACGTAACCGAGGTCGAGCAGACCGGCGAGGCCAACCACGATGTTCAGCCCCAGCCCCAGCAACACGTAGATCAGCCCGAGGATGACCACACCCAGCAGGTACGAGTTGGAGACAAACGGCACAATCACCGCCAGCACTATCAGCAGTGGAATGATCCAGCGCAGGCGTGATTTGTGATCGGCAGGCAGCACATGTACACCGGAACCGGTGCTCTCGAATCCGTCGAGGATCTTCAGGCCCTTGGGCGTCTGCAGAAACAGGCTCAAGGCAAAGCGGCCGATCATGACAATACCGATGATCCACGCCACGCGGGTTGGTTCGAGGTTGAAGCTGTAGCCGTCGAGCACGACACCGACAATCGGGCCGAACACGATCAAGGCAATAAGGCCGGCCAGAATCGCCTCAACCAGGCTTTTTTTGATATCGATGTTTTTTTGAGTGGTTGAAGACATCGCTTACACCTTCGACACAAGAGGACGGCCCAACAGGCCCTGAGGCCGGAAGACCAGAACAAGTACGAGCAGCGAGAAGCTGAACACGTCTTTGTAGTCGGAGTTGACCAGGCCCGAGAACAGCGACTCGGAGATCCCGAGAATGATCCCGCCGAGCATCGCGCCGGGCAGTGAGCCGATCCCGCCGAGCACGGCGGCGGTGAACGCCTTGATGCCGATGACGAAGCCTGCGTAGAAGTCGAACGTGCCGTAGTTCATGGTGATCAGCACGCCGGCCAGAGCCGCCATCGCTGCACCGATGATGAACACGTAGGAAATCACCCGGTCGGTGTTGATCCCCAGGATCGAGGCCATCTTGCGGTCTTGCTGGGTGGCGCGGCACATGCGGCCGAGCTTGGTGTACTTGATCACGTAGGTCAGCAGGCCCATGCCGACGAACGCGGCCACCAGAATGAAGATCTTGGTGTAGGTCAGCTGGACGAAACCGCTGCCGACGTCAATGCGCCAGGCACCGGTGAGCAGCGTTGGAACACCCTGTTGGCGGGCGCCCTGGCTGATCTGGGCATAGTTCTGCAGGATCAGGGAGATACCGATGGCGCTGATCAGCGGTGCCAGTCGGGTGGAGTTGCGCAGAGGTTTGTAGGCGACGCGTTCGATTACCCAGCCATAGACGCCAGTGACGACGATGGTGAACACCAGCGTGCCGAGCATCAACAGCGGGAAGGATTCGATACCGAAGTAAGCCAGCAGAGCCAGACTGATTGCCGCCAGGTAAGCGGAAATCATGTAAACCTCGCCGTGGGCGAAGTTGATCATGCCGATGATGCCGTAGACCATTGTGTAGCCGATGGCGATCAGGCCATAGACCGACCCGAGGGTCAGGCCGTTGACCAGTTGCTGCAGGAAAATACCATCCATAACGCAATCTCACGCAATGAGAACCTGCCCGCCGGGGCGGGCGGTTCTTCTAGGAAAAATACAGATTTACGTCGGAGCAATGTCAGAGCGCGATGAGCCCAGACCCACCGATCTCCTGTGGGAGCTGGCTTGCCAGCGATAGCGGCGGATCAGCCAACCTGTGTGTCGACTGACCTGACGCCATCGCGGGCAAGCCCGCTCCCACAGGTATTGGTGGGGATCAAGCTGATCGCGTCAGCCCTTACTTCTGTTTTTCCAGCTGATGGTATTTGCCACTCGCGTCCCACTGGTAAACCACGTAGTCGGACACTTTCAGGTCGCCTTTCTTGTCCCAGGCTTTCTCACCCATCACGGTTTTCACCGGGTTGGCCTTGAGCCATTCGGCGGCTTTTTCGCCACTGTTGGATTTGGCGCCGTTGAAGGCGGCCGCCAGGGTCTGAACCGACGCGTACGCGTACAGGGTGTAGCCTTCGGGTTCGGTGCCAGCCTTGCGGAACGCATCGACCACGGTCTTGCTGTCTGGCAGCAGACGTGGGTCGGCGCCGAAGGTCATCAGCACGCCGTCAACGTATTGCGGGCCACCGGCGGTGGTCACCAGTTCGTCGGTGACGATGCCGTCATCAGACATGAACTTCACGTCTTTCAGGCCTTCGGTGCGCAGTTGCTTGACCAGCGGCCCGGCTTCCGGGTGCAGGCCGCCGAAGTAGACCACGTCGGCACCGGCCGCACGGATCTTGGTGACCACGGCGCTGAAGTCTTTCTCGCCACGAGTCAGGCCTTCATACAGCACCGGCTTCACGCCACGCTTTTCCAGTTGAGCCTTGGTCGCATCGGCCAGGCCCTGACCGTAAGTGTCCTTGTCGTGCAGCACGGCGACTTTCTTGCCCTTGAGCACATCGACAATGTAATCGCCCGCGACGATGCCTTGCTGGTCATCACGCCCGCACATACGGAACATGGCGCTCAGGCCGCGCTCGGTCACTTGCGGGTTGGTGGAACCCGGGGTGATCGCGATAACACCGGCTTCATCGTAGATTTCCGACGCTGGAATGGTGGAGGAAGAGCAGAAGTGACCGACCACACCGGCCACCTTCTGGTTGACCAGATCCTTCGCAACCGTTACTGCCTGTTTCGGTTCGCAGGCGTCATCGCCCTTGACCAGTACGATTTTCTCGCCGTTGACGCCACCCGCCGCGTTGACCGCGTCCGCCGCCGCCTGTGCACCCTTCATGTACTGCTCGCCAAATGCCGCGTTGGCGCCAGTCATTGGACCCGCTACACCGATTTTCACATCAGCTTGAGCAAACGCAGAAACACCCAACGCAGTAGCCACTGCGAGGGCCAGAAAGCCTTTCTTGTAAAACGTCTGGGACATGAGGTGGTGCTCCAAGGTTTTTTTTAGTTGGCACTGCGACTTCACTTCACTGAATGCTCTGAGCAAGCGCCGTGCCATCGGTTTTTTATTCTTCAAAAAGTCGCTGCTTTCTTGTTATTTCGACTGTTTCGTTCCCATTTTCATTGGGCGTGCAACCGTCTAAACCGCGGAAGGTGAAACCTTTTTAAATCTCAGGCGCAACCCGCTTGCGCCATCATTGCAACCGCGGCACCAAACGACGTGCAACCAGCCTGTAACAGCTCGCGTCACCGAACTGCACACTGCTGGTGCGGGACTGCTACAACCCGCACCATTACAGGCTAGTCGCTACGCCGAAAAGCGCCGCGTTACGCAACATATTTCAACACTCAGATGACGATGCGCAGGCACTGGCCCGCGTGATACAGCGAGAACCCGGCCTCGTACAGGCAACTGCGCAGGCCGACACCGGCCAGGGGCTGCATCGGTGCGAAGGGGATCGGCAAGGCTTGAGGATTTCCGTTACACAGATAGTCGGCGAAGGCTTTGCCGACCACAGTGCCAGTGGTCACGCCACGACCGTTGTAACCGGTGACGGCCACCAGTCCCGGCGCCGGTTCGAACAGGCGCATCAGGTGATCGGGGGTAAAGGCAATGCGCCCGGTCCAGGTGCATTCCCATTCCACCGGTTTCAGGTTGGGGAAGTAATGCTGCTGCACCCGATCGGCCCAGGCCTTGAGGAACCACGTCGGTTTCTGGTTGCCGTTGCCCAGACTGCCGAGCAACAACCGGCCGTCCCTGTCGCGACGGATACTGCTCAGCACCTGCCGCGTGTCCCACGAGCCCTGCCCGCCTGGGAGAATGTCATGGGCGGCATCTTCGGTCAGCGGCACCGAGGCGACCTGATAGTAGTAACCGGGGAAGAAGTTGCGCTTGAGTTCGGTCCAGTCGCCCTCGGTGTAGGCGTTGGAGGCGATCACCACTTGCCCGGCGAGTACCGAACCGTGCTCGGTCTGCACTGACCATTGCTGGCCCACGCGCTCGAGACGGCTCACCGGCGAATGATCGAACATCTGCCCGCCCAGCCCTTTCACCGCATTGGCCAGTCCGGTGACATAGGCCATCGGGTTGAGCGTGCCGGCGCGGCGGTCGAGCAGCGCGGCAGCGATCTTTTGCGTGCCGGTGGCTTGCTCGCAGGCCTTGCCGGTGAGCAACTCGACGGGCGCTCCGCGACGCTTCCATTGTTGCTCGCGACTGCGCAGATCCGCTTCGCCCTTGGCGTTGTGCGCCATGTGCAGGGTGCCTTCGCGGCGCAACTGGCAATCGATGTGGTATTTATCCACAAGGCTGAACACCAGCGCTGGCGCCGCCCCGAGCATGCGGTTGAGCTGACTGCCGACCGCTTCGCCGAACCCGGCCTCGATCTCGTCCGGCGGGATCCACATGCCGGCGTTGACCAGCCCGACGTTGCGCCCGGAGCCGCCGTGACCTGCGCGATGCGCTTCCAGCACGCAGACGCTTTTGCCTTTTTCCAACAGATGCAGCGCCGCCGACAACCCGGTAAACCCGGCGCCGATCACGCAGACATCGACTTTGACCTCGCCCCGTAGCGCGGCGTTATCCGGGCGCTGCGGCGTGAGTTTTTCCCACAGACATTCTTCGCGTAACGGCATTGCCAGACTCCAACAGAAACCTAACCAATTGCGTTGTGGGCACTAAAAAGATCGCAGCCTTCGGCAGCTCCTACAAAACCGCAGCCAACCGCAGCCCTGTAGGAGCTGCCGAAGGCTGCGATCTTTTCAGCTTTTGCTCAATTTCAGTCGAAGGTAATGCCCTGCGCCAGCGGCAACTCCAGCGAGTAGTTCACGGTATTGGTCTGCCGACGCATGTACGCGCGCCAGGCGTCGGAACCCGACTCGCGGCCACCGCCGGTCTCCTTCTCGCCACCAAACGCGCCGCCAATTTCCGCGCCGCTCGGGCCGATGTTGACGTTGGCGATGCCGCAGTCACTGCCGACCGCCGACATGAACTGCTCGGCCTCGCGCACGTCGGTAGTGAAGATGCACGATGACAGGCCTTGCGGCACCGCGTTGTTCAAGCGCAGCGCTTCCTGGAAGTCGCTGTAGCCGACCACGTAGAGGATCGGCGCAAAGGTTTCGCTGCAGACCACATCGCTCTGCTCCGGCATTTCCACGATCGCCGGCGACACGTAGTAGGCATTCGGGAATTGATCTTCCAGTTGGCGCTTGCCACCGAACACCCGCCCGCCCTCGCTCAGTGCCTGCTCCAGCGCGTCCTGCATATTTTCGTAGCTGTGTTTGTCGATCAGCGGGCCGACCAGATTGCCTTCCAGCGGATGGCCGATGCGCACCTTGGCGTACGCGGCTTTGAGGCGGGTGACGATTTCTTCCTTCACCGACTCATGGGCAATCAGGCGACGCAGGGTGGTGCAACGCTGACCGGCGGTGCCGACCGCGCTGAACAGGATGGCGCGCACGGCCATGTCCAGATCGGCGCTCGGGCCGAGGATCATCGCGTTGTTGCCGCCCAGCTCAAGAATGCTGCGGGCGAAACGCGCGGCGACTTTCGGTGCCACTTCGCGGCCCATGCGGGTGCTGCCGGTGGCGCTGATCAGCGCCACGCGCGGATCATCCACCAGCGCTTCGCCAGCGTCACGGCCACCGATGATCACTTGGCACAGGTGCGCCGGCGCATCGCTGAAATTCTTCACCACGCGATCGAACAGTGCCTGGCAGGCCAGTGCGGTCAGCGGGGTTTTCTCCGACGGCTTCCACACCACCGGGTTACCGCAGACCAGCGCCAACGTGGTGTTCCACGCCCACACCGCGACGGGGAAGTTGAACGCGCTGATCACGCCGACCACGCCCAGCGGATGCCAGGTTTCACGCATGTGGTGGCCCGGGCGCTCGGAGGCGATGGTCAAGCCGTACAGTTGACGCGACAGGCCGACGGCGAAGTCGCAGATGTCGATCATCTCCTGCACTTCACCGAGGCCTTCCTGGGTAATCTTGCCCGCTTCCCACGACACCAGCTCGCCGAGGTCAGCCTTGTATTCGCGCAGCACCTCGCCGAACTGACGCACCAGCTCGCCGCGACGCGGGGCCGGCACCTTGCGCCACTGCTCGAACGCATGATCTGCGCGACTGATGTGCTGCTCGACTTCGGCCGGGCCTTCCCAGTTCACGGCGGCGATGCGGCTGCCGTCGATGGGCGAATGCACCGGCACTTTGCCGTTCTGGTACAGGGCCGGGTTCACACCAAGACGATCAAGCAATGCGGCAACCATGGGTCACTCCTCAAGCGAAAAACTGAATGTGTGCGGCCGAATGTTCACGACCGGGCAGGCCTTTAGTTGTAGCTTCCCGAAGGCAAGGCAACAAACGACCTTTACGCGAGATATCATTCCGTTTATTCATGCTGCGCATAGAAAGACAAGAAAAAGGACCACCCATGCTGAACAAACGCCACCTGCCGTCGATCACCGCGCTGCAGTGCTTCGAGGCCGTGACCCGGCACTTGAGCTTCACCCGGGCCGCCGAAGAGCTGAACCTGACCCAGAGTGCCGTCAGCAAACAGGTCGCGCAGCTTGAGGAATTGTTGCAGCACTTGTTGTTTCGCCGGGTGCGTCGGCGTTTGCAGATGACTCCGGCCGGGGATTTGTACTTGGTGGAGGTCCGAAAAATCCTCACCCAGGTGGAAATGTCCACGCATTATCTGCGTTCCTACGGCGGCGAGACCGAAGTCCTGCGCGTCTCCACACCCTCGACCTTCGGCGCGCGCTGGCTGGTTCCGCGTCTGAAAGGCTGGCGTCTGCGCCACCCGTCGATCCATCTCGACCTGTGCAACGAGCAGGAGGCGGATGATCTGCTGCAGGGGCGCAGCGATCTGGCGTTCTATTTCGGCCAGGGTTCGCGCCCCGGCACCGAATGCCTGAAGCTGTTCGGCGAAGAGCTGGTGCCGGTCTGCGCGCCCGGCAGCCTGCCGGATCAGCCATTCACCGATCCGACGCAACTGACCGATCTGGTGCTGCTGCAAAACGCCTCGCGTCCACAGGCCTGGCACGACTGGTTCGACAGTCAGGGTTACCACACCGAACACAGCTATCACGGGCCGCGCTTCGAAACCTTTTATATGTGCATCCGCGCCGCCCAGGTCGGCTGCGGCGTAGCGCTGCTGCCACGGTTTCTGGTGGAAGAGGAATTGGCCGACGGCAAACTGGTCATTCCCTGGCAGCATGCAATGCCCAGTTCCGACGCCTATTACCTGGCCTACCCGGAGCATGCGGCGGAAGTGCCGAAAGTGCGGGATTTTGTGAAGTGGATGCTGGAGCAGATCGATAGCCCCGACGACCACTGATTCTCCTGTAGGAGCTGCCGAAGGCTGCGATCTTTTGATCTTGTTTTTCAGGATCAAAAGATCGCAGCCTTCGGCAGCTCCTACATTAAGCAAAATCCGCTACAGGCCAAAAATTGCTGGCAATCCCCACCGCTGATATGCGCCACTAGCGTCATTGATTGATACCGCGCCTTGCGCGGTGCACCTGGAGACCCCGTTTATGAGCGAGAGTGTGTTTGCCGATCGCATCGTGCAGAACCTGCTCGACACCGACTTCTACAAACTGACAATGATGCAGGCGGTGCTGCACAACTACCCCAACGTCGAAGTCGAATGGGAGTTTCGTTGCCGTAACAGTGAGGATCTGCGGCCGTATCTGGCCGAGATTCGCTACCAGATCGAGCGTCTGGCCGAGCTGAGCCTGAGCGCCGACCAGTTGAGTTTTCTCGAGCGCATCACCTTCCTCAAGCCGGATTTCCTGCGCTTTCTCGGACTGTTCCGCTTCAACCTGCGCTACCTGCACACCGGCATCGAGAACGGCGAGTTGTTCATTCGGCTGCGCGGCCCGTGGCTGCATGTGATTCTGTACGAAGTGCCGCTGCTGGCGATCGTCAGCGAAGTGCGCAACCGCTATCGCTACCGCGAAATCGAACTGGTGCAGGCGCGTGAACAGCTGTATCGCAAGTTCGACTGGCTCAGCGCCAACGCCTCGGACGACGAACTGGCGCAATTGCAGGTCGCCGATTTTGGCACCCGTCGGCGTTTTTCGTATCGCGTGCAGGAAGAAGTGGTGAATGTGCTCAAGCACGATTTCCCCGGGCGCTTCGTCGGCACCAGCAACGTGCACTTGTCCCGCGAACTGGACATGAAACCGCTGGGCACCATGGCCCATGAATGGATCATGGCCCACCAGCAACTCGGCCCGCGGCTGATCGACAGCCAGATTGCCGCCCTCGACTGCTGGGTGCGTGAGTACCGTGGTTTGCTCGGGATTGCGCTCACCGACTGCATCACCACCGACGCCTTCCTCGGCGACTTCGACCTGTTCTTTGCCAAGCTCTTCGATGGTTTGCGCCACGACTCCGGGGACCCGGTGCAGTGGGGCGAAAAATGCATCGCCCACTACCACAAGCTCGGCATCGACCCGATGAGCAAGACTCTGGTGTTCTCCGACAGCCTGACCCTGCCCAAGTCGCTGGAGATCTTCCGCGCGCTGCACGGGCGGATCAACGTCAGCTTTGGCATCGGTACCAACCTGACCTGTGACATTCCGGGTGTCGAACCGATGAGCATCGTGCTTAAAATGACCGCCTGCAACGGCCAGCCGGTGGCGAAGATCTCCGACGAGCCCGGCAAGACCCACTGCAAAGACCCGAATTTCGTCGCCTATTTGCGACATGTGTTCCAGGTTCCTGCCGTTTCCAGCCTATCTAGCAAGGAGTGAATTCATGCAAGCCGTACAGCGTGAGATTGCTGAACAGCTCAAGGTGCAACCGCCATTCGCCGGGCATCAGGCCCTCGAAGCGGAAGTCGCCCGACGCATCACCTTTATCCAGGATTGCCTGGTCAATTCCGGCCTCAAGACTCTGGTGCTGGGCATCAGCGGCGGGGTCGACTCGCTGACCGCCGGTCTCTTGGCCCAGCGCGCCATGCGTGAGTTGCGCGAGCGCACTGGCGACAACGCCTACAAGTTCATCGCCGTGCGCCTGCCGTACGAAACCCAGTTCGATGAGCACGACGCCCAGGCTTCGGTGGACTTCATCGCCCCGGACGAGCGCCACACGGTCAACATCGGCCCGGCAGTGAAGTCGCTGGCCAGTGAAGTGGCAGCGTTCGAAGGCAAACATGCGGTGTCGGTGGATTTCGTGCTCGGCAACACCAAGGCGCGGATGCGCATGGTCGCCCAGTACACCATCGCCGGCGCGGCCCACGGGCTGGTGATCGGCACCGACCACGCGGCGGAAGCGGTAATGGGCTTCTTCACCAAGTTCGGCGACGGCGCCTGCGACCTGGCCCCGCTCAGCGGTCTGGTGAAAAACCAGGTCCGGGCGATTGCCCGCAGCTTCGGCGCGCCGGAATCGCTGGTGGAAAAAGTGCCGACCGCGGATCTGGAAGACCTGTCGCCGGGCAAACCGGACGAAGCGTCCCACGGCGTGACCTACGCCGAGATCGACGCCTTCCTGCACGGCGAGCCGGTGCGTCAGGAAGCGTTCGACATCATCGTCAACACCTACAAAAAGACCCATCACAAGCGGGTCATGCCGTTTGCGCCGTAATGGGTGAGTGAATGAAAAGCCCGCTGAGGAGTGATCCTCAGCGGGCTTTTCTTTGCTCAGGACTCAATGGCAGATTTAACGGGCTTTTGCCGGAACCACCCTGAATGCCCAAGGGGACGAGATTTGACCACCAGCAGTTATCGTTCTAATGGTGTGAACCTTTTCAGCCAGATTCGATATCTTAGCCGTGTAGATTCCATTCGAGTCGGCCGTGAATTCAACCAAGTCGTTATCGTAGTCGACTATTTTTCCTTGTCCATTTGGGTGTGCCGTACCGACAACCGTTAACGATGTATCAGTCGTCTGCTCGTGGTTACCGATCAACTGCCCGCTTTCTCCCAGGAGAAACTGAATGCTGGGCAGTACGGAGGTCTTAATCTCAATGCTCCAGGGTGGAGACTCAACACCGTCTTGTCCTACCACGGTGAAATGATACTGCCCTGGAGATACTCCGTTCATTGCAGCACTCCAACGGGCATTTGCATCGATGTTGAGGGTAGCAACGAGAATTCCATTATCCAGAAGATTTACCGTTTGGTTGGGCTCCCCCCCGCCTACAAAGTACAGATCGACAAACGTAGTGCTTCCACCATTTTCGATAATGACTCCGTCGGGACCATTTACCCAGAAAATAGTGGCACGTAGCGGCACTTGAATGTGAACCGTAAACGTTTCTGACACTTGTCCATCACTGGTATGCACGGCGTACACATGTGAACCGTTCTGTTGATCAGTCACGATCAAACTGAAGTGACCATTGTTATCAACATTTACCGGGGAATGCGCAGGGGCACCGTTGTCGAAAAGCTGCGCCGTTTGATCGGGAGCAGCGAAACCAACAAAAGACAAATCTGCATTTGTGCTGATCCCGCCATGTTCGAGGCGTTCACCATTGCCATTGGTAACGCTCTCAATGCCGGTTTGGCTTAACAGAGCTCTGCTGTCGGGCCCCTGAACCAAGGTACGCTGCTGGGGTAATTTCTCTTGATCGGTCATACGATAACTCCTTTTTCCGGAATGGGTGCGCACAGTTATCTGAGCGCCTCCCCCATCAGAGGGCTCTTCGAAGCCCGCGTCTACTGTCAGAAATTACAGGTTCGGGGGTATTTCAGACCGACGGCCATGATCAGAGAAATGAGGTAATAGATGCAGATTTGATCGGCAGAAAAAAACGCCACTGCAATCAATTGCAGTGGCGTTTTTTGTGTCAGGCGTGAGTCGTATTACTTCAGGGTCACGGTGCCTTTCATCATTGAGATGTGGCCTGGGAACGAGCAGAAGAAGCCGTAGTCAGTGCCAGCGGTCAGCTTCGATACGTCGATGGTCAGCGAGTCTTTCTCGCCGGCACCGATGATCTTGGTGTGAGCGATAACGCGCTCGTCGCCGTCTTTCAGGTAGTTCTTGTCGATGCCAGCGGCCAGGCCGTCGGTAGCGATCGGCTGCATGTCAGCGGTTTTGCTGACCACCAGGTTATGGCCCATGACGTTCTTCGGCAGGCTGCCAGAGTGAGTCAATTCGACGGTGAAGGTCTTGCAGCTCTTGTCGATCACGATCGACTGGGTGTTGAAGGACATCTGATCGGTGGAGTCAACGGTGGTTTTGCACTCGGCAGCCATCAATTGGCTGCTGGCCAGCGCCAGCAGGGATACCGCAACAACTTTGGAAAACATGGTGAATCTCCAAGGCAGGGTTAACAAAAACACGAATGATGGAAAGACTGCCTGAAATCTTCGCAAGTTCCTATGACTTGAGTCAAAAATTGTATACAACTTTCAGGCTATGACACTCATCGAAACAATCTACCGGCCAGATTTCCCGGCCGGGCCTATGATCGGCGCATCTACTGAAACGGAGTGCCGGTCATGTTCTTTAACGGTCTGTTGTGCAGTTTGCTCGCCGCCTACGCCTGTGGCGCCAGCGGTACCTTTGAATCGCCGGAACGCGAAGTTTAGTCCTTGGATCAAGGCGTGCCAGCCATTACCCTGTGACGGATTGACCCAGGAGGAAGGCATGTCTCTCACATCCGTTTGTGTTTTTTGCGGTGCCAACGCTGGCACTGATCCGGCTTACACCGAAGCCGCCAAGGCCCTTGGCCGCGCGCTGGCCGAGCGTCAGCTGACGCTGGTTTACGGCGGTGGCGCCGTGGGCCTGATGGGCCTGGTGGCGGACGCCGCGCTGGCCGCTGGCGGCGAAGTGATCGGGATCATTCCGCAAAGCCTGATGGACAAGGAGATCGGCCACAAAAGCCTGACCCGTCTCGAAGTGGTCGATGGCATGCACGCGCGCAAGGCGCGCATGGCCGAACTGAGCGATGCATTCATCGCATTGCCCGGCGGCCTCGGCACGCTGGAAGAGCTGTTCGAAGTCTGGACCTGGGGCCAGCTCGGCTACCACGGCAAACCGCTGGGGCTGCTGGAAGTGAACGGTTTTTACAGCAAACTCACGGCTTTTCTCGACCATATCGTCGGCGAAGGCTTCGTTCGCGCGCCACACCGTGACATGCTGCAAGTGAGCGAATCGCCCCAAACCCTGCTCGACGCCCTCGATCAGTGGAAGCCGACCGTCACGCCCAAGTGGGTCGACCAAAAACCCGGCTAACCGCCAGGCACCGATACAGGGCAGAATACGCGCCGCTCAACCTCACCTTCGACCCCAGAGGATCGCCCATGGCCAAACCCAATTACTCCTTCGCCAAACGTCAACGAGACCTGGCAAAGGAGCAGAAGAAAGAGGAAAAGCTTCAGCGCAAGAAACAAATGGCTGAAGAAGCGGCACTGAACCCTGACGGTGAAGTGGCGACTGACCTCGATGATGAAGTTGATGTTGATGCACCGAAAGACCAGGCGCCTGACGCCTGAGCTGATTGCTGACTCGCTCCCAGAGGGAGCGATCTGTGGTGAGGGAGCTTGCTCCCGCTGGGTTGCGCAGCGACCCCAAATTGTTTTGCGACTGCTTCGCAGTCGAGCGGGAGCAAGCTCCCTCGCCACATTGGCTCCCGCCAGTGAAATTCCTTACTCCAATGGCATCACCGTGACCCGCACTTCCGGATCATGCGAACCGCCCCCCAGAATCACCCCGCGCAACGGCGACACATCGGAAAAATCCCGGCCCCACGCCAGGGTGATATGCTCCAGCGCCGGCTGCACGTTGTTGGTCGGATCGAAATCCACCCAGCCCGATACCGGACAGAACACCGACACCCACGCATGCGAAGCATCAGCACCGATCAGCCGTGGCTGGCCCGGCGGCGGCTGGGTCAGCAGATAGCCGCTGATGTAACGCGCTGCCAGCCCTCGCGAGCGCACGCAAGCGAGCATCAGATGCGCGAAGTCCTGACACACGCCACGCCGGCGCTCCAGCACCTCGACCAGCGGCGTCGCCACTTGCGTGGCCTCGGCATCGAAGGTGAACTCGCTGAAAATCTTCTGCATCAACGCCTGCACGCCCAGCAACAAGGGCCTTCCCGGTGGAAAACAGCTTTCCGAAAATTCGACGAAACTGCGTTTCAAATGCACGTAGGGTGATTGAAACCGATAGCGACAAGCCTCGAGCATTTCGGCGGACAACGGCTGACTGCTGTAGGTCAGCGCGTTGCGCGTCTGCTCCCACGCCGGGGACAGACTGAAATCCGCCAGTGGCCGCGCCAGCACCTCAACCGTGAGCCGGGCGTTGACCTGCAACTCGTCATGCGGGCGCTCGAAGGCCAGTCGGGTCAGCGGATTGCCGAACACATCCAGCTCATCCCGCCGTGTCGTCGGCTGCGGGCTGATCAGCAATCGCTGCTCGGTGCAGCGTTGCCACGTGCACTCACGCGGCCACAGGTGCGCGAGTTGCTGTGCCAGCGACACCGGGCTGTCGTAGTGGTAACAGGTGTCGTGGAAGATCTGGTAATGCGCGCTCATCAGACGGACACCGTGCGCTGGCTGACATCATCGACATGGGCAAAGTGGCGCAGCGCCAGACGATCGGACACCTGAGCGCTGGCCTCGGCAATCGCTTGCAGCAGATCCGCCAGACCATCGAGCGCCGCACGCACGCTGTTCTCCCCGAACAGCGGGTTCTCCAGACAGCCCAGATCGAACCGCGCCAGACGCTCGACCAATTGCGCCAGCCCGGCCTCGCGAGGCACGCCGAAATCATCGTTCAAGCGTTTTAACGTGCGGGTTACCAGTTTCAACTGGAACAGCACCGCATGCGGGTTCTGCTCATCGAGCAGCAACAGGTCGAGCACCGGAATCAACTGCGCCACCGCCAGGTACCGCGAACGGTAGGTGATACTGCTGTTGCCCAGTTCCAGCAGCCATTCCAGCCCGGCCTGATCGAACGCCCCGGCACCGCGCAGAAACGCCGCCAGACTGCTGCTGAGAAACTGCAAACGTTCGATGCGTCGGCCAATCATCAGAAAGCGCCAGCCTTCGTCGCGGGTCATGTCGTCGAGGGCAAACCCGGACAATGCCGCCAGTGACATCACCAGCCGGTTGAGGAAATCCAGCAACTCGCCGAAGTCCGGCTCCTCGGTGTCCAGTTCCAGCGCCTCGCGCTGCAACTCGACCAACGCCTGCCAGTTCTCCCGCGAAAGCTTGCCGCGCACCTGCGAGGCCGCCCACTGCAAGCGCTGCAGGTTGGAGCGCAGGCTGAACGACCAGTCCTCGCCGAGCAGCGCCGCCAGCAAGCGCTCCGGCAACTCGCCCTCCTCCGGCAACAACATAAGACGCTCGCCCAGCGCCACCGCTGCCTGCAAGGCTTGCGGATCATCACCATCGACATAACGCGCGAGCATGATCCGCAGCAGTCGCGCACTGTCGTCACAACGCTCGCAGTAACGGCCGAACCAGAACAGGTTCTCCACCACCCGCGAGGGCAGGTACGGATCACGGCGCACCAGATCGTGTACGCCGACGTTACGCTGGGTTTTCCATTGTTCGCCACTCGGCGCACGCTCGCCCAGCACCCAAGTGTCCTTGCTCGCGCCACCGCGCTGCATCGACACCACTTCGGCATCGGCCTCGGCGGCCACCCGGGTCAGGCCACCGGGCAGCACGCGATAGCCATCGCGACTGGCCACGGCGTACATGCGCATGCCGATGGCTCGCGGTTGCAACTGGCCGTCTTCGGCTTGCCAGATCGGCGCCTGCGACAGCTGCGCCAACTCTTGCGCGACATAAGCGTAGGGCCGGGCCTGCATGCGCTCGGCGAGCGCCTGACGCTGTTGTTCACTCAGATCGCGGCCGAATACCGGCGCGAAGCTTTGTGAAGGGAATGCCGGTTTGATCAGCAGCTCCGGCAGTTTTTCCAGCGCCTGCGCCAGCACCGGCGCCTCGCCGCACCACCAGGTGGCGATGGACGGCAGCAGCAGTTCTTCGCCGAACAGGTACTGATTGATCTTCGGCAAAAATCCGAGCAATCCCGGCGACTCCAGCACGCCGCTGCCCAACGCATTGGCCACCAGCACCCGGCCCTGACGCACCGCTTCCAGCAAGCCGGGCACCCCGAGTGCCGAGTCGGTGCGCAGCTCCAGCGGGTCGCAGAAGTCATCGTCGAGCCGGCGCATGATCGCGTGCACACGGCGCAGACCGCTGAGGGTTTTCAGGTACACCGTGGCGTCGCGCACCGTCAGGTCGCCGCCCTCCACCAGCGGATAACCGAGCTGACGCGCCAGATAAAGATGTTCGAAGTAGCTTTCGTTGAAGCGCCCCGGCGTGAGCAACACCACCAGCGGCGCGTCGTCAGCACATGGCGCCTGACGTGCGAGGGTTTCCTGCAGGGTGCGAAAGAATCCGGCCAGGTGCTGCACTTTCAGATCGCGGTACAACTCGGGAAACGCCCGCGAAACGATGGTGCGGTTTTCCAGCGCATAACCGGCGCCCGACGGCGCCTGGGTACGATCCGCCGTAACCCACCAGCGCCCGTCCGGCGTGCGCGCCAGGTCCACGGCATACAGATGCAGAAACGCCTCTTCCGGTGGCGCGATGCCCTGACAGGGCCAGAGAAAATTGTTGTGGCCGAACACCAGCTCCGCCGGCAACAGCCCTTCGCGGATCAGCCGCTGCGGCCCGTACAGATCCGCCAGTACCGCGTTGAGCAAACGCGCACGCTGGGCAATCCCTGCCGACAGGTGCTGCCATTCATCAGCAGCGATCACATGCGGCAGCAGGTCCAGCTCCCACGGGCGGTCTGCGCCCTTCGGATCGGCGTAGACGTTATAAGTGACCCCGTTTTCCTGAATCTGTCGGGCGAGCAACGCCTGCCGCTGCACCAGTTGCGCCGGGGTGCTGCGCTGCAATTGATCGAACAGCCGCCGCCAGTGCGGGCGCACTTCCCCGCTGTCATCCAGCAGTTCGTGATAAGTGCCCGCAGTGCGCGGGTAGCGGTCTAGCAGGTCAGGCATGGAAAGCTCGGCAGACAGCAGGGAACGGTCAGACTAACGCAGGCACATGACGTGCGGATATACGAAAAATCCGCATGTCGTGCAGGACTTAGAAACGTCGTAAATCGAGCGTCATCGGCAACTCGTCGGAGATTGTCAGGTTGGGTATCGGAAGTTTTCCCGGCGTGTGTCCGATGCGGAAAAACCGCGCCATGCGCCGGCTCTCCGCCTCGTTGGCGTTGACCGGCAACGTTTCGTAATTGCGCCCGCCCGGGTGCGCCACGTGGTACTGACAGCCCCCCAGCGAACGCTGCATCCAGGTGTCGAGCAGATCGAACACCAGCGGCGTGTGCACCGGAATGGTCGGTTGCAGACAGTTGGCCGGTTGCCAGGCCCGAAAGCGCACACCGGCGACGAACTCGCCGATGCGCCCGGTCGGTTGCAGCGGCACCGGGACGCCGTTGCAGGTCAGCAGATAACGCTGCGGCGGCAGGCCGTTGAGTTTGATCTGTAAACGCTCCAGCGACGAGTCGACATAGCGCACCGTGCCGCCCGCCGTACCTTCCTCGCCCAGCACATGCCAAGGCTCCAGCGCCTGACGCAGTTCCAGTTCGATGCCGTTGACGGCGTAATCGCCGACCTTGGGAAAACGGAATTCCAGGTGCGCGGCGAACCATTCGGCGCGCAGTGGGTAACCGGCATTGTTCAGTTCGACGATGACGTCGGCGAAGTCCTGCTCGATAAAGTGCGGCAGCATGAAACGGTCGTGCAGCTCGGTGCCCCAGCGCGCCAGTTTTGACGGCGCATACGGCTCGCGCCAGAAGCGTGCGACCAGCGCGCGCAGTAACAACTGCTGGGCCAGGCTCATGCGCGCGTGGGGCGGCATCTCGAACGCGCGCAGCTCCAGCAGACCAAGACGCCCGGTAGCGCCATCCGGCGAATACAATTTGTCGATGCAGAACTCGGCGCGGTGAGTGTTGCCGGTGACGTCGATCAGCAGGTTGCGCAGCAGGCGATCCACCAGCCACGGCGCGCACTCTTGGCCCGGTTCAGGCATCTGCGCGAAGGCGATTTCCAGTTCGTACAAAGCGTCGTTGCGAGCCTCATCAACACGCGGCGCCTGCGAAGTCGGGCCGATGAACAACCCGGAAAACAGGTAGGACAGCGACGGGTGGTTGTGCCAGTAGCTGATCAGGCTGCGCAACAGATCCGGACGGCGCAGGAATGGCGAGTCGGCCGGGGTCGCGCCACCGAGGACGAAATGGTTGCCGCCGCCGGTGCCGGTATGGCGTCCGTCGATCATGAATTTCTCGGTGGTCAGGCGGGTCTGCCGCGCCTGTTCATAGAGAAACTCGGTGCGCTCGACCAGTTCGTCCCACGTCGCCGATGGCTGCACGTTGACCTCGATCACCCCCGGATCCGGGGTGATACGGAAGTTGCTCAGGCGCGGGTCACTGGGCGGCTCGTAACCTTCCAGCAGCACCGGGCAATGCAGCTCTTCGGCGGTGGCCTCGATGGCCGCCACCAGCTCCAGATAATCCTCGACCCGCTCCAGTGGCGGCATGAACAGATACAGGCGCCCTTCGCGCGCCTCGGCGCAGAACGCGGTGCGGGTCAGCCAGTCGGCGGACTCGTCGATTGTCGGCGCACGTTCGTCGGTCGCGGCGGGTTCGGCATGACTGTTGAGCCGAATGGTGTCCGGCAGCTCGGGGAAGTCCTGATTCGGATCGTTGGGATGAATGAACGGATACTCGGCAGCCTTCACCCACGGCTGCGAACCGAGCGGCAGACGGTAACCCAGCGGCGAGTCCCCCGGCACCAATCGGCAATGCTCGTCGCGCAGATACCAGCGCCCGCTCTGCCATTGATCACCCTTGGCGGTGCGCGCCAGCGGCAGCACCTGGCCGATCACTTTATCCAGGCCCTGATTGAAGACCTTGCGCAGACGTGCGCGCTCCAGCGGTTCTTCAAGACGCGAGTCTTCAGCGCTGACGTTGCTCGGTAATGCGCCCTCACGCCAGAGGTAATAAAAATGGTCTTCGAAGGCTGGAAACACGAAACGAGCAGGCAGTTTCAGGCGTTCGGCAACACTCGCGAGAAAGCGTCCCGCCAGTTCGCCATCGGCGCCGTAGTCCTGCTGCTCATCGGCGATCAGCGCGCTGTTGTGCCAGATCGGCACGCCGTCGCGGCGCCAATAGCAGTTGAGCGACCAGCGCGGCAATTGCTCGCCCGGGTACCACTTGCCCTGACCGAAATGCACCAGGCCTTTCGGCGCATAGTGCTGGCGCATGCGCTGGAACAGTTCGGCGGAAAGGCGGCGCTTGTCTGGGCCCAACGCTGCTATGTTCCATTCGGCGCCGTCCGGGTCGTCGATGGAAACGAAGGTCGGCTCGCCGCCCATGGTCAGGCGCACATCACCTTCCAGCAGATCGGCATCGATCTGCCGGCCCAGCGCCTGAATCGCCAGCCACTGCTCATCGGTATAGGGCTTGGTCACCCGTGGCGCTTCCCAGATCCGCTCGACCGACATTTCGTGGCTGAACTGGCATTCGCACGGCTCGACCAGACCACTGATCGGCGCAGCTGAGGAAGGATCGGGACTGCAGGCCAGCGGGATATGCCCTTCACCGGCGAACAGCCCGGACGTGGCATCCAGACCGATCCAGCCAGCGCCCGGCAGGTACACCTCGCACCAGGCGTGCAGGTCGGTGAAATCGACGTCGGTGCCGGACGGGCCGTCGAGGCTTTTCACGTCGGCGGTCAGTTGAATCAGGTAGCCGGAGACAAACCGCGCGGCCAGCCCGAGGTTGCGCAGCAACTGCACCAGCAGCCACGCTGAGTCGCGGCAGGAGCCGGACGCCTGTTCGAGGGTGTGTTCCGGGGTTTGCACGCCCGGTTCCATGCGGATCAGGTAGCGAATGTCTTCGCTGAGACGCTGGTTGAGCATCACCAGGAAATCCACCGCCGGCAGCGGCGTGCGATCAATGCTATCCAGATAGGCTTTGAAGGCTGGGGTCAGCGGCAGGGTTTCGAGGTACGGCGCCAATTCCTTGCGCTCATCTGCGGCGTAACTGAAGGGGATTTTCTCGGCATAGGGTTCGAGGAAGAAGTCGAACGGATTGAACACCGCCATCTCGGCCAGCAGATCGACCTCGATGCGCAATTCGTTGGTTTTCTCGGGGAACACCAGACGCGCGAGGTAATTGCCCTGAGGATCCTGCTGCCAGTTGATGAAGTGCTGCTCGGGCGAGACCTTCAGCGCATACGACAAGATCCGCGTGCGGCTGTGGGCGGCCGGACGCAGGCGTACGATCTGCGGGCCGAGTTCGACAGCGCGGTCGTAGCGGTAATGCGTGACGTGATGCAATGCGACATGAATCGACACGGCGTGCCTCCTGCGAGCCTAAGCGTATTCGAAAGCGCGCAAGACTTATGCCATGCAGGGGCTTGGGCGCTTTCCCGGAATGCTCAGGGCAGTACAGCACCAAAATCGGGCGATGCGGGGAAATGGATTGAGGAAGTTGCGCCTAAATGTGGCGAAGATCAAAAGATCGCAGCCTTCGGCAGCTCCTACAGGGAAACGCACGAACCTCTGTAGGAGCTGCCGAAAGCTGCGATCTTTTGATCTTGAAAAAAAAACGCCAACCCGAAGGTTGGCGTTCTGTTGAAACAAAAAGTGACTCAGCGCGGAACGACGGGCTTGCGTGCCGGTTTCGGCCCCTTGCCCTTGGCCGCTTCCTTGCGCTCCTTGGCCGCCTGCTGGTTGCGGGCAAACGCCGCAGCCTTGGCTTGTTCACGCTTGTCCCAAGGGTTGCCACCGTCACTGGCACGCGGCGGCAGGCCGGTGTGCTGGGTGAGAATCTTGGTGGTCTTCTCTTTCGCGACCTTGTGACTGCCAGCCGGCGTCGAGTTCTTGCGACGGGCGCTCTGGTAGCTGTCGGTGGCCGGCTGATGCAGCGGGATCAACTGGTTCTTGCCCGGCCCGATCAGGTCGGCGCGGCCCATGCGGGTCAGCGCTTCGCGCAGCATCGGCCAGCCTTTCGGGTCGTGATAACGCAAGAACGCCTTGTGCAGACGACGCTGCTCCTCGCTCTTGACGATAGTCACACCGTCGCTCTTGTAGGTGACCTTGCGCAGCGGGTTCTTGCCCGAGTGGTACATCGCGGTGGCGGTGGCCATCGGCGACGGGTAGAACGCCTGCACCTGGTCGGCACGGAAACCGTTGCCCTTGAGCCACAGGGCCAGGTTCATCATGTCTTCGTCGGTGGTGCCCGGGTGCGCGGCGATGAAGTACGGGATCAGGTACTGCTCTTTACCGGCTTCCTTGGTGTACTTCTCGAACATGCGCTTGAAGCGGTCGTAAGTACCGATCCCCGGTTTCATCATCTGGTTGAGCGGACCTTCCTCGGTGTGTTCCGGGGCGATCTTCAGGTAACCGCCAACGTGGTGGGTCACCAGCTCTTTGACGTACTCCGGCGACTCGACCGCGAGGTCGTAACGCAGGCCGGAGGCAATCAGGATCTTCTTCACACCCGGCAAGGCACGGGCGCTGCGGTACAGCTGAATCAGCGACGAGTGGTCGGTATTCAGGTTCGGGCAAATGCCCGGGAACACGCAGGACGGCTTGCGGCACGCGGATTCGATTTCCGGGCTCTTGCAGGCGATGCGGTACATGTTCGCGGTCGGGCCGCCAAGGTCGGAGATCACGCCGGTGAAGCCAGGAACCTTGTCGCGGATCTCTTCGATTTCGCGAATGATCGACTCTTCGGAACGGTTCTGGATGATCCGGCCTTCGTGCTCGGTGATCGAGCAGAACGTGCAGCCGCCAAAGCAGCCACGCATGATGTTCACCGAGAAACGGATCATGTCGTAGGCCGGGATCTTTTCCTTGCCGTACGCCGGGTGCGGAACCCGTGCGTAAGGCATGCCGAACACGTAGTCCATTTCTTCAGTGGTCATCGGAATCGGCGGCGGGTTGAACCAGACGTCGATCTCGCCATGTTTCTGCACCAGCGCGCGGGCGTTGCCCGGGTTGGTTTCCAGGTGCAGCACGCGGTTGGCGTGGGCGTACAGAACCGGGTCGTTACGCACCTTTTCCATCGATGGCAGGCGGATCACGGTCTTGTCGCGGGTCATCTTCGGGCTGGCCAGAATCTGTACGACCTTGGCTTCCTCGGGATCGTCCACCGGGCCTTTTTCTTGCTCGATGGCGCAGGCCTGGGTGTCCTGGGTGTTCACGTACGGGTTGATGATCTTGTCGATCTTGCCCGGACGGTCGATGCGCGTGGAGTCGACTTCGTACCAGCCTTGCGGCGTGTCACGGCGGATGAACGCGGTGCCGCGCACATCGGTGATGTCTTCGATCTTGTGCCCATAGGACAGGCGCTGGGCCACTTCGACAATGGCCCGCTCGGCGTTGCCGTACAGCAGAATGTCAGCGCTGGCGTCGATCAGGATCGAGTTGCGCACGCGATCCTGCCAATAGTCGTAGTGGGCGATGCGACGCAGGGACGCCTCGATGCCGCCGAGGACGATCGGCACATGCTTGTACGCCTCTTTGCAACGCTGGCTGTAGACCAGGCTCGCGCGGTCCGGACGTTTGCCCGCCATGCCACCCGGCGTGTAGGCGTCGTCGGAACGGATTTTCTTGTCCGCGGTGTAACGGTTGATCATCGAGTCCATGTTGCCGGCCGCGACGCCGAAGAACAGGTTCGGCTCGCCGAGCTTCATGAAGTCGTCTTTGGACTGCCAGTTCGGCTGAGCGATGATCCCGACGCGGAAGCCCTGGGACTCCAGCAGCCGGCCGATGATCGCCATGCCGAACGACGGGTGATCGACGTAGGCATCACCGGTGACAATGATGATGTCGCAGGAATCCCAGCCGAGCTGATCCATCTCCTCCCTGCTCATCGGCAGGAATGGCGCTGGCCCGAAACATTCGGCCCAGTACTTTGGATAGTCAAATAACGGCTTGGCTGCTTGCATGTCGATAACCGGTGTTGGCTTTCATTGAATTTCGCGGGCGCGGAATATAGCACAAATTTTGACCAATTCCGACGGCTATGGTCGGAAATTGTGCTTTACCTGTGGCGAGGGAGCTTGCTCCCGCCGGGTTGCGAAGCAGCCCCCAGAATTCGACTGCTGCGCAGCCGATCGGGAGCAAGCTCCCTCGCCACAGGTGCTCGACGTTACTCGTCGTCGTCGAAGTTGTAACTGCCCGGCGCGAGGTTTTCGAAGCGGGTGTACTTACCGATAAACGCCAGGCGAATAAAGCCGATCGGGCCGTTCCGCTGCTTGCCGATGATGATTTCGGCGATGCCCTTGTGTTCGGTTTCCGGGTGATACACCTCGTCCCGGTAAACGAACATGATGACGTCGGCGTCCTGCTCGATCGCTCCGGATTCCCGCAAGTCGGAGTTCACCGGACGCTTGTTGGGACGTTGTTCCAGGGAACGGTTGAGCTGCGACAGCGCCACCACCGGGCAGTTGAATTCCTTGGCCAGGGCTTTCAGGGATCGGGAGATCTCGGAAATCTCGTTGGTCCGGTTGTCGCCACTGGAGCCGGGAATCTGCATCAGTTGCAGGTAGTCGATCATGATCAGACCGATATCGCCATGTTCGCGGACCAGGCGCCGGGTTCGCGCACGCATTTCCGACGGGCTGATGCCGGCAGTATCGTCGATGAACAGCTTGCGGTCGTTGAGCAGATTGACCGCCGAGGTCAGGCGCGGCCAGTCGTCGTCTTCCAGCTGGCCGGAACGCACCTTGGTCTGATCGATACGCCCCAGGGACGAAAGCATACGCATGATCAGCGATTCGCCTGGCATCTCGAGAGAGTACACCAGCACCGCCTTGTCGCTGCGCAGTACGGCGTTCTCCACCAGGTTCATGGCGAAGGTGGTCTTACCCATCGACGGACGGCCGGCGACGATGATCAGGTCGGCCGGTTGCAGGCCGCTGGTCTTCTCGTCAAGGTCGGTATAACCGGTGGACAGGCCGGTGATCGAGTCGGCGGTGTTGAACAGGGTGTCGATGCGATCGATGGCCTTGGTCAACAGTTCGTTGACGCCCACCGGCCCGCCGGTCTTGGGGCGCGCCTCGGCGATCTGGAAGATCTGCCGTTCGGCCTCGTCGAGGATCTCTTCGGCGGTACGACCTTCGGGGTTGAAGGCGGCGTCGGCAATTTCAGTGCTGATGCCGATCAACTGGCGCAACGTCGCCCGCTGGCGAACGATCTGCGCATAGGCCTTGATGTTGGCGACGGACGGCGTGTTTTTCGCCAGTTCGCCGAGGTAACCGAGGCCCCCGACCTGGGACGTCTGACCTTCCTTGTCCAGTTGCTCGGCAAGGGTCACGACGTCGATCGGCATGTTCTGATCGGCCAGTTTGGCGATCGCACGGAAGATCAGACGGTGGTCATGTCGGTAGAAATCGCCGTCGGAGACTTGATCGAGCACGCGTTCCCAGGCGTTGTTGTCCAGCATCAGACCACCGAGTACAGCCTGTTCGGCCTCGATGGAATGCGGCGGCACTTTCAGCGCGGCGGTTTGCAGATCGTATTGCTCGGGAGCGGTGATTTCGTTCATGGCCACTTGGAGTCAGGGTTGAAAACGGGAGTACCAGAAAGACAAAGGGCACGACCTGTAAACAGGATCGTGCCCGATGTTACCGGCTAGCACCCGAGGGTGCCAGCCGACAAGTATTGCTTAAGCTGCTACCACGACAACGCGTACGGTGGCTTCAACTTCGGCGTGCAGGTGCACAGCCACGTCGAATTCACCCACGTTGCGGATGGTGCCGTTCGGCAGACGAACTTCGCTTTTCGCAACTTCAACGCCGGAGGCGGTCAGTGCGTCAGCGATGTCGTGAGTACCGATCGAACCGAACAGCTTGCCTTCGTCGCCAGCGGTGGCAGTGATGGTCACTTCCAGCTCGGCCAGTTGGGCAGCACGGCTTTCAGCCGATGCTTTACGGTCTGCGGCGGCTTTTTCCAGCTCAGCGCGACGCTCTTCGAACGCAGCCAGGTTGGCAGCGGTCGCAGCGGTAGCTTTGCCGAAAGGCAGCAGGTAGTTACGGCCGTAACCGGCCTTAACGTTTACTTTGTCGCCCAGGTTGCCCAGGTTGGCGATTTTTTCCAGAAGGATCAGTTGCATGTGGAAATCCTCTTAACTTTTAACCTTCACCGTTCGCGTTGTCGGTGCCTTTCGACACGTGACGACCGCGAAAATCAATCAGGCTGTCGACAATGGCCAGAACCACGAGCAACGGATAGAGCAGCTGCATGAACAACAGCAGCGTGACGTACAACCCCACCAGCCAGAAACCGGCCAGTCGCTTCTGCCCGACCAGCCCGTGAATCAGGGCCAGTCCGGCGAACACCAGCGGTACACTGCACAACGGCGTCAACATGGCCATCTGTGCACCGAGATTCGGGCCCAGAAGCATCAACGCCAGCAGCAACATCGCCGGCCCCAGCGGGATCCGGATGGCGCGAAACTCGCGACCAAAACCACCCGGGTTGTACAACAACGCCTGCCAATGACGCCCGATAATCAGGCTCAGCACGCTGACGATCTGCAACAACGCCGCAATCAGTCCGGTCAGGACTGGCGCAATCAGGGACGCGAAACGCGCTTGCTCATCGACCGACAATTGCTTGTAGGTTTCACCAAGAAGCGCCGGCATGACCTTTATCAAGGCCTGCGCGAGCATCTCGATCTGGGCCGCAAACGCTGCCCCGAGCACCACAGAAAACACCACTCCAATCACTACGCTGACCAGCAGCGTGCGGACCCAGGATTCGCTTGCGCGCAACACCAACGCAAGCCCCGAAGACCCCAGCAGCACCAGAAGTGCCCGCGGATCATCGGCATACAGCCACCAGATCAATGCCGGCAGCAGCCCCAGGGACAGGACGCCAATGGCGTCCGTCAGTCCGCGCCGCAGAAGCACCAGGCTCCCGGCGGCAGCACCCAACCAATACAACAACGGCAATGTTGCACACCCGGCCACTACGAGAGTGGCCTGCATACGGCCGCGCATGATGAACTCAGCTAAGGCACGCATGCATTCAATCCTTTGCTACTTGTCGACTGCCCGGTCTCAGCGGCCGTGGCTGTCGGTGTAGGCCAGCAGGGCCAGGAAGCGGGCGCGCTTGATAGCGGTGGCCAGCTGACGCTGATAACGAGCTTTGGTACCGGTGATGCGGCTTGGAACGATTTTGCCGGTCTCGGATACGTAGGCTTTCAGAGTGTTGAGATCTTTGTAATCGATCTCTTTCACGTCTTCAGCGGTGAAGCGGCAGAATTTACGACGACGGAAGAAACGTGCCATTTGATAGGCTCCTTAAAAGGTCCGTGGATTACTCGTCAGCGTTATCGCTGTTGTCGCTGTCATCACCCTCAACGCCATCAGCGTCGGAGTGCTCAGGACGGTCGCGACGCTCACGGCGCTCACTGCGGTTTTCTTCAGCCTTGAGCATCTCGGACTGGCCGGTAACGGCTTCGTCGCGACGGATGACCAGGTTACGGATCACAGCATCGTTGTAGCGGAAGTTGTCTTCCAGCTCGGCCAGGGCCTTGCCAGTGCACTCAACGTTCAGCATCACGTAGTGAGCCTTGTGAACATTGTTGATTGCGTAGGCCAGTTGACGACGGCCCCAGTCTTCCAGACGGTGGATTTTGCCGCCGTCTTCTTCGATCAGCTTGGTGTAACGCTCAACCATGCCGCCGACTTGCTCGCTCTGGTCAGGGTGGACCAGAAAGATGATTTCGTAATGACGCATGAATGCTCCTTACGGGTTGTAGCCTGCCGCTCAAAAACGGTCAGACAAGGAGTGAATGACACTTATGGACTTGCTGGCGCGGGGCACATGCGTGCCTGCCGTCACAGCAAGGGGCGCAATTGTAGAGAAGGGACTGCAGAGGCGCAAGGCAATTGGTGATTATTTGAACAATCACCGATCTTCGACCTGACACAAAACACTGTGGGAGCGAGCCTGCTCGCGAATGCGATCTATCAGGCAACATTATTGTCGTCTGACACACCCCTTTCGCGAGCAGGCTCGCTCCCACATTTGAACCGATTTCAGCTCAAGATTACTTCTTCGCGGCAACTTTGGCCTTGGCGCCGCGTTGACGCTGCGCTTCGAACAGGCACACGCCGGTCGCCACGGACACATTGAGGCTGCTGACGCTGCCAGCCATCGGCAGGTTCACCAGATAGTCACAGTGCTCACGGGTCAGGCGACGCATGCCTTTGCCTTCGGCGCCCATGATCAGGATGGTCGGGCCGGTCAAGTCCTGGTCATAAATGCTGACCTCGGCCTCACCCGCGGTGCCGACGACCCACAGACCGCGCTGCTGGAGCTTTTCCAGAGTGCGTGCCAGGTTGGTCACCGCCACCAGCGGAATCACTTCCGCCGCGCCGCAGGCCACTTTACGCACCACCGGCGTCAGGGTTGCCGACTTGTCCTTGGGCACGATCACCGCCAGCGCGCCGGCAGCATCCGCCGAACGCAGGCAGGCGCCGAGGTTGTGTGGGTCGGTCACGCCGTCGAGCACCAGCAACAACGGTGCGCCTTCGGTGCGGTCGAGCAGCTCGTCGAGCATCGCCTCGCCCCAGACCTGGCTCGGACTGACGTCCGCGACCACGCCTTGGTGCACGCCTTCAACCCAGGCGTCCATTTCGCGGCGCTCGGCCTGACCGATCTGCACACGATTTTCGTTGGCCAGTTCGATCAGGGTCTGCACGCGCGGATCATTGCGGCTTTCGGCCAGCCAGATCTGCTTGACGCGTTTCGGGTGGTGACGCAGCAACGCTTCTACCGCGTGAACGCCGTAGATTTTTTCCAACTGACTCATGACTTCGCCTTCGGTTTACGCGACCCGCCACTTTTGGCTGGAGCCGAACCCGCTTTCGGCGGGCCTTTACGGTGTTTGCTCGGTTTGGCTGGTTTGCCGCCGACGGCCTTGTCAGGCGCCGACCGCCCGGTCTTTCCCCCAGACGCCGCTTTACCACCGCTTTTGGCTTCGGCCAGCAAGGCCTTCTTCAATTCACGGCTTTTGCGCAGCTCGGCGTTTTTCGCCACGGCATCGCTCGGGCGATAGGCCTCGACGGCTTTCTCTTTGGCTGGACGACGGCTGGCGGTTTTCGCCGGAGCCTTGTCTTCCACAGCCTTGGTCGCAGCCGGAGCGGTGCTTTCGCTGCCGCGCTTCTTACGACCAATCGGCGCGCTGATGGTTTTTTCGGCCATCTCGAAGTCGATCTTGCGCTCGTCGAGGTCGACGCGCATCACGCGCACTTCAACGGTGTCGCCGAGACGGAAACTGCGACCGGTGCGCTCGCCCGCCAGGCGGTGATGCACAGGATCAAAGTGGTAGTAATCGCCCGGCAGCGCGGTGACGTGCACCAGGCCTTCGACGTAGATATCGGTCAGCTCGACGAACAGACCAAAACCGGTCACGGCGGTGATCACACCCGGGAACGATTCGCCGACGCGATCCTTCATGAACTCGCACTTGAGCCAGTTCACCACGTCGCGGGTGGCCTCGTCGGCACGGCGCTCGCTCATCGAGCACTGCTCGCCGAGTTGCTCCAGCGCCGCTTCGTCGTACGGATAGATGCGCGCCTTCGGAATGGTCATCGCCCCTGCGCGGCGAACGTGCGGCGTGTCCTGCTTCGAATGGATCACGCTGCGGATGGCGCGGTGCGTGAGCAGGTCCGGATAGCGACGGATCGGCGAGGTGAAGTGGGTATAGGCCTCGTAGTTCAGACCGAAGTGACCTTCGTTCTGGGCGCTGTACACCGCCTGGCTCAGGGAGCGCAGCATCACGGTCTGGATCAGATGGAAATCCGGACGGTCCTTGATGCTCGCCAACAGGGCCTGATAGTCCTTCGGCGACGGTCCTTCCTTGCCTTTGTGCAGGGACAGGCCGAGCTCGCCGAGGAAGGCGCGCAGTTTTTCCAGACGCTCCGGTGGCGGGCCGTCGTGGACACGGTACAGCGCAGGGATTTCGTGCTTCTTGAGGAATTCGGCAGTGGCCACGTTGGCCGCCAGCATGCATTCCTCGATCAGCTTGTGCGCATCGTTGCGGGTGGTCGGACGGATTTCGGCGATCTTGCGCTCGGAACCGAAGATGATCCGGGTTTCCTGCGTTTCGAAATCGATCGCGCCGCGCACGTGACGGGCAGCCAGCAACACTTTGTACAGCGCATAGAGCTGCTTGAGGTGCGGCACCACGTCGGTGTATTCGCCGCGAAGCTTGCGCGCTTCGGTGGCTTTCGGGGTTTCCAGCATCGCGCTGACCTTGTTGTAGGTCAGACGGGCGTGGGAATGGATCACCGCTTCGTAGAAGCAGTAGTCGGTCATTTCGCCGGACTTGGAGATGGTCATCTCGCAAACCATGGCCAGACGGTCGACATGCGGGTTCAGCGAGCACAGGCCGTTGGACAGCTGCTCAGGCAGCATCGGCACCACGCGCTCGGGGAAGTACACCGAGTTGCCGCGCACCTGGGCTTCGTTGTCCAGCGCCGAACCGATCTTCACGTAGCTGGAAACGTCGGCAATTGCCACGTACAACTTCCAGCCGCCGGAGAACAGACGCAGTTTGCCCGGCTTGGCTTCGCAGTAGACCGCGTCGTCGAAGTCGCGGGCATCTTCGCCGTCGATGGTGACGAACGGCAGATGGCGCAGGTCGACACGCTTCTCTTTGTCTTTCTCTTCGACTTCAGGCTTGAGCTTGGCGGCTTCTTTGAGCACCGCTTCAGGCCAGACGTGCGGAATGTCGTAGGTACGCAGCGCGACATCGATTTCCATGCCCGGCGCCATGTAGTTGCCGACCACTTCGATCACATCGCCTTGCGGCTGGAAGCGCGGCGTCGGCCAGTGGGTGATTTTCACCTCGACGAACTGACCGATTTGCGCGTTGGCGTTGCGACCTGGAGTCACCAGCACTTCCTGCTGAATCTTCGGATTGTCGGCAACGACGAAACCGATGCCGCCTTCTTCGAAGTAGCGACCAACGATACTCTCGTGGGCACGGGACACCACCTCGACGATCACGCCTTCCCGGCGACCGCGACGGTCGAGACCGGAAACCCGAGCCAGGGCACGGTCACCGTCGAACACCAGACGCATTTGCGCCGGGCTCATGAACAAATCGTCACTGCCGTCGTCCGGCACCAGGAAGCCGAAGCCGTCACGGTGACCGCTGATGCGACCGAGGATCAGGTCGAGCTTGTCTACCGGTGCATAGGTGCCACGGCGGGTGTAGATCAGTTGAGCGTCGCGCTCCATGGCGCGCAGGCGGCGGCGCAGGGCTTCGATCTGGTCTTCTGTGGTCAGACCAAACTCTTCGACCAGTTGCTCGCGGGCAGCAGGCGAACCCCGATCAGCAAGGTGCTGAAGGATCAGTTCGCGGCTGGGAATAGGGTTTTCATATTTTTCCGCTTCACGAGCGGCCTCGGGATCGAGGGACTGCCAATCGGCCATTAGAGAGTTTTCACCTTGTCTATATGCGGGTTAGTTTGGCATAGGCGTCATCAAACGGGAAATTTCCGACTCTATAAGGCCCTTCTGAAGCCTTGTATCGACGCCTGAAAGCCCTTTTGAACACCGCCGGTAAAAAAAATCATTTTTTTTGCTGCCGGGGGTTTACAGTTAAAAAGGCGCTCCGTATAGTGCGCGCCATCGACGACGTACACACGTTGACGAGATGCCCAGGTGGTGAAATTGGTAGACACGCCAGCTTCAGGTGCTGGTGACCTTACGGTCGTGGAAGTTCGAGTCTTCTCCTGGGCACCAATTNAAATTGGTAGACACGCCAGCTTCAGGTGCTGGTGACCTTACGGTCGTGGAAGTTCGAGTCTTCTCCTGGGCACCAATTTCGAGTTTGAGACTAGAACAGTTTCAAGACTCACACAAAAACCCGCGAAAGCGGGTTTTTTGCATTCCGGGGAACGGTTTTGTCAAACCCGATTAATTAAAATTAAATCAGGGGTTTACAGATCAAAAAGCGCTCCGTATAGTGCGCCACATCAACAGCGGCAACGCTCGCGATGAATGCCCAGATGGTGAAATTGGTAGACACGCCAGCTTCAGGTGCTGGTGACCTTACGGTCGTGGAAGTTCGAGTCTTCTTCTGGGCACCAATTCAAACTCAAGGTTACGACGTTGAGTTCCCCAAAAACCCGCGAAAGCGGGTTTTTGCGTTTCTGGCGTTTGAAAACCTTCAAGCCCTTGTGGCGAGGGAGCTTGCTCCCGCTCGGCTGCGAAGCCGTCGCAATCTCTGAGCGCAACGTTAATTGAAGCAGAAGCGAGGGCCGCTTCGCACCCCAGCGGGAGCAAGCTCCCTCGCCACAATGATCTTAGCGACCAGCCTCTAGCAAACACTCAACCGACCCGCAAGGCGCACTTGAGAAACAATATCGTTTATCATTGTTGCAAGTTTTTGCAATGCGACAGTGAGGAACCCTGCGAATGATGTTTCGAAATACCCTGCGCCGCGGCTTGACCTTCACCCTGCTCGGCCTGGCACTCGCCACTCCCCTCACCCAGGCAGCCGATGCGGTTTCCCTGACGCTCTACAACGGTCAACACAAGGAAGTCGGCGATGCGATCGCCAAAGCTTTCGAGGCCAAGACCGGCATTCACGTCAACGTACGCAAGGGCAGCAGCAACCAGCTCGCCAGCCAGGTCATCGAAGAAGGCGACCGTTCCCCCGCCGACGTGATCTACACCGAAGAATCTCCTCCGCTGAACAACCTCGGCGAGCAAGGCCTGCTGGCCAAGACCGACGACGCCACGCTGGCCGTGCTACCCAAGCAATACGTCGCCGGCAACGGCACCTGGATCGGTGTCACCGCGCGGGTTCGCGTGGTTGCCTACAACCCGAAACTGGTCGATGAGAAAGACCTGCCGAAGTCGGTGATGGAATTCTCCGATCCAAAGTGGCAAGGCAAAGTCGGATTCGTCCCGACCAGCGGCGCATTCCAGGAACAAGCCGTGGCGATCATCAAGATGCACGGTCGCGACGCCGCCGAGGAATGGCTGACCGGCCTGCGCGCTTTCGGCAAGACCTACAGCAACAACATGGTCGCCCTCAAAGCCGTGGAAAATGGTGAGGTCGCCACCGTATTGGTGAACAACTACTACTGGTTCGCCCTGCAGCGTGAGAAAGGCAAACTCGACTCGAAACTGCATTACTTCACCGGCGGCGATGTCGGCGGACTGATCACCGTGTCCAGTGCTGCCGTACTGAAATCCAGCAAACACCCAAAAGAAGCTCAGCAATTCCTTGCCTACATGGCCAGCGAAGAAGGTCAGCGCGTGATCACCCAGACCACCGCCGAATACCCGCTGCACAAGGGCATGGAGTCGGATCGCGGCCTCAAGCCATTCAGCGAACTGCAAGCGCCGAACGTGACCCCGGCCGATTTGGGCAACGCCGAGGAAGCCCTGGAGCTGGAACGTGAAGTTGGCCTGAACTGATGGCCGCATCGTTATCCGCCCCCGCCGCGCGCGGGGGTTACGTGCCACGACGCAAGCGGCCATCGATCTGGCTGGTGCTGCCGGTTTTATTACTGGTGGTGCTGAGCCTGTTGCCGCTGGCCTATGTCGGTCTGAAAGCCTGGCAGGCTGGTTGGGCCGAGGCGCTGCACTTGCTGTGGCGCCCCTATGTGTTTGGCCTGCTGCGCAACACGCTGGCGTTGATGGTTGGCGTGACGCTGACGTGCGGCGTGATCGGCCTGTCACTGGCGTGGCTGCTGGAGCGCAGCAATCTGCCGGGACGACGCCTGTGGGGCGTGATTCTGTGCCTGCCGTTCGCGGTGCCGGCGTTCGTCAGCAGCTTTACCTGGGTATCGTTAAGCGCGCAGTTCGAAGGCCTCGGCGGGGCGATTCTGGTGATGAGCCTGTCGAAGTATCCGCTGATCTTTCTGCCGGTCGCGGCGACCCTGCGCAACCTCGATCCGTCCCTTGAAGAATCCGCCCGCACCTTGGGACAGAATCGCTGGGGCGTGTTCTTCCGCGTCACCCTGCCGCTGCTCTGGCCGTCGCTGCTGGCCGGTTCGCTGCTGATTGCCCTGCACATGCTGGTCGAGTTCGGCGCGCTGTCGATCATCGGCCTGCAAACCTTCACCACCGCGATCTATCAGCAATTCGAACTGGAATTCAGCAACGCCAACGCGGCGATGCTTTCGGCGGTGCTGCTCGCGCTGTGTCTGATGCTGCTGTGGCTGGAGTTGCGTGTCCGCGGCAAGGGTCGCCATGTGCGCACAGGCCAGGGCGCGGCACGTCAGGCCGAGCAAGTGCGATTGGGGCCATGGGCTATTGTCGGTCAGTTGTATTGCCTGTTGCTGGCGATTGTCGGCAGCGGAATTCCGCTGGGCATGCTCGCGTATTGGCTGGCGGTTGGCTCATCGGCAGCCTTCCCGGTCGCAGCGATCACAGAGGCGCTGCTGTCTTCGCTGGCCTTGTCGCTCGGTGGCGCGGCGCTGTGCCTGCTGCTGGCGGTGCCGGTCGGACTGCTGGTGGTGCGTTACAAGGGCCAACTGGCGATCTGGGCCGAGCGCCTGCCGTATCTGCTCCACGCCTTGCCGGGCCTGGTGATTGCGTTGACGCTGGTGTATTTCGCCCTGCATTACGTGCCGGCGCTGTACCAGACGTCGGCGCTGCTGCTGATCGCCTACGCGCTGCTGTTTCTGCCGCTGGCGCAGGCGCCGATTCGCACGGCACTGAACAAGGCTGCGCCACAGTTGGAAGAAGCGGCACGCACGTTGGGGGCCTCGTCGTTCACCGCGTTTTGCCGGGTGACCCTGCCGATCATTTTCCCGGCCTTGGGTGCGGCGTTTGCGCTGGTGTTTCTGGATGCGATGAAGGAACTGACGGCGACGCTGCTGCTGAGCCCTACCGGGCTTAACACATTGGCAACCGAGGTCTGGGCGCATACCGCGAATGTCGAATTTGCGGCGGCGGCGCCTTATGCGGCGCTGTTGATTGTGGTGTCGGGGTTGCCGGTGTATCTGCTGACGACGCGAATGTACCTGAGCCGCTAAAAGATCGCAGCCTGCGACAGCTCCTACATGGGGATATGCATTTCCCTGTAGGAGCTGCCGCAGGCTGCGATCTTTTGATTTAAGCCCTGAACTGTCCCAGGCTGGCCTTCAACTGCGCCGCCAACCCATCCAGCACCTTGCCGCTGGCCGTGGTTTCCACCACCGCCTGCGCCGCTTTCTCGGCCTGAGCATGGATCGTCTCGACCCGCCCGCGCACTGCCTGCGCGCCCTGCGCCTGATGCGCCGCCGCCTGCGTCGCCAGACCGATCGCCGCGTGCACCTGCTCGACCGAAGCCTGCACCGACTGCTGCAACCGCGCACTGTCGCGCAACACCAGCAACCCTTCGCTGGCCTGCCGCCCGGCCTGACCAATCGCCTCGACCGCCTCACGCGCACCTTGCTGCAACGCGACGATGTGCGCCTGGATATCGCCCGTCGAGCTTTGCGTCTTGCTCGCCAGGGCGCGCACTTCATCGGCGACCACCGCAAAACCGCGCCCGGTCTCACCGGCCCGCGCCGCTTCGATCGCCGCGTTCAAGGCCAACAGGTTGGTCTGCTCGGCGATGCCGTGAATCACCGTCAACACCACTTCAATCTGTTCGCTCTGCTGCGCCAGTCGCTCGATGACTTTCGCCCCGGTATCGACCTGCCCGGCCAGCGCCTCGATCAGACTGCCGACCTTCGCCGAGGTGCGAGTATTTTCATCGGTGGCCTGGCGAATATCCACCACCTGCTTCAACGCCGCCTGCATGGCATGGCTTTCCGATTGCGCCTCGTCAGCCATTTGCGACAGCGCGCGCAGGCTCTCCGCCACTTCATCACGCTGCATCCCGGCCGCGGCATCGGCACCGGCGTTGCGCAGGGTCATGGCGCCGATTTCCACGCCGGTACGCTGGGCCACATCGCCCGCCTCGCGCACGATCGGCTGCAACTTGTCCACAAAGCGATTGACTGCCGAGGCCATGTCGCCGATTTCGTCCTTGCTGTTGATCTGCACGCGCTTGGTCAGGTCGCCCTCGCCTGCCGCCAGATCGTCCATCGCCGCATTGAGCATCTTCAAGCGATTGACTACCCGGTGCCCGAGCACCACCGCCAGCAACAACAGCACGCCACAACCGACGAGCGCCAGGCCCATGCCGATCCGCCAGCGCAAGGTCGCGGCGGCATCCTGCACAGTGCTGCTGGTATTGGCTTTCATTTCGGCAGCGGTGGATTGCGCGGACTGCAGGCGTGCCTGCATGGCTGTCGCGCTGTCCGCTGCTGCGCCCTTGAGGCTGTCGCCCACCAATTGATCGCTGCTGGCGATCAGCGCCGAGAAGCGCTGGTCGAGCGCCGCCAGATCGGTTTCCACCGACGCGGTCGAGACGCCCATCAGCACTTTGCCGATTTCCACGCCGTTAGGGTTGATCGACGCTTCGAGGTAGTAGACCGACGGATCGTTCTTCGCCGCGTCCAGTACCTTGTCCAGCGCACGCTCGCCCTGGCCTTTTTCCAGCAGGGCTTTGTTGATCGGGTTTTCGCGATTGAGATAACGCGTCAGGTGTTGTCCGGTGGCGTCGTCGTAAACCACGAACAACACGTTGGGGTTACGCTGGGCGCGACGGGCGAATTCCGACAGGGTCGGCACGTCGCTGTCCCACATGGCGCGCGGCGCCACTGAGGCGAGCAACTGGGCCATGTCATTGGCCGAATCCTTCAGGTCTTTTTCCAGCGTCGCACGCAGTTGTGCCTGCTCATCCTTCAGACGCGCGGACAGACCAGCGGTCAGACGTTGCCGGGTACTTGAGGAAAGGTTATCGAGGCTTGAGGTGACTTCGCGCCCGGCCTGCTCCAGCTCGCCGGAGAGCTTTTGGCTGTCAGCGCCCAGACGAGTGCCGAGATCAGCCTCCAGCGCCGTGACCGTGCTTCGTGTCAGGGCGACTGCCACCAGCACTTGCACCAAAAGGGCGATACCAAGGGTAACGAACACGGGCCGCAACAAACGGCTTTGTAACAGTGAGAGAACGGCCGACACTGTGAATCCCTCTACGTCTGACGCCATTAATTTGATGGCACTCTTGTAGGAAGATTTACAGCAAAGGTCATGCCGTCCAACAGGCATAAACGACAAAGGCCCCGATGAAGGGGCCTTTGTTATTTACATCAACGACTTATCAAGCGAACGGATGACGCAGAACGATGGTTTCGTTGCGATCCGGGCCCGTCGAAATAATGTCGATCGGCGCGCCGATCAACTCTTCAACGCGTTTGATGTAGGCACGAGCGTTAGCTGGCAGCTCTTCCAGGGTTTTGGCACCCACGGTCGATTCGGTCCAGCCCGGCACTTCTTCGTACACAGGCTGCAGGCCCACGTAGCTGTCAGCGTCGGTCGGCGCCACGGCATTGCCTTGCGCGTCCTTGTAGCCGGTGCAGATGTTGATGGTTTCCAGACCATCGAGGACGTCCAGCTTGGTCAGGCAGATGCCCGAGATGCTGTTCACATCGATGGCGCGACGCAGGATAACGGCGTCGAACCAGCCGCAACGACGAGCACGGCCGGTGGTCGCGCCGAACTCGTGACCTTGCTTGGCCAGGTGCGCGCCCACGTCGTCGAACAGCTCAGTCGGGAATGGACCCGAACCGACGCGAGTGGTGTAAGCCTTGGTAATGCCCAGGATGTAGTCGAGGAACATCGGGCCAACGCCCGAACCGGTCGCCACGCCACCGGCGGTGGTGTTGGAACTGGTCACGTACGGGTAGGTACCGTGGTCGATGTCGAGCAGCGAACCCTGAGCACCTTCGAACATGATGTCTTTGCCGGCGCGACGCAGGTCGTGCAGCTCGGCAGTCACGTCGAGCATAAGCGGCTTGAGCAGCTCGGCGTATTCCTTGCACTCGGCCAGGGTCTTTTCAAACTCGATGGCCGGCTCTTTGTAGTAACCCACCAGCATGAAGTTGTGGTAGTCCACCAGTTCACGCAGCTTGTCTTCGAAACGCGGCATGTTCAGCAGGTCGCCGACGCGCAGGCCACGGCGTGCAACCTTGTCTTCGTAAGCCGGGCCGATGCCGCGACCGGTGGTGCCGATCTTCAGCTCGCCACGGGCTTTTTCACGGGCCTGGTCCAGCGCCACGTGGAAGGACAGGATCAGCGGGCAGGACGGGCTGATACGCAGGCGCTCGCGCACCGGTACGCCTTTCTCTTCCAGCTTGGTGATCTCACGCAGCAGGGCGTCAGGTGCAACCACCACGCCGTTGCCGATCAGGCACTGCACGCCTTCGCGCAGCACGCCCGACGGGATCAGGTGCAAGACGGTTTTCTCGCCGTCGATCACCAGGGTGTGGCCAGCGTTGTGGCCACCTTGGTAGCGCACTACGGCGGCAGCATGTTCGGTCAGCAGATCAACGATCTTGCCTTTGCCCTCATCACCCCATTGGGTGCCCAGGACTACGACATTCTTACCCATAACACTTGTCCTCATTCGCGCAAACTTGGTGCCGGCGATGGCCGGCAGGAAAACTCAAGAAGCCAGTGGCGATACTTGCCAAAGCCCGTTCTGCTGAATCAATTGCCGGTCGCAGTCCGCATCACGGGCGGCGGCCAAAGGTTGTCCAGGCAATGCCTGAACGACACGCTGACCCTCACTGCGCAACTGGCAAACCTGCTGCCAGAGTGCCGCATCCGTACTGTCAGGCATCCAGATACCGCCAGACGGTAGCTCGATCTCAGCACGCCCCAGGGTCACCAGGGTTTTCAAATCGGTAGAGAAGCCGGTCGCCGGACGGGCACGACCGAAGTCGGCGCCGATGTCGTCGTAACGACCGCCCTGAGCGATGGACTGACCCACGCCCGGGACAAACACCGCGAACACCACACCGGTGTGGTAGTGGTAGCCACGCAGCTCGCCCAGATCGAAGTACAGCGGCAGCTCCGGGAAACGCGTCGCCAGACGCTCGGCGATTGCCAGCAAATCTTCCAGCGCCGCCAAAACCGGCGCCGGCGCATTGGCCAGACGCTCACGGGCAGCGCTCAATACTTCACGGCCACCACACAGGTCGACCAGTGCCCGCAGCATGCCGGACAGATCGGCCGGCAGGCCTTCGGTCAAGCTAATGACCTCGTCGATGGCCTTGCGTTGCAACGCATCGAACAACTGCTGCTCAACCTCACCGGACAGACCGGCGGCACGCGCCAGACCACGGTAGATGCCGACATGGCCAAGGTCCATGTGCACATCCGGCACATCGGCCAGTTGCAGCATGGCCAGCATCAGGCTGATGACTTCCACGTCGCTGCTCGGGCTGGCATCGCCGTATAACTCGGCACCCAGTTGAATCGGGCTGCGCGAGGACGACAGCGCACGCGGCTGGGCATGCAGCACGCTGCCGGCGTAGCACAGGCGGCTAGGGCCTTCGCGACGCAGGGTGTGCGCATCGATGCGCGCCACTTGCGGCGTGATGTCGGCACGGAACCCCATCTGCCGACCCGACTGCGGGTCGATGACCTTGAAGGTACGCAGATCCAGGTCCTGGCCCGCACCGGTCAGCAGGGATTCCAGGTACTCGATATGGGGAGTCACGACAAACTCGTAACCCCAGCTCTGGAACAGATCCAACACCTGACGACGCGCGACTTCAATGCGCGCCGCTTCCGGTGGCAGTACTTCTTCGATGCCATCTGGCAGCAGCCAGCGGTCTACCGTTGCCATTACGCCATTCCCCTTTGATCCGGGCGGCCAGCCTGCGGGCGAGCCTTGAGTGAAGCAGAAAATGACCGAACCGTTCAAAACGCACGCGCATGAACGACGCGGCGAAAGGCCTGTTACCGGCTTCGCCCATCACTTTCCTCGAAAAACGCTCGGGCCATTCAACCCGATGCCTGCAACAAAAAACAGCAATCAAACGTGCAGACGCAAAAAAGCCGGGAATTTCCCGGCTGCCGCATCATACACACGTTTTCCCAAAGGATCACCCCGCCCGAGGTTTTAGCCGCCGGGCGGAATGATTCAGGTCAACGTCGTATCAAGGCTTGGACTTTTCCAGGTAACGGAAGAAGTCGCTGCTTGGGTCGAGAACCATGACGTCGGATTTGTTCGCGAAGCTGTCACGGTAGGCACGCAGGCTACGGTAGAAACCGTAGAACTCCTGATCCTGACCGTAGGCCTTGGAGTAGATCGCAGCAGCCTGGGCATCGCCGTCACCGCGAATCTCTTCGGATTCACGATAGGCCTCAGCCAACAGCACGCGGCGTTGACGATCGGCGTCGGCACGGATGCCTTCGGCCAGCTCGTTACCCTTGGCGCGGTGCTCGCGAGCTTCACGCTCACGCTCGGTGCTCATGCGCTCGAACACGCTGCGGTTCACTTCTTTCGGCAGATCGATGGCCTTGACCCGGACATCGACGACTTCGATACCCAGCTCTTTTTCCGCCATCTTGTTCAGCGACGCGGTGATGTCAGCCATCAGCGCATCACGCTCACCCGATACCACTTCGTGCAGGGTGCGTTTGCCGAACTGGTCACGCAGCCCGGATTCCAGACGACGGGACAGACGCTCGTCGGCGATTTGCTTGAGGCCGGAAGTCGCGGTGTAGAAGCGCTCGGCATCTTTCACGCGCCACTTGGCATAGGCATCGACCATCACGGCTTTCTTTTCCAGGGTCAGGAAGCGCTGTGTCGGTGCATCCAGCGTCATCAGACGTGCGTCGAATTTACGCACCTGGTTAACGTAAGGCACTTTCACATGCAGGCCCGGCTGAACATCAGCCTGAACCACACGACCGAATTGCAGCAGCACCGCACGCTCGGTCTGAGCGACGATGTAGAAGCAGTTCCAGCCCACCAGCACCACGACAACGCCAACGATCAGGGCGATCAGCGATTTATTGCTCATCAGCGGCTCTCCCTTGTACGTGTCTGCGGCAGGTCAGTGACATGCGGCGCGACGTCCGTGTTGTTGCTGGCGGCGGCCGAACCGGTCACCGGTGCATTGCTGCCCGAACTGTTCTGGATCATCTTGTCCAACGGCAGGTAAAGCAGGTTGCTCTGGCCGTTCTTGTTGCCGGTCACGAGTACCTTGCTGGTGTTGCTGAAGACTTCCTGCATGGTGTCCAGGTACAGACGCTGGCGGGTGACTTCAGGGGCCTTGCGATATTCCGCGACCAGTTTGGTAAAGCGGTCTGCCTCACCCTTGGCGCGCGAGACCGTTTCGTCACGGTAACCGTTGGCATCCTCGAGGATACGCTGGGCCTGACCACGGGCTTCCGGCACGACGCCGTTGGCGTAGGTTTCCGCCTGGTTGCGCGAACGCTGCTCGTCTTCCCGGGCGCGGATCACGTCGTCAAAGGCTTCCTGCACTTCGCGCGGTGCCGCTGCGCTCTGTACGTTGACCTGGGTGACGGTGATACCGGTGCGATAGGTATCGAGGAAACGTTGCAGACGCTCCTTGATTTCGCTGGCCATCAGTTCACGACCTTCGGTCAGCACCTGGTCCATGGCGGTCGAACCCACCACGTGGCGCAGAGCGCTGTCGGTCGCATGCTGCAGGCTGATTTCCGGCTGATCGACGTTCAGCACGAAATCCTGCAGGTTGCTGATCTTGTACTGCACGGTCAGCGGCACTTCGACGATGTTTTCGTCTTCGGTCAGCATCTGGCCCTGCTTGGTGTAGGCACGCTCACGCGTGACGTTCTCCATGTACTTCTTGTCGATCGGCGGGAAGTAGATGTTCAGGCCGGGGCCGACGGTCTCGTAGTACTTGCCGAAGCGCAGCACCACGGCTTGCTCCTGCTCGTCGACCACATAGACCGCGCTGTACAGCCAGACAGCCGCCAGCACGACGAGGCCGATGCCGAGCAGTCCGCCGAAGCCGCCACCACTCCTGCCCGAACCACCGCCGTCGTCACCACCGCGTTTCTTACCACCACCGAACAACCCGTTCAGGCTTTCCTGCAGCTTTCGGAAGGCCTCGTCGAGATCCGGTGGCCCCTTGCGGTCGCCGTTATTGCGGCGCTTGCCACCCCAGGGATCCTGATTATTCGAGTTGCCACCCGGCTCATTCCAAGCCATAGCGCTCTCCATCTGATAAAGCAAAGACGCACCCACGGCGCGCCGACCAATGCTACAGAATGCCTGCCGTTGCGGCACAACCGCTTTGCCAGGCTTTTATTGCAAAGTGTGTTGCTCGATGAATTCCATCGGCTGCAATCCTTCGCGGCTTACCAGTCGATTCAACTCGACCCGGGGCAAACGAACGGCCAGCAGGCAGATGCCTTCTTCGTCGTGTTCTTCTTTCTGTACCGCGCCGAGTTCGAAGAACTGCGCACGCAGTCGAGCGAACCGTTGCGGCAAGCGCAATGTGCCCACAAACAAATCACTGCCCAGCAACTCGGCAATGGCTTGCTCAAGCAATTCCAGACCCGTGCCATCACGCGCCGACAGCCAGACCCGTTGTGGCTTGCCATCGGCATCGCGCTGGATCTGTGGCTCAACGCCTTCAAGCAAATCGAGTTTGTTGTATACCTCGAGGATCGGCAAGTCCTGCGCCCCGATCTCGCCCAGCACCACCATCACCTGCTCGATCTGCAACATGCGATCCGGTTCGGCCGCATCGATCACGTGCAACAGCAGGTCGGAGTTGCTCGACTCTTCGAGCGTAGACCGAAATGCCTCGACCAGCTTGTGCGGCAAGTGGCGAATGAACCCTACCGTGTCCGCGAGAACAATCGGCCCCAGGTCGTCCAGTTCCAGACGGCGCAAGGTCGGGTCCAGCGTGGCGAACAACTGGTCGGCCGCGTACACCTCGGATTTGGTCACGTTATTGAACAGCGTGGATTTGCCGGCGTTGGTATAGCCCACCAGAGACACGGTAGGGATATCCGCACGGGAGCGGCCGCGTCGCGATTGCTCGCGCTGGCTGCGTACTTTTTCCAGACGACCCTTGATCTGGCGCAGACGAACCCGCAGCAGACGCCGGTCGGTTTCGAGCTGGGTTTCACCCGGGCCGCGCATGCCGATACCGCCACCCTGACGTTCAAGGTGAGTCCAGCCGCGAACCAGACGGGTGCTCATGTGATCAAGCTGGGCCAGTTCGACCTGGAGCTTGCCTTCATGGGTACGCGCGCGCTGGGCGAAGATATCGAGAATCAGGCCGGTACGGTCGATCACGCGACACTCGAAAACACGTTCGAGGTTACGTTCCTGACTGGGCGTGAGAATGTGATTGAAAATCACCAGATCGGCCTTCTCGGCATGGACCAGGTCGCGTAACTCTTCGACCTTGCCGCTGCCAATCAGGAATTTGGCGGTTGGCCGATGACGCGGTACGTTAAAAAACGCAACGGTCTCGGCGCCCGCCGAATTAGCCAATTCCTGAAACTCCTGCGGATCTTCGCGCGCCTCAGGGTCCTGACCTTCCAAGTGAACGAGGATGACTCGCTCACCACCACCGTGGCGCTCAAAGAACAAAGGAGACTCCTATCAGGCGTTACCTGGCTCAGCGTCACCTGCATCGGATTCGGTTGCGCTAGGCAGACGAATTGGACGTACTGGCACGACTGTCGAGATAGCGTGTTTGTAAACCATCTGGCTGACGGTGTTTTTCAGCAGGATAACGAACTGGTCGAACGACTCGATCGTGCCTTGCAGTTTGATACCGTTGACCAGGTAGATGGAAACCCCAACTTTCTCTTTACGTAAAGTATTCAAGTAAGGGTCTTGTAGCGAATGCCCTTTTGACATGTGCCGCACTCCTTTAAGGATTCAATAATAAAAATAGGTAATTCAGATGGCTTTGGCCGCCACACCCCCAAGGATAGACGGCAATTGCAAGGACTCAGCTCAATATGGAGATGGTCCCAAGGTATTTCAAGGCGCGTGGCAGATTGTCGCAATCAAGACTGTCCAGCCAGTGCAGTTCTTCCCAGCTGCGCAGCCAGGTGAACTGGCGCTTGGCCAATTGACGCGTGGCAATGATGCCGCGTTCCTGCATTTCAGCTAACGACAGCTTGCCATCCAGGTAGTCCCAGACTTGGCGGTAGCCTACCGCACGTATAGACGGCAACCCGGCATGCAGGTCACTTCTTTTACGCAGGGCTACGACCTCGTCGATGAATCCCTGTTCCAGCATATTTGTGAATCTTTGTTTAATGCGTTCGTGCAGTACCTGGCGATTTGCCGGAGCAATGGCCAAGTTCGCGACAGTATAGGGCAATTGTTGCCGTCCCGAAGCGGCTGCTTCAGTACTTTGCGCAGATTGTTGCTGACGCAGGGCGGTCATGCTCTGGCCACTGACCCGATAAACCTCCAGCGCCCGACTCAGGCGCTGCGGATCGTTCGGGTGAATGCGTGCCGCCGACACCGGATCGATGATCGCCAGCTGCTCGTGCAGGGCTTGCCAGCCAAGGCGCGCAGCCTCTTCTTCGATCTGTGCGCGGACTTCGGGATCAGCCGCCGGCATATCCGCCAGGCCTTCAACCAACGCCTTGTAATAGAGCATGGTGCCGCCGACCAGCAGCGGAATTTTCCCGCGCGCGGTGATCTCGGCCATGGCTTGCAGGGCATCGCGACGAAAATCCGCAGCCGAATAGGCTTCAGCCGGGTCGAGAATGTCGATCAGCCGGTGCGGAAACTCGGCCAGCAGTTCTTTCGATGGCTTGGCGGTGCCGATGTCCATGCCGCGATAGACCAGCGCCGAGTCGACGCTGATCAGCTCGCACGGCAGCACCTTGGTCAGCTCGATGGCCAGGTCGGTCTTGCCCGCAGCGGTCGGGCCCATCAGGAAAATCGCTGGAGGAAGCTGGCTCATCAACGACCGCGCAGGAACAGTTTGTCCAGATCGTCCAGGCCCAGTTGGGTCCAGGTCGGTCGGCCATGGTTGCATTGACCGCTGCGCTCGGTGTTTTCCATGTCGCGCAGCAGGCCGTTCATTTCTGGCAGGGCCAGGCGCCGGTTGGCGCGGATCGCACCGTGGCAGGCCATGGTCCCGAGCAGTTCGTTCAGATGTGCCTGAATCCGGTCGCTGGTGCCGTATTCCATCAGGTCCGACAACACGTCACCCACCAACCGATTGGCCTCGGCCTGCTTGAGCAGCGCCGGAATCTGGCGGATCGCCAACGTTTCCGGGCCCAGACGCTGCAGCTCGAAGCCCAGCTTCTGGAACCATGCAGCGTGTTCTTCAGCACAATCGGCTTCACGCTGACTGACCGCCAGCGACTCCGGCACCAGCAGCGGCTGACCGCTGAGACCTTCGCTGGCCATGGCGATCTTCAGGCGTTCGTACATGATCCGTTCGTGCGCGGCATGCATATCCACCAACACCAGACCCTGGGCGTTCTCGGACAGGATGTAGATGCCCTTGAGCTGCGCCAGTGCGTAACCGAGCGGCGGAATGTCCTCCTGACCAGCCGGCAGTGCGTTGGCATTCGCTTCCGGCAACGGTGCGAAGAACTCGCGGTAAGCGGCTTGAGCCTCGGCGGCCGGCGGCATCGCCGACTGCGGACGTGGCGTGTACTGATACTGATAAGCGCCGCCAGCGCTGGCACCCGAAGACGTGCTGAACGCCGGTTGCGCCTGCGGTTGCTCGAGCAGCGCATTGGCTGCCAGACGCATTTCGCCCTGTGGGCCGAATTCGCCGGCCTCGATGCCCGTTGGCCGAACGACAGCGGTCGTCACGGAACCGGCCAACTGATCCTCGGGACGCACATCGCCCAGCGCACGGTGCAGCGTGCCGTAAAGGAAGTCATGCACCATGCGCCCGTCACGGAAGCGCACTTCGTGCTTGGTCGGGTGCACGTTGACGTCCACCGCCGCCGGATCAACCTCGAAAAACAGCGCAAACGTCGGATGACGACCGTTGAACAGCACATCGCGATAAGCCTGACGCACCGCGTGGGCCACCAGTTTGTCGCGCACCGCACGGCCATTCACAAAGAAATACTGCAAGTCCGCCTGGCTGCGGTTGAAGGTCGGCAACCCGACCCAGCCCCACAGGTGCAAGCCGTTGCGCTCGATCTCGATCGGCAGCGCCTGCTCCAAAAAGCCCGAACCACAAATCGCCGCCACCCGCCGGGCGCGGGCCGCATCATCGTGGGCCTCGTGCAGGCTGAGGATGGTCTTGCCGTTGTGGCGCAGATGGAAGGCGACGTCGAAACGCGCCAGCGCCAGACGTTTGATCACTTCTTGCAGGTGATCGAATTCGGTTTTTTCGGTCTTGAGAAACTTGCGCCGCGCCGGCGTGTTGAAGAACAGGTCGCGCACTTCCACCGAGGTACCGACCGGATGCGCCGCCGGCTGCACCCGAGGCGCCATGTCGCGACCTTCGGTTTCAACCTGCCAGGCCTGATCGGCATCGCGGGTGCGCGAGGTCAGGGTCAGGCGCGCCACGGAGCTGATCGACGCCAGTGCCTCACCACGGAAGCCCAGGCTCATCACCTGCTCCAGATCTTCGAGGTTGCGAATCTTGCTGGTGGCGTGACGGGCCAGCGCCAGCGGCAGGTCGTCGGCGGAAATGCCGCTGCCGTCGTCACGCACCCGCAGCAACTTGACGCCGCCCTGCTCGACATCGACGTCGATGCGCTTGGCACCGGAGTCGAGGCTGTTTTCCAGCAACTCCTTGATCACCGAAGCCGGGCGCTCGACCACCTCACCGGCGGCGATCTGGTTCGCCAGCCGCGGGCTGAGCAGTTCGATGCGTGCGGCGTTCAACACCTGGTTCATTCTTTGGACGCCAGTTCGGTGCCAGGGATGGTCAGGTGCTGGCCGATCTTCAGCTCATCGCTGCTGAGGTTGTTGGCACTGCGCAGCGTCGCGGGCGACACCTGATAACGCACGGCGATCATCGCCAGCGTCTCGCCCGGACTCACGCGGTGATCGCGCGGGCCTTGGGCGATCTTGCCGGAGTCACGCAGCCAGGCAATGTAGGTGCCCGGTGGCGGGTTCTGCTGGAAGAACTGGCGCACGCCGCTGCTGATCGAGCGGGCCAGCGCCTGCTGGTGGCTCGATGCCGAGAGCTTGTTCGCTTCGTTGGCGTTGGAGATGAATCCGGTTTCGACGAGGATCGACGGGATGTCCGGCGACTTCAGCACCATGAAGCCGGCCTGCTCCACCCGCTGCTTGTGCAGCGGGGTCACGCGGCCAATGTTGGTCAGGACTTTCTGACCGACGTTGAGGCTGGAGGTCAGCGAAGCGGTCATCGACAGGTCGAGCAACACACCGGCGAGCATGCGGTCCTTGTCGTCGAGGCTGACGTTGCCGGCACCGCCGATCAGGTCGGAACGGTTTTCGCTGTCAGCCAGCCAACGGGCGGTCTCCGAGGTGGCGCCGCGATCGGACAGGGCAAACACCGATGCACCGAAGGCTGCTGCAGATGGCGCGGCGTCAGCATGGATAGAAACAAACAGATCGGCACCCTTCTTGCGGGCGATTTCGGTACGGCCGCGCAACGGGATGAAGTAGTCGCCGGTCCGGGTCAGTTCGGCGCGGAAGCCTTTCATGCCGTTGACCTGACGCTGCAGCTCACGGGCGATCTGCAGTACCACGTCTTTCTCACGCTGGCCGCGCGAGCCGGACGCACCCGGGTCTTCGCCGCCGTGGCCGGCGTCGATCACCACAATGATGTCGCGCTTGCCGGCCGGGGCCGGTGGGAGTTTGATCGCCGGTTCCGACGGTGTCACCGGCACGGCCGGCACGGTGGCGACCGATGGCGTCGGAGCTGGCGGCGGCGCAGCATCGGCCGGGTTGTCGAACAGGTCGACCACCAGACGGTTACCGTATTGAGCGTTCGGCGCCAGCGAGAAGCTTTTCGGGGTGACGGCTTTTTTCAGGTCGATGACCACCCGCAGGTCGGTCGGCGTACGCTGGGCCGAACGCATCGCGGTGATTGGCGTGTTGGCGGTCGAGACTTTCAGCGGCGCACCCAGGGTGGCGCCGTTGATGTCGATCACCAGCCGATCCGGTGCGGTCAGGGTGAAGACGCTGTGCTGCACCGGGCCGCTCAGGTCGAAGACCAGTCGCGTGTTGTCCGGCGCCCGCCACAGGCGCACGCTGTTGACCTTTGTCTCGGCCACAGCGTTGACGGTCACTGCCATCAACATCAGTCCAACGGCAGCCACCAACGCGCGAAAGCGCATACCTAACCCCATCATTTAATTGGATTCCAATGCCAAAGCGGCACACCAGGCCTCGCCACGCGAGCCCTGGGATAACATTTTCAGCGAACGCCCGCTGTCTTGCGGGCTAATGGTAATGGTCAGGTCAGGCTTTGGCAAAAAGCCTGCACCTTTATCGGGCCACTCGATCAGGCACAGGGCGTCGTCTTCGAAATAGTCGCGGATGCCGAGAAACTCCAGCTCCTCTGGATCGACCAAACGATACAGGTCGAAGTGGAAGGCGCGGATGTCACCGATTTCGTAGGGTTCGACCAGGGTGAAGGTCGGACTTTTTACTGCGCCAACGTGCCCCAGGCCACGAATGATGCCCCGCGACAGAGTGGTTTTGCCCATGCCCAGGTTGCCTTCGAGAAAAATCAGGCCGTGGCCCCGGGTAACGCGGGCGATCCGTGCGCCAAAGTCGCTCATGGCCTGTTCATCGGCCAGGTACAGGGTTACTTCAGACACGGTGCATGCTCCTCCAACAACTGACGAATGACTGGAATCAGATCACTGGCCGCCAGCCCACGGCCGAATTTACCTTGTTGCGCGCCGGCATTGGCGTGCAGCCAGACTGCGAGGCACGCGGCATCGTAGCCGTCCATGCCCTGCGCCAGCAGCGCCCCGATCAACCCGGCGAGTACATCGCCCAGACCAGCGGTGGCCATGGCCGGATGGCCTTGATGACACAGCGCCAGACGCCCATCGGGATGGGCGATGAGGCTGCCGGCGCCTTTGAGCACGACGACGGCCGAATATTTTTTGCTCAACGCCCGCGCGGCTGCCGGGCGGTCTGCCTGCACCTGGGCGGTATCGATTCCCAGCAGGCGCGCCGCCTCGCCCGGATGCGGAGTGATCACGCAATTATTGGGCAGGCTGACAAAACCGCTTGCCAGCAGATTCAACGCGTCGGCGTCCCATACCTGCGGCAACTGCGCATTGGCGGCGGCGGACAACAGCGCCCGGCCCCAGCTCGCTTGGCCGAGACCCGGGCCTACCACCAGCACCGAAACCTTCTCCAGTAGACCCATCAACTGATTGGCCGACGACGTGCCGAGCGCCATGACTTCCGGCATCCGCGTCAGCGCTGCCGGGACATGTTCCGGCCGGGTTGCCAGCGACACCATCCCGGCGCCGCTGCGCAGGGCCGTTTCGGAACTGAGCAGAATCGCCCCGCCCAATCCCTGATCGCCGCCGATCAACAGCAAATGCCCGAAGCGCCCCTTGTGCGCAGCGGGCGCACGCGCAGCCAGTCGTGGAAGATTAGCCGTCGCAAGGCGCACAGCGCTGGCAGGAGCGTCACGGTAGATGTCGGCGGCGGCTTGCAGATCGTTAAACACCAGCGCCCCGACCTGATCCGCCGCATCACCGGTGAACAGGCCGAGCTTCAAGCCGATAAAGGTCACGGTAAGGTCGGCGCGAACCGCAACGCCGAGAACATGCCCGGTATCGGCAGACAGTCCGGAAGGAATATCCACCGCCACCACCGGCAGGCCACTGGCATTGATTGCCTTGATCGCGGCGACATACGGCTCGCGCACATCGCCGGTCAGCCCGGTGCCGAGCAAGGCATCGACAATCACCCCAAGCAGCTCGCTGTGCGCAGTCCAGCCCTGCACGGCGACACCATCGTTGATGGCCTGCGCATAAGCCTGCGCCGCGTCGCCCTGCAAGCGTTGCGGATCACCGACGGCCAGCACCCGCACCGCCCACCCGGCACGGTGCGCCAGCGCGGCGATCAGAAAACCATCACCGGCGTTGTTGCCATGCCCGGCAAGCACAGTCATTTGGTTCGCCGCAGGCCACTGTCGCACCAATGCGCGCCAGGTCGCATGAGCGGCGCGCTGCATCAATTCGAAGCCCGGCGTACCCGCAGCGATCAGCCGCGCATCGAGTGCTCGCACCTGCGCGGCGCCATACAGCGCGTCGGGTAATTCATCTTTCGTGTGCGGCATGCGTCTTCGGGCTCCGATGTCTGGCAGAATTATACGCACCTCAGCTCCGGTTTCTCTCGCCTCATGTCCGCCATCACCACAGATCTGCCCGCCCTCGCCCAATCGATCAAAGATTGGGGCCGCGAGCTGGGCTTCCAGCAAGTCGGCATCAGCGGTCTGGACCTGGCCGAGCATGAGCAGCATCTGCAGCGCTGGCTCGCCGCCGGCTACCACGGCGAAATGGATTACATGGGCGCCCACGGCAGCAAACGCTCGCATCCGGAGGAACTGGTTCCCGGCACGTTGCGTGTGGTTTCGCTGCGCATGGACTACCTGCCCGGCGACACGCAAATGGCGCAAATGCTGGCGCAACCGGAGAAAGCTTACGTTTCGCGTTATGCCTTGGGCCGCGATTACCACAAATTGATCCGTAAACGTGTGCAGCAATTGGCCGACAAGATTCAGTCGCAGATCGGCCCGTTCGGTTTCCGTGCCTTCGTCGACAGCGCCCCGGTGCTGGAAAAAGCCATCGCCGAGCAGGCCGGGCTGGGCTGGATCGGTAAAAATACGCTCGTGCTGAACCGCAAGGCCGGCAGCTATTTCTTCTTGAGTGAACTGTTTGTCGATCTGCCGCTGCCCGTGGACGAACCGCACAGCAGCGAACATTGCGGGCGCTGTACCGCGTGCCTGGACATCTGCCCGACCAATGCTTTCGTCGGCCCCTATGTGCTGGACGCCCGGCGCTGCATCTCGTACCTGACCATCGAACTGAAAAACGCCATCCCCGAAGACCTGCGCCCGCTGATCGGCAATCGGGTGTTCGGCTGCGACGACTGCCAGATTGTCTGCCCGTGGAACCGCTTCGCCCGCCCATCCGGGGAAAGCGATTTCAAGCCACGGCACAACCTGGACAACGCCGAACTGGCGGAGCTGTTCATGTGGGACGAGGACAAATTTCTCAGCAGCACCGAAGGCTCACCGCTGCGCCGCGCCGGTTACGAGCGCTGGCTGCGCAATCTGGCGGTCGGCCTGGGCAACGCGCCATCGAGCATTCCGGTAATGGAAGCCTTGAAGGCGCGCCGTGATTTCCCATCAGAGTTGGTGCGTGAACACGTCGAGTGGGCGCTGAAACAGCACGCTGAACGTCAAGGCGCGTCGTTGTAGACGAACTTGGGCATTTCCCAATGGAAACGAATGGCCAGCAACCGCAGCAGAAAACCGCCGAACAAGGTGATCAGAATCGCCTGCTCGCTTGGTACATTCAGGTACAGGCAGAGCATGTAGCACCACGCGGCGGCGAACGAGACGCTGGCGTACAGTTCGCGGCGGAAGATCAGCGGGATGTCGTTGCAGAAAATGTCGCGCAGGATGCCGCCGAACACTCCAGTGATCACGCCGCTGACCGAGGCCACCAGCATGCCGTGGCCCATTTCCAGCGCAGTCATGCAGCCAATCAGGGTGAACGCCACCAGGCCGACCGCGTCGAGCACCAGAAACAGTGAGCGCAGGTGACGCATCCAGCGCGCGGTGAACACGGTGAGCATTGCGGCGGCCGAAGTCAGCACCAAGTATTCCGGATGTTTGACCCACGTCAGCGGATAGTGCCCAAGCAGCACATCACGCACCGAACCGCCACCCAGCGCCGTGACGCAGGCGATCAGCACCACCCCGAACCAGTCCATGCCGCGCCGTCCGGCAGACAGCGCGCCGGTCATGGCTTCGGCGGTAATGGCGATCAGATAGAGCATCAGCAACATGGTGGCGGTCCTGGCAGGAAGGCGCGCAGTCTAGCCATTTCGGAGCCGCACCAGAAGGGGGCGCGATCACGACAATCCTCTGTAGGCGCTGCCGCAGGCTGCGATGTTTTGATCTTGTTTTTTACAAGCAACATCAAAAGATCGTCCGATCGCGGCCCGAGCCTGCGGCAGCTCCTACAGGGAAGCCATCAGAACTTGATGAAATGCTTGCGGTAGTGCTGCAGCTCGGCGATCGATTCGCGGATGTCGTCCAGTGCCAGGTGCGTGCTGCCCTTCTTGAAGCTGTCGCGCACGTCCGGTGCCCAGCGTGCGGCCAGCTCTTTGAGCGTCGACACGTCGAGGTTGCGGTAGTGGAAGTAGCTTTCCAGTGCCTTCATGTGGGTATAAAGGAAGCGACGATCCTGGCAGATGCTGTTGCCGCAGATCGGCGACTTGCCCTTCGGTACCCATTTCTCGAGGAAAGCGATGGTTTCGGCCTCGGCCTCGGCCATGCTGATACGGCTGTCACGCACGCGCTGGGTCAGGCCCGAGTTGCCGTGGGTGCGGGTGTTCCACTCGTCCATGCGGGCGAGCACTTCGTCACTGTGGTGAATGGCGATCACCGGGCCTTCGGCCAGGGTGTTCAGGTCACTGTCGGTGACGATGGTGGCCATTTCGATGATGACGTCGTTTTCCGGATCCAGACCGGTCATTTCCAGGTCGATCCAGATCAGGTTCTGCGGGTTTTGCATATTCGGGCTCCTAGGCAATGCTGCGCAGTTTAGCCTAGGCCGGTGCCCGGGCGTGCTAAACTCGCGGCCGTTTTACCTAATCGCTGCATTCTTCAGACGGAACACCCATGGCCAAACGCCAACTCAATCGTCGTCAAAACTGGCGCATCGAAAAGATTCAGGGCGAGCGCGCCGCCCGCGCCGCCAAACGCGAGTCCTCGGCGGTCGAAGCCCTCGAGGGCGGCGATCTGGGGCCTGAGCAACACGGCCTGGTGATCGCCCACTTCGGGGTGCAGGTCGAGGTCGAGGCTGTGGACGGCGATCTGGCCGGTCAGGTATTCCGTTGCCACCTGCGCGCCAACCTGCCGGCGCTGGTGACCGGTGATCGGGTGGTCTGGCGCGCCGGCAACCAGGGCATCGGCGTGATCGTCGCACAACTGCCGCGCACCACCGAACTCTGCCGCCCGGACAGTCGTGGCCAGCTCAAGCCGGTCGCTGCCAACGTCGACATGATCGTCATTGTCTTCGCGCCACTGCCCGAGCCGCATGCCAACCTGATCGACCGCTACCTGGTGGCCGCTGAACACGCCGGCATCCGCCCGTTGCTGCTGCTGAACAAATTCGACCTGATCGACGAGCAAAACGCCCCGGCGCTCAATGCCCTGCTGGCGGTGTACCGCACGCTGGGTTATCCGGTGCTGGAAGTGTCCGCACATCACGGCAATGGCATGGAGCAGTTGCAGAAGCAGCTCGACGGGCGCATCAGCGTGTTCGTCGGCCAGTCCGGCGTCGGCAAGTCGTCGCTGGTCAACAGCCTGCTGCCGGAAGTCGAAACCCGTGTCGGCCCGTTGTCGGAGCTGTCCGGTCAGGGCACGCACACCACGACCACCGCACGCCTGTTCCACTTCCCGGGCGGCGGCGAGCTGATCGACTCCCCGGGTATCCGTGAATTCGGCCTGGGCCACGTCAGCCGCGCCGACGTCGAAGCCGGTTTCATCGAGTTCAACGACCTGCTCGGCACCTGCCGCTTCCGCGACTGCAAACACGATCGCGAACCCGGTTGCGCACTGCTCAAGGCCCTGGAAGACGGCCGCGTGCAGCAGCAGCGGATGAACAGCTACCGCTCGATCATCGCCAGCCTGCCGGAAAACGGCTACTAAACATCTGCACCGGCAGCCTCTCGCCCGAGGGCTGCCGGATGTCGGACCACGCCTGACAAATCCCCGATTCCGTTAAACGTCAGACTCTTCTGACGGACCCGCCCGCACCTGTTTGCAGGACATTTCTCTTTCACCGCCCAGCCCTTGTAGGCCCGCGTCAGATGCCTAGATTGGGGTCCTCCTTCGCACCTTCGCGACCTTCGAGGAACCCCATGCAGACCTACCATTTGTTCATCAGCCATTCGTGGAACTACGCCCACGCCCACGACAATCTGGTACGCCTGCTCGGCGCCAGACCGGATTTCAGTTTCAAGAATTTTTCCGTGCCGCCGCACAACCCGATCATGGGCGCGCAGACCGACAAGCAGCTTGAAGAAGCCATCGAAAACAAGATTCGTCCGTGTTCGGCGGTGCTGATCATGGCCGGGATGTATTCGACCTACAGCAAGTGGATCAACAAGGAAATCGAGATCGCCAAGCGCATGGGCAAAGTGATCATCGCGATCAAGCCGTTCGGCGCCGAGCGCATTTCCACTGTCGTGCGTGAGGCGGCTCACGCCGAGTGCGCGTGGAACACCAACAGCATCGTCAGTGCGATTCGTCTGCACACGGCGGTGTAACCATGCGCAAAGGACTGTTTATCGGCATCAACCACTACGACCACGTCTCGCCCTTGAGCGGCTGTAACAACGACGCCATGGCCATGGCGTCGGTGCTGGAGCGTCACGCCAACGGGCGACCGAACTTCAGCAGCAAAGTGCTGACTTCAGCCGAAGAAAAACTCACGCTCAGCCATATGAAACAGCAGATCCAGAGCCTGTTCTCAGGCGACTGTGACGTGGCACTGCTGTACTTCGCCGGCCATGGTCAGTTCGACACCAGCATCGACGAAGGACTCCTGGTTCCCCAGGACTATCAGCCTGGCGGAGACGGGATCCGCATCAGTGACATTCTGGAGTGGGCGGACAAGGCCCCGCACATCAAGAACAAAATCATCATTCTCGATTGCTGCCAGGCCGGCGCAGCAGGCGCCATGCGTAATCTGCGTGGCGGCAGCAGTGTGATCGGCGAAGGCGTGACCATTCTCACGGCTTGCAAAAAAGAACAGTACGCTGTGGAAAGTCGCGGTCATGGCGTATTCACGGATCTGTTGCTGCAAGCGCTGCACGGTGGCGCTGCCAACGTACTCGGCAAGGTCACCCCCGGTAGCGTTTATTCGTTTGTCGACAATGCGCTGGGCGCCTGGGAACAGCGTCCGGTGTTCAAGACCAATGTCTCGCAGTTCGTGCCGCTGCGCGAAGTCGCGCCGCTGATTGCCGAGGAAACCCTGCGCAAACTCAAGGACTGGTTCCCCGAGCCAAGTTTCGTCTTCCGGCTCGATCCCAGCTACGAGCCCACCGAAGCGCTGTTCGACCCCGAGCACGGCGACATCTTCAAGCAACTGCAAATGTGCAACCGCCACAGCCTGATCGAACCGGTGGATGCCGAACACATGTACTACGCCGCGCTTCACTCCACCGGCTGCCGCCTCACGGCGCTCGGCGCCTATTACCGCGAACTCGCCATAAAAGGACACTTCTGATGCCCGTATTCATCAGCTACCGCCACATCGATCGTCCGCAAGCCATGGCGATCAATGCCCAATTGATGCAGGCCAACATCAAGACCTACCTCGACGTACTCGACCCGGAATCGCAGACCACCGACGACATCACCGGGGTGATCACCCGCAACATCACCGAATGCACACACCTGCTGGCGGTGGTTTCGGAGAAAACCGCACTGTCGTGGTGGGTGCCGTTCGAAATCGGCGAAGCGACCATCAGCAACCGACGGATCTGCTCGTTCCGCACCGGGCCCGCGCGGTTGCCGGAGTATCTGGACAAGTGGCCGAAGCTGAGCACAGCCAGTGATCTGAATTTCTTCATCGATGCCTATCGTGAAGAAGTGTCGAGCAAGCGCTCGATGACGCTGGATTCGAGCAACGAATCCTTCAGTGGTACCTATAAGCGCAACGCCGATCTGTTCCATGAACAACTGAAAAACCGGATTCGACGCGGTTTTTGAAGCCGATCAACAGCCACAAAAAAGCCGACATCATTGTCGGCTTTTTTGTCGGTCACTGCTTCGGTGCGGGGGCCGGTGCAGCGGCTGGCGGAGCAGACGGCGCTGGCGCCGCAGTCCCCGGCGCGGCCGGTTTCGGTGCGGCGTCGTCGAACAGGTTCAAGCGTTCGCGCAACTCGTGGGCCGGCACCGGTTGCTGATCCGCCGGCAGCGCGTTCGGATCGACCGGCGTCGCCGGAGCGGCGCCGTTCTGACCTTCGGCGGCTGGCTTGGCCGCGTCGGCACCTTGCGAACCTTCGATGGCGGCCTGGGCCTTTTTGGTCAGGACCACAATGTCGATGCGGCGGTTGACCGGGTTGAACGGGTTTTCCTTGTCGAACAACGCCGACGAGGCATAACCGACGACCCGCGCCACCTGCGAATCCGGATAGCTGCCTGCCACCAGCGCACGCCGCGCGGCGTTGGCACGGTTGGCCGAGAGTTCCCAGTTACCGAAATCACCGGTGCCGGTGTACGGCTTGGCATCCGTGTGACCGCTGATGCTGATCTTGTTCGGCACCGCTTTGATGGTGTCGGCCATGGCCAGCAGGATGTCTTCGAAGTACGGCTTCAGACGCGCGGAGCCCGAGTCGAACATCGGCCGGTTTTCGGCGTCCATGATCTGGATGCGCAGGCCGTTCGGGGTGATCTCGAACAGGATCTGATCCTTGAACTTCTGCAGCTGCGGGTTCTCGTCGACCTTGTTCTGCAGTTCCTGCAGCAACAGTTCCAGGCGTTCTTTCTCGACCTGCTCGGCCATGCCTTCGACCTGCTCGGTGTCGACCGTGACCTTGTCCGGTTGCGGCTGCGATTTCACTTCAGGGTTGAGGGTGTTTTCCGGCGCCAGGGTCGGTGTGCCGCCCAGATCGATGATGTACGGCGTGCCGCTTTCGGAGAAGCCGACCGGATCCTTGAAGTAACCGGCGATGGCGATCTTCTGCTCCGGCGTTGCGGTGGACAGCAACCACAACACCAGGAAGAACGCCATCATCGCCGTGGCGAAGTCGGCGAAGGCGATCTTCCACGCCCCGCCGTGATGCCCACCGGCTATGCGCTTGACGCGCTTGATGATTATCGGCTGATTATTTTCCATGACTTAGCGACCGCGAACGGCTTGTTCCAGCTCGGCGAAGCTTGGACGGTGCGCCGGGTACAGAACCTTGCGCCCGAACTCCACCGCCAGCGATGGCGGCATGCCGGAAGCCGACGCCACCAGCGAAGCCTTGATGGCTTCATAGACGTTCAGCTCTTCCTTGGCATCGTGGGCCAGGGAATGCGCCAACGGGCCGAAGAAGCCGTAGGCCGCGAGAATACCGAAGAAGGTACCGACCAGAGCCGCACCCACGTGCAGACCGATGGATTTCTGATCGCCTTCGCCCAGGGACGCCATGGTCACCACGATACCCAGTACCGCCGCGACGATACCGAAACCAGGCATGGCGTCGGCGATGCCGTTCACCGCATGGGACGGGTGCTCAAGGTCTTCCTTGAGGCTGTAGAGCTCCATGTCGAACAGGCCTTCCAGCTCATGCGGAGCCATGTTGCCGGAGGACATGATGCGCAGGTAATCGCAGATGAACGCGGTCATGCGTTCGTCTTTGAGCACGGCCGGGTACTTGGCGAAGATCGGGCTCGCAGCGGCGTCTTCGATATCGCCTTCGATGGCCATCATGCCTTCGCGGCGGCTCTTGTTGAGGATCTCGTAGATCAGGCCCAGCACTTCCAGATAGAACGTGTGGCTGAAGCGCGAACTGAACATGCTCAGGGATTTCTTGAGCACGTGCATCGTCATGTAACCGGGGTTGGCCTGGAGGAATGCACCGAGGGCCGCACCACCGATGATCATCACCTCGAAGGGCTGGATCAGGGCGGCAATTTTGCCGTGGGAGAGCACGTATCCGCCGAGCACGCTCGCGAATACGACGATGATGCCGATAATTTTAGCCATAGGTAGAAAGTACTTACTTAAGTCGGGTTCAAGGTCATATTCGGAAGTTAAAAAATCTCTTCTTCTACTTATCGGCAAAACTGCGCCAGACTATAGCCAGTTCAGGCGAAAAGCCAATTTAGCCCATGCCGGGCGCGTCTACAGTCAGTGAAGATCCCGTCCAGACATGGCTAATGAAACGAACGTCCCACACGTAAAACCGACCACCCTCGAAGGCTGGGTCAAGCTGCTCGACAGCGTCCGGCTGCCCGTGCCGCAAGAGGCTCACGACAAGGTGTGCCGCGCGATCCGTGACAACCGCAGTTCGCTGCGCGACATTGCCGACCTGATGCAGGACAGCCCGGCACTGGCCTTGAGCATCATCCGTGAGGCGAATCGTCACACCCACGGCACCCTGGCCGCTGCGGCGGAAAATCTCGAGGTGGCGATCAACCGTCTGGGCCTGGCGCGTACCGAAGAATTGCTCGCGCGCCTGCCGGTCGAACCGCAGCTGCAAATCCCCAAAGCCCTGCGCCAACTGCAAATGATCAGCCAGCACGCCACACAACAGGCCAACGGTTTTTTTGCCAGTCGCCTCGCGCGCCTGTGGCAGGACATTCATTGGGGCAGCCTGTTGTTTCTGTCGCCGTTATGGCCGCTGGCGCTGACGTTTCCCGAGTTGCTCGAAGAGTGGGAGCTGCGGGTGATCCACAAGGGCGAATCGGCGCTGGTGGTCGAGAAGCAACTGTTTGGCGTACGCCTGCTGAAGATCGCCGAGGCACTGGTACAGGTCTGGCACCTGCCGATCTGGGTGCAGCAAGGCTATAAACTGCTGCTCAGCGAACAGCGCGAACTGGTGAAAGTGCTGCGTATCGCCCGCGACAGCGAGCATCCGCTGCGCCAGCAGAATCGCCTCGATGACGATCCGACTTTGCGCCGCTGGCTCAATCAACCGGCCAACACCGTATTGCTGGCCAACGGTCTGGCGCTGTCGGCGCAACAGGCCTGGGACAGTCCGCACAGCGAGCGCTGGCAGTACCTGACCAGCCTTTATCTGCAAATCTCGATGGATGAAGTGCAGCAGCAGTTGCACCAGCAAGCCGCCAACAGTGCGCGCCAGCATGCCATGCCCGATCTGTGGCACCCGGCCGTTTCATTATTGTGGCCGTGGGGTACCCATCGCTTGCCGGCCGGGATGCTGCCAGCGGCCGCGCCAAATGCCGAGGACCTGACGCAATGGCGCCGACAATGCGCCGAACTGCTGGCTGAGCCAAGCCGCTTCACCAATGCCATGAGCCTGACCGTCGCCGCGCGCGATGCGCTGGTCGCCAGCGGCATGCGTCGGGTGATGATTCTGATGGCCGACCGCACGCAGTCCAATCTGCGCGTACACCAGACCTTCGGTTTGCCGAAGGAAGCCGCCGCGCTGAATTTTGTCGTCAGTCAGAGCAAAGTCCTGCAACGGTTACTCGCGCAGCAGGCACAAGTACGGATCAACCCCGAGAACAACGCACAGTTTTCCGCATTGTTGCCGCCGGGCCTGCGTTCGCTGTTCCGTGGCGAGCACCTGTTCCTGCGTTCACTGGTCAATAACGGCCGGGTGATCATGATCGTCGTGGCCGATCAGGGCGGCGGGCCGTTCGCCGACATCACCGTGCAGGCATTCGGCAAAACTGCACAATGCATCGAGAAAGCCCTGCACAGCTTTAGCAGCCGTGGCCGATGAGGCTGCGCTACAATCCCCCCCTTTGTGCTCTGGAGACCTCACATGTCTGACTTCTCTGGCTTGCCGCTCGTCATCGAGCCGAGCGACCTGCTCCCGCGTCTCGATTCCCCTGAACTGATTCTGGTGGATCTGACCAGCCCTGCCCGTTATGCCGAAGGTCATCTTCCCGGCGCACGCTTTGTCGACCCGAAACGCACCCAGCTCGGCCAGCCGCCGGCGCCGGGGCTGCTGCCGGCCAAAGCCGATCTGGAGGCGTTGTTCGGTGAGCTGGGGCATCGCCAGGAGGCGGTCTACGTGGTCTACGACGACGAGGGCGGCGGTTGGGCCGGACGTTTCACCTGGCTCCTGGATGTGATCGGTCACGACAAATACCACTATGTCGACGGCGGTCTGCCGGCGTGGCTGGAAGCGGGCATGCCGATGTCGATCCAGGTGCCGCCTGCCGTGGGCGGCCCGGTGGCGCTGACCCTGCACGAAGGGCCGACCGCCACCCGCGAATACCTGCAAAGTCGACTCGGCGCCGCCGATCTGGCGATCTGGGATGCCCGTGGGCCGCTGGAATATTCCGGCGAGAAAGTGCTGGCCGCCAAGGGCGGACACATCCCCGGCGCGGTCAATTTCGAATGGACGGCGGGCATGGACAAGGCGCGTCAGCTGCGGATCCGCACGGACATGCCGCAGATCCTCGAAGACCTCGGGATCACCAAGGACAAAGAAATCATTACCCACTGCCAGACCCATCACCGGTCGGGCTTCACTTATCTGGTGGCCAAGTCCCTCGGTTATCCGCGGGTCAAGGGCTACGCCGGTTCCTGGGGCGAATGGGGCAACCACCCTGATACGCCTGTCGAGATTCAAGGTTCTAAGGACAACTAATGAAAGAGCGTCTGTTTATCCTCAGCCAGTACTTGCTGCCTCATCACCTGCTGTCGCGTCTGGCCGGCTGCATTGCCGAGTGCCGCGTGCGCTGGTTCAAGAATGCCTTCACCCAGTGGTTCGCCAAGCGTTATCAGGTGGACATGTCGCAAGCGCTGGTCGAAGACCTGACCGCCTACGAGCACTTCAATGCCTTCTTCACCCGTGCCCTGAAAGACGGCGCGCGCCCGCTGGACCAGACCCCGGGCGCGATCCTCAGCCCGGCCGACGGTGCGGTCAGCCAGCTCGGCCCGATCGAACACGGTCGCGTGTTCCAGGCCAAGGGCCATAGCTTCAGCGTGCTGGAACTGCTCGGCGGTGACGCGGCGAATGCCGCACCGTTCATGGGCGGCGACTTCGCCACCATTTACCTGTCGCCGAAGGATTACCACCGCGTGCACATGCCGCTGGCCGGCACCCTGCGCGAAATGGTCTACATCCCGGGCCGGATTTTCTCGGTCAACCAGACCACCGCGGAAAACGTGCCGGAACTGTTCGCCCGCAACGAACGTGTGGCGTGCATTTTCGACACCGAGCGCGGGCCGATGGCTGTGGTGCTGGTGGGTGCGATGATCGTCGCTTCGATTGAAACCGTATGGGCCGGTCTGGTGACCCCGCCGAAGCGCGAGCTGAAAACCTTCCGCTACGACGAAGCTGCCCGTGCGCCGATTCATCTGGAAAAAGGTGCTGAACTGGGACGCTTCAAGCTGGGTTCGACCGCGATCGTGCTGTTTGGCCCGGATCAGGTGAAATGGGCTGAAGAGTTGGTCGCCGGTTCGCCAGTACAAATGGGCCAGGCTCTGGCGCTGCCAAACGCCTGATCCATTGGCGCCCCCTGTGGGAGCTGCCGCAGGCTGCGATCTTTTGACTTAGTTTTTAAAAACCAGGATCAAAAGATCGCAGCCTGCCGCAGCTCCTACCGGTTGAAGGCCGACATGCTCATTTGCTGCTATGGTTTTTGGCATGAGCCAGACCATCTCCCCCCCGCTGCTGAGCGCTCCGATTCCCACGCAGTCGCGCCTGTCGTTCTGCGAAGCCACCCCGCGCGACCTCAAGCGCTGGATCGCCGGCCTGCCCAAGGCCAACATCGGCGAAACCGCCCGCCAGTTGTACCAAGGCCTGGGCGAACTCAATCAATTGCTGACCCCGAGTGACAATCGCCTGCAACTGCTGGAGCTGCTGCGTCCCGAGGTGTATTTCGTCTGCCAGCATCTGGAACGGCACTTCCTGCATCAGGCGATCATGCTCGATGACCGTTCGCGCAAGATCAGCAACCTGTGTCAGGCACTGCAAAGTCAGTTGGCCATCGGTTACAAACAGATCGTGCTGCGCATCGTGCCCAAGTACCACAAGGATCGTGCGGCGCTGGTCAGTCAGGCCCTGCAACGCGCTGCGCATGCGCTCAAGGGACAACTGCTGCGCGCCGCGCAGCTGTATAGCCCGGCGCCGGAACAACTGTGGTTCGAGCTGCATCAGTTGTATCGCTGCGCCTGCGGCGTGCAACTGCAACAGCGTCGGGTGCACGACGACCTGGCGAGCCTGACCACCGAGCTGAGCCTGGAGCAGACCTACATCGCCGCGCTGCTGCTGGGCAGCGCTCGTTGCAACCAACTGCGGCAGAACCAGATCGCCCGACTGGCTGAGGTGCTGGAGCCGTGGAGCGCCCTGCTCAGACTGCATCCCGGCAGCCCGGACGACGGGCTGTTCGCCATCTGCGCCGATCTGGACACCGGCCCGCGCTACCGCAGCATGTTTCGCAAGGAACAACAGGGCACCCTGCTCGGCGTCAATCCGCAGCCGCTGGTGAATGTCATCGAAGCGCATTTACTGCATCAGGAAACATCGACACCACTGCCCGTCCCGTCGGGACTGAGCCTCGACACCCTGCAGCATCTGCACGCCAGTTGGGGCCAGACCGCCGAGCGCAGTTTTCAGCGCACCCCCGGCCAGGGCAACCTGACCGTGTGCGTCGGCATGAGCGCCCTGCACTTCTACTTGGGCGGCGAACGTACCTTCAGCGAGCTGCTCAAGCATCCCGGTGCCCGTGCAGCGAACTTCAGCCGCGCCGTGGCCAAGGGCGAAAAAGACAGTTGGAGCCAGGCGTTCGACGCCGCCCCGCAAAACAGCGCTGAGGAATTTCTGCCGTACGAAGAGATTCAGTACGACCATATCGGCGAAGACGACAGCACAGCCGACCACACTCCGCACTACCCGACTTACACCTTGCCGGTGATCAACCATAGCCCCGGAGGTTATTGCCTGGGCTGGCCGAACGAAGTGCCCGCCGAGTTGCAGGCCGGGGAAATGGTCGGGATTCAGGACAGCTCGAATCAAGGCTGGAGCATTGCGGTGGTGCGCTGGATTCGTCAGGTACGCGGTGGCGGACCGCAAATGGGCATTGAGCTGGTGGCGCCGCACGCCGAGCCCTGCGGTTTGCAACTGGTGCGTTCACGGGACGATCACAGCCACTACTTGCGAGGCCTGCTGCTGCCCGAGATCAGTGCCATCGACTTGCCCGCGACCTTGCTGGCTCCGCGCCTGCCGTTTCAGGAAGGCAATAAAGTGCTGATCAACACCCATGGCGAAGAACACCGCGCCGGGCTGGATCGACGGGTGGCGAGCACGCACAGTTTCAATCAGTTTGCCTATCGCTCGCTGGAAGCCGCGCAGCATGGCGGGGGCGAGGAGGATTTCGACTCGTTGTGGAAATCGCTTTAAAGCTTTAAAGAAACTGTGGCGAGGGAGCTTGCTCCCTCGCCACAGAGGCCGCCTCAGGCTCAGAGCTGCCCGTCGCGATCGCGAAAGCCCAGCAGATACAGCACGCCATCCAGCCCCAGCGTGGAGATCGCCTGCTTCGCCGACTGCTTGACCAGCGGCTTGGCGCGGAATGCCACACCCAGACCGGCAATCGCCAGCATCGGCAGGTCATTCGCACCGTCGCCGACGGCGATGGTCTGCTCCAGGCGCAAACCTTCCTTATGGGCCAGCTCCTTCAGCAGGTCAGCCTTGCGCTGGGCATCGACAATCGGTTCGATCGCCACGCCGGTGCACTTGCCGTCGACCACTTCCAGTTCGTTGGCGAACACGTAGTCGATGCCGAGTTTGGCCTGCAACTGCTTGGCGAAGTAAGTGAAGCCGCCGGACAGGATCGCAGTCTTGTAGCCCAGGCGTTTGAGCTCGGCGAACAGGGTTTCGGCACCTTCGGTCAGGCGCAGCGAGGCGCCAATCGAATCCAGTACGCTGACATCCAGGCCTTTGAGCAATGCCAGACGCTCTTTGAAGCTGGCGCGGAAGTCCAGTTCGCCCGCCATCGCACGCTCGGTGATGGCCGAGACTTGCTCGCCGACACCGGCGGCCTTGGCCAGCTCGTCGATGACTTCGGCTTCGATCAGGGTCGAGTCCATATCGAATACCGCCAGACGCCGGTTGCGCCGGAACAGCGAATCTTCCTGGAAGGCGATGTCGACGTTCAGCTCCTGCGCGACGCTGAGGAATTCGGCACGCAGCGCCTGCGGATCAGCCGCTTCGCCACGCACGGAGAACTCGATGCAGCCCTTGCCCTTGTCCGCCGGAGTGTCCAGCGGCATGCGACCCGACAGACGGTCGATATGGTCGATGTTCAAGCCATATTTGGCGGTGATCGAGCTGACCGCCTGCAATTGGCCGGCGGTCACTTTGCGGGTCAACAGGGTGACGATGTGGCGTTTCTTGCCCTGATTGCCCACCCATTGCTGGTAGTCCTCTTCGGACACCGGGGTGAAACGCACCTGCTGGTCGAGCTCGTAGCCCTTGAACAGGATGTCCTTGAGCACGGCTTTGCCTTGCTCGGAGTCGGGAATCTCGACCAGGATGCCGAACGACAGGGTGTCGTGGATCACCGCCTGACCGATGTCGAGAATGTTCACACCACCTTGTGCCAGAACGCCAGTAATGGCCGCAGTCAGACCCGGACGGTCGACTCCCGTGATGTTAATCAGGACGATTTCGCGCAACGCGCACCCCCGCAACTGGAAAAAAACCGCATTCTACCCACTTTCAGTGACCATCGGGCACCGCGAGCGCTTTGCCGGTCTAGGGCCTGTCGCTATACTGCGCGTCAACTTCACGGACAAAAGAGCCGAGCTCAGTGAACCGGCCCACGCCAGTTAAAACCGATAACTTCTTCCTGCTGATCTTCCGTGCACTGCGTCATCGCCGTGTGCCGATTGCATTGCGCATTGCCAGCCATAACGTGATCCTGGTCGCTCTGGCCCTGGTGATCTATGCCGGGGTGATGGGCTTGCAGTTCAAGCAGGCCATGCACGAGCAGGCCGACGCGCTGGGCGAAAGCCTGACCACGCAGACCGCCACCTCCGCCACTGAACTGTTGGTATCCAACGACATCCTCAGCCTCAACGTGCTGCTCAACAACCTGACCAAGAACAAGCTGGTGGCCCACGCGGCCATCTATAGCGTGGACAACCGCATCCTCGCCGAATCCGGTCAGCGCCCCAAGCACAGCCTGTTGGGCGAAGCCGAGGGCATGTACGAGAGCAAGATCACCTTCCAGGACGTGACTGCCGGGCAACTGCGCATCAGCCTGGACATGGATCAGTTTCAGCAGCCGATGACCATCAGCCTGCAGAGCATGGGCATTCTCAGTGCGATCCTGTTGGCGCTGTCGCTGGCTCTGAGTCTGCGCATGGGCCGCTATCTGTCGACGCCCCTGCTGCAATTGCGCGTCTGGCTGCGCAACATCGACGAATACACCCCGGGTACCGACCGTCAGGACGAGATCGGCGATCTGGCGCGTCAGCTGCACGCCAACTTCGCCCCAGAGCCTGCGCCCAAACCCGAGCCCGAGCCGGAACCCGAGTTCGAAGAAGAGGATGAGCCAGAGTTCGAAGTGCGCAACCTGCGCGACCCGAGCTTTGACGAAACCCGCCCGATGGCTGCGCAAAAACCTGCACCGCGCCATGTGGTCAGCACCGTTGAAGATGATGAAGACGACGACGCTTTTGCTGACCTGCGCGACGAATCGCTGGATGCAGCGCCGCAACCGATCACGCGCAAGGCCACGCCTAGCGTGCCCCAGCACAGCGCGGTACTGGCCGTGCAACTGGGCTCGCAGGAACAACTGCGGCGCCTGCCGCGTGCCCGTCTGGAAGAGTTGCTGGAGCGCTACCGCGATTGCCTCGATCAGGCCGCTTCGCTGTATCAGGGCGAGATCGAAACCCTGAACGACGGCAGCACGCTGATGCTGTTCCACACCGAAGACAGCGGTGACGACTACCTGACCAATGCGATCTGCTGCGGTGAATTGCTGCGGGCGCTGGGCCATCAATTGCAGATCGAAGTCGCCGACAGCGGCATCACCCTGCAATTGCAGTTGGGCCTGACCCTGGGTGAAGACCTGTTCGGTCTGAGCCAGATCGACTTGCTGCTGACCGACTCGGCCCAGGATGCCCTGGCCCTGTCGCAGCACAGCCGCAACCTGCTGCTGGTCGAGCGCAAGATCGGTGACGACGGGCTGATTCGCCAGCGTGCGCGGATCCGTCCGATCGCCAGCCCTGAGGGGGCTTGCTGTGTGGAGCGCTTGATGGAGCCTTATCCGTCGATGCTCGAGCGGCAACTGGCGCGGATGCATGAGCGCCGGGCGTAAGCTTCAGGCCTGATGCACAGAAGCCCGCAAACAAGTGATTGTCTGCGGGCTTTTTTGTGGCCTGTACCGGCCCTTTCGCGAGCAAGCTCGCTCCCACAGTGGACGGTGGCTGCCACAGACCTTGTGAACACCTTCAAGACCTGTGGGAGCGAGCTTGCTCGCGAAGAGGCCCGCACTGACGGCAAAGATTTCCAGCCCCCAGACACAACAAAGCCCGCACAAGGCGGGCTTTTTGACTCGAACCAGACTCAGAAGCGGAACACTTCCATATCCGTGCGAATCGGCGAAGCCATCGGAATCTTCGGCTGCTTCTCTGCATCCGCCGCCGGCGCTGCCGGTTTAGGCGCTGCCTTACGCGGTGCTTCGGCCACCGGCGGCTGGTTGGCCAATGGCTTGAGCGCCACCGACAACTGCTCGGCCAGACGCTGCAGCAGAATCCCCTGTGCTTGCACCTGCGAAGCCGTGGTCCCGGCATGCAACTCTTGCAGATGAACGATGCGGTTATCGCGTACCTGCCCACGACGGTCGATCAGACGCCATTGCGCATCGAGGATTGCCGGTTGTTTCTGACCGGAATCCAGTCGCGTGATGGTTAGCAATACCTGCACATCCGGCGTGAAGCCCAACGTCGCGGGTGCCAGCACTACACGCTGACTGTCCAGATGACCCGCCACCTGTCGCATCAGCAACTGATCGATATCCGACGAAAGGCTGCCCGCCCAGCGACCATCGGTCGAGGCTTGCAGGCTGCCGTCGGGCTGACGCTGCAGCAGGGTTTCTCGTTGCAGGTAATCGGCCACGACGATCGGGCCCAACAAAACCGCCATGCCAGCGCTTTGCGCAGGCTGAACCGGACTTCCGCTGTCCAGTTGATACAGCGACACCGGCTGGTGAACGCTGCAGCCCGCCAGGCCCAAAACGCCAGCGAGCAGGAAAATAAGAGGGCGCAGAGCAGTCATCATCCCGTCCAGGTGGCCGCCACAAGGCTGACCACAGTGAAAATACTCAATAAATATGAAGAACGCTCGGCCACGCCGGCGCTTGGAAAGGCCATATCATCCGTGAATATGCGTTCCGACTCCAGCGCCAAAGCGTCGATCTACGCGTTAAATCGTAGTTCGACGCCTCTAGAGGGGCGTTTTCGCCTAATTGAGGTTTTCGACGAGCAGCGCATCCACCCGCTGGAAGCCCCTCGGGAGTTTATTCCCGCGACGTCCACGCTCACCTTTATAGTGTTCGAGATCGTCGGCCTTCAGCGACAGGGTCCGTTTTCCGGCCTGCAGCACCAAGGTTGCGCCTTCCGGAAGTACGGCGATGTCCGTGACGTATTCTTCGCGACTGGCCACACGCTCACCGGAAATACCGATGATCTTGTTGCCTTTGCCCTTCCCTAATTGTGGCAGATCGCTGATTTTGAAGATCAGCAGGCGACCTTCGGTCGTGACCGAGGCCAGCCAGTTCTGCTCACGATCGGCCACTGGGCGCGGCGCGATAACTTTGGCGTTGTTCGGCAGGCTCAACAGGGCTTTACCGGCCTTGTTTTTGGCTTGCAGGTCTTCACCCTTGACCACGAAACCGTAACCGGCATCGGAGGCGATCACGTACAACGCATCGTCTTCGGGCATCAGCACGCATTCGAACGTGGCGCCGGGCGGCGGGGTCAGACGACCGGTCAATGGCTCACCCTGGCCTCGAGCCGACGGCAAGGTGTGCGCGGCCACCGAGTAACTGCGACCGGTAGAATCGATAAACACCGCAAACTGATTGGAGCGCCCCGCCGCCGAGGTCTTGAAACCATCGCCAGCCTTGTACGACAGGCCGGTGGCGTCGATGTCGTGACCCTTGGCCGAGCGGATCCAGCCCTTCTCGGACAGCACGACGGTGACTTTCTCGTTCGGCAGCAGATCGTGTTCGGTCAGCGCCTTGGCTTCGGCACGCTCGACGATCGGCGAACGACGATCATCGCCATAGGTTTCAGCGTCTTTCAGCAGCTCGGTGCGCACCAGCTTCTTCAGTTTGGCTTCGCTGCCCAGCAAGGCTTGCAACTTGGCCTGTTCCTTGAGCAGCTCGTCCTGCTCATCGCGCAGCTTCATCTCTTCCAGGCGCGCCAACTGCCGCAGCCGGGTGTCGAGGATGTAGTCGGCCTGGATTTCGCTGAGGGCGAAGCGCTCGATCAGCTTGGCTTTCGGATGCTCCTCGGTGCGGATGATGTGGATCACTTCATCCAGATTGAGGTAAGCGATCAACAAACCGTCCAACAGGTGCAGGCGGCGCTCGACCTTGTCGAGGCGGAATTGCAGGCGACGACGCACGGTCAGTACGCGGAACTCCAGCCATTCGACCAGCAATGCGCGCAGGTTTTTCAGCTGCGGCTTGCCATCCAGACCGATGATGTTGACGTTGACCCGGTAGGTCGATTCCAGCTCGGTGCTGGCGAACAGGTGCTGCATCAGCGCTTCGTGATCGACGCGGCTGTTGACCGGAATGATTACGATGCGGCACGGGTTTTCGTGGTCGGATTCATCACGAAGGTCAGCGATCTGCGGTGCTTTCGACGGCTTGGCCTGCATCAGCGCGGCGATCTGCTCCAGCACTTTGGCCCCGGAGACCTGGTGCGGCAGCGCGGTGACGATGATGTCGCCGTCCTCGACGTGGTACACGGCGCGCATGCGTACCGAGCCCTTGCCGGTTTCGTACATTTTCAGCAGGTCGGCACGCGGCGTGATGATTTCCGCTTCGGTCGGATAGTCCGGGCCTTGAATGTGTTCGCAGAGCTGTTCGACCGTGGCTTTCGGCTCATCGAGCAGGCGCACGCAAGCGGTAGCGACTTCGCGCAGGTTGTGCGGCGGTACGTCGGTGGCCATGCCGACAGCAATGCCGGTGGTGCCGTTGAGCAGGATATTCGGCAAACGTGCCGGCAGAACCAAGGGTTCCTGCAAGGTGCCGTCGAAGTTCGGCCCCCAGTCGGCCGTGCCCTGGCCCAACTCGCTGAGCAGCACTTCGGAATAGCGCGACAGGCGCGCTTCGGTATAACGCATGGCGGCGAAGGACTTCGGATCGTCCGGCGCACCCCAGTTACCCTGACCGTCAACCAGCGTGTAGCGATAGCTGAACGGCTGAGCCATCAGCACCATCGCTTCGTAGCACGCCGAGTCGCCGTGCGGGTGGAACTTGCCGAGCACGTCACCGACGGTACGCGCCGATTTCTTGTGCTTGGAATCAGCGTCCAGCCCCAGCTCGCTCATGGCGTAGACGATACGCCGCTGTACCGGTTTCAGACCGTCGCCGATATGCGGCAGGGCACGGTCCATGATCACGTACATGGAGTAGTTGAGGTAGGCATTTTCGGTGAAGTCAGCCAGCGAGCGGCGTTCTACACCGTCCAGGCTGAGATCAAGGGAGTCGCTCATGCGGGCCTCATCGGTTCGTTGTCTGGCGCAGCAGCATGGTGCCACCGCGCTGGGTGAATTCAAGTTTGTTCAGGGCGCTCATGCCGAGCAGCACCTGATCGCCATGCAGCCCCGGCGCCACCAGTGCGCGGACGTCCCGCAGCACGATGTCGCCCAGTTGCAGGCGCTCGATCTTTGTCCGGTAGCCCTGGCTCAGGCCGTTGGCCGTGCTCAGGGTCACACCGAAACCTTCTTCCAGTTTCAAGCGTTTGGCCAGATCCGCCGGGATCGCCACATCGGTCGCGCCGGTGTCGAGCATGAACTCCACCGGCTCACCGTTGATCTGGCCACTGGCGACGAAATGCCCTTGGGCATTGCCCGCCAGTTTTACTTCGACCACGCCGTCATGCTGCTCGGACGTGACCACCACGTTCGGATTCTGCTGACGTTCTTCCCACTGGCCGAAAAACCGTGTGGCCAGAAACAGTCCCGCGCACCAGGCCAGAATCATCAACACCCGGCCGGCGCGTTTGCCCGGCGGTTGCTGACTCACGGTTTGGCGCTCCAGCCACCTTCAGGCGCGGCGAAGCGCCAGACGATCGGCCGAACCTCACCGTCGGCGCGCGGGCCGAAATTATTGTCGACGCCGACCCACGCCCCCTCCGCATCAACGATCAGCGCCTCTTCCAACCCGAAGTTCTGCGAATAACGGCGGTTGGCCTGCAACAGTTCAGCAGCGTACGACCAGCAACGCTCGACCTTGGCGGTCTGCGCATCACGCCGACAAATCTGGAAGGCGTTGCGTTCAAGGGTAAACAATTTGCCGTTGAACAACGAAAGGTCGGAAAAGTCGCGGTCGACTGCTTTGGCGTGCGGGAACTGCGGCGGCTGCATCTCCTTGCCGCCCTCGCTGAGCAGCACGCAACGACCGTCGCAATCCCACACGGTCTGCTGACGCTTGATCAACAGCAAGCCACGGTTTTGCCGTTCCCCGGCCAGCCACATCTGATCGCCCGCCGGGTTGATCGCCAGACCTTCGAAGATCGCATTGAAATGCAGGAGCATGCCACTGGCCCGCGCTTCGCGAACCATCATCGGCGAAATCTTCAGCCAGTTGACCGGGCCGCTGACGGGCACTTGCAGGACCGCCGCGTGGCCCTCGCTGACAATGTAGCGATTGCCGGCGCTGTCGCAGCTGATGCCTTCGAAATCCAGGTCGCCACCGCGCACGAACGACGCGGCCCAATTGCGCGAGCGCAATCCCCACGGCAAACCGGTCTCCGGCACCAGAGGCACGTCGATGTGCAAGGCTTCAGCCTGCCAGACCTGATCGGCGGTGTTGAGTCGATAGATCTGGTCGTCATCGCGGTCCGACACCGTCCACAACTCGCTGCCACACATGGCCAGTCCCGACAGGTTGCCGCCACGCATGCCTTCGACCGGGTGTTCGGAGAGCACGCGCAGCTCCTGCAGCGGTTCGGCCGACACGCTCATCGCACTCAGCAGCAAGGCACCCACCAAGGCCCAGCCAAACCGCATCAGGCCAGCACCTCGGCCAGGTTGCCCTTGGATTCGAGCCAGGTCTTGCGGTCACCGGCGCGTTTCTTCGCCAGCAGCATGTCCATCATTTCCGAGGTTTGGGCAAAATCGTCGCCCAGTGTCAGCTGCACCAGACGCCGGGTGTTCGGGTCCATGGTGGTTTCGCGCAGCTGCGGCGGGTTCATTTCACCCAGGCCTTTGAATCGGGTGACCTGTGGCTTGCCGCGTTTCTTCTCGGCCACCAGACGGTCGAGAATCCCGTCGCGCTCGGCTTCGTCGAGGGCGTAGTAGATCTCTTTGCCGAGGTCGATGCGGTACAGCGGCGGCATCGCCACGTAGACGTGCCCGGCATCCACCAGCGGGCGGAAATGCTGGACAAACAGCGCACACAGCAGCGTGGCGATGTGCAGACCGTCGGAGTCGGCGTCGGCGAGGATGCAGATCTTGCCGTAGCGCAGCTGGCTCATGTCCGTGGCGCCCGGATCGACACCGATGGCCACGGCAATGTTGTGCACTTCCTGGCTCGCCAGCACTTCGCTGCCGTCGACTTCCCAGGTGTTGAGGATCTTGCCGCGCAATGGCAGGATCGCCTGGAATTCCTTGTCCCGCGCTTGCTTGGCGGAACCGCCGGCGGAGTCACCTTCGACCAGGAACAGCTCGGAGCGCATCGGATCCTGACCCGCGCAGTCGGCCAGTTTGCCCGGCAGCGCAGGGCCCTGGGTAACGCGCTTACGCTCAACTTTCTTGCTCGCCTTGAGGCGACGACCGGCGTTGTTGATCGCCAGTTCGGCCAGCGCCAGACCGGTTTCCGGATTGGCGTTGAGCCACAGGCTGAAAGCGTCCTTGACCACGCCGGAAACGAACGCCGCCGCTTCACGGGACGACAGACGTTCTTTGGTCTGGCCGGAGAACTGCGGTTCCTGCATCTTCATCGACAGCACGAAAGCGATGCGTTCCCAGACGTCTTCCGGCGCCAGCTTCACGCCGCGTGGGAGCAGGCTGCGGAATTCGCAGAACTCGCGCATTGCGTCGAGCAGGCCCTGACGCAAACCGTTGACGTGGGTACCGCCCTGCGCCGTCGGGATCAGGTTGACGTAGCTTTCCTGCACCGCGTCGCCACCTTCCGGCAGCCACAGCAGCGCCCAGTCCACCGCTTCTTTATTACCGGCCAGGCTGCCGCAGAATGGCTCGTCCGGCAGGCGTTCGAATTCGCTGACCGCGTCCACCAGATAGGAGCGCAGGCCGTCTTCGTAATGCCATTCGACTTTCTCGCCGGTGCTTTTGTCTTCGAAACTGACCAGCAGCCCCGGACACAGCACAGCCTTGGCCTTGAGCACGTGCTTGAGGCGGCTGATGGAGAATTTCGGTGAATCGAAATATTTCGGATCCGGCGCGAAGTACACGCTGGTGCCGGTGTTGCGCTTGCCGACGGTACCGACGATTTCCAGTTCGGTGGCCTTGAAGCCATCCTTGAAAGTCATCTGGTATTCGTTGCCGTCACGCTTCACCCGTACCCGGACTTCGGTCGACAAGGCGTTGACCACGGAAATACCCACCCCGTGCAGACCGCCGGAGAACTGGTAGTTCTTGTTGGAAAACTTGCCGCCCGCATGCAGCTTGGTGAGGATCAGCTCGACACCCGACACACCCTCTTCCGGGTGAATGTCGACCGGCATGCCGCGTCCGTCGTCGCTGACCTCCAGCGAGTGATCGGCGTGCAGAATCACCTGCACCGATTTGGCGTGGCCGGCCAGGGCTTCGTCGACACTGTTGTCGATGACTTCCTGGGCGAGGTGGTTCGGCCGACTGGTGTCGGTGTACATGCCGGGGCGTTTGCGCACCGGGTCGAGGCCCGAGAGGACTTCGATGGCGTCGGCGTTATAAGAGCTAGCGCTGGGAGTGGCCATAGGGTCTCGTCGTCAGTAATTCAATGAAAAAGGGGCAAGACGTCACAGTGCGGTGAAATCGATTGCCTGATACAAATCGGCGCCAATGCCGGCAAAACTCAACAACGCCGGTAATTGTTCGGCAAAACCCTGGTAACCATGGTCGCCGCCGGCCTGAATGCGCAAGGCGCAGGCCCGGTAATACTGCTGGGCGAGGCGATAATCCAGTGTTTCATCGCCGGTCTGCAACCACACCTGATAGCGCTGCGCATCCACGGGTGCCGGCACTTCCAGCTCGGCCAGGGCCGTCACATGGTCATGGGTCAGTTCCCAGGTCTCATCGGTATACAGGTTTTTCTGCGTGCCCAGGTAGCCGTCGAACATCCGGTGCGGGCTGACCGCCGGGTTGACCAGCAGGGCTTTCAAGCCGTGGCGCTCAGCCAAGTGAGTCGCATAGTAGCCGCCGAGTGAGCTTCCCACCAGCAACGGCCGGCCCAGCTCGGCAATCGCCTGCTGCAACTGACCGATGGCTTCATGCGGGTGGTGATGCAGCGCCGGGACACGCAATTGCTCGCTCAAACCCAGCCGTTCCATCACCTCGACCAGCTGACAGGCCTTTTTCGAGGCCGGCGCGCTGTTGAAACCGTGGATATAGAGGATCGAACCGGACATTTGAGCTCCCTGAGTGTCGGCGAAAGATAGCGGAGTTTACAGGGAGAAAGCCCCTCACCCTAGCCCTCTCCCGGAGGGAGAGGGGACTGAATGGGGGATATTCAAGAGCTACACCGACTTGAGCGAGTTTCAGCGAATCCATAATCGACACATTCTTTCAGGTCGATGGATAATGCCAGACACCTCGGTCAGCTCCCTCTCCCTCCGGGAGAGGGCTGGGGTGAGGGGCTCTTGATCGAAATCAGTAGCCTTCGGAGCCGTAATCGACGGTGAATTCGAAGTCGGTCACACGCTCGACACCGGTCTCCAGCCGCCCATCCGGCAACAGCCGCAACCAGCGATAGCCCGGCGCCTGTTCGCCGACCTTGAAGTCGTGACTGCCCGGTTCGAACTGGATGCAGGTCGACGGTGAGGCCATCAGCCGTACGCCGTTGCGTTCGCGATCGATCTCTTGATGCACATGCCCCCACAGCACCGCGCGCGCCTGTGGAAAACGATCGAGCACGTCGAAAAACGCTTCCGGGTTGCGCAAGCCGATCGGCTCCATCCACGAGCATCCGATCGACACCGGATGATGATGAAAACACACCAGATGATGGCGCTCCGGCGCTTCGCTCAACGAACGGGCCAGCAGTTGCAGCTGATCGTCCTGCAGATAACCCGGCACCGAGCCCGGCACCGCCGAATCGAGCAAGGTCACGCGCCAGTTGCCGACATCGACCACCGATTCCAGCAATGCACTTTGCACCGCGGCCTGAGCCATGATTTGCGGCTCATCGTGATTGCCGGGAATCCAGCGCGCCGGCGCATCGATCTGCGCGGTCATCTGGCGAAACAGTTGATACGACTCAAGTGTTCCGTCCTGTGACAAATCCCCCGTGGCCAGCATCAGGTCAATCCGCGGCTGCTGCTTGAGTACCTGCCCAATGACCTTTTGCAGACTCTCGCGGGTGTTCATGCCCAGCAGCGTGCCGTCCGCCTCGGCGAACAGGTGACTGTCGGATAACTGCACCAGCAACGCCGGATCGGCGGTGGTCAATGTGGATACGCTCGGCAAGGCGTTCTCCCAGGGCAAAAGCACGGAATCGGTTGAGTGCCGCAATTATGCTGGGGGATGGCGCAAAGGGGAAACCGGCGAACCGGACGCAGTTCACAACTAGCGTACGACTTCGTACTCGTGCCCCAGGGCCAGGCAATGGCTCAGCCATTCCCCCAGGAACAGATTGAGCTGGGCCTTTTCATCCGGCTGATACATCGCGGCGTTCGGGTAAGGATAGATGCCGCGAAAGCGTCGTGCATGTTCGGCGCTGATCACCTCGGCCATGCGCGCATCGTGATAGACCTGCACCTCCAGTTGCGGCACCGGCAACCACGGCAGACTGTGCTCCTGGCGCACCTGCAAAGTGGTGGTGTACGGGCAGGTCTGCAGCACTTCGAGGGCCAGCACGCCGAGCATCTGCTCGCCCTGGGTCACGGCGATGCGCCGCGCTTCGGGGTCGTTGCGCATGTCCGGCACCAGTCGCATCAGGCGCGCGTAGTTGGCCTCGCAGGCGGCTTGCAGCCCCGCAAGGTCAACTCGATAACGATCGCGCAGCTTGTTTACGACCATAACCCCCTCACTTCGGCGCGGTTCAGCGCCAGCCATTGCAAGGCGATGATGCTCGCCGCATTGGCAATGCGTCCGTCACGGACGGCCTGCAAGGCATCTTCAAAGGCCCAGACCGTAACGCGGATATCTTCTGCTTCTTCCTCCAGCCCGTGCAGGCCGCCTACGCCGTCGGTGCTGCAGTGCCCCAGGTACAAATGCACGAATTCGTTGCTGCCGCCCGGCGACGGAAAATATTTGGTCATCGGCCACAGGGCCTTGATGTCCAGTCCAGCTTCCTCCTGTGCCTCGCGGTGAGCAACTTCTTCCGGCACTTCAACTTTGTCGATCAGACCGGCGACCAGCTCAACCAGCCACGGGTTGTCGGTCTTGCCCATGGCCCCGACGCGAAACTGCTCGAGCAGCACCACTTCGTCACGCTGCGGATCGTACGGCAGCAGGCACACGGCATCGTGGCGCACGAAGACTTCGCGGTTGATCTCGCGGCTCATGCCGCCGGCGAACAGCTCATGGCGCAGGTGCAAACGGTCGAGCTTGTAGAAGCCCTCGTAGCAGCGCTCGCGCTTTACGACGTCGACGTTGGCCGGAGTGGCGTTGGCAAAATCTGTCATGAGCATCCTCTCTTACTGCAAATCCCGATACGAGGTGCCTTGTGGTGACCGGCAACCTCGACTTCGCGCCATCCTAACGCGCCGGTGATGATTGATGCAGCCCCTTTACCGTCAGCGGGATGGACGGTGGCGGCGAAACCCACTCTAATTAGCTTAGTGGCGAACTGACTGCCTCGGCGAGAGTCGAAGCGGATAACTTTTTGCCTTCCCCTGTTTCAGAAAGGACGCCCATGTCGCTTTTCAAAATTGCCTCCGTGGCCGCCATCGCCCTGACCCTGGGTGCCTGCGCCAACCTGTTCCAGCCCAACTACCGCACGCCGCTGGAAACCACCCGCGACGCCTCGGAAACCCTGAAACCCGGCTGTTCCAACCCTGATTGTCCGCTGGTGAATATCGATACCGTGCACTTCGCGGCCGAGCCTGCACTGGACGGCATTATCGAAAAGCGCCTGCTGCAAATGACCCGCACCGAGCAGAACGCAGCGGTCGCGCCAACCCTGGCGGCCTATCGTGATCAATTCCTGCGCACCGCCGGCCCGCGCAACAGCAGCTATCTGCAGGCCAAGGTACGCGAGCAGCATGACGGCTTGGTGATCATCGAACTGTCGAGCTACCTCGACACCGGCGGCGCCCATGGCACCCCGGGGCGCGGCTTCATCAACTACTCGCGTCAGCAGCACAAGGTGCTGAACCTGTCGGACATGTTGCTGCCGGGTCAGGAAGACGCGTTCTGGAAGGCCGCGCAGGTGGCGCACAACAGCTGGCTGATCAGCACCAAGCTCGATCAGGAAGCGGATTTCGTGAAGAGCTGGCCGTTCGTGAAAACCCCGAACGTGGCGCTGACCTACGGTGGCGTGATCCTCAAGTACGACGTGAGCACCATCGCGCCTTACGCGCTGGGCCACGTCGAACTGAAGATTCCTTACCCGCGTCTGAACGGCATCCTCAAACCCGAGCTGTTTCCCGGCCGTAACTGAAAGCCCGGCCCAGCACCAGTTGCAACAGCCCTGCCAGCACCAGTGCCGGCAGGGTCGCGCCGACATCCGGATACAGATTCGCCAGCAAGTGGTAGGTGCTGATCCCGCCCAGCCACGCCAACAGCGCCGGCCAGCGCAATGCGGCTGACGCCACGTGGGCGCTGCGCTTGCGCAGAATGAAGTGATCCACCAGCACCACGCCGAACAGCGGCGCGAACACCGAGCCGATCAGCAACAGGAAGTTCTGGTACTGCGCCAAGGGCGCCAGCAGTGCAATCAGGGTGCAGATCACGCCGATGGCCAAGGCCAGATGCTCGACCTTCAAGCGCAACAGAATCCCGCTGGAAACCGCTGCCGAATGAATGTCGGCGAAAGCGTTTTCCGACTCATCCAGCAGAATCAGCAACAGCGGAATGCCCAGACCGGCCCCGGCCAGTGCCAGCAGCAACGCATTGACCTCACCGCTTGGCGCAAACGCCAGGGTGTAGGCCACACCGAGGCTCATCAACCAGAAGTTGCCGACGAAGAAACCGATCGCCGTGCCGCCGAATACGTTTTTTGCGCGTTTGCCGAAACGCGAGTAATCGGCGATCAGCGGCAGCCACGACAGCGGCATCGCGATGGCAATATCGAAGCCCACGGCAAACGGCATCGAACCGTTCCCCGCACGCGCCCAGAGTGCTGCCAGATCAGCCTTGGCGAACAGATTCCAGGTCAGCCAGATGCACGCCGCCAGGATCAGCCAGATACCCCATTTGCGCAGGATCTTGCGCACGAACGTCAGCGGCCCGCTGACTGCGAGCAAGGTCGCCAGCGCACCGAAGCACAACGTCCAGAGCATCGGGCTGGCCCACAGCGAACCTTCGCTGAACGCGCGAGTGCCGAGCAGGCTGGCGGCATCGCGCATGACGATGATTTCGAACGACCCCCAACCGATCAGTTGCAAAAGGTTGAGCAGTGCCGGCAGGCTCGCGCCTTTGCTGCCGAGGCTCAGTTTAAGCGCGGCCATCGATGACAGGCCGGTGTCGCTGCCGATCACGCCGACGGCAGCCAGCAGCAACACGCCAACCAGCGTGCCGAGGAAGATCGCCAGCAGCGAACCGGACAGGCCCAGACCAGGCGCGAGCAACGCGCCGGTCTGCAACACCATCAGGCCGATGCCGAGGGAGAACCACAGGGAAAACAGATCGCGACCGCCGAATACTCGCTTGTCGGCGGATACGGCGAGGTCGGGGGAATAAGTGCCGGGTTGAATGCTCAAGGGTGTTATCTCAGAGGGACATTTGTTGTTGTGTGTGATCGCACACCATTCCTGTGGCGAGGGAGCTTGCTCCCGCCGGTCTGCGCAGCAGACCCAAAACCGGCCAACGCGTTCTTTCAATCAGAACGCGTTGGCCGGATTTACGACTGCTTCGCAGCCGGGCGGGAGCAAGCTCCCTCGCCACAGAGGCTCCGGTCATCCCAGAGCCTATCAGGTCAGATCAAACCTTCTTGTACAGCTGACTGCCTTCCTTCTTGAACCGCTCGGCCTGTTCCGCCAGGCCTTGGGCGACGTCCACGTCGACCGCGTCGATCCGCTGGTTGGCCGCGTATTCGCGGACTTCCTGAGTGATCTTCATCGAGCAGAACTTCGGCCCGCACATCGAACAGAAATGCGCGACCTTGGCCGAGTCCTTCGGCAGGGTTTCGTCGTGATACGAACGCGCGGTGTCCGGGTCCAGACCGAGGTTGAACTGGTCTTCCCAACGGAATTCGAAACGCGCCTTGCTCAAGGCGTTGTCGCGAATCTGCGCGCCCGGGTGCCCTTTGGCCAAGTCCGCTGCGTGGGCGGCGATCTTGTAGGTGATGATCCCGGTCTTCACGTCATCCTTGTTCGGCAGGCCCAAGTGCTCCTTCGGTGTCACGTAGCAGAGCATCGCGCAACCGAACCAGCCGATCATTGCCGCACCGATACCCGAGGTGATGTGGTCGTAACCCGGGGCGATGTCGGTGGTCAGCGGGCCGAGGGTGTAGAACGGCGCCTCGTCGCAGCACTCCAGCTGCTTGTCCATGTTTTCTTTGATCAACTGCATCGGCACGTGGCCCGGGCCTTCGATCATGCACTGCACGTCATGTTTCCAGGCGATCTTGGTCAACTCGCCGAGGGTTTCCAGTTCGCCGAATTGCGCTTCGTCGTTGGCGTCGGCAATCGAGCCCGGACGCAGGCCATCGCCCAGCGAGAAGCTGACGTCGTAGGCCTTCATGATTTCGCAGATTTCGTCGAAGTGGGTGTAGAGGAAGTTCTCTTTGTGGTGCGCCAGGCACCACTTGGCCATGATCGAACCGCCACGGGAAACGATCCCGGTCACGCGCTTGGCGGTCAGCGGCACGTAGCGCAACAGCACGCCGGCGTGGATGGTGAAGTAGTCGACGCCCTGCTCGGCCTGCTCGATCAGCGTGTCGCGGAACAGCTCCCAGGTCAGGTCTTCAGCGACGCCGTTGACCTTCTCCAGCGCCTGATAGATCGGCACGGTACCGATCGGCACCGGCGAGTTGCGGATGATCCACTCGCGGGTTTCGTGAATGTGTTTGCCGGTGGACAGGTCCATCACGGTGTCCGAGCCCCAGCGAATGCCCCAGGTCAGCTTCGCCACTTCTTCTTCGATGGACGAACCCAGGGCGCTGTTGCCGATGTTGCCGTTGATCTTCACCAGGAAGTTGCGGCCGATGATCATCGGTTCCAGTTCGACGTGGTTGATGTTGGCCGGAATGATCGCGCGACCACGGGCGATTTCTTCGCGGACGAACTCAGGGGTGATTTCTTTCGGGATGCTCGCGCCGAAGCTGTGGCCGGCGTGTTGCTGAGTCAACAGGCCGGCAGCACGGGCCTCTTGCAGCTTCATGTTTTCGCGGATGGCGACGTATTCCATCTCGGCGGTGATGATGCCTTTGCGCGCGTAGTGCATCTGGCTGACGTTGGCCCCGGCCTTGGCGCGGCGCGGGTTGTTGACGTGGGCAAAACGCAGTTTGGTCAGCTCCGGATCGGCCAGGCGCTCCTGACCAAAGTTGGAGCTCAGGCCTGGCAGACGCTCGGTGTCGCCACGGTCGTCGATCCACGCCGAACGCACGTCGCCCAGACCTTTGCGCACGTCGATCACCACGTTCGGATCGGTGTACGGGCCGGAGGTGTCGTAGACGGTGACCGGCGCGTTGATTTCGCCGCCGAAGTCGGTCGGCGTCACCTCGAGGGTGATTTCGCGCATCGGCACGCGGATGTCCGGGCGCGAGCCCTGAACGTAGACTTTTTGCGAACGGGTGAACGGCTGAACCGACTGCTCATCGACCTTGGCCGAGTCACTCAGGTTGATCGCGTTTTTAGATTTTGTAGTCATCACGGGCTCTCCAGACAGCATCCAGGCAGTGGATTGTCGGAGCAGAACCTGAAAGGCACGGACGCACCAGGAAAGGTGCTGTGCATCGTCGTCGAGCGTTCGATTGTCGAACAATTTCCCGGACGAAGCACAAGAGGACTCGCCGGGTGACGAGAAATCTTGTTCCCTACGCAGGCGCTAACCTGATCAGGTTCAACGGGATCCGAAATTATTCGATCTCAGCCTCATAGCAAGGCACCCCGACAAGAACCCGGCCAGTCTAGACACAACCGGCAAAGAACGCCAACACCGCGGCAAACACCATGATGAATGGCGCAATTACCGGGACTTGCAGGATTGTTGCCGCACGTTTGCACAACTACACTCGCTGTGCCCTGCGCACCTTGACGCTGTCGGGGCCGCGCCGTAGCCTTGGCGCGCACATTATTTTCGTAATATTTTTGCTAGGGATCGCCTCATGCTGCGCAAACTTTCACTGGCTCTTGCCGTGTCTTGTGCGTCCAACGCAATGGCCTGGGCAGCAGAAGCGCCCTTGTCGACCAAGACCGATCTGGTCAGCGTCTATCAGGAAGCCGTCGACAACAACGCCGATCTGGCCGCCGCCCGCGCCCAGTACGGCGCGCAGAAAGAAGTGGTGCCACAGGCCCGTGCCGGCTTGCTGCCGAACCTGTCCGGCGGCGCCGAAGTGGCGGATGTGCGCACCTCGATCGACCAGCCTTCAGCCATTGCCAATCGCAGCGCGCATTCCTATCAGGCGACCCTGGCCCAGCCCTTGTTCCGTGCCGACCGCTGGTTCCAGTACCAGGCCGCCAAGGACGTCAACGAACAGGCCGCCCTGCAACTCTCGGCCAGCGAACAGAACCTGATCCTGCAATCAGCCGAAAGCTACTTCAACGTGCTGCGCAGTCAGGACAACCTGGCTTCGACCAAGGCAGAAGAAGCCGCGTTCAAGCGTCAGCTCGACCAGTCCAACGAGCGCTTCGATGTCGGCCTGTCGGACAAGACCGACGTCCTGCAATCACAAGCCAGCTACGACACCGCGCGTGCCAACCGGATCGTTGCCCAGCGTCAGGTCGACGATGCCTTCGAAGCGCTGATCACCCTGACCAACCGTCAGTACAACTCGATTCAGGGCATCGTCCATACGTTGCCGATCCTGCCGCCGACACCCAACGACGCCAAGGCCTGGGTCGACACCGCCGCCAAACAGAACCTCAATCTGCTGGCGAGCAACTTTGCGGTCAGCTCCGCCGAACAGACCCTCAAGCAGCGCAAGGCCGGCCACTTGCCGACCCTCGACGCCGTGGCCAAATACGAAAAGGGTGACAACGACGCCCTCGGCTTCGCCAACCCTAACGCCTTCGGCACGCCGTACGGTGGCAACGTCGATCAACGCACGCTGGCGTTACAACTGAACATTCCGATCTACAGCGGCGGGCTGACCAGTTCGCAAGTGCGCCAGTCCTATGCGCAACTGGATCAGAGCGAACAGCAGCGCGAAGCCCTGCGCCGGCAGATCGTCGAAAACACCCGCAACCTGCACCGCGCGGTGAACACCGATGTCGAGCAGGTACAGGCGCGGCGCCAGTCGATCATTTCCAACCAGAGCGCGGTGGAGGCCACGGAAATCGGTTATCAGGTGGGGACGCGCAACATCGTCGACGTGCTCGATGCTCAGCGCCAGCTGTACACCTCGGTGCGCAACTACAACAACACCCGTTACGACTACATCCTCGACAACCTGCGCTTGAAGCAGGCGGCGGGGACGTTGAATCCGGGTGATCTGGAAGACCTGCGACGTTATTTGAAGGCCGACTACAACCCGGACAAGGACTTCCTCCCGCCGGATCTGGCCAAAGCCGCCGAAGCACAGCTCAAGGCACGGCCGTAAACAGAAAACAAGATACCTGTGGCGAGGGAGCTTGCTCCCGCTCGGCTGCGCAGCAGTCGTAAACCTGGCGACTCGATGTCTCTGGGCTTGGGGCAGCTGCGCTGCCCAACGGGAGCAAGCTCCCTCGCCACAGGGGTTGAGTGCAAATCAGCGAATCAACCGGCCCAGCCCATCCAGCAGCCGCTGCAACGCTCCCTGATTACGGCGCATCACCGCCAGTCCAGCCTCGGCCATGCGCTGGGCATCGCGCGGCAATTCGAACAGGCGCTGCACTTCCACCGCCAGCCCTTCGGCATCATCCACTTCGGCCAACGCCCCGGCCTCGCGCAACTGCGCGGCGATGTCGAGGAAGTTGAACAGGTGCGGGCCACTGATGACCGGTTTGGCCAGTGCCGCCGGCTCCAGCAGATTGTGCCCGCCGTTGGGCACCAGGCTGCCACCGACAAAGGCGCTGTCGGCCAGTGCATAGAGAAACAGCAACTCGCCCATGGTGTCGCCGAGCAGCACCGAAGTGTCCGCCTCGACATTGGCACCGGTGGAACGACGCACCGTGGCAAAGCCTTCGCGCTGGCACAACTCGAACACCGAATTGAAACGCTCGGGATGACGCGGCACCAGAATCAGCAGCGCATTCGGGTAATTCGCCAGCAGGCGACGATGGGCGTCGAGCACCACTTCGTCTTCGCCTTCGTGGGTGCTGGCGGCGATCCACACCGGGCGTTCCAGCGCCTGCCATTGGCCGCGCAACTCATGGGCGCGCTGCAGCAGTTGCGGGTCGATGGTCAGGTCGAACTTGATCGAACCGGTGACCTCGACCGTCTGCGGGCGCGCGCCGAGATCTCGGAAGCGCTGGGCTTCAGCCTCGGTCTGCACCGCGAAAAAACTCATTTCAGCGAGCATCGGCGCGGTCAGCTTGCTGAAGCGCCCATAGCCCCGCGCCGAACGCTCGGACAAACGACCGTTAGCCAGCGCCACCGGTATCCCGCGTTTGGCGCACTGATGAATGTGGTTGGGCCACAGTTCGGTTTCCATGATCACCGCGAGTTTCGGTTTGGCGTGATCAAGAAAACGCGCCGCTGCGCACGGCAAGTCGTATGGCAGATAGCAATGCTGGATGCGCGGCTCGCTGGCGAACAGTGCCTGTATCCGCTCCGATCCGGTCGGGGTCATGCAGGTCACGGTGATCGGCAGCTGTGGATAACGTTGCAGCAAGGCGCGAATCATCGGTGCAGCAGCGATACTCTCTCCCACCGATACCGCATGCACCCAGATGCCTCCGGGTCGCAGTGACGGCATGCCATAAGAGAAGCGCTCGCCAATCCGTTTGGCATACGCCGGAGCCTTGCGCGAGCGCAGCCACAGCCGAATCGCCACCAATGGCAGCCCCAGGTAAAACAGCGCGGTGTAGAGAGTTCTATTCATGGCGGCGGAGTTTATCGACTTTTGTCGCCGATCGCCCGCAAGTGCACGGCAAAACGTTCCGCCAGCCACCTTGCGGCAGGGCCGAGAGGTTCGTCGCGGCGCCAGACCAGTTCCACCACCAGCGCCGGCGGCGTCCATTCACTGTCCAGCTCAACCATCAGGCCCTGATAGGCCGAATACTGCACCACATGCCGGGGCAGCCACGCCCAGCCAAGATCCCGCACCAGCCATTCGGCCATCACATAGAAACTGTCGGCACGCCACACCTGCGGGCTCGCCGGTTCGTTGCCGGGGTAGACGCTGGTTTGCGTCGACATCAGCAATTGCCGATGCTGCGCCAGCTGCTGGCAGGTGACGTAGGACTGCGTCGCCAACGGATGATTGATGCCGCAGACGGTGACCATTTCCACCCGCCCCAAGACCCGACGTTCCAGCGCTTCGGGGATTTCATCGTGATAGAACAGCAGGCCCAGATCGGCACGGCGTTCGACCAGTTTGCGCGCCACTTCGCCTTGGGCGGCGCTGGTCAGTTGCACTTCGAGGCTGGGAAATTGCCCGGCCAGCGCATCGAAGCTTTCCACCAGTGCCTGATAAGGCATGGCCTCGTCCTGGGCCACGCGCAACTGCGCTTCCTGACCGCGCATCATCGCCATCGCCCGACCGTTCAGACGCTCGCATTGACGCAACACTTCTCGCGCCTCTTCGAGCAGCGCCTCGCCGGCTTCGGTGAGTCGGGGCTGGCGACCACTGCTACGCTCGAACAGGCTGACGCCCAGATCATCTTCCAGCAGGGCAATCGCGCTGCTGATCGCTGACTGCGCCTTGCGCTGCTGGCGTGCTACGGCGGAGAACGAGCGCTGTTCGGCGACGCTGACGAAGGCGCGCAATTGTTCCAGATTCCACTGGGTATTCATCGATCGACCCATCTTCAAAACAGATAGGTAATGACTTTACCGCATCTGGCGAATCACTAGAATGCCGCCTCAGCAAGCAACGTTTTACATGAGGATCTACACATGAACGCCTACGCCTTCCTGGCTATCGCCATCTGCGCCGAAGTGATCGCCACCGTTTCGATGAAAGCGGTCAAAGGCTTGAGCACCCCGCTGCCGCTGATTCTGGTGATCGTCGGCTACGGGATCGCCTTCTGGATGCTGACCCTCGTTGTCCGCACCGTGCCGGTGGGTGTCGCCTACGCCGTGTGGGCGGGCATGGGCATCGTCATGGTCAGCGTCGCGGCGCTGTTCATTTATGGGCAGAAACTGGACGTGCCAGCGATGCTCGGGATGGCGCTGATCGTGCTCGGCGTGGTGGTCATCCAGTTGTTCTCCAAGACCGCAGGGCATTGAAGAAAAAGATCGCAGCCTTCGGCAGCTCCTACATTGGAATGCATATCCCTGTAGGCGCTGCCGAAGGCTGCGGTCTTTTTCGCCTCTGAGCTCCGATCCCCGAGTCTGTATACTGCGCCCTCGTCTTGAACACTGAGGTCGTTGCATGCCATCCGTTATTTCCACCGACGTGCTGATTGTCGGCGCTGGTGTCGCCGGCCTCTGGCTGAACGCGCGCCTGCGCCGCCAGGGTTTTTCGACCGTGCTGGTGGAAAGCGCCAGCCTCGGCGGCGGGCAGAGTGTGAAGTCCCAGGGCATCATCCACGGTGGCGCCAAATACGCGCTGCACGGTGCACTGACCGGCGCCTCGGAAGCCATCGCCGACATGCCGCGCCGCTGGCGTGAGGCGCTGGCCGGCAACGGCGAGCTGGACCTGTCCGGCGTGCGCGTGCTGTCCGAAGCGCATTATCTGTGGTCGCCCGGCACCCTCGCCGGCAACCTCACCAGTTTCTTCGCCAGTAAAGCCGTGCGTGGCCGAGTCGATCAGGTCAAGGGCGATCAACTGCCGCCGGCCCTGCAAGACAAGCGCTTCAAGGGCAAGGTCTATCGCCTCGCCGAACTGGTGGTCGACGTGCCGAGCCTGATCCAGCGCCTGGCCGATCTGGCCGGTGACAGCCTGCTCGCCGGGCAAAACATCGAGCCGCTGTTGGAAGCCGGTGTGCTGGTCGGCCTGAAAGTCGACGGCCGCGAGATTCGTGCCCAGCGCATCGTGCTCAGCGCAGGGGCCGGCACCGCGCAGTTGCTGGAAGACCTGGGCCTGACCCAACCGGCGATGCAACGCCGACCGCTGCACATGATCATCGCCAAAGGCCCAAGCCTGAAGCCGTTGTACGCCCATTGCCTGGGTGGCGGCACCAAGCCGCGCATCACCGTCACGACTCACCCGGCCGCTGATGGCAACTGGGTCTGGTACCTGGGCGGCGACATTGCCGAAAGCGATGGTGTGGCCCGCGAGCCTGCCGAACAGATCGCCACCGCGCAGAAAGAACTCGGCCAATTGCTGCCGTGGATCGACCTGAGCCAGGTGCAATGGGCGACCTTGCGGGTAGATCGCGCCGAGCCGCTGCAAACCGGCCTGACCCGTCCGGACAACGCTTTCCTTGCCGAGCAGGGTCGCCTGCTGGTGGGCTGGCCAACCAAACTGGCGCTGGCACCGGACTTTGCCGACCGGGTCATCGCCTCACTGGAGCGCGACGGCATTCAGCCGCAAGCTGCCGAAGCATTGCCGGCGCTGCCAAAACCACCGATGGGCGTACCCGCCTGGGAGCAATTGTTGCCATGAGCGTAGCGACCCTGCACGAACTGCATCGCCCGCTGGGCAGCACCGGCCTGCTGGTGTCCCCGCTGGGCCTGGGCACGGTCAAGCTGGGCCGCGACCAGGGCGTGAAATACCCCAACGGTTTCCAGATCCCCGACGATGACGCGGCACGCTTGCTGCTCAATCAGGCCAAAGGTTTGGGCATCAACCTGATCGACACTGCCCCGGCTTATGGCCGCAGCGAAGAACGCCTCGGCCCGTTGCTGCGCGGCCAGCGGCAGGACTGGGTGATCGTCAGCAAGGTCGGTGAAGAGTTTGCCGACGGCCTGTCGCGCCATGACTTCAGTGCGGCGCATACACGGATGTCGGTCGAGCGTAGCCTGCAACGTCTTGAAACCGATTTTATCGACCTGGTGCTGGTGCACTCCGACGGCAACGATCTGGCGATCCTTGAGCACGAAGAGGTCTACGCCACCCTTGCCGCACTCAAGGCCGAGGGCAAGATTCGCGGGTTCGGTTTCTCCGGCAAAACCGTCGAAGGCGGGCTCAAGGCGCTGGAGCAAGGGGACTGCGCGATGGTCACCTACAATCTGAACGAACAGCACGAGAAGGCAGTCATTGACTATGCTGCTGCCCACGGCAAAGCCATTCTGGTGAAGAAGGCCCTGGCCAGCGGCCATGTGTGCCTGAGCCCCGGCGTGGATCCGGTACACGCCAGCTTCGAGCTGTTGTTCCAGCAGTCCGGCGTGGCCAGTGCTATTGTCGGGACGATCAATCCGCTGCACCTCGCCCATAACGTTGCGACCGTTGCCCAGGTCCTTCGTGGTCACTGACGCCGCCCCGCGGCCTTAAGCAGGAGCCGACATGCCGCGTACGCTCATCAGAAAGAACCCGAGCAACTTCAAGACACTGCCGCTGTTCGTCGAGGCCACGCCCGAAGGTCTGACCTATCAGAGCGTCGGCATGCCGCTGAATTTCGCCCAGACCTTGCAGCGGCGCAAACCGGTGAGCGTGGCGGATGCCGAGCGCTTCGCGGTGGAACTGGCCAACCTCGGAGTCTCGGTGCGCCTGACCCTGCATTGGCAGAATCGCGACTACTGGGTGCTGGTGCGCCAGCGTCGGCAGGATCGCGGCGACGTGGTGCTCAAGCTGATTTCCGGTTACGTGCCAGCCCATGAGCTGAACATCCCGCTGCACACCGCGATTCAAGAGATTGCCGAAGAGTGCCTGCTGGAAACCCCGGAGGGCTGGCTCGGCGGGCGATTCAACGACACGTGGCTGCCCGCGCCCTACTCGTCCGCCCTGCATTATCGCGAAGCGCTGCCGTTTCGCCTGACGCCGTTGTCCGGCTCGGCGCGGCCGGTGCGCTGCGCCAATCTGCAATTGCTCGAACGGCCCCGGGCCTATGTGCATTTGCCCACCGCGTCGCTGCAACTGATCTACGACCTGCGCCTGGAAGTACCAAAAGAAGCCAAATCGCTGAGCCTGTTTCATGTCGATGAGCGGCTGGAGGGTGATCAACTGGTGGCGCGCCTGGACCGCAAGCGTCCGGATCTGTACCTGATGCCGTTGCAGGATGGTGAGCCGCTGGCTGAGCTGTACACCTTGAAGAAAGGTCAGCTGTCTCCGGCCGGCACGCGCGGTCTGTATCTGGCCGAAAGTTTTGCCAGACAGGATGGCTGGCTGGTGCGTGAGGAGCGGATTCGCTGGAAGGATTGGTTACGTCAGCAAGGCCTGACGCCGCCGGAGAAACCCACGGGCCTGGCGCGGTTGCGCGGCAAGGCGAAGCAACTGCTGAAGAAGATCGTACCGCGCAAGAAAGTCAGTTCCTGAAACGCAAAAGATCGCCGCTTGCGGCAGCTCCTGCAGGGAAGCGCATTCCAATGCAGGAGCTGCCGCAGGCGGCGATCTTTTTAGCTTGAATCAGTGACCGCGGATTTTCTCCACGATCGCCGTGGTCGAGCTGTTTTCCACCAGCCCCAGCACTTTCACCGTGCCGCCGTAAGCCTTGACGATGTCGGCGCCGACCACCTGGTCGATACCGTAATCACCACCCTTGACCAACACATCCGGTTTGACTTCGCGCAGCAGGTTTTCCGGGGTGCCTTCCGGGAAGCTGATCACCCAGTCCACCGCGCCGAGGCCGGCGAGTACCGCCATGCGTCGGTCGACACTGTTGATCGGACGTCCCGGCCCCTTCAGGCGGCTGACGGAGGCGTCATCGTTGATCGCCACGATCAGACGGTCGCCCTGGGCGCGCGCCTGCTCGAGGTAGGTCACGTGCCCGGCGTGCAGAATGTCAAAGCAGCCATTGGTGAAGACGATGCGCTCGTTATGCGCGCGAGCATCGGCCACTGCCAGTACCAGTTGCTCCAGCCCCAGCACACCGCGTTCCGAACCTTCTTCACGCTGGATCGCGCGACGCAGTTCCGGAGCGCTGATTGCTGCAGTACCGAGCTTGCCGACCACAATACCGGCGGCCAGGTTGGCCAGCGCCACCGCGTGCGGCAGTTCTTCACCGGCAGCAATTGCCGCCGCGAGGGTGGAAATCACCGTATCACCGGCACCGGTCACATCGAACACTTCACGGGCACGGGCCGGCAGGTGCAACGCCGGATGCTCCGGACGCAGCAGGGTCATGCCGTGTTCGCCACGGGTGACCAGCAGCGCGCCGAGTTCGAGATCGTGCATCAGGGCGGCGCCCTTGCTCACCAGCTCGTGCTCATCGGCGCAACCACCGACGATGGCTTCGAATTCGCTGAGATTCGGCGTGATCAGGCTGGCGCCACGGTAAATCGAAAAATCCTTGCCCTTGGGATCGGCCAGCACCGGAATGCCTTTGGCCCGGGCCGCCTGAATCAGGGCCTGATGGTTCTTCAGCGCGCCTTTGCCGTAGTCCGACAGCACCAGCACTTTGATGCCCTCGAGCAGATCATCGACCTGCGAGGCCAGGGCCAGCGCATCGGTGGCAAACGGTTCTTCGAAGTCGATACGCAGCAATTGCTGGTGCCGGCTCATGACCCGCAGTTTGACGATGGTCGGCTGATGCGCGATGCGCTGAAACAGGGCACGCACGCCCGCGCCCTTGAGACTGTTGCTCAGGCTGTCGGCGGCTTCGTCATCACCGGTCACACCGACCAGCGACGCCGGCGCACCGAGCGCGGCAATGTTCAAGGCAACGTTGGCAGCACCGCCCGGACGGTCTTCGATTTGCTCGACTTTTACGACCGGAACCGGTGCCTCAGGGGAAATCCGTGAGGTTCCACCATGCCAGTAACGGTCGAGCATGACATCGCCGACCACCAAGACTGGGGCTTGATCGAATCGCGGCATGGACAACTTCATGGAGCAACCCACATACAAAATGAACAGGGGCGCGATATTAACACAGGGTTGGCGCAGGCTTGAGTGCAGCCTGCAACAGGATGAAACAGTCCGTTACTTTGCTCATTTTTTGAGCACCAGCGCCGCCAGTTGCTCACAGGATTCGGACAACTCCAGCGTCTCGGTGTCGATCTGCCACTCGGCTGCCAATGGCGCTTCGTAAGGACTGTCCACGCCCGTAAAGTGCGTGATCCGACCTTCCCGCACGGCCTGATACAACCCTTTCGGATCGCGACGGGCGCAGACTTCGAGCGAAGTGCTGACGTGCACTTCGATGAAATCACCCTGGGCAAACAACCTGCGCGCAGCATCGCGTTCGGCGCGAAACGGCGAAATGGCCGCAACGATCACTATCAGCCCGGCGTCGACCATCAACCGTGCTACCTCGGCCATGCGCCGGGTATTTTCCCGGCGGCAGGCGTTGCTCATGCCCAGGTCGCGACACAGGCCATTGCGCACATTGTCGCCATCGAGCAGAAAGGTGTGCAGACCCGACGCATGCAGGTGCAGTTCGAGGGCATTGGCCAAGGTTGACTTACCGGCGCCGGAAAATCCGGTCAGCCACAGGCAGCGTGGGCGTTGCGACTTGAGCGCTGCACGGGCCTGATGTGACAACGCCAGACCGTAAGGCCGAATGGCCGGGGCTTGCATCGGCATTGACAGGAACTCATTCATAACCGAGCAACTCGTAATCACGCTGATAAACCCGACGCACCAGACGCCGGGTGCGCACCGTACAGAACTCCCGCGCCGGCATCGTTTGCCTTTCCCGCGAGCCGTTGACGTGAGGCAACTCGCCAGTCAGCCGCAACTGTTCGCAAACCAGACGAAAATCCCGCGCCAGATGCTCCTGATAACCGATGAAGTCCAGCGCCAGATGCCCCAGCGAATCGGTAAGAAAGTCGGTCTGTGCCGCAAAGTGCAATTGCCGGGCAATCGTTTCCGGATGCAGCCAGCGCGCGACAAAATCGTCGAAATCCCGGTACTGCCGCACCAACTGCTGCGCCGAATGGTCACGCGCGCTCAACTCGTTGCCACGCAAAAAGGCGTAGGCCGAATAGGCGCGTTCCAGCGGATCGCGGACAAAGGCGAACTTGAAGGCGTTGGCGAACTGCTCGGGGAATTGCTCTTCGTACCAGTACAACGGCAAGTGCCCGGGACGCCAGCCGTCGAACAACGCCGTGCAAACGCTGCTGCCGGCACATTTCGGGACATGGATGAACAGGCAGGAGCGCTGCTGGAAGGGCTGGGGAAACGTCAGGTTGGCCGACATCGACTTGTTCACCACCTGCCGATCGACCACCGACAGGCGCCCGAGCAGAAAGGCTCGCTGCGGCTTGGGCAGCAGTTTCCAGAGATAGCGTTGCAACATGAAAGCACCCGCGCGACGGGGATGGCCCCCTCGATAAAAGTCAGAGTTCAGTGAGGAACCTTAACAAGCGCGGTGTCCGGATTTATTCCGGTTTGGTCAAGAAGGGTAAAGGTCTGGATACAAACGACTGTGGGAGCGAGCCTGCTCGCGATAGCGGGTGAACATGCGACACGGACGTCGTCTGTTGCAGTGCTTTCGCGAGCAGGTTCGCTCCCACAGGGCAGGGCCTGGAATCAGGCGATATCTTCGGCCGGCGCATCCAGGCCCATGGCGTTGAGGCGCGCGTAGTAACCATTTTGCGCCAGCAACTGATCATGGGTACCACGCTCGACAATCCGCCCCTGATCCATGACCAGAATCAGATCGGCCTTCTCGATGGTCGACAGACGGTGGGCGATCACCAGTGTGGTGCGACCCTTCATCACCTGATCCAGCGCGGCCTGAATATGCCGTTCGGATTCGGTGTCGAGCGCGGAAGTAGCCTCGTCGAGAATCAGCAGCGGAGCATTCTTGAGCAGCGCGCGGGCAATTGCCAGACGCTGGCGCTGGCCACCGGAAAGCAAGACGCCGTTCTCGCCGACCTGAGTGTCGAGGCCTTGCGGCAGTTGCGATATGAAGTCCATTGCGTAGGCATCACGCGCGGCTTTCTCGATGTCTTCACGTGGCGCGCCGGCCAGATCGCCATAAGCGATGTTATTGGCCACGGTGTCGCTGAACAGGGTGACGTGCTGGGTCACCTGGGCGATATGACGGCGCAGATTGAGCAGCTTGTATTGCTCGATTTCCACATCGTCGATAAGGATTTCGCCCTTGTCGTGGTGATAGAAACGTGGAATCAGGTTGGCCAGCGTTGATTTGCCGCTGCCGGAGCGGCCGACCAGCGCGACCATCTGTCCCGGCTGGACCGAGAAGCTGATGTCGTCGAGCACCTGACGTTCGGTGCCCGGGTAGGTGAAGCTCAGGTTGCGCACGTCCAGGCGACCGCTCACCGAATCGCGCTCGACGGTGCCCGTATCGACTTCCGGCTCGACGTCCAGTTGCTCGAAGATGCTTTCGGCACCGGCCACGCCTTTCTGGATGGTCGAGCTGACTTCGGACAATTGACGGATCGGCTTGGGCAGCAGACCTGCCAGGGTGATGTAGGCGACCATGTCACCGGCCGAGGCGTCACCGCGCAGGAACAGCACGAGGAACATCAGCACCGCCATGGCGGTGTAGATCACCAGTTGCAGCATCGGCGTGTAGATCGCGCCGGTACGGGTCATGCGCAGTTGCTTGTCGGTATTGCTCTGGCTGGCGTTGAGGAAACGTTGCTCTTCGTAAGCCTCGCCGCCGAAGCTGCGCACCACGCGATAACCCTGGATGGTTTCCGAGGCCACATGCGTGACATCGCCCATCGCCAGCTGGATCTTCTTGCTCTGCTTGCGGAATTTCTTGCTGGCGGTGCGCACCATTACGGCGATGAGCGGCAGGATCGCGACCATCACCAGGGTCAGCTTCCAGTTCATGAACAGCAGCGAGGCAAACAGGAAGATCACCGTCATGCCTTCACGGATTACGACCTTGATCGCATCTGTTGCCGCCCCCGTGACCATGGTCACGTTGAAGGTGATACGCGAAATCAGATGACCGGAGTTATGCTTGTCGAAATAGCGGTTAGGCAGTACCAGCAGGTTGTTGAACAACTGCACGCGCAAGTCATGCACCAGCCCGAGGGAAACCTTGGCCAGGAAGTAGTTGCCCAGATACGAGCCCAGCCCCTGCCACGCGGCGATCAGAATGATCAGCAGCGGTACGGCCTGCAGCAGTTGCAGGTCACGCAGGTAAGGCACGGAGGGAAACAGTACCGCTTCAGGATTGGACAGGCCATCGACAAAGTACTTGAGGATGTAGCCGAGCATCGGCTGCGTCGAGGCGAAAATCAGAAAGCCGACGATGCTGATCAGGAACAGACTGATGTACGGCCGGACGTAGCCGAGCAGGCGGAAGTAGATTTTCAAGCTCGAAGGGCTTGCGGCGGGACTGGAGTCGGTCATATCACGCGAAAGTCGATAAAAAGGACGCTGACTTTAGCACAGCTTCTTCAGGGTTCTGGCAATCGGCGAAAGGCTGTTATTGTTATGCACCTTTTCTGCATCAAATAGCCATCACTCGAATGGTCGATCAACCTCAGGAATGAATCTCACAGCATGCAACTTCGCGGCTTCAGCGGTACGTCCAATCGAGTTTTCGATTTCATTAGCCTGTGGATACTCCCCACCGGTTATTTCCTGCTCCTGTGCGCGCTGTTCTTTTTGCCGGGCCGAAGCCTTCATCACAAGTTGTTCTACGGGCTGTTCAGCATCCCGACACTGATCGCACTGTGCCTGCGCCCGCGTGAGCTCAAGGAGCTGCTGCGCGAGCCGATTTTCATCGCGGCCCTGCTGTTCGCTGCGTGGGCGTTGCTCAGCCTCGCCTGGGGGCCAGGCGGCGAGCCGCTCGGCGGAATGTTCAAGCCGCCACTGCATACCTTGCTGCTGTTTGCCGGCTGCTACCTGTTGGTGCGCTACCGCGCCGACATCCTGCAACCTTTGCTGTTCGGCGCAGCGCTGGTCGCCCTGATTGCAACCACCATTTTCCTGTTCATGTTCGCCCGGATCTATGAACCGGGGATGCGCCTGATTGGCGGCGGCGCCTTCGATAATCCGCTGCTCAGCTCTCACCTGTTCGGGTTCTTCAGCGCCTACTGGCTGAGCGTGACCATGACCTGCAAGCGCCGCCAGATGATGTGGCTCAGCGTCCCGGCGATGGCCGTCATGTTCATGGCGGTGATCGGCACCGGCTCCAGAACGCCGCTGGTAGCACTGACCATGGCCGCGTTGTGGCTGTGTTTCATTTGCTGGAACCGACGTTCGGTAGGGTTATTGATCGCGCTGGCGCTGAGCGGCGCGACCGTTCTGACCCTGTTTGCGCAGATGATCATTGAACGTGGCGATTCCTACCGCCTGGAAATCTGGCAAAAAGTGCTGCACATGATTGCTGATCACCCCTGGATCGGCCATGGCTACAGCGCCAGCCTTTCCGTCGACCCCGGCAACGGTGTCAGTTTTCAGGAGCCGCACAGTTTTGTCCTGGGGGTCCTGTACTACGTCGGCATCATCGGCCTGCTGCCATGGCTGTTCTTCCTGCTATGGGGCCTGCTGAGCAGTTGGCGTCAGCGTGTACAGCCCATGCTGATCATTGCTTCGACCTGGCTGATATTCGGTATCGGCGCAGGCCTGACAGAAGGTGGCGGGATCATTTCGCGGCCCAAGGAGCACTGGTTCCTGCTGTGGATCCCGCTGGCACTGATCGCGGCGCTGAGCATCAATCAACGCGCGCGTCGGCTGTTGACCCTGCCCGTGCAAAAGCTGTCGGTGACAGGCCTTGAGCAATTGAGCCGCGAAGCCCGGATCATCGAAGAAGACGGCCTGGGCCCGAAAGTCCTGTGCCTGAGCGATGGCAGCTTCCTCAAACTGTTCCGTCGTCGCCGCTGGTACACCTCCGGCAGTTTCAACCCCTACTCCGAGCGGTTCGCAGTCAACAGCGAACAACTGCGCCAGATGGGGATTCCCACCCCGCAAGTATTGAACGTTTACCGTCTCGATGATGGCAGCAGTGCCGTGCATTACGCACCGTTGCCTGGCCACACCCTGCGTCAGGTGCTGCAGAGCATTACCGCCCCGGCGGTGCGTCAGGCGTTGATCGAACGCTTCGGCAAATTCATGGCGCAATTGCATGAGAAAGGCGTGTACTTCCGTTCGCTGCACCTGGGCAACGTACTGGTACTGGAAGATGGCGAGTTCGGCTTGATTGATCTGGCCGACCTGCGCATCTTCCCGACCCCGCTCAGCCTTTCGATGCGTCAACGCAATTTGCGTCATATGCAACGTTACACTGTCGACAAACGCTGGCTGTTCGAGGATCACCTCGATGCCCTGCTCCAGGGATACGCTGTGACGGCGTCCAAATCCGCAGTTGAAAACCTGCACAGGCAAGTGCTGGCCGGCAACGCCCCGGCCCGAGTTCAGTGATGATCGAAACCAATCCTCTTATTGCGCTGGCAGCCTACCTGCTGGCCATCGTCACCTCCGCGCTCCTGTTGCGCGCGGTGCCGAAAATTGCTCGGCACCTGCAGCATTCCGGCGAAAGCCGCTATGCGAGCATCGACGGTCTGCGCGGCTATCTGGCGTTTGGTGTGTTTGTGCACCATTCGATCATTACCTGGATCTTCTTGCGCACCGGCGTGATCGACTTCCCACCGAGCAACTTCTATTCGATGCTGGGCCAGGGCAGCGTCGCGCTGTTCTTCATGATCACCGGGTTCCTGTTCTGGAGCCGCTTGCTCGCGCAAGGCCGCAACCATGACTGGCTGGCGTTCGGCGTCTCACGGGTATTTCGTCTGTACCCGCTGTACCTGCCATTGATGGCGCTGGTGTTCGTCTCGGTCTTCCACTTGCAGAGCTGGCAGCTGAAAGAGCCGGGGCTGGAAGTGCTCAAGCAGGTTCTCGCCTGGCTGACGTTCGACCGCCCGGACATCAACCAGTACCGACACTCCGGCATGCTGATATCCAACGTCACCTGGACGCTGGCCTATGAGGTGTTTTTCTACCTGGCACTGCCACTCGCCGGACTGGTGTTCATCTACCGCGGCAGTTGGTTGCAAGTGGTGCTGTGCCTGATCGGCATCTACGCGCTGTACCAGATCATCGGTTGGGAGCATTCGCTGAAGAAGCACTTTCTGGCGAGCTTCCTCGGCGGTATCGCCGCCGCGTACTGGATTCGCCGCCCGGCGCTCGTGGCATGGAGCCAGTCACGCCTGGCGAGCATCATCGCCGTGCTCGCGCTGGTGATTGCGTTCACCGCGTTCAGTCGGGCGTTCAAGACTGCGCCGCTGTTTTTGCTGACGCTGTTTTTCGTGATCGTGGCGTCAGGCAACAGCCTGTTCGGCGCGCTGAAACCACGCAGCATTCGCTGGCTCGGCGAAATCAGCTACAGCACTTACCTGCTGCACGGTTTCGTCCTGTGGCTGATGGTGCAACGGCTGCCGCTGCTGCTGGATATCGATGCGCGAGAAACTTCGGTGTACCTGCCCCTGGTGGCGATCTGCACGTGCCTGCTGATTCTGATCAGCAGCGTGACCTTCCTCTATATCGAGCAACCGGGCATGGCTTCCGGAAAGAAGGTTGTGCATTGGTTGCGCCAGCGCCAGAAGGGCGAAAAGCGCCTGCCGGAGAAAGTCGCTCGCTGAGTGCGAGCGACCATGACCTCAGTCCTTTTCCAGCGGAGAAAAGAGCAAACGCCCCAAGCCGCGCCAGGTCTTCTTGTTCCAGGCCTTGAACGGGATCTGTGCCAGCAGTTCGCGGGCCAGCTTGCGATTGCGGTTGGCGGTCTTGAGGAACATCGAGTTCAGCGCCTTGAAGCGTACGTCGTCATACAGCGGATGATCGCTGAACAGCGCATAGGTGCGCAGAATGTTCTCGATCATGAAGCGATGGTTCTTGTACGAGTTGGTGGCGTGCTTGCGGTAACGCGCCATCACCACGTTCAAACCGTCAATGAAGTAACCGGCGCGGGTCACCTTCAGCTCGATGTACAGATCCTCAAGGCGAATCGTCGGATCGAACCCACCCACCTTGTCCAGCGCCTCACGCCGGATCATCAGTGTTGGCGCCGGTGGATACGGCTTGCGCTCAAGGAACATATCGTCGAAATCCAGACGGCGGAACGGTACGTCGCGGCGCTGACGCTTCTCCGGGTAAAGGCTGCCATCGGCGTGCATCAATTCGATGTTGCCGGCGCAGATCCCGACTTCGGGCTTGCCGGCCATGTACGCCACCTGGGTGGCGATTCTCTCCGGGTACATGATGTCGTCGGAGCCGAATGGCACGATCAGGCTGCCCTTCGAACGGGCGATAGCGCCATTGAGGGTATTGGTCAGGCCCTGATTCTGCTGCACACGAAAATCGAAACCGTACTGCGCCTGCAACGCGCTGATGCGTTCGACACTGTCGTCCTTCGAGCCATCATCGACCACCAGCAGCTCAATGTTCTTGTAGGTCTGATTGAGGACACTGAGGATGCTTTCCTCGATATACGGGCCGTGGTTGTACGAGGCGATAATCACGGTGACGAGGGCGTTGGCTTCACTCATGGCTTGTACTTCGCTCACGGCTGCTCCTTGCGGGCCTGTTCCAGGCCAGAATCGATCAAGTCCAGGTATTGCTGACGGAACACCTCGATGTCGTGTTGTTCTTGCAGGTAGCGATAAGCCTGCTCGCCCTTGGCCTTGAGTTCTTCATCCGATAGCGCGAGGTAGTTGTCCAGCGCGGCGACCAGACTCGGTACATCCTTGGGTGTAATCGCCAAGCCACCGGCGCCTTCGATCAGCGGCAACATGGCCGGCACATTCGAGGCGATCACCGGCAGGTGTCCGCTCATGCCTTCGAGCAACGCCAGACCGAGGCCCTCGGCCAGCGACGGCATGGTCCAGATGTCGAACGCACGCACGTATTGCAGGGCGTTTTCCTTGAAGCCCAGCAAGTGCGCACGCCCGCTCAGGCCCAGTTGTTCGATCTCGGCCGCCAGCGGAGCCTGCAGGCGCCCTGCTCCGATGATCGCCAATTGAGTGTTCGGGTATTTGTCTTTCAGTGCAGCGAACGCCTGCAGCAGATAAGTGTGCCCCTTGACCGACACCAACCGCCCCAGCGCGCCAATCAAACGCACATTCGGGTCGAGGCCCAACAGTTCGCGAGCTTTTTCGCGGCTGTGCTGCAAGCCCTCGGCCTGCTCGATGTCGATGGCATTGGTAATGGCGTAGGTGTTCTGGTCGGTGAAGCCGCAGTCGCAATCGAGCAGGTACTGTTTGACCGCCGGTGACACGCCGACGAAGCGCCAGTGCCGATCGATCAGACGCTGGGTCTGACGACGTCGGTAAAAGCGGTCGTATTCGCCGAAACCGTGGGAGATGCCAATGCACAGCGGCACTTTCAACCAGCGGTTGAGCGCCAGCATCATATTCACCGGCTTGAAGCGGTTGCAGATCACCACATCGAACTTTTCCCGACGGCAGAACTTGTACAGCTGCCACATCGCCCGCAGGCGCATGCCTTTGAGCGACTTGTCGGAAAACTCGAAGTACACCGAACGGTCAGCCCGGCTCACCGGCTCGCCCGGCCCCGGTTTGCCGCGCAGGAACGCCGCCGTGACTTCATAGCGATCAGCCGGTAACGCCTTGACGATCTGCTCGGCCAGGTCGGCGAAATCATGGGCTTTGACGTTGTAGTCGGGTTGCAGCTGCAACACCTTGGACCGTTGACTCATGACTCTCCCCGCTGATCGCCCGGTTCACCGTGCTTCAATAACCAGAACAATTCCTGGCGTCTGACCGCTTTTCGAAAAAACTCGTTTTCCCCGTATACCGAGGGTGTCCGCCCGGCGAGCAGGCGCTGAATCACGCGGCGCAGGCGGCGCTTGAATGGCGCCGGTGGTTGCAGGTCATGCATCATGCCCAGCGCCATGGCCTTGTCCCGCTGTTGTTCAAGGGACAGCGACAGGCACAGCGGCTGCATCGGCGCCGCCGCATCGAAGGCCGGCGGCAAGGCAATGCCCTGCCCGGTGTTGCCCATCGGCCAGCGGTCGTTGTCGTGCAAATGGTTGGCGTAACCGAGCAACGTCGGCTGCCAGTCGAGACTTTGGAGCGCTTGCAAAACCGCTTGCTGGGCGCAGATATGATCGGGATGCGGATCAAGGGTCGGGTGCGGCAACACAATCACGTCCGGACGGGCGCGCAGCAGCACTTCACGCAGGTCGGCCAGCAGGTTGTTCCAGGTCGGCGCACCATCGGCGTCGCCCGGCAAGGTGAACGGATTCAACTGGCGAAACAGTCGGGTATCGCTCAGATCCGCTTCGCGCGAGCCCACCGCCTGATTCGGCGCGGCCTGCATCGCCGCCAGTTGCAGGCAGAAGTAACCGAGCTGCACGCAGTGTTCCTGAGGTACGCCGGCCCAACGCGGCACGGCGAGACTGTCCCAGGCACGCAAACGGCCCTTGAGTCGCGCCGCTTCGACCTTGTTCAGGCCCATCTGCTGATAGTGCTCGGCTTCGATCTCGCCTGCGGTCAGGGTGACAATCCAGGCTTCATCGGCCTGACTGTACAAGCCATAGGCCGCCAGTTCGGCGTCGTCGGCGTGTGGTGCAATCACCATCACCCGTTGACGGCGGTAGTCCCGTTGCTCCAGCGCCCACAAAACAGGCTCGCCAGAGACCCGGCAGAAGCGCCCGCGCAAACGCAACTGACCTTGCGACAGGGTTTGTGCCTGACCACTGAGGTTCAGGTAACGCAGGCCATTGACCCCGCGTTCGAAGGTTTGCGCATCCGGATTCGCCCCGCCGAGCAGCTCGACGCGCGGATCGAGGAAACGTCCCAGCCAAGTGCTTTTAACCTTTACCGCGAGGATCAACGTCGCTTCGTCGACCAGCATCACACCTTCATCCAGACGCAATTGTTCGCCGTTCAGATGCACCTTCGGCTGCGGTGTAAACGGCGGAAAGCTGTACTGGTAATCGTCTTTCGGCGAATAGAACAGGTGATCGGCAAACCACGATTCATGGGCGATCCAGCCGACCACCGCGAGCACCAGCGGCAACCACCACGCGACCAGCACACCGAGCGCAATCAACACGATCAGGGCGATCAGCAAGGTGACGCGCTTGTTGCGGCGATGACGCTTGAGCAGTTGCTGTTTGCGGCTCATGGGCTGACTCATACGGTGAACACCGGCACGGGATTGCACCAGCGATCCTTGTATTCACGGTCGGCGCGACCGAAGGAAAACCGCAACGGCTTGTTCAGTGCTCGCGCCTGTTCCCAGGCGCTTTGCGTATTGAGGAAGCTCAACACACTGCCAGGGCTGAATTCGCGGGTCTCGGGGTCGACGCCGCCGTTGATGTACTCGACGCTGATCCACTCCGGCGCTTCGACGCGGTACACCAGTTGAATCGCGATCGGCGCATCATTGAGGAAAATCACCGAACCGATCAACAGTTCGCGCAGCAGCTCGATGACCTCGGCCATGCGCGCCGCGCCGGTGGCCGGAAAGCCCCAGCGGCGCTGGAACAGATCACAGTAGATCGCCGCCAGCTCGGCACTGGAAAACTCACTGACCGGGCGCACCAGTCCACCCGCCTCTTCCAGCAGGCGCAGTTCGCGGCGCTGGTTGTAGCGAAACTTCTTCGACAATTCTTCGGGGGTGCGGGCCATGGCCAGTTGTTCGGTCTGCAACTTGAGGCCGCTGAAGCGGTTTTCGTTGAGCGCCGACAGATAGCGTGCGCGATGGCGCAGCGGCGCCTGGGCATCGGCGGCGGCCGGCAGAATCAACTCGGCATTGCCGAGGTCGAACAGGCCTTTCTTGCCGTTGCGCTTAAGCACGTCCTTGGACAGGGCCAGGTCGCGGCCCCAGGTCGGGATTGCCGCTTTGACTTCACCGTCCTGCTCCCAGGCCAGATAGCGCACCGGGATGCCGGCCAGATCAGCCAGACGTTCGACTACCAAAGGATGCGTCGCGACGCTGCCGCCAAAACGCTGCCAGGCGCTGGCATAGGTGGAGGCGTCAACGGGCGACCAGCCACGTTCGCGCCAGCCTTGAAATCGGTTGAGCATCAGCCCCTCGGTGCCAGATCGGTAACTTGCGGCAGACGCCAGAAGGTGTCGCGCACCGCACGGTCGGAGAAACGCTCACGCAGGCGATCGAGCATCAGCTCGGCGCACTGCCGGCGCTGCTGATCATCCATACCGGCCAAATGTTGCAGGCCTTGTGCAAGGTGTCCGGCATCGCCCAGCGGGAACAGAATGCCCACGCCTTCGACCACTTCCTTGGCCCCGCCACAGGCAGTGGCGAGTAACGGCACGCCGGCGGCCATGGCTTCGAGCAGCACCATGCCGAACGGTTCGTGATCGGAGCTCAAGGCGAACACATCGAAGGCGCGGAAGTAATTGCGCGCGTCCGGCACCTGACCGAGAAACAGCACCCGGTCACCGATGCCCAGTTCGCGCGCCAGCTCCTTGAGGTCCTGCTCCAGACGGCCCTTGCCGAGAATCACCAGTTGACTGTTGCCCGGCAGACCGGGCAACGCTGCAGCAAAACCGTGCAGCAACGTGGCCTGATCCTTGTCCGGGTGCAGCCGACCGACGTTGCCGACAATGAACGCATCCGCCGCCAGACCGAGGGTCTCGCGAGCCTCGCGGGCTGACACCTGACTGGCCTGCAAGGCCGGCACATCGATGCGGTTGTACAAGGTCTGGATGCGGGTCGACGGCCATCTCGGCAGGCAGCGCCGCATGTCGTCGCGTACTGCGTCGGAGACGCCGAGCAGGCTCAGACGCTTGCGGAAAATGTGCGCGAACAGCTTGCGCGTGCCGCGTTTGTAATCGTCAAACGCGTGGTGCACGCCAATCACCGGCAGCGACGTGCCGAGCAAGGCGATGTAGATCGGCTTGAAGCGATGGGCGATGCAGAAACTGAAATTGCGTGAAGCGGCGATCTTGCGCAGATCACCGATGGCGCCCAGCTTCAGGCCACGAATGGCCTTGGAGCTGTATTCCATGAACAACACTTCATCGGAAGCACACGCTGCGGCCACCTCGCTATCGGCGGCCCCGGTCAGAAAGACCGTGGTCACCCGATAACCGGTGCCCGCGAACAGGCTGGCGTACTGCCGTGCGCAGTCGAGGAACGGCCCGTCATAGCCGTGACAGAACTGCAGCACATGGCGTTCAGCCGAGCGAGTCATAAGCGTTTGCGCCCTCTTTGACCACCAGAATGTCTTCCATGATCAGGTACTGCAGATCGGAGCCGAAGAACATGTTCAGGGCGTCGGTCGGCGAGCAGATCATCGGTTCACCACGACGGTTCAACGAGGTGTTCAACGACACGCCGTTGCCGGTGAGGTTTTCCAGCGCCTTCATCATGTCGTAGTAACGCGGGTTGTATTCGCGCTTGAGGACCTGGGCACGGGACGTGCCGTCTTCGTGGACGACTTCCGGCACGCGGGTCTTCCACTCTTCCGCCACTTCGAAAGTGAAGGTCATGAACGGCGCCGGGTGATCGATCTTGATCATCTGCGGTGCCACGGTGTCGAGCATCGACGGGCAGAAAGGCCTCCAGCGCTCGCGGAACTTGATCTGGTGGTTGATGCGGTCAGCCACGCCGGCCACGCTCGGGCAACCGATGATCGAACGACCGCCCAGTGCACGCGGACCGAACTCCATGCGGCCTTGGAACCAGGCCACCGGGTTGCCATCGACCATGATTTTGGCGATCTGCTCCGGCATGTTGTCGAGCTTGCGCCAGGTTGGCTTGTTCTCGTGACGGGCGCACGCGGCAATCACGTCTTCGTTGCTGTACGACGGGCCGAGGTAGACGTGTTCCATCTTCTCGACCGGCACACCACGGGCGTGGGACACATAGGCCGCGGCACCGACTGCGGTGCCGGCGTCGCCGGATGCAGGCTGTACGAACAGCTCTTTGACGTCGTCACGGGCGATGATTTTCTGGTTGAGCTTGACGTTCAACGCGCAGCCACCGGCGTAGGCCAGCTTGCCGGTTTCCTTGAGCACGTCGCCCAGGTAGTAATCGATCATCTGCAGCGCGATTTTTTCGAACAGTGCCTGGATGCTGGCGGCGTAGTGGATGTACGGCTCGTCGGCGATGTCGCCCTCGCGCTTGGGACCCAGCCACTCGATCAGTTTCGGCGAGAAGTAGTAACCCTTGCCCTTCTCCTTGTAGCGACGCAGGCCGATCACGTTGGCGTAGTCAGTGTTGATCACCAACTCGCCGTTCTCGAAGGAAGCCAGGCGCGAGAAGTCGTATTTGCTGGCGTCGCCGTACGGCGCCATGCCCATGACCTTGAACTCACCGTCGAGCATGTCGAAGCCGAGGAACTCGGTGATCGCGCCGTACAGGCCGCCGAGGGAGTCCGGATCGAAAAATTCCTTGATCTTGTGGATCTTGCCGTTTTCGCCATAACCGAAGAAGGTCGTGGCGTACTCGCCCTTGCCGTCGATGCCGAGGATCGCGGTTTTCTCTTTGAAACCCGAGCAGTGGTAGGCGCTGGAGGCGTGAGCCAGGTGGTGCTCGACCGGCTCGATCTTGATCTTCTTCGGATCAAAGCCCAGTTGCTCCAGGCACCAGACGATCTTGTTGCGATAACGCTTGTAGCGACGGTTGCCCATCAGGATCGCGTCGAGTGCACGATCCGGGGCGTACCAGTAACGCTTGGCATACTGCCAGCGGGCCTTGCCGAACAGGCTGATCGGAGCGAACGGAATCGCCACCACGTCAACGTCGGACGGCTTGATGCCGGCCTGTTCCAGGCAGAACTTCGCCGATTCGTAGGGCATGCGGTTCTTTGCATGCTTATCGCGGACGAAGCGCTCTTCTTCAGCCGCCGCCACCAGCTTGCCGTCGATGTACAAGGCGGCTGAAGGGTCATGGCTAAGGGCGCCGGACAGGCCAAGAATCGTCAATGCCACAGGGTCTAGCCTCTTTAGTCTGCGTTCAGGCGCGATGCGCCTTGAAAATTGATGTGCCCTCGCACCGGGCGAGAGACAGCTAAAGGGCGGGATTATAGCGTAAAAGCGCCGACAAGCCTCTAGCGGAACTGGCCAGCCTTCGCGCAGACACTCCCGAGCCTCTCAACAGAGACTCCCTTGCAAATGGTCTGGGGGATCCCGGTCGGCGCTAACGCCTCGGTGAGATCACCGGGGCTTTTCGCTTTCCGGGGGAGGGAAAACCAGCATCGGGGGCTGGAGCAGATACCGTTAGGGCTTCTGGAAAAGCTGCAGGGCTAGTCAGTGGTGCTTGTCCGCCATCGCTCAGAAAAAGATATTGTCGGCAATCTGGCCGGCCCCATCGCCAGCAGGCTGGCGAAGGCGGTTCAGGCCGCGCTGGAGATGTCCTTGGGCAACCGCTGATCGATCACCTGATACAGCGCGCTGCTCTCGGGCCAGTTGCGCATGAACCGTGCCCGATCCCGCGCATAGGCCGCTGCGAAACTTCCGACAGAGCTGTGCTGACACATCGAATCCAGGTCGATCAGCGCCCAGCGATCCTCCTGCCAGAACAGGTTATGCCCCTTGAAGTCGCCATGACTGATGCGCTCGGCAATCAATCGGGCGAACAGTTGATCCAGCGCCTGCAACTCGGATTCCGGCGCTGCACCGCTTTCAACATACGGCGCAAAGCGCTCGATGATGTCCGGCCCCGGCAGGAACTCGGTCACCAGATAGGCGCGACTGCGCAGCCACAGAAAGCGCTTTTCCAGCACTGCCAGTGGTTTCGGCGTGGCGATGCCGAGGAACGCCAGGCGATTGCCTTCGCGCCACGAATGCCACGCGCGGCTCGGGCGCCAGAAACGCTTGAGCCAATGCGCGAAGCCTTTGATGTTGTAGCGCTTGATCACCAGCGTGCGCCCGGCCACCTCGACTTTGCCAACGCTCGCCGCGCCGCCGGTCTTGTACAGATGGCCCTGATCGAGCAGTGCATCGGCCTGACCCAGCACCGGCAGCATCGCGGCTTCTTCCTCGCGGCGGATTGCGCGCAAGCCAAATGCACCGCGCTGCACACTGAACAACGTGCACTCGCGACCCACCTTGATCAGGTAATCCTTCAGGCGCCAGGCGCGCACCTTGGCGATCTGCTTCTGCAACGCTTCCAGCGGCAGCGCATGCTCGCTGTTGCTCAGCAGGTAATACACCAGCAATTCTTCGGTGAACGGCTCCAGAGACTTGGGCAACTGGGCGAAGAACACCCCGAGGTTTTCCAGCACCTTCTGCCGCGACAACGGCTGGCCAGCGGTTTCGGCGCAGATCCCGGCGCCATCGATCAGGTACAACTGACCGCCCTGGCGCAGCAGGTTGTCGAGGTGCAGATCTTCCTGCCACAGGCCTTTGCCATGCAGTTGACCGATAGCGCCCAGTGCCTCGGCGAGCACCGCCGATTGCTCGTCCGCCAGCACCGGTAGCGATTCGACCTTCTGCCAGGCATCACCGAGGCTTTCAGCACCCTCAAGAAATTCGAACAGCAGCCAGCCGCCCTCGCCATCCTTCAGGCCATCCGCCAACAACAGTGGCGTGGTCAGGCCTTGTTCGGCGAGCAGTTTGACGCCCGTCAGCTCGCGCTGAAAATGCCGTGCAGCCTTGCTGCCCACCAGCAATTTGGCCAGCACCGGCCGCCCGCGCCAGACCCCGGCACCGACATAGCGCTGCCCCGGCAACACCCGCAGCAGACTCAGCAGTTGCAGATCCGCTGGGCCTGCCGCATCGGCAAGCGAAATCGTCAGCGGCAGACTCGGCGCACGCCCGGCGTTTTTCAGTTCGGACAAGCGCATCAACGGGTCTCCTTGCGACTGCGCCGTGCGGTCAGGCGCGAAACCCAGCTGTCGACCAGCGAACTGTCGACGGTTTGATCGAGGTACGCCGCGAGCAACTCGCGCAATTGCGCCTCGCTCCATTCCGGCGCGCGACGCAGCAGCGGCTCCAGATCCTTGACCCGGTCGCGCATGCCGAACAGCAGGGGCCGGGTCTTTTCCAGGTCGATCAACTGCGCCCGATAAGCCTCACCATCAGCCTGCAAGAAAATGTGCTTGGGATAAAAACAGCCGTGCACCTGACGCACGCCGTGCAGCAGGCGCGCCAGTTGTCCACAGGATTTGAGAATGGCCGAGTGCTGCGCGGCGCTCAGCTCGGACCAGCGTTGCAACAGCGAATCAAGGTCGTCCCAGCCGTCGAGGGCACGGGTCAGCAGGATCGCCTGAACATCGCCCTTGACCTTGCGCTCGCCGAAAAACGCCGCTTGCAGCGCAGGAATTCCCAGCTTGTTGTAGCGGCTGATATTGCGAAACTCGCGGGCAAAACTCGGTTCGCCGAACGGCGCATGCAGGGTGCGGGTCAGGTAATTGCTCTGCCGTTTGAGGTAGTAGGCCTGACCTTCCAGCTCCAGGCGAAACACGCTGCTCCAGCCACCGCCATCGGTGTTCGGTTCGTCCACGGCTTCGAGCTGTTTGGCCCAGAGCGCGTCGAAAGTGCCGAGGCCATGACGCTCAAGCAGCGCCCGGTCTTCAGCAGCCAGGAAATCAGTCATTCGCGTCCCTCGAAAAATCTCACCACATGGCGAATCCGTTTCTTGTCGGCGGCATTGAGCCGATCACGTCCGCGGTATTGCAGGTAGAAGCGCAGGCGCTGGGTGTTCGACAGGTGATATTTGGCCACTTTGTCGAGACAGGCCAGATCCTTGGTGATCCGGTATTTGAGCCAGAAGCCGCGCCAGAAATCGCCGTTCGGGCAGTCGATCAGAAACAGCTGCGCCTGATCGTCGATCAGCAGGTTGCGCCACTTCAGATCGTTATGGGTAAAGCGGTGGTCGTGCATGGTTCGCGTGTAGCCGGCCAGTTGCCGGCTGATGCCATCAACCCACAGACGATCCTTGAGTTTCGGATCGTTGCGTTCGGCCAGCGCCGACAGGTCTTCGGTGCGCGGCAGCTCGCGGGTGATCATCGCGCCACGGGCATAGGCCGCGCCACGTCGCTCCAGACCCCAGGCCACCACTTCGGCGGTGGGAATGCCCCACTTGGCGAAGCGCTTGAGGTTCTGCCACTCCATCTTCACCCGTGGCTTGCCCAGGTAGCGGCGCAAGCCTTTGCCGGCGCCGACGTAGCGTTTGACGTAGTAATTGACGCCGTTGCGCTGCACGCGGATGACTTCGGACAGCGGGTCACGGGTCAGGCGCTCGCCCTGCAGGGCAAACACTGCTTCGAGGCTGCCGAAATCTTCGCTCAGTTCGCTGTATTGCGGCTCAAGAGTCCAACCCGCCATCAGAGCGCATCCCCGTAACGCTGTTTGCGCGCATAAAGCTTGTTGGCCTTGCCTTCGAGCCAGCTAAGCAGCGACGCTTCTTGCGCCAGAATCTGCCGCAGCGGTTGCTGGAAGTAGCCTTTGAGGAAACGCAGCTTGTCGCGACGGGTCAGACCGATGTCCAGCGCCGAGAAATACAGCGCGGCCAGATCCTTGTTGCGCCAGCGTTGAGTAATCTTTGCACGGGTCTGCGCGCGGTGCAGGTCGATTACCGAGAGCTTGAAATCGTCCGGCGTGACCGGTTTGTCGGTGTGCAGCAGAAAGTGGCAGATGTAGCAGTCGCGGTGGTTGACCCCGGCGCGGTGCATCATGCCGGTCATGCGTGCCACTTCAGCGATCAGCGCGCGCTTGAGTTTCGGCTGCGGCGGGTTCTTGACCCAATCGATACTGAAATCTTCGAGGCTGACGGTCGGCGCCAGCTCTTCGGTGACGATGAACGAATGCTGATCCGCCGGGTTGCTGCCCTTCTCGCCGTAAGCCACGGCGGTCATGGTCGGCACGCCGACTGCCTGCAAACGCTGGATTGCCTTCCATTCCTGACCCGCGCCGAGCACCGGCAGCTTGGCGGTCAGCAGGTTCTTGAAGATCTCGCCCCAGCCGATGCCCCGGTGGATCTTGACGAAAAATCCGTTGCCGTCGACTTCCGTGCGCAGCGTGCGTCGAGCTTCCAGCTCGCGATAGACCTCGCCCTGCAAGCCTTCGACTTCGGCGAACGGGTCGCGCCCGGCCCACAGGCTCTTGAACGGTTCAGCCAGCATCAACTTCATTTAAGCGTGCTCCGCCAGAATCACATCGGCCGCGTGCTGCGGCATGCTGTAGAGGTCGGCCGTCTCGGCGAAGGCCAGACCATTGCGGCTCCAGGCCACGCGTGCAGCGTCGTCACTCAACATGTCAGTCAGGTACTGCGTCAGTTGCGCCTGCTCGAACGGTTCGTCCAGCACGCGCCCGGCATCCGCCTCGGCGATGTAATGGGCGTAACCGCAGACCGCGCTGACCAGCACCGGCAACCCGGCCACCAGCGCTTCGAGCAGCACCGTACCGGTGTTTTCGTTGTACGCCGGGTGGATCAACAAGTCGGCGCCGAGCAGGAAGCGCGGGATATCGCTGCGGCCCTTGAGGAACGTCACGTTGTCGCCCAGGCCCAAAGTCGCACTCTGCATCTGGAACAATTTGGGGTCATCCTGGCCGATTACAAACAGCCGGGTGCGTTTCTTCAGCTCGGCGGGTAATGCCGCCAGCGCCTTGAGGCTGCGATCGACGCCCTTGGTCTTGAACCCGGAACCGATCTGCACCAGCAGCAGTTCGTCGTCCTTGAGGTTGAATTCGGCGCGGAAACCGGCGCGAATCTGGTCGGCATCCGCCGGCCGCCGACGATCCTGGGCGATACCCGGCGGCAGCAGATGGAAGCGCTCAAGCGGCGTGTCGTAATGCTTGATGAACAGCGGCTGCTGCACTTCGGAAATCATCAGCACTTCGGTTTTCGCGTCTTTGGCGAACACCGCGCGCTCGTACTCGGCGAAATGGCGATAGCGGCCCCAACGGCGATACAGCGAATGGCGCAGGTTCTGCGCCTTGTCTTCGAAGCAGCCGTCGGCGGCGTAGTAGACGTCCAGCCCCGGCATCTTGTTGAAGCCGATCAAGCGGTCCACCGGACGCTTGGCCAGATCCGCTTCCATCCACACCGTGAGTTTCTCGTTGCGCCGATGATTGAAGAGCGCCTTGACCGGCGCCACCAGCACTTCGAAACCGGGCGGCACGTCGCCTTCCCAGATCAGCGTGTAGACACGGATCTGATGGCCGCGCTTCTGGCATTCGAGGGCGATGCGCATGAAGTCGCGCTGCAAGCCACCGAACGGAAAATATTTGTACAGGACAAAAGCCAATTGCATCAGCGCAGCTCCTCAGCCATTAACAACGTGCTCAGACGGCTGGCGACACGCTCGGGATTTACACGCGTAAAGCACAGAGGCTGCTCGCGCTTGAGGTCAAACTGACGGGCATCCTGCGCAGTCGGTTGGTAGGTACATTTCTTTTGCAGGCACGGAGCGCAAGGGAAATCACTGGCCATGTGAATCTGCACCTTGCCGTAGGCGCCGGTCAGGCCCGGGTTGGTCGGGCCGAACAGCGAAATCGTCGGCACATCCAGTGCGGCGGCCAGATGACCGAGACCGGTGTCTACCGCCACACAAGCCTGGGCGCCGGCCAGCACTTTGCCGACCCCGGCCAGATTTAGCTTCGGTAGCACTTCGGCGTGTTTGAAACCGGCGGCAATCCGTTCGGCTCGGGCCTTCTCCAGCGGGTTGCCCCACGGCAGCTTGACCCCGACGCCCAGATAGCCGACGCGCTCGGTCAGCTCGCGCCAGTAGGCTTCCGGCCAGTGCTTGGTGTCCCACGTGGTGCCATGCAGGAACACCACAAAGGCACTCTTGCGCGGCAATTCCACCAGACGCTCGACGTTGAGGCCGTAGTCGCCCAACCCTTTGGGCAGGTCATAACCAAGGGCGATAGCAAACAGCTGACGCACCCGTTCGACCGCATGCTGCCCACGGGCCACCGCTAGCTTGCGGTCGTAGAAACGTGCGGCGATCGGCTCGCGCGCCGAGCCTTTGTCGAGGCCGGCCACCGGGGCTTTGACGTAGCGCGTCAGCCAGGCACTTTTCAGCAGGCCCTGAGCGTCGATCACCAGATCGTATTGGCTGGCGCGCACGCTTTGCTTGAAGCGCTTCCACTCGCCGCTCTTGATCGTCTGCCAGAGGTTCTTGCGCCAGCGACGGATCGCCACCGGGATCACCTTGCCGACGGCCGGGTGCCAGGTCGGAATTTCGGCGAAGCCTTCTTCCACCACCCAGTCGAACTTGATCCCGGGGATGGCCCGGGCCGCGTCGGTCAGTGCCGGCAACGCGTGAATCACGTCGCCCAGCGATGAAGTCTTGATCAGCAATACCCGCAACTTAATGAACCTCGACCACAGTGCCCTGCAATTTATGCAAGGCATCGTTGACCGCATCCGGCATCAGCTGGCGCAGGCAGTTGTAATGGCCGAACCGGCAGGTACGGTCGAAGCATGGGCTGCAATCCAGACCCAGCCGAACGATTTCGACGTGCTCGGCCAGCGGCGGGGTGAAACCCGGCGACGTCGAGCCGTAGACCGCCACCAACGGACGGTTCAACGCCGCCGCCACGTGCATCAGGCCGGAGTCGTTGGACACCACCGAATCGGCACAGGACAACAGGTCGATGGCCTCAGCCAGCGAGGTGCCGCCGCTGAGGTTGACCGATTCTTCACGCAAGCCGGGAATCAGCCGTGCGCGGATGTCTTCACCTACCGCGTGGTCGTTTTTCGAGCCGAACAACCACACCTGCCAGCCTTCGCGAATCCGCGCTTCGGCGACCTTGGCGTAGTGCTCGGACGGCCAGCGCTTGGACTCGCCGAATTCGGCACCGGGGCACAGGGCCAACACCGGACGGTCGAGAGTCAAACCGAACTTGGCCAGTGCCGCTTCGCGGGTCACCGGATCGATTTGCAGGCTCGGACGTGGATACGGTTTCGGCAGTTCGGCGTTCGGCTCGTAAGCCAGGGCCATGAAGCGCTCGATCATCAGCGGATAACGTTCTTTATCCAGCGTGCGCACGTCATTGAGCAGGCCGTAGCGGAATTCGCCGCGCCAGCCGGTGCGTTGCTTGATGCCAGCAAAAAAAGGCACCAGCGCCGACTTCAGCGAATTCGGCAGCAGGATCGCCTGATCGTACTGGCCGGCCAGGGATTTGCCGATGCGCCGACGCGTCGCCAGTTCCAGCGCGCCATGGCCGAGCGGAAAGCTCAAGGCCTTGCGCACTTCGGGCATGCGTTCAAGGATCGGCCGGCTCCACTCGGGGGCCAGCACGTCGATTTCGCATTGCGGGTGGCGATGTTTGAGACACTGAAACAGTGTCTGCGCCATCACCATGTCACCGACCCAACTGGGCCCAACGATCAGAATATTCATGTGGTTTCCATAAACGAACCGGGGAGGCATTTACGCCTCCCCGCCTCGAGAATCACTGAGGGAGCGGCGCCGCTTGCGATGGGTCATTACCTTCAACATGACTGTCGACTGTCACTCCGCTATCGCGAGCAGGCTCGCTCCTACATGGTTTGTTCGTGTCTCAATCTGCAAATCACCACAAGTCCCTGTGGGAGCGTGGCTTGCCCGCGATGAGGCCATCACATCTGAAAGCGACGGTGGCTGACACTCCGCCATCGCGGGCAAGCCCGCTCCCACAAGGTATTCGATGCTTCAAATATCCGGTTTCAGCTTAGCCCCAACTCTTTCCAGATCCGCAATACCTGCCGGCGTTCCTCGACAAACTGGTCGCCTGCAATCACCCCGGCGTCCTTCTGCAAGGCCTGCCGGTGGGCGGCGGAGCGGTAAGCCTTATAGGCTTCGCGCAACAGGCTGGCGTCTTCGGCGGGCATCAGCCCTTCGTGTTCCAGCTCTTCCAGAATGCGGATGTTATCGGTCCAGCGCAGCAATGGCGGGTGGCTGTGCGACCACGCCAGGGCCGCGTATTGCACCATAAATTCAATATCGACGATACCTCCGGCGTCCTGCTTGAGGTCGAACGGCGCCGTGGCCTCGAAGGCATTAGCCGCCGTACCGGCTGCGGTGCCCTTGGTGCCGAGGTTGTCGCGCATCTTGGCGCGCATCTCGCTGACTTCCTGTTGCAATTTCGCCAGATCCCGCGCTTTGCCCAAAACCTGCGCGCGGACTTTCTCGAAGGCCTGGCCGACATCCTGACTGCCCACCAACACCCGCGCCCGCACCAGCGCCTGATGCTCCCACGTCCAGGCTTCATTTTCCTGATAGCGCTCGAAGGCACCGAGTGAACTGACCAACAGCCCCGACGCGCCGGACGGGCGCAAACGCATGTCCACTTCGTACAGCTGACCAGAGTTGGTCTGCGCCGTCAGCAAGTGAATGATCCGCTGCCCCAGCCGGGTGAAGAACTGCGCGCCATCGATCGGTTTCGGCCCGTCGGTTTCCGCCTGCGGATCGCCGTCATGGATGAACACCAGATCCAGGTCCGAACCATGCCCCAGTTCCAGCCCGCCGACTTTGCCATAACCGACAATGATGAAGCCGGGATCGCACAAACTGCCGTCAGTGCGCAGCGGCGTGCCGTACTTGGCCACGGTCTGGCGCCAGGCCAGGGCCAGTACTTGCTCGAGAATCGCTTCAGCCAGCCAGGTCAGGTAATCGCTGACTTTCATCAACGGCAGGCTGCCGGCGATTTCCGACGCTGCAACCCGCAAACGGTGCGCGAGTTTGAAGTGACGCAGCGCCTCCATCTGCTGTTCGAGGTCGTCTTCGGGGATCCGCGTCAGCCGCTCGCGCAGCTCGGCGGCGAGTTCCGGCGCCAGTGGCGGCTTGAACAGCCGGCCTTCATTGAGCAACTCGTCAAGCAGCAATGGAAAACGGGTGATCTGCTCAGCAATCCACGGACTGGCCGCGCACAGCGTCAGCAAACGCCGCAAGGCGCCGGGGTTTTCCGTCAGCAGGACTAAATAAGCCGAACGCCGGGCCACCGCTTCGACCAGTGGCAGCACCCGCTCCAGCACCAGATCCGGGTTGTCATGTTCCACCGCCTGAGCCAGCAGACGCGGAATAAACGCATCGAGACGTTCGCGACCCAGGCGCTGCATCGCACGCAATTGCGGGCTGCCACGCAAACTGGCCAGCGCTTTCAGCGCTTTGCTCGCGTCCTTGAAGCCGCCTTCTTCCAATTGTCGGCAAGCGGCCTCCTCATCCTGCGCCTCTTCCCACAGCGGCAACCACTCACCACCGACCACCACTTCGCAGTCGGCGCCCTCTTCTTCATCGGGATCGGCGATCACCTGCGCGAAGTGCCAGGCCACGCGCCCGCGCCAGAACATCAGTTTTTCGTGGAAGGCCTGCCAATCGGCGAAACCAAGCATGAACGCGATCCGCGCCTGATCCTGAGTGCCGTCCGGCAACATCTGGGTCTGGCGGTCGGCAATCGCCTGGATCGCATGCTCGGTGTAACGCAAAAATTCATAGCCTTCGCGCAATTCACTGATCACTGCCGGCGGCAGATAGCCTTGCCCTTCCAGCGTGCTCAGCACCTTTAATAGAGGACGCTGTTGCAGGCTGAGGTCGCGCCCGCCGTGAATCAACTGAAAAGCCTGGGCAATGAACTCGACCTCGCGGATACCGCCGGAGCCGAGTTTGATGTTGTCGGCCATGCCCTTGCGCCGCACTTCTTGCTGGATCAACTGCTTCATGGTGCGCAGCGCTTCGATCGCCGAGAAATCCAGATAACGCCGATAGACGAAGGGGCGCAGCATGTCGAGCAACTGCGCGCCGGCAGTCTGATCGCCGGCCACCACCCGCGCCTTGATCATCGCGTAGCGTTCCCAGTCTCGGCCCTGATCCTGGTAATACTGCTCCAGTGCATTGAAGCTCAGCACCAGCGCGCCGGATGAACCGTACGGGCGCAGGCGCATGTCGACGCGGAATACAAAGCCGTCGACGGTCATCGGGTCGAGGGCCTTGATCAGGCGCTGACCGAGACGAATGAAGAATTCCTGATTATCCAGCGCGCGTTTCACGCCGACGGTTTCGCCGCCCTCGGGGTAGGCAAAGATCAGGTCGATGTCCGACGACAGGTTCAACTCCACCGCGCCGAGCTTGCCCATGCCGAGAATGACCATCTGTTGCGGCAGACCGCTGCGCCGACCGGTCGGCGTGCCGAACTGCTGGCAATGGCGGCTGTACAGCCATTGATAAGCCTGATCGATGGTGGCGTCGGCCATGTCTGAAAGATCGCGGCAGGTCTGCACCAGGTCGGCCTGGCGGTTCAGGTCGCGCCAGATGATTCGTACCTGATGGCGAGCGCGCTGGCGACGCAGGACACGACCGAGCTCATCTTCGCTTTGCGCGGTGTTCACGGCGGCGGCAATCTGCGCGCAGAGTTCACCCGGCGCGTACGGCCGGTCGAGTTCGCCGGACTGCACCAGCGTCAGCAACATCAAAGGGTCACGAACGCTCTGTTCAATGACGAAATCGCTGGCGGCACCGACGCGAGCGAATTGCGCCCAACGCTCCGGTGTCCAGTTCGACAGGCCGTGATCGTCTTCAAGGGAGGCCACGGCCGTACGGAACGACTGCTCGGATCGAGTGACCAACGGCAGGAGAATGGCGGGGAGTTCAGCGAGCACGGGCAGGGTCATGGTCTATCCTTGATCGGCGTGTAAATGGCCGCTTGTAGTGTTTGATGAAAACCCGCTACGCGAAGGACTGTCGAACAAAAGTTAGAAATAGCTGAAATTTCTTCTTCTTTGGCATCCAGCATCAAACTTTCACCTTTTTTGGATGGTAATCGACCAACCTTAACGATTATTCTCACAACGCAGTCGGAGGCCACAAGCCTTTCCTCTGTAGTTTTACTACTCGTCTATACAGGCGAAAGGCTGAAATGCTCAAAGATTTGTAGTAAAACTACACGCCGCCGGAACAACCTGTCGGCAATCCAAGAATTTTAAATCGTCTGCCCACAAGGCCAGTCGCAAACTCAGGCAACCGATTCTGGAAGCCTTTCCGCCCTGGAGCAAGCCATGCAAGACCTCGATCCCGTCGAAACCCAGGAATGGCTGGACGCCCTGGAATCGGTTCTCGACAAAGAAGGCGAAGACCGTGCTCACTATCTGATGACCCGTATGGGTGAACTGGCGACCCGCAGCGGTTCGCAGCTCCCTTACGCCATCACCACGCCTTACCGCAACACCATCCCGGTAACCCACGAAGCACGCATGCCTGGCGACCTGTTCATGGAACGCCGCATTCGCTCGCTGGTGCGCTGGAACGCGATGGCCATGGTAATGCGTACGAACCTGAAAGATTCTGACCTGGGTGGTCACATCTCCAGCTTCGCTTCCAGCGCGACCCTGTATGACATCGGCTTCAACTACTTCTTCCAGGCCCCGACCGACGAACACGGCGGCGACCTGATCTACTTCCAGGGCCACACCTCGCCAGGCGTTTACGCCCGTGCGTTCATGGAAGGCCGCATCACCGAAGACCAGATGAACAACTTCCGCCAGGAAGTCGACGGTCAGGGCCTGTCGTCCTATCCGCACCCTTGGCTGATGCCTGACTTCTGGCAGTTCCCGACCGTATCCATGGGTCTGGGTCCGATCCAGGCGATCTACCAGGCACGCTTCATGAAGTACCTGGAACACCGCGGCTTCATCCAGCCGGGCAAACAGAAAGTCTGGTGCTTCCTGGGCGACGGCGAGTGCGACGAGCCGGAATCCCTCGGTGCGATCTCCCTGGCCGGCCGCGAGAAGCTGGACAACCTGATCTTCGTCATCAACTGCAACCTGCAGCGCCTCGACGGCCCGGTTCGCGGCAACGGCAAGATCATCCAGGAACTCGAAGGCGTGTTCCGCGGTGCTCAGTGGAACGTGACCAAAGTCATCTGGGGCCGTTTCTGGGACCCACTGCTGGCCAAGGACGTCGACGGCATCCTGCAACGTCGCATGGACGAAGTCATCGACGGCGAGTACCAGAACTACAAAGCCAAAGACGGCGCGTTCGTTCGCGAGCACTTCTTCAACACGCCTGAACTCAAGGCGATGGTTGCCGATCTGTCCGACGACGAGATCTGGAAACTCAACCGCGGCGGCCACGACCCGTACAAGGTCTATGCGGCGTACCACGAAGCGGTCAACCACAAAGAACAACCAACCGTCATCCTGGCCAAGACCATCAAGGGTTATGGCACCGGTGCCGGCGAAGCGAAAAACACCGCGCACAACACCAAGAAAGTCGACGTCGACAGCCTGAAGTTGTTCCGCGACCGCTTCGACATCCCGGTCAAGGACGAAGAGCTGGAGAACCTTCCGTTCTTCAAGCCAGAGCCAAACAGCGCCGAAGCCCGCTACCTGAGCGAGCGCCGTGCCGCACTGGGCGGTTTCGTGCCACAGCGCCGCGCGCAGAGCTTCAGCGTACCGACCCCGGATCTGGACACCCTGAAAGCCATCCTCGACGGCTCGGGCGACCGTGAAATTTCCACCACCATGGCCTTCGTGCGCATCCTCGCGCAACTGGTCAAGGACAAGGAAATCGGCCCGCGCATCGTGCCGATCATCCCGGACGAAGCCCGTACCTTCGGTATGGAAGGCATGTTCCGTCAGTTGGGCATCTACTCCTCCGTCGGCCAGCTCTACGAGCCAGTCGATAAAGACCAGGTGATGTTCTACAAGGAAGACCAGAAAGGTCAGATCCTTGAAGAAGGCATCAACGAAGCAGGCGCCATGAGCTCCTTCATCGCTGCCGGTACTTCGTACTCCAGCCACAACCAGCCGATGCTGCCGTTCTACATCTTCTACTCGATGTTCGGCTTCCAGCGTATCGGTGACCTGGCCTGGGCCGCTGGCGACAGCCGTACCCGTGGTTTCCTGATCGGCGGCACCGCCGGCCGTACCACCCTGAACGGTGAAGGACTGCAACACGAAGACGGTCACAGCCACCTGCTGGCCGCGACCATCCCGAACTGCCGCACCTACGATCCAACCTACGGCTACGAGCTGGCGGTGATCATTCAGGACGGCATGAAGAAGATGACCGAAGAGCAACAGGACATCTTCTATTACATCACCGTGATGAACGAGTCGTACCAGCAGCCAGCCATGCCGGCCGGTGCCGAAGAAGGCATCAAGAAAGGTATGTACCTGCTCGAAGAAGACACCCGCGATGCAGCGCATCACGTACAGCTGATGGGCTCCGGCACCATCCTGCGTGAAGTGCGTGAAGCGGCGAAGATCCTGCGTGAAGAGTTCAACATCGGCGCCGACGTATGGAGCGTCACCAGCTTCAACGAACTGCGTCGCGACGGCCTGGCCGTAGAGCGCAGCAACCGTCTCAAGCCTGGCCAGAAGCCCAAGCAGAGCTACGTTGAAGAGTGCCTGAGCGGCCGTAAAGGTCCGGTCATTGCCTCTACCGACTACATGAAGCTGTTCGCCGAGCAGATCCGTCAGTGGGTACCGTCCAAGGAATTCAAAGTCCTGGGCACCGACGGTTTCGGCCGCAGCGACAGCCGCAAGAAACTGCGTCATTTCTTCGAAGTCGACCGTCATTTCGTGGTGTTGGCAGCCCTGGAAGCACTGGCTGACCGTGGTGATATCGAACCTAAAGTCGTGGCAGAGGCCATCGTCAAGTTCGGCATCGACCCGGAAAAACGCAACCCACTGGACTGCTGAGGAGACATTTTGTGAGCGAACTCATTCGCGTACCTGACATCGGCAGCGGTGAAGGTGAAGTAATTGAACTGTTTGTGAAGGTCGGCGACCGCATCGAAGCCGACCAGAGCATCCTGACCCTGGAATCGGACAAGGCCAGCATGGAAGTGCCGGCCCCGAAAGCCGGCGTCATCAAGAGCCTGAAAGTCAAGCTGGGCGACCGCCTGAAAGAAGGCGACGAACTGCTCGAGCTGGAAGTCGAGGGCGCCGCGCAAGCGGCTCCTGCGCCTGCCGCTGCACCGGCCAAAGCCGAAGAAAAACCGGCTGCTGCCGCTCCTGCTGCTGCCGCGCCAGCCGCTGCCCCGGCTGCCGCTTCGGTGCAGCAAGTGCACGTGCCGGACATCGGTTCGTCGGGCAAGGCCCAGATCATCGAGATCCAGGTCAAGGTCGGCGACACCGTCGAGGCTGATCAGTCGCTGATCACCCTGGAATCCGACAAGGCCAGCATGGAAATCCCGTCGCCTGCCGCAGGCGTGGTCAAGGCCATCAGCGTCAAGCTCAACGACGAAGTCGGCACTGGCGACCTGATTCTGGATCTGGAAGTGGCGGGCGCTGCGGCCCCGGCTGCGGCCGCTCCGGCCCCGGCTGCTGCTCCGGCCGCTGCCGCTGCTCCAGCACCGACCGCCGCGCCAGCTGCACCGGTTGCCGACAGCGTTCAGGACATCCACGTTCCGGACATCGGTTCGGCCGGCAAGGCCAAGATCATCGAAGTGTTGGTCAAGGCTGGCGACAGCGTTGAAGCCGACCAGTCGCTGATCACCCTCGAATCCGACAAGGCAAGCATGGAAATCCCATCGCCTGCCGCTGGCGTGGTGGAAAGCATTTCCATCAAGCTGGACGACGAAGTCGGTACCGGCGACCTGATCCTCAAGCTGAAAGTCAAAGGCGCAGCCCCTGCTGCTGCCCCGGCTCCAGCTGCCGCTGCGCCAAGCGCTCCGGCACCGGCCGCTGCTGCTCCGGCTGCCGCAGCACCTGCTGCTGCCGCTCCGGCTGCGGCACCTGCCAAGCCTGGCGCGAAAGTTCACGCCGGCCCGGCCGTGCGTCAACTGGCCCGTGAGTTCGGCGTCGAGCTGAGCGCCGTTGGCGCCAGCGGTCCGCACGGTCGCATCCTCAAGGAAGACGTGCAGGTTTACGTCAAGGCGATGATGCAGAAGGCCAAGGAAGCGCCAGCTGCTGGCGGCGCAACCGGCGGCGCGGGCATCCCGCCGATCCCGGTGGTGGACTTCAGCCGCTTCGGTGAAATCGAAGAAGTGCCGATGACCCGCCTGATGCAGGTCGGCGCCGCCAACCTGCACCGCAGCTGGCTGAACGTGCCGCACGTGACGCAATTCGACTCGGCGGACATCACCGAGCTGGAAGCCTTCCGTGTTGCGCAAAAAGCCGTCGCCGAGAAGGCCGGCGTCAAGCTGACCATCCTGCCGCTGCTGCTCAAGACCTGCGCGCACCTGCTCAAGGAGCTGCCGGACTTCAACAGTTCGCTGGCACCAAGCGGCAAGGCGATCATTCGCAAGAAGTACGTCAACATCGGTTTCGCGGTCGACACCCCGGATGGCCTGCTGGTACCGGTCATCAAGAACGTCGACCAGAAGAGCCTGCTGCAACTGGCCGCAGAAGCTGCTTCGCTGGCTGAAAAAGCCCGCACCAAGAAGCTTTCTTCGGACGAAATGCAAGGCGCCTGCTTCACCATTTCCAGCCTCGGCCACATTGGCGGCACCGGCTTCACGCCGATCGTCAACGCGCCGGAAGTGGCGATCCTCGGTGTTTCCAAGGCAACCATCCAGCCAGTCTGGGACGGCAAAGCCTTCCAGCCGAAACTGATGCTGCCACTGTCGCTGTCCTACGATCACCGTGTGATCAACGGCGCCGCTGCTGCACGCTTCACCCAGCGTCTGGGCAGCCTGCTGGGCGACATCCGCACCATCCTGCTGTAAAGCGTTCGGCCCTCCGGCAACGGAGGGCCGATCGCGTTCCACGTTTTCGAGCGCCACACGCTCGTACCTCAACCCCGTCAGTTTGACGGGGCTTTTTTTTGCCCTGAAAAAAGTGCAGCGGCTCTTCCTACAAGTTCGGTTTACTTGAACTACGACTGCAGTCGAATTCGTCCCGATATTTTTCACCGACAGGCAACTAATCTCTGCCCTCGGATTAAATAACGTTTTTCCCGAGTTATTTATAAAAAACGAAACTTACTCGAACGGACTCGAATATGTTCAAGCCAACTATTGGCCCGATTATCGGCCACACGACAACTCATCACGCGCGTATATTCATGCGCGCCGACAAGCAAGGCAACGCACCGGTATTTGCCGCCATTCGCTATCGGAAGTCTGGAACACAACAGTGGTCAGCTAGTATTTTCGCCGAACCCAGTGCGCTGCGCGACATGACCGAAGTGTTCACCCTCAACAACTTGAGCAGTGACACCGAATATGAATACCAGACCGGCTGGTTCAGCCCGATGAATCCGGTCCATACCGTGGACAGTGTCGCCGAACTGCCGCTGCAGTGGCCGCGGGAAATCTATCGATTGCGCACCCGCTCAAGCAATGCCCTGCAGCCAAAGGCCTATATCGTCGGCTCTTGCCGCTATTTGCGCATGACGGCGGGGGTGCCGGTGCTGCCCCATCTGGGTGACCGGATCTTTGCCTCCATCAACCAATTGATCGAAGGTGCGCAGCCGCCGATCAGTGCCACCCTGATGACGGGTGATCAGGTTTATGTCGACGACCTTAATCTGTTTGCACCTGATCGTGAATATAAGGACATCCTCAGTAAGTACCGTGCGGCATTTTCTCAGCCGAATATTCAGCGTTTGATGTCCGGCACTTCGACTTATATGATCCTGGACGATCACGAAATCGAAGACAATTGGCCGGCGAATGCCGAACAATCAGATCAAGTGCTATATCGCAACGCCATGGCCGCCTATGAAATCTATCAAGTCAGCCACAGCCCGGCGCATGAACTTACAACTAACGAAAAGGTGAATCGGGCAAAACTCGAGCACTACTGGTATCAATTCAGTGACGGTGATATCGAATGGTTTGTGACCGACAGCCGCACCCGCCGCAACTTGTCAGCTGATGATCGCCGCATACTCGATGAGGCGCAGGAACAGGCACTGCTCAAGTGGCTGACCAACAGCCCGGCGCGGGTGAAATTCGTCGTGACCAGCGTGATGTTCTACCCGGATCGCAAATTGCACGGCGACGATGCCTGGAAAGCCTTCCCGGAGCAGCGCCTGCGCCTGCTGGAAACCATCCGCACCCGACGCATCAGGAATGTCGTGTTTGTCTCGGGCGATGTGCATGGCTCGCTGACCTCGCGCCTGACGCATAGTGAAGACCCGGATTTCGAAGTCCACACCATCGTTTCCTCGCCGCTGTGCAACAGCAAGCTGTTGCCCTATGCCAAGGCGTCGACGTTCATCCTTGATCGACCGCTGGCGCGCACGGCGACGGGTGATTATCAGCATGAGTTGACCAGCCCGGTCGTCAGCGAAGACAACTTCGCCCATGTAGTCGTCGAGACTGATCAGATTCTGGTCAATTACCATGATCGTGATGGCAAGAAGCTGCAATCGATCAGCATCAAATTGCGTTGAATTCTGAAAAGATCGCAGCCTTCGGCAGCTCCTACATTGGCATGCATCCCTTGTAGGAGCTGCCGCAGGCTGCGATCTTTTGCTCTTTTCAACCACACACTGGAGAAATGCCCCGAGCGGCCGACACATTCTTATAGCACTTGGCCTTCATCTCTCTTGTCAGTCGGTGCCGCAATGATGCAACCTTGCCGCAGGCAACAGTAAAGAGGGCGAGAGCCCGCGCGTTCAGCATATTTCCAAGCGAGTTCCTTCATGAAGAGCCAACCCGATGCCGCCAGCCGTATGGCGGCCGAGGTAGTGACGCAGTTGCCTGTGCCCTCGCGGCTCGGCATGCTGCGTTTCGAGCGCTTGAATGAAGCGAGCTGGGCGATGCTGTTTCTCGATCCCAACTGCGAACGCCAGTTCGGCCAGCCGGCCGTCGAATTGTGTGCCTTGGTCGGCTCGCCCTACGCCAGTCTGATGGAGCCGGAAGCGCGCTATCAGTTGCACGACGCGATCCAGCAGCAACTGCGCGACAGCCCGCATTATCTGGTGCGCTACACCCTGCACACCGCCGCTGGCGTGCTGAGCATCCTCGAACTCGGCGAAGCCTATAAACAGCACAATCGGCACTTGCTGCGCGGTTATTTGCTGGCGGTCGATGATGTCTTCGACGAAGCACCAGCGCTGCCCTCCGTCGACCTCGAAACCCAGAACTCGCGGCTGCAGATCGCCTTGGAGCTGAACCAGCGCGCCCAGCAGGAACAACTGCAGCACCTTGATCGGGTCCGCGCCCAGCAGGATCTGATTCTGCTGCTTGCCCGCCAGCGCTACAGCAGCCACAACTCGCTGCAGGAAGCCGCCGAACTGATCACCCGCTGCGCCTGCGACATCTATGAAATCGACTGCGCCAGCCTGTGGAACCTCGAAGGCAATCTGCTGGTGCCGATTTCCGCGTATCACCGCGCAACGCAGGAATACCTCCTGCCGGAGGTGATCGACATCAGCGGCTTCCCCGACTACATGGAAGCGCTGCACGGCAGCCGCGCCATCGACGCGCACAATGCGATGCGCGACCCGCGCACCCGCGAGATGGCCGAAGCCCTGCGCCCGCGCGACGTCAACGCCATGCTCGACGCCAGCATCCGCGTCGACGGCCAGGTGGTCGGCGTGCTCTGTCTGGAGCAGACCGGCGTGACCCGCGCCTGGCAGTCCGATGAAATCGCCTTTGCCGGTGAACTGGCGGATCAGTTCGCCCAGGTCATCAACAACCACAACCGCCGCACCGCCACCAGCGCCCTGCACCTGTTCCAGCGCGCGGTCGAGCAAAGCGCCAACGCCTTTTTGCTGATCAATTGCGACGGCGTGGTCGAGTACGTCAACCCGAGTTTCACCGCGATCACCCAGTACTCCACCGAGGAAGTCCACGGCCAGCGCCTGTCGGAACTGCCGGCCCTGGAAAACCTCAGCGAGCTGCTGTTTGACGCGCCGTCGGCGCTGGCCAAGAGCAACAGCTGGCAGGGCGAATTCAAAAGCCGGCGCAAGAACCTCGAACCGTATTGGGGCCAGTTGTCGATCTCCAAGGTGTATGGCGATAACCGCGAGCTGACGCACTACATCGGCATCTACGAAGACATCACTCAGACCAAACTGGCGCAACAGCGCATCGAGCGTCTGGCGTACACCGACAATCTGACCAACCTCGGCAACCGCCCGGCGTTTATCCGCAATCTGGACGAGCGCTTCGCCCGCGATAGCGATACGCCGATCAGCCTGCTGCTGGTGGACATCGACAACTTCAAGCGAATCAACGACAGCCTCGGTCACCAGACCGGCGACAAACTGTTGATCAGCCTCGCCCGGCGCCTGCGCAACAGCCTCAGCCCGAGCGGCAGCCTCGCGCGGTTCGCCAGTAACGAGTTCGCCGTACTGCTCGACGACACGGATCTCGCCACCGGCCAGCAGATCGCCAACCAGTTGCTGGCGACCCTCGACAAACCGATGTTCGTCGACAACCAGTTGATCAGCGTCACCGGCTCCGTGGGCCTGGCCTGCGCGCCGCTGCACGGACGCGATCCGCAAACCCTGATGCGCAACGCCGGCCTCGCTCTGCACAAAGCCAAGGCCAACGGCAAGCATCAGGTGCAAGTCTTCACCGAAGCGCTGAATGCCGAGGCCAGCTACAAGCTGTTCGTCGAGAACAACCTGCGCCGCGCCCTGACCCAGAACGAGCTGGACGTGTTCTACCAGCCCAAGCTATGCCTGCGCAGCGGTCGCCTGCTGGGCATGGAAGCACTGCTGCGCTGGAACCACCCGGAGCGCGGGATGATCCGCCCGGATCAGTTCATCAGCGTTGCCGAAGAAACCGGCCTGATCATTCCGATCGGCAAGTGGATCGCCCGCCAGGCCTGCCGCATGAGCAAAGCGCTGACTGCCGCAGGCATGGGCAATCTGCAAGTGGCGATCAACCTGTCACCCAAGCAGTTCTCCGACCCGGATCTGGTCGCGTCCATCGCCAACATCCTCAAGGAAGAAGCGCTGCCGGCCAGTCTGCTCGAACTGGAGCTGACCGAAGGTTTGCTGCTGGAAGCCACCGAAGATACGCACTTGCAGCTCGATCAGCTCAAGCGCCTGGGCCTGACCCTGGCCATGGACGACTTCGGTACCGGTTATTCGTCGCTCAGTTACCTGAAGAAATTCCCGATCGACATCATCAAGATCGATCGCAGCTTCATCCACGAAATCCCCGACAACCAGGACGACATGGAAATCACCTCCGCGGTGATCGCCATGGCGCACAACCTGAAGCTCAAGGTCGTGGCCGAAGGCATCGAGACCGCCGAGCAGTTGGCGTTCCTGCGTCGCCACCGGTGCGACGTCGGCCAGGGCTACCTGTTCGACCGGCCGATCCCCGGTGGTGAGCTGATCCAGGCGCTCAAGCGCTACCCGCGCGGCCCGCTCTGCCTGTAGCCCTCGCCGCCCTTTCATATAGGAGCAGCCTGCGGCAGCTCCTACATTGAATAGTGCGAAATCCGACATCATTCGGCACACTGGCGGTCTGATTTTTTACATCCCATCCTGACTGAGAGGAACGATCATGGTTCTGCGCTCGGAAATTCTGGTGAACAAAAACGTGCTACCGACCAAAGACCAAGCTCTACCCGGCCGCGAGACCGCGATGACCCTGCCTGAAAAGCATTTCGTCTTCGAAGAAACCCCGTTGCTCGGCCCGTTTTTCCAGGACGTCGACTTCGCGATCTTCGGTCTGGGTTGCTTCTGGGGCGCGGAGCGCCGCTTCTGGCAGCGCGAAGGCGTGGTCAGCACCGTGGTCGGTTACGCCGGTGGCTACACGCCGAACCCGACTTACGAAGAAGTCTGCTCGGGCCTGACCGGCCACGCCGAAGTGGTGCTGGTGGTGTATGACAAAGCCAAGGTCAGCTACGAAGAGCTGCTGGCGATGTTCTGGGAGCTGCACAACCCGACGCAGGGCATGCGTCAGGGCAACGACATCGGCACCCAGTACCGTTCGGTGATCTACGCCACCTCGCCAGAGCAACTGGACGCTGCGCTGAAGAGCAAAGCGGTGTATCAGGCTGAGCTGTCGAAGGCCGGACTGGGCGACATCAGCACCGAAATCGAACAGGCGCCGACCGTGTATTTCGCCGAGGCCTATCACCAGCAATACCTGGCGAAAAACCCTGAAGGTTATTGCGGGATCGGCGGCACCGGCGTGTGCATGCCACCGAGCCTGGCGGGTAACTAAACCCCAAAGCATCGCGGGCAAGCCCGCTCCCACAGGTTTAGCGCCGACTTCAAAATGGCGCAGTACTTTGTGGGAGCGGGCTTGCCCGCGAAGGCGTCCGTTCAGACACCGCTAAAACAGTTGATCAGCTTTCAGCAATCAACCAATCCATCTGCCATCCACCCTGAGTCTGCCCAAGCTTCTTCGACAACCACGGCAGCAACTCGCGCAATTCTTCCTCCAGCCCCCACGGCGGATTGGCAATCGCCATACCGGAGCCGTTCAGGCTGTTCGGCGTATCCAGCGGATGCACCAACAGTTCCACGCGCAGCAACTTCGGCGCACCGGTACCGGCCAGATCCTGATAGAAACGGCGCAACGCACGCTGATCCTTCACCGGATACCAGATCGCCGCAACGGTCTGGCGCATGCGGCCAATCGCTTCTTTCAGCGACGCCGCACACTTTTGCATCTCGTCGAGCTGTTCGAACGGCGGATCAATCAACATCACCGCGCGTTTCTCCTGCACCGGCAACATCGCCCGCGCCACATGCCAGCCCTCGCCCAGATGCACCTTGACCCGACGATCACCGGCCATGTTCTCCTTGAGCTGCACGCCGTCTTCCGGGTGCTTCTCATTGAGCATCACCCGATCCTGCGGCCGGGTCAGACGCCGCGCCAGCTCCGGTGACCCCGGGTAGTAACGCAACTGACCATCCGGGTTCATCTCGTGCAGCACCTTCATGTAGTCGGCGGTCAGCGCCGGCAGATCCGGCTGATCCCACAAACGTGCGATGCCTTCCAGGTACTCGCCGGTACGGTTGGCCTGATCGCCCTGCAAGTCATACAGACCGATACCGGCGTGCGTATCGAGATAGGCAAACGGCTGCTCCTTGCGCGACATCAGGGCGATGAGGCGGGTCAAGGTCAGGTGTTTGAACACATCGGCGTGATTGCCGGCATGGAAGGCGTGACGATAATTCATGGCTGCTCCTGCGAGGGCCGTGAAGTTTACCTTTTACCGGGCGGCAAGTCAGGGGTTGGGGGCTGAGCGGCCCTCTTACACCTTAAGATCCGGCCCAATACCTGTGGCGAGGGGATTCATCCCCTCGCCACAGTTCAGTTGCCTCGACAACCCATCGAAAGCTTTATCAAAGCCCAGGACGCGAACATCGCTGATCCTTGGACTTCGCCCGGAAATTTCATCCTGCTTCGTCCTGCAAATGGTCCAATAACGCCGATTGCGACGTTTCTTCCGACGCTGAAACCCGGAAAAACCGCCTGACCTTGCAACGTAAAACCGGCTCGGGAAAGGCCTCGAACAAGGCAGGATGCTCCTCGCTCAGCCACTGCACAGCATTGCCGATGCGAATGTCATCAGCTGTTGCGGCCAAGACCGATCCCGTTACTTTCCACCAAGGAAACACTCGCCCCGAAACCTGCGCCCTGCCCCCGATCTCCACGGTCTGTCCATTGATCAGGCCGCGCGAAATCACCGGCATCAACTGCGCAGATTGCACTTCGTCGGACTTTAGGATCGGCAACACAAAACGCCCATCCCAGAAGCGAAAAAACACTGCTGCGCCGTCCGGCATCAGCACTTGAGTCAGGCTGCGAAAGTGCTCAACTACCACCTCCAGGCTCGCCGAGGACACCGCCAACCACCCCCAGTCGCGAGACTCGGTAGAGGCCACCCAATCGAGAAACGCACTGTCCGCCGCGACAACTCCTACAAAGGGCATTACCTCGTTCCACTCGGCGTAGATCGTGTCCGCCCAGATCGGGTGGGGTCCGACCAGCGGAGGCCTGGCGTCGCTGGCATTACTGAAAATTGCGAACAGTTGCTCCGCAGGTTTCAGCGGCTCACGCGCCAGCCACGCTGAAGGCGTCAGGCACTCAGGCTGCACAAACACCGTCCTTGCAGCGCTCGCACTCTTCGCAGAATGGCGCATCACCTTTAAAGCTCATGATTTGTGCGGCGGTGAGCATGGCCGCCGGTGCCGCTGCAAGTTTCGCTGGCAACCCCGGCACACCGGGTGCCGCGCTCATCGCCGCCATCGGCGCGCCACCGACTTGAATCGGCACGCTACTGAAGATCCCGCCAGGCCCGATGTTGATCCACTGCCCGCCGGCCTGAATCGTGGCGCTCGCGCCGCCGTCGATCACCACTTGTTGCCCGGCACTCACGTGGATTTGTGCGCTGGCGCTGGTGGCCTGGTTGCTCACCCGAATATGCCGATCGCCGACCACCGTCAGGTGATCGTCCTGTTTGACTTCGGTCAGACGCTGGCCGTGGGTGATGCGTTGTTCGTCGGCCTTCAACTCATGTTTGGCGGTGCCGGTGACGACGATGCTGCGCTGATTGTCGACCTGCACCTGCTGGTCGTGCAGTACATGCTGGGTCCAGTTGCGCTGGGCGCGCAGGTAGATTTCTTCGGCGCCCTTTTTGTCCTCGATGCGCAGCTCGTTGTAACCACCGCCACCGGGGCTGCTGTGGCTGCGGAAGATGCTGCGGGTCTTGTCCGCCGGGAGGTCCAGCGGTACCGGGGTCGCGGCATTCGGCAGGCACCCCATCACCAACGGCTTGTCGGCATCGGCGTCGATGAAACCGACCAGCACTTCCATGCCGACTCGCGGGATCAGCACGCTGCCGTAATGGTCATGAGCCCAACCGGTTGCCACACGCAGCCAGCAACTGGAATGCTCGTTGAGCTCGCCGTCGCGATCCCAGGCCAGTTGCACCTTGACCCGACCGTACTCGTCGCAGTGGATTTCCGCGTCGTGCGGCCCGGTGACGACGGCAGGTTGATAGCCAAGCATTCGTGGCTTTTCCGGGCCGAGGGCTGGGCGGAAGAACACCTCCCACGGCGTAGCAAGAAAGGTATTACGGTAACCCTGGAATGTTTCCCCATCGCTGGTCACCGATTCCTCCAGCACTTGCGGCTGTCGGCCACGGTGTTCAATGGCGGTGAGCAGCCACAGATCATTCCAGTCCAGGCGCGGGTGTTCGGTCAGTTGCAGGAAATGTCCGCAAACCAGTGCAGACACGTCGCTGATGCCCTCGGCCTGACGGTAATCGGCGACATGCCTTTCCAACGCACGCTGCGCCAGATGCTTGCCCGTCTCGCGATCGTTGAACTGGCCGGGAAAACGATAATCCTCCAGCACCGGGCGCTGCTCTCTGTCGCTGCGGCTTTGCAGTTGCAAGTGCGGTTTTTCAAAGTTGTAGTCGCGCCGGGTGACCACGCTGGTGCGGGTTTCTACCCGGACATTGAAACGCTGGATGGCGGGTGCACCAGCCGACATTCCGCTCCCCGGCAGATACAGCGTGGGCTCGGCCAGGCGCGGAAACACCGTTTGATCGTCGCCGAACACCAACAGATGGCCTTCAGGACTGTGCTGAAAGTGGTAATGAATGCCGACCTCGGCACACAGGCGCTGAATGAACGCCAGATCGCTCTCGGCGTACTGCACGCAATATTCGCGCACCGGGTAATCACTGCCGAGACGAAACTCGAAGGCGTCACGCAGGATCGCGTGGTCCTTGAGGATCCGCGCCACGATTTGCGGCACCGTCTGATGCTGAAAAATCCGCTGGTTGATGCGATGCCCGAGGTAAGTCAGACGCGGTACCAGGCTGAGGTGATAGCGCGTCAGACGTCTCCCGGAATCACCCTGCCCGACTCGATAAATCTGACCATGGACACCGGAACCTTCTGCATCGAAGCTCAGAAACGCCTGACGATGCAGCAGGCTCTCGAGGTCCAGATCGGGCCGTTCACTGACCAGTTCCAGCTCGAAACGAAAGGGTTGGCTGATGGCTTCCTTGCCCGTGAACTCAAGGACTTTGAGATCAAATTGGGCGCCTTCGAGGGTCAACGTGAAACGCGGTTGATTGGCAGGCGCGAACATCCGATGTGTCTCTGCAGATTGAGGGCGGGCGATTCTGCATGAGGGATAACGGGTGTTGGACGGGTGACGGGAAAATCAGATTTGCCCTACTTTTTCTGGCGAAAAAGCCTTCGGATATTGGCGCAATCGACTACAGACATATCCCCCAAAACCACCACTGGACCTGTGGGAGCTGGCTTGCCAGCGATGAGGCCGGCACATCCAACTTATTCGCTCACTGACACACCGCCATCGCTGGCAAGCCAGCTCCCACAGGGTTCTCCAAGTTCTTGAGAAATCACAGGCATAAAAAAACAGCCCGCCTCCTGTAGGAAACGGGCCGTTTTTCTGTGAGCCGAAGCTCAGTGCATCACTTGTTCAGGTGGAAATCTTTTTCCGCCGCTTCGAAGCGCTGCACCATGCCTTTGGTTGGCTCGCCCATTTTGCTGACGATGTAAATCGCCAGGCTGGCGAAGATGAAGCCCGGGATGATTTCGTACAGACCCATCACCTCGAAATGCTTCCACACCACCACGGTGATGGCGCCGACCAGGATGCCGGCCAGTGCGCCGTTGCGGGTCATGTCTTTCCAGATTACCGAGATCAGCACCACTGGACCGAACGCGGCACCGAAACCAGCCCAGGCGTAGGACACCAGGCCCAGCACGCGGTTTTCCGGGTTGGCGGCCATGGCGATAGCGATCAACGCCACCAGCAACACCATCGCGCGGCCGACCCAGACCAATTCAACCTGGGAGGCGGATTTGCGCAGGAAGGTTTTGTAGAAGTCTTCGGTCAGGGCGCTCGAGCACACCAGCAACTGGCAGCTCAGGGTGCTCATGACAGCAGCGAGAATCGCCGACAACAGGACACCGGCAACCCACGGGTTGAAGAGGATTTTCGCCAGTTCGATGAACACCCGTTCGTGGTTCTCGGTGACTGGGCCGGCCACTTCCGGGTGCGCCGAGAAGTAGGCGATACCGAAGAAGCCAACGGCGACAGTGCCGCCCAGGCACAGGATCATCCAGGTCATGGAGATGCGACGGGCGTTGGCAATCGACTTCACCGAGTCAGCGGCCATGAAACGCGCGAGGATGTGCGGCTGACCGAAGTAACCCAGACCCCAGCCCATCAGCGAGATGATGCCGATGAAGGTGGTGCCCTTGAGCATGTCGAAGTTGCTTGGATCCTGGGCTTCGATGGCGAGGAACGTGGTATCGACGCCACCAGTGGCCAGCAACACGATGATCGGCGTCAGCAGCAAAGCGAAGATCATCAGCGTGGCTTGCACGGTGTCAGTCCAGCTCACCGCGAGGAAACCGCCGACGAAGGTGTAGGCAATTGTCGCCGCAGCACCGGCCCACAGCGCCGTCTCGTAGGACATGCCGAAGGTGCTTTCGAACAGACGGGCACCGGCCACAATGCCGGAGGCGCAGTAAATGGTGAAAAACACCAGAATCACCACCGCCGAAATGATGCGCAGCAGGCCACTTTTGTCTTCGAAACGGCTGGAGAAGTAGTCCGGCAGGGTCAGGGCATCGCCGTTGTGCTCGGTCTGCACGCGCAGACGGCCGGCGACGAACAGCCAGTTCAGGTAGGCACCGACGATCAGGCCGATGGCGATCCAGCTTTCGGACAGACCGGACATGTAGATGGCGCCCGGCAGGCCCATCAGCAACCAGCCGCTCATGTCGGAAGCACCGGCGGACAAAGCCGTTACCACGCTGCCGAGGCTGCGGCCGCCAAGAATGTAGTCGGAAAGGTTGTTGGTGGAGCGATAGGCCATGAAGCCGATCAGCACCATTGCTGCGATGTAGATCACGAACGTGATCAGTGTTGGATTGCTTACGCTCATTAAGTTACGCCCTGGCTTTGTTTTTATGTAGCAGCGGTGATCAATCGCACACAAACGACGATGTTTGGCAGACGAATCGGGATCCCGCGCATTTAGGACTGATGTTTCCCCAGGAAAGCCACCAGCCGATACACCGGGTATTCCCGGTTGCACCTTGGGCGCGAATGCTATGCAACAAAGTAAAAAAGGTGCAACCAGTTTCTGGCGATTAAGTTGCACCTAGTCGGATATACCGATAAATACGCCGTTTTTGCTCCTTTTTAGCGCAGTCACTGCGCTCCGCTAGAAGTAAAAGCACCAAGCAGGAGCGGCACGTCAGTACCAGAAAATAATTCCTGACGAAGCGTTTATTTTTCCGACAAAAAAAGGGTTGCACCCGGTTGCACCTCTTTCGGCGCACGGCTAATCTTGCCGCCAGCTGATGCCACGCAACTGTGGCAACCATGAGGATAAAAATATGGCTACCACCACCCTTGGGGTCAAACTCGATGACCCGACCCGCGAGCGCCTGAAGGCTGCCGCGACCTCGATTGATCGCACACCGCACTGGCTGATCAAGCAGGCAATTTTCAATTACCTGGAAAAACTCGAGGGTGGTGCAACCCTGACCGAGCTGAATGGTTTGACCGCCAAGGACAGCGACGACGCCGGTGAAGTCCACACCGATCACGCGCACCAGTGCTTCCTTGAATTCGCTGAAAGCATCCTGCCGCAATCGGTGCTGCGCGCTTCGATCACTGCTGCTTACCGCCGCCCTGAGCCGGAAGTGGTGCCGATGCTGATCGAGCAGGCGCGCCTGCCGGCTCCGATGGCCGAAGCCACCAATAAACTCGCCGCGACCATCGCGGAAAAACTGCGTAACCAGAAAAGTGCCGGCGGTCGTGCAGGCATTGTTCAGGGCCTGCTGCAGGAATTCTCCCTGTCGTCCCAGGAAGGCGTGGCACTGATGTGCCTGGCCGAAGCGCTGCTGCGCATCCCGGACAAAGGCACTCGCGATGCACTGATCCGCGACAAGATCAGCACCGGCAACTGGCAGCCGCACCTGGGCAACAGCCCGTCGCTGTTCGTCAACGCAGCCACTTGGGGCTTGCTGCTGACCGGCAAACTGGTGTCGACCCACAACGAAGCCGGCCTGACTTCGTCGCTGAGCCGGATCATCGGCAAGAGTGGCGAGCCGATGATCCGCAAGGGCGTCGACATGGCCATGCGTCTGATGGGCGAGCAGTTCGTCACCGGCGAAACCATCGCCGAAGCACTGGCCAACGCGAGCAAGTTCGAAGCCAAGGGCTTCCGTTATTCCTACGACATGCTCGGTGAAGCGGCCCTCACCGAACACGATGCGCAGAAGTACCTGGCGTCGTACGAACAAGCCATCCACTCGATTGGTAAAGCGTCTCACGGTCGTGGGATTTATGAAGGCCCGGGCATTTCCATCAAGCTCTCGGCCCTGCACCCGCGTTACAGCCGTGCGCAGTACGAGCGCGTAATGGACGAGCTGTACCCGCGCCTGCTGTCGCTGACCCTGTTGGCCAAGCAATATGACATCGGCCTGAACATCGACGCCGAAGAAGCCGACCGCCTGGAGCTGTCGCTGGATCTGCTCGAGCGCCTGTGCTTCGAACCGCAACTGACCGGCTGGAACGGCATCGGCTTCGTGATTCAGGCGTACCAGAAGCGTTGCCCGTACGTGATCGACTACGTGATCGATCTGGCCCGTCGCAGCCGTCATCGCCTGATGATCCGCCTGGTGAAAGGCGCGTACTGGGACAGCGAGATCAAGCGCGCCCAAGTCGAAGGCCTGGAAGGCTATCCGGTCTACACCCGCAAGGTGTACACCGACGTGTCCTACATTGCCTGCGCGCGCAAACTGCTGTCGGTGCCGGAAGTCATCTACCCGCAGTTCGCCACGCACAACGCCCACACCCTGTCGGCCATTTATCACATTGCCGGTCAGAACTATTACCCGGGCCAGTACGAATTCCAGTGCCTGCACGGCATGGGCGAACCGCTCTACGAGCAGGTTGTCGGCAAAGTGTCCGAAGGCAAGTTGAACCGTCCGTGCCGCGTGTACGCACCGGTCGGTACCCACGAAACCCTGCTGGCGTACCTCGTGCGTCGTCTGCTGGAAAACGGCGCGAACACCTCGTTCGTCAACCGCATCGCCGACCAGTCGATTTCGATTCAGGAACTGGTGGCCGATCCGGTGGCGCAGATCGAGCAGATGGCGACCGTGGAAGGTGGTTTCGGCCTGCCGCACCCACGCATCCCGCTGCCGCGTGACCTGTACGGCGCCGAGCGCGCCAACTCCGCCGGCATCGACATGGCCAACGAACATCGTCTGGCCTCGCTGTCCTGCGCCCTGCTCGCCACTGCGCACAACAACTGGAAAGCCGCGCCGATGCTCGGTTGCGCTTCCAGCAACGAAGCTCCAGCGCCAGTGCTGAACCCGGCGGATCACCGTGATGTGGTCGGTCACGTGCAGGAAGCTACCGTCGAAGACGTCGACAACGCGATCCAGTGCGCGCTGAATGCTGCGCCCATCTGGCAGGCCACCCCGCCAGCCGAGCGTGCAGCAATTCTGGAACGCGCCGCTGACCTGATGGAAGGCGAGATCCAGCCACTGATGGGCCTGCTGGCCCGTGAAGCCGGCAAGACCTTCGCCAACGCCATCGCCGAAGTGCGTGAAGCGGTCGACTTCCTGCGTTATTACGCGGTGCAGGCGCGCAACGATTTCAGCAATGACGCCCACCGCCCACTGGGCCCGGTGGTGTGCATCAGCCCGTGGAACTTCCCGCTGGCCATCTTCAGCGGTCAGGTCGCTGCCGCACTGGCCGCCGGCAACCCGGTACTGGCCAAACCGGCCGAGCAGACGCCGCTGGTCGCCGCGCAAGCCGTGCGCTTGCTGCTCGAAGCCGGGATTCCCGAAGGCGTGCTGCAACTGCTGCCGGGGCGCGGTGAAACCGTTGGTGCCGGTCTGGTCGGTGATGAGCGCGTCAAAGGCGTGATGTTCACCGGCTCCACCGAAGTCGCGCGCCTGCTGCAACGCAACATCGCCGGTCGCCTCGACAGCCAGGGCCGTCCGATTCCGCTGATCGCCGAAACCGGTGGCCAGAACGCGATGATCGTCGACTCTTCGGCCCTGACCGAACAAGTGGTGATCGACGTGGTGTCCTCGGCCTTCGACAGCGCTGGTCAGCGTTGCTCGGCCCTGCGCGTGCTGTGCCTGCAGGAAGATTCCGCCGACCGCGTCATCGAAATGCTCAAAGGCGCGATGGCTGAAAGCCGTCTCGGCAACCCTGAGCGCCTGTCCGTGGACATTGGCCCGGTGATTGACGCCGAAGCCAAGGCCGGTATCGACAAGCACATCCAGGCCATGCGCGATAAAGGTCGCAGCGTGTATCAGGTGGCTATCGCCGACAGCGAAGAAGTCAAACGCGGCACCTTCGTCATGCCGACCCTGATTGAGCTGGAAAGCTTTGACGAACTGCAACGCGAGATCTTCGGCCCGGTGCTGCACGTGGTGCGCTACAAGCGCAAGGACATCGACCAGTTGATCGGCCAGATCAATGCCTCCGGTTATGGCCTGACCCTCGGCGTACACACCCGCATCGACGAGACCATCGCCAAGGTGATCGACAACGTCAACGCCGGTAACGTCTACGTCAACCGCAACATCGTCGGTGCCGTGGTCGGCGTGCAGCCATTCGGCGGCGAAGGCCTGTCGGGTACGGGCCCGAAAGCCGGTGGTCCACTGTACCTCTATCGTCTGCTGTCGACGCGTCCTACGGACGCCATCGAACAATCCTTCGCTCGCGGTGATGCGCTCGTCGCCCCGGACGTGCGTCTGCGTGAGGCCATGAGCAAACCGCTGAACGCTTTCAAGGCCTGGGCCGAGAGCAACCAATACGCCGAACTGAGCACCCTGTGCGTGCAATACGCCGCGCAGTCGCAAAGCGGTATCACCCGCGTGCTGGCCGGCCCGACCGGCGAGAAAAACAGCTACGCGATCCTGCCGCGTGAACACGTGCTGTGCCTGGCGGACGTCGAAGGCGATCTGCTGACCCAACTGGCGGCGGTATTGGCGGTCGGCGGTTCGGCGGTATGGCCGGAATCCGACATCAGCAAGGCCTTGTTCGCACGCCTGCCGAAGGACGTTCAGGCGCGGATCAAACGGGTTGCCGACTGGCACAAGGATGAAGTGGTGTTTGATGCCGTGCTGCATCATGGTCATTCCGACCAGTTGCGTGGCGTGTGCCAGCAGATTGCCAAGCGGGCCGGTGCGATCGTTGGCGTTCAGGGCCTGTCCCAGGGCGAGAGCAACATCGCGCTGGAGCGCCTGGTGATCGAGCGCGCGTTGAGCGTCAACACGGCGGCGGCGGGGGGTAATGCGAGCCTGATGACTATCGGTTAAAAACCGTTAAGCCGGGTACTGCACAGGTGCCCGGTTCAGCAGAAAAAACTGTGGGAGCTGGCTTGCCAGCGATAGCGATGTGTCAGCCACCATTAATGGTGATTGCTCCGCCGCCATCGCTGGCAAGCCAGCTCCCACAGTTGTTTTGGGGTGTTTGCAAAGTTGTTGCGGGGCTCCAACATCACGCCCATCAATCATCCTGTTCAGCCTTTATCAGCACGCCTAGACTCGGCCCAATCCCAATTTTCAGGTAGGCCGCCATGTCCGAGACGCTGCTCAGTTCCCGCAATCTGGCTTTCGAGCTGTACGAAGTCCTCGATGCCGAGGGCCTGACCCGGCGTGAGCGCTTTGCCGAGCACAACCGTGAAACATTCGATGCGGCCCTTGGCACGGCGCGCAACATCGCCGAGAAATACTTCGCACCGCACAACCGCAAGGGCGACGAGAACGAGCCGCGCTACGAAAATGGTCAGGCGGTTCTGATCCCGGAAGTGAAACCGGCGGTGGACGCGTTCCTCGAGGCCGGCTTCCTGAATGCCGCGCGCAGTTTCGAAGCGGGCGGCATGCAACTGCCGACGCTGCTGTCGCAAGCGTGCTTTGCGCACTTTCAAGCGGCGAACGCGGCGACCACTTCCTACCCGTTCCTGACCATGGGCGCGGCCAACCTGATCGAAAGCTTCGGCAGCGACGAGCAGAAACAGCGCTTCCTGCAACCAATGATCGACGGCCGTTTCTTCGGCACCATGGCCCTGACCGAACCGCACGCCGGTTCGTCGTTGTCGGATATTCGTACCCGCGCCGAGCCGGCGTCCGACGGCACTTATCGCCTCAAGGGCAACAAGATCTTCATTTCCGGCGGCGATCATCCGCTGTCGGAAAACATCGTGCACATGGTGCTGGCCAAGCTGCCGGACGCGCCGCCGGGGGTGAAGGGCATTTCGCTGTTTATCGTGCCGAAGTTTCTGGTCAATGCTGACGGCAGCCTCGGTGCGCGCAACGATGTGCTGCTGGCCGGGCTGTTCCACAAGATGGGCTGGCACGGCACCACCTCGACCGCACTGAACTTCGGCGATAACGGCGATTGTGTCGGCTATCTGGTGGGCAAGCCGCACCATGGCTTGAGCTACATGTTCCAGATGATGAATGAGGCGCGGATCGGCGTCGGCATGGGCGCAGTGATGCTCGGTTACGCCGGTTACCTGTACTCGCTGGAATACGCCCGCGAACGCCCGCAAGGGCGGGTGCCGGACAGCAAGGATCCAACCACCGCGCCAGTGGCGATCATTCAGCACGCCGATGTCAGACGCATGCTGTTGACGCAAAAGTCCTACGTCGAAGGGGCGTTTGACCTCGGTTTGTACGCGGCGCGACTGTTCGATGACACCACGACGCTGGAGACCGAAGCCGAGCGTAAACAGGCCCATGAGTTGCTGGATCTGCTGACGCCGATCGTCAAATCCTGGCCGTCGGAGTTCTGCCTGAAGGCCAACGAACTGGCGATCCAGATTCTCGGCGGCCACGGTTACACCCGCGAATACCCGGTTGAGCAGTATTACCGCGACAACCGCCTGAACCCGATCCACGAAGGTACCCACGGCATTCAGTCGCTGGACTTGCTCGGGCGCAAACTGGCGCAGAACGGCGGCGCCGGATTGAAGCAACTGATCCGCCTGATCGCCAACACCGCCGAGCGCGCGACCGCGTATGAATCGTTAACGGCATTGCGTGAGCCACTGGAGCAACTGGTGGCGCGCCTGCAAACAGTCACCATCGGCCTGCTGACCGATCTGGCGCAGGGCAAGGTCAACAGCAGCCTGGCGAATTCGGCGCTGTACTTGAAGGTATTCGGGCACACGGTGATTGGCTGGCGCTGGCTGGAACAGGCGATCCGCGCCGAGGAAGGTCTGGCCAAAGGCAATGCGGCAGATGCTGACTTTTATAAGGGCAAGCTGCAGGCAGCGCGGTATTTCCTGACGTGGGAAGTGCCGGGCTGTCACCATGAGCTGGCGTTGCTGGACGCGCGGGATGATACGTGTCTGGCGATGCAGGATGCGTGGTTCTGATCCAGATTTTTTGTCGCTGCTGATGCCGTCTTCGCGGGCAAGCCCGCTTGTGTCTGAGTAAGGGAATA
>NZ_MVOO01000012.1:0-169865 GCF_002156405.1 Pseudomonas sp. SCPG-7 | reverse complement strand
ACTGTGGGAGCGAGCTTGCTCGCGAAGGCGGACTGACAGCCGACCAATCTCTAACTGATCACACCCATTCCCACTGTAGGAGCCAGCCTGCTGGCGATGAGGCCCTCTCAGGCAACACTCTCTTCTCGCTGTACTCAAATGACCGTTCCCACACCACTGCATGGAAACGATCACTCATCACTACATCAACTCAAGTCGCCACATTCAGGTACTTGCCCACCGGCGCAGCATTGTCCAGCGAGTACTGTTTGCTCAAGTTGGCAATCATCCGGTTCAGCGCTTCGCTGGTGGTCTGGTTGCTGGCGGTCCTTTCTTCAGGCGGGCGTTCCCGACCTGCCTGTAGCGCCGCTTTCAGTTCGTCGCTGCTCACGTCGCCGCTGCTGTCGCTGTCCAGCGCTTTGAGCAGTGCAGCGCTGGTGTCGGTGCTGTTCGTTGAGGTGTTGTCGCGGGTCTGTAGCGCGCTGCTCAGTTCGGTGGCGCTGATGCTGCCGTCACCATCGGCATCCAGTTGGCTGAACAGTTCATCACTGGAAGTTTGCTGCGGTGGCGGTGGTGGCGGGGTGAGGCTGGCGGTGAGTTCGTCCTGGCTGACGGTGCCGTCCTTGTTCTTGTCCAGCGCGGAGAAGATCTGGTTGCTGTCGGCGCTGCTGCCGGCGCTGGTGAGGCCGTTGCTCAGTTCGTCGCTGCTGATGGCGCCGTCGCCATCGGTGTCGAGGGCGCTGATCAGGGCGTCGGCGAGGTCGGTGTTCGGGGCCTGGTCGTTGGGCGCCGGAGGGGGCGCCATGGCGGTCATTTCTTCGGCGCTGAGGCTGCCGCTGGCGTCGCTGTCCAGGTCGCCGAATTGCTTGCTCAGGTTGACCAGCAAACCGTCGTCGGATTTCTGCGACAGGGCGCTTTTCAGTTCGTCCTGGTCCACCGCGCCGTCGCCGTTGCTGTCGAGTTTGGCGAACAGTTGCTTTTGCAGTTGCTGGCTGCGGGCGTTCTGGGTGCTGCTGGTGCTGGTATAGCTCGTGTAGTTGCTGACGCTACCGATCATGGGCTCACTCCTTGGACTGTAAAGCCGGTCGGTGTACCGGCTGGTACAGACTCAAGGAGCTAGTTGTCCTGGGTATTTGGATTTTGTACCGGGTGGTACACAGTCGCGGAAACACCAGAAACCCACAGGGGGACAGGTGCTCTTCTCAGGCGCGCGGCAGGCGGATGATTGCGGTCAGGCCGCCGCCGGGAGTTTCTTCCAGGTTTAATTGCCCGCCCAAACGCTGCGCCGCTTCACGGGCAATGGTCATGCCCAGGCCGACGCCCCCGGAGTTGCGGTTGCGGGAGCCTTCCAGGCGATAGAACGGTTCGAACACCGCCTCGCGTTGGTCTGCGGCTATGCCCGGGCCGTGGTCGATCACGCGGATCAGCAGTTGTTCGCGTTGATCCTGCAGTTCGATGCGCGCCTGCCCGGCGTAGCGCAGGGCATTGTCCATCAGGTTATTGATGCACGAGCGCAGCGCCATCGGTTGCACCTGCAGCGGCGCGCAATGGCCGCTGACTTCAACGTCCGCGCCTTGGTCCTGGGCGTTTTCACACAATGATTCGACCAGCGCCTGCACATCCATCAACTGCAGGGCTTCGCTGGTGCGCTGTTCGTGCAGGTAGGTGAGGGTGGCGTCGAGCATGCCGATCATGTCGTTGAGGTCCTGGCGCATCTGACCTTGCAGTTTTTCGTCGTCGATCTGTTCCAGTCGCAGTTTCAGTCGCGACAGCGGGGTGCGCAGGTCGTGGGAGACGGCGCCGAGCATGCGTGCTCGTTGTTGCACCTGTTCGCGGATGCGTTGTTGCATCAGATTGAAGGTGTGCGCCGCTTGCCGTGCCTCACGCGGGCCGGACTCGTCCAGCGGTGGGCTGTCGAGGTTTTCGCTCAGACGCTCGGCGGCGTCGCTCAGGCGCTGGATCGGTCGGCTGAGCAGTTTGGCGCCGTACCACGCAGCAATCATCAGCGAGATGAACTGGAACGTCAGCGGCACCAGCGGCCCGCCGAACCACGGACGTGGCGGGCGATGGGCGAAACGCGGATCCGGCGGCGGATGTTGGCCGTCGACCCCCTCGGCAAATTCCGGCGGGGGCGGCGGTGGGGGCGGGCCGTAGTGGTGAAACCAGGCGAAAGCCAGCAGATGCGCGAGGACGATCGCCACGAACAGCATGCCAAACAGGCGGCCGAACAACGTGTCGAAGCGCCCTCGCATCAGCCGATGTCCCGCGCGTCGAACAGGTAACCTTCGCCGCGCACAGTCTTGATCAACTGCGGGGCTTTCGGGTCGTCGCCGAGTTTTTGTCGCAGGCGCGACACCAGCAAGTCGATGCTGCGGTCGAACGCTTCGATCGAACGGCCACGGGCGGCATCCAGCAGTTGTTCGCGGCTGAGTACCCGGCGCGGGCGTTCGATGAAGACCCAGAGCAGGCGGAATTCGGCATTGGACAGCGGCACCACCAGACCATCGTCGGCAATCAGCTGACGCAGCACGCTGTTCAGGCGCCAGTTGTCGAAGCGGATGTTGGCCCGCTGTTCGGTGCGGTCATCGCGCACCCGGCGCAGGATGGTCTGGATCCGCGCCACCAGTTCCCGTGGCTCGAACGGTTTGGCCATGTAGTCGTCGGCGCCCAGTTCCAGACCGATGATGCGGTCGGTGGGTTCGCAGCGGGCGGTGAGCATGAGGATCGGGATGTCCGATTCGGCACGCAGCCAGCGGCACAGCGACAGGCCGTCTTCGCCGGGCAGCATCAGGTCGAGCACCACCACGTCGAAATGTTCGGCCTGCATCGACTGGCGCATGGCTGCGCCGTCGGTGACGCCGCTGGCGTGGATGTTGAAACGCGCGAGGTAGTCGATCATCAGCTCGCGGATCGGCACATCGTCATCGACGATCAGCGCGCGGATGCTCCAGCGCTTGTCGTCTTTCTGCTCATCAGTCACGGTCGTTTGGGTGTTGTGCATGGGGCTGTTCATCTGCCAGTAGGCCGCCAACCACAAAGATGGGCTGCGAGGTGGTGGTTTCAGCATAGGCGTCCTGCCGTGAGGCGGGAAGTGCTGATGTAAGGACGTGTTGCGGCTGGCGAGGCTAGCGCGGGCACATGTTGGCGGCGTGTCGGTTGTGTATCGGGTTCGACACAATAGCATCGAGCGCTATGCTGATCACGGTTGCGGCGACGATTTACCGATCATCGGGTGCCGCGCCGTCGCCGCTTCCGCTACAATGCGCGCCGATTTCGACTTGCCTGAGAGCCCATCCATGTCCGCCTGCCAGACTCCTATCATCGTCGCCCTGGATTTCCCCACCCGTGACGCCGCACTGAAGCTGGCTGACCAGTTGGACCCGAAACTGTGCCGGGTCAAAGTGGGCAAGGAACTGTTCACCAGTTGTGCCTCGGAAATCGTCGGCACCCTGCGTGACAAAGGCTTCGAGGTGTTCCTCGACCTGAAATTCCACGATATTCCCAACACCACCGCGATGGCCGTGAAAGCCGCTGCCGAGATGGGCGTGTGGATGGTCAACGTGCATTGCTCCGGTGGCCTGCGCATGATGGCGGCCTGCCGTGAAGAGCTCTCCAAGCGCAGCGGCCCGCAACCGCTGCTGATCGGCGTGACCGTGCTGACCAGCATGGAGCGCGAGGATCTGGCCGGCATCGGTCTGGACATCGAGCCGCAGGAGCAGGTGCTGCGTCTGGCCGCGCTGGCCGAGAAGGCCGGAATGGACGGTCTGGTGTGCTCGGCGCTGGAAGCCACCGCACTGAAGTCGGCGCATCCTTCGCTGCAACTGGTGACCCCGGGGATTCGCCCGGCGGGCAGTGCGCAGGACGATCAGCGCCGTATCCTGACCCCACGTCAGGCACTGGATGCCGGTTCCGATTACCTGGTGATCGGCCGTCCGATCAGCCAGGCGGCGGATCCAGCCAAGGCCCTGGCGTCGGTCGTGGCCGAACTGGCCTGATCAGTTTCCGCAGGTATTAGGATTACCTGTAGGAGCTGCCGAAGGCTGCGATCTGTTGATTTTGCTTTTTAAAGGCAAGATCAAAAGATCGCAGCCTTCGGCAGCTCCTACAGAGGCTGCGATCTTTTGTTTAGATTTTCAGCACCAACTTGCCGAAGTTCTCCCCGCTGAACAATTTCATCAGTGTCTCTGGAAAGGTCTGCAGACCTTCGACGATGTCTTCCTTGCTTTTGAGTTGTCCCTTGGCCATCCAGCCGGCCATTTCCTGCGCGGCACTGGCGTATTGCGCGGCGTAGTCCATCACCACAAAGCCCTCCATGCGTGCGCGGTTGACCAGCAATGACAGGTAGTTGGCCGGGCCTTTGACCGCTTCCTTGTTGTTGTACTGGCTGATGGCGCCGCAAATCACCACCCGGGCTTTTGGCGCCAGACGACTGAGCACGGCGTCGAGGATCTCGCCGCCGACGTTATCAAAATACACATTCACGCCTTTCGGGCACTCGCGCTTGAGCCCGGCCAGCACGTCTTCGTGCTTGTAATCGATGGCGCCGTCGAAGCCCAGTTCATCGATCAGGTACTTGCACTTGTCGGCCCCGCCGGCGATGCCCACCACCCGGCAACCCTTGATCTTGGCGATCTGCCCGGCAATGCTGCCTACCGCGCCCGCAGCCCCGGACAGCACCACGGTGTCACCAGCTTTTGGTGCGCCGACGTCGAGCAACGCGAAGTAAGCGGTCATGCCGGTCATGCCCAGTGCAGACAAATACACCGGCAGCGGCGCCAGTTTCGGATCGACCTTGTAGAAACCTCTGGGCTCGCCAAGGAAGTAATCCTGCACACCGACGGCGCCGTTGACGTAGTCGCCGACGGCAAAGCCCGGGTTGTTCGAAGCGATGACTTTGCCGACGCCCAGAGCGCGCATCACTTCACCGATTTCCACCGGCGGGATGTAGGACTTGCCCTCGTTCATCCAGCCACGCATGGCCGGGTCGAGGGACAGATATTCGTTCTTGACCAGAATCTGCCCTGCCGCAGGTTCGCCGACCGGGACTTCCTGATAAGTGAAGGTCTCGCGGGTGGCAGCACCCACTGGGCGTTTGGCGAGCAGGAATTGGCGATTGGTCTGGCTGGTCATGGCAGGCACTCGAACTGAATGAAGCCTTGTTGATAGACCCTCAAGGCCAATGCTGCAAGGTGAGCTGATGCGGCGAATGCACAATGATCCAGTGCAGTGATAGTCGCCCGGCGGGTTTTATCACTGCGACGCATGAAGGCATAAACAGCCTTCTGATAGTGCTGATGCGGGGCGGGCCGTGATGGCTATGCTGCGAGTCTGCAAACCCTCCTGCATCTCTCCTCCGAGGACATAACAATGAGCATGACGTTTTCCGGTCAGGTTGCCGTAGTCACTGGCGCGGCCAATGGCATTGGCCGCGCGACCGCCCAGGCGTTCGCCGCCGAAGGCCTGAAAGTGGTGGTGGCCGATCTGGACGCGGCAGGGGGCGAGGGTACGGTGGCGCTGATTCGTACAGCCGGTGGTGAAGCAACCTTCGTGCGCTGCAACGTTACCGTTGAAAGCGAAGTGAAGAATCTGATGGACGAGGTGATCAATACTTACGGACGTCTCGACTATGCCTTCAACAATGCCGGGATCGAAATCGAACAGGGCAAGTTGGCAGACGGCTCGATGGACGAGTTCGACGCGATCATGGGCGTCAACGTCAAGGGCGTCTGGCTGTGCATGAAGTACCAGTTGCCGTTGCTGCTGGCCCAGGGCGGCGGGGCGATCGTCAACACTGCTTCGGTGGCAGGGCTTGGCGCGGCACCGAAGATGAGCATCTATGCGGCGTCCAAACACGCGGTGATTGGCCTGACCAAATCGGCGGCGATCGAATACGCGAAGAAAAAAATCCGCGTCAACGCTGTGTGCCCGGCGGTGATCGACACTGACATGTTCCGCCGGGCCTACGAGGCCGATCCAAAAAAAGGCGAGTTCGCCAATGCGATGCACCCGGTGGGGCGTATCGGCAAGGTCGAGGAAATCGCCAGTGCCGTGCTGTATCTGTGCAGTGATGGCGCGGCGTTCACCACCGGTCACTCCCTGGCGGTGGATGGCGGCGTCACTGCTTTCTGAAACGGTTCTGTCAGCCATGAAAAAAACCGCCATCGTGCGGGTTTTTTCATGGCTGGCGATCCGTTCCGTTAAACCGCTAAACAATGTGTATCAAACGGTTAGAACGGCTGCTTTTGACGGCGTTGTCGCACAGCCTGAACGACGCGGCTGTGATTTACTGCTGCCAGCAAAACGGACAGGAGTTTGCGTGCTCATGGAATTGAGAATTGACCGACAGGCAATGGTGCCGGTCGTACAGCAGATTGTTGATGGAATGACCGAGTGGATCTCGCGAACGGGTGTGGCGCCGAGCACGCGACTGCCCTCCGTCAGACAGATAGCACGCTCCAATCTGCTCAGCCAGTCGTGTGTGGCCGAGGCCTGCGAGCGGCTGGTGGCGCAAGGTATCCTGGCCCCGCGGCAGGGCGCGGGATTCATGGTCGCCGCGCACAGCCGCGCTTTGCTCGGGCTTGAATACGGGCGGGCCGAGAGCAGTTTGAAACTCGGCGAGGGCGGTTTGCCGCAAAGCTGGCGCGAGTCCGATGACCTCAGCTATGCAATCCGTCAGGTGGCGCGAACCGACATGGCGAGTCTGTTCAATTACAGCACCCCGCTGGGGTTTGCGGCGCTGCGTGCGCAGATCGTCAGGCGTCTCAGGCTGATCGACATCCAGGCCCCGGCGGAACAGGTGCTGACGACCTCCGGTGCCAGCCAGGCGCTCGATCTGCTCGTGCGCACGCTGGTTAAGGCCGGGGACTGCGTTGTTGTCGAAACCCCGGGCTATGCGCCGCTGTTCGAGCTGTTGCGCCTGCGTGGCGCGCAGTTGCTGGAAGTCCGGCGTACGCCAAGCGGGCCTGACCCTCAGGCGCTGGAGGCACTGTTGCGCCAGTGCCGGCCCGTCGCGATGTTCGTCAACAGCCATCACCACAATCCCACCGGCTCCTGCCTGAGTCCGTGTGTGGCACAGCAGATCCTGCGATTGTGCAACGCGCACGATGTGCAACTGATCGAAGACGATGTCTACGCCGATCTGCACAATGGCAACGGTGTACGCCTGGCGGCGCTTGATGAACGGGTGATTTATGTCGGCAGTTTTTCCAAGACGCTGAGCAGCTCGTTGCGCGTCGGGTTTGTGTACGCCGGGCCAGAAATGATCGCGCGTCTGGCCCGGGTCAAGATGATCAGCAGCATGGGAGCCTCGAGTTTCAATGAAGCGGTGCTGGCGAGCCTGCTGGCCAGTGGCGCCTATCGAAAAATGGTCCAGCGCCAGCGTCAACGCCTGAATACCGACCGCGTCGCCGCATTGCAGGCATTGGAGGACGCAGGCTGGGAGGTTTTCGGCAAGCCGTGTGGCGGCCTGTTCATCTGGGCCCGCTCCCCGCTGAGTGATCCGGACCGCTTGCACAGGCATGCGCAGTGCAGTGGTGTCAGTCTCAGTCCTGCGGGGGCTTTCAGTCCGAGCGGCGAGATCAGTGAGTGGCAGCGAATCAATGTGGCCTATGCCTGTGATCCACGGGCCCGGCAGTTTTTTCGCAGTACCGGCGTGAATCGACCTCAAGCGTTCTGAAAACGACGCGTGCGTAGCTTTTTGCCATTATTCCGACGCCAGAGACTTGTGCTGCTCCATGACCGTTGCGAATCTTCGGCAACAGACTTTGGCAGGGGACTACGCGCAATGATTTCGGCCGTGCAAGGACGTTTTGCCAACCTCGGTATGGCAAAGAAACTGGGTCTCGGGTTCGTACTGGTGCTGCTGTTGACTGCGCTGGTGGCTGCCATTGGAGTCTGGTCCCTGCAGACGATCAGCCAGCGCTTCGACGGCTTGAAGCAAATGTCGTCGCTCAACAGTGCCTTGCTCAAAGTGCGGTTGCTGGAGCAGGACTATGCGCTGCACAGCAACCCGAAAACGGTTGATGCCGTGCACGAGGGCGTCGACGGTCTGTTGGCCCAGGCCGCGCAACTCAAGGCGCAGACGCCGGCGAACGGGGCGGTGATGAGCGATGTCGAGCAAGCCTTGGGCGACTATCGCAAGGCGTTTGACGAGTTCGTTTCACTGACCCAGGCCAAGGACCTGGCGCTGGAAATGGCCAGTTGGTCGGTGTCCAGCGTGGCCAATAACCTGGACGTGCTGCAAGCCGGGCTGGCCGATGATGGCGCGTACACGTTAAAGGACAGCGAAGGCAAGGATGGCGCGCAGTTCATCGAACAGGCCAGTCAGGTCAGTCAGGTGTCGCGGTTGATGCTGCAAGCGATGAACGAGGCACGGGTTCGTCTCGATCAGAGCCGCAAAGGCGATGCCGACAGTGCCGGCAAGGGCAGCATTGAGCAGGCGGCCCAGGCCCAGGCTCAGGCCGAGCAGTTGAAGACCACGGTCAAGGATGAGGGCTATTTGACGGTGCTCAACGAAGTGTCCGGGCACATCGCCGGTTTCAACGACAAACTGGCCGAGTACACCGGTCTGCTGGCCCAGGAAAAAACCGTCTATGAACAGTTGCACCAGCGCGCGGCGCAAGTGATGTCGCGTGTTGACCAGGCCTATGTGGCCGAAGACAGCGCGATGCAGGTGGAATTGAAGAAAAACTCGGTGCTGATCCTCGGTTCTTCGGCGTTGGCCTTATTGGTGGGGCTGATTGCCGCGTGGGTCATTACCCGGTTGATCGTCGCGCCGCTGCGCGCAGTGATGCGCGTCGCCCAGCAGATTGCTGCCGGGGATTTGAGCGCCAAAGTGGAGGTTACCCGGCGTGATGAAATCGGCCAGTTGATGCTGGCGATGCAGCAGATGGGGGCCGGGTTGAGCACGATCGTCAGCGGTTTGCAGGCGGGCATCGAGCAGTTGGCCAGTTCCGCGCAATCGCTGTCGGCGGTCACCGAGCAGACCAACCTTGAGGTCAACAGCCAGAAGGAAGAGACCGAGCAAGTGGCCACGGCCATGAACCAGATGACCGCCACCGTGCATGACGTGGCGCGCAATGCCGAGGAAGCCGCGCTGGCCGCACAAACGGCGGATGACAAGGTCGAGAGCGGGCAGCAGGTGGTGCGCCAGAGCATGGTGCGGATCGAGCAACTGGCGGATTCGGCGACATCAGCCAGTTCGAGCATCGAAAGCCTCAGTGCGCAGATCCAGAACATCGGTACGGTGCTGGATGTGATCAAGAGCGTTGCCGAGCAGACCAATCTGCTGGCGCTCAACGCCGCGATCGAGGCGGCGCGGGCCGGGGAACAGGGCAGGGGCTTTGCGGTGGTGGCTGATGAGGTTCGTGCGTTGGCGCGACGTACGCAGCAGTCGACGGAGGAGATCGAGCGGCTGGTCAGCGCGTTGCGTTCGGCAGCGCATGCTTCCGTGCAGCAAATTCAGAGCAGCGGCGAGTTGGTGAAGCTGGCGGTCAGTGATGCCCTGCAGACTGAAAGTGCGCTGGGGAGTATTGCGGCGGCGGTGTCGTTGATTCAGCAGATGAATCAGCAGATTGCGGCGGCGGCCGAGGAGCAGAGTTCGGTGGCCGAGGAGATTAATCGCAGTGTGACGAGTATTCGTGCGAGTGCGGATCAGTCTTCGATGGCGATGCAGGGGAATGCGGTTTCGAGTGTTGAGCTGGCGCGGTTGGGGGGGGAGCTCAAGGGGATGGTGGGGCATTTTCGGCTTTGACTTGGCGGCCTCTGGGCCGACCAGGTTCTTGGGGTTTTGGGTGTATATCCGTTTTTTTGGGTGTTGCGGCTGACGGTTTCGCTCTTACAGCGACTCCCTTTGGCAAACGCCCCAAAGGAAGCAAAGGTCTTTGGCCCCAACGTACGGCCCTCGCCGTGGCTCGGGTTCCTTCGCTCCGGGATTCATCCGGGGGCATCGCCTCCGGTTTGCTTCGCTGCACCTCCTCTCGATGTGTTCGACTGCGTCGAACGGTCGCTGCGCTCCCACCCCCCGGATAAATCCCTCCACTCAGCCTGCCGACGGGGCCGGCACGGCAAGATCAAGAGCTGCAGCCGAGCTTGCGCTCATCCTGTGTAGGAGCTGCCGAAGGCTGCGATCTTTTGATCTTGATCTTGATCTTGATCTTGATCTTGATCTTGATCATGATCTTGATCTTGATCTTGATCTTGATCTTGATCTTGATCTTGATCTTGATCTTGATCTTGATCTTGATCTTGATCTTGATCTTGATCTTGTGGGAGCTGGCTTGCCAGCGATGGCGGCCTGACAGTCGACCAATCTCTAACTGAATGTCCTCAATCGCAGCCAGTCCAACCCCCCCACAAAAAAGCCACCTCTCGGTGGCTTTTCTTAACTCTCGACACTTAGTCGTAGATCACTTTCTTCTTCCAGTCCGCGTCGGCTTCAACTTCCTTGAGGCCTTCGGTCAACTGGTTCACTTCGCCTTCGACCGGTGCAATTTTGTCCATGACCTGGGCGTTGGCGCGGGCCAGCAGTTTTTCCAGGTATTGCAGTTGTTCCGAGTACATCTGCGGGTCTTGCTGTTTGCGCAGGTATTGCACGCCGCGTTCGAAGGCGAGGCGGGCCTGGCCGGGTTGGTTTTGTTGCAGGGATTGTTGGCCGAGGTTGTTGAAGAACTCGATGTGCAGCAGGACCAGGATGTGGCGGACTTCCTTGATCCAGTGTTTGGCTTCGTTCGGTGGCAGGAAGCCGTCGTGGGCGGCGCGGGTGATCTGGCCGTGCAGGGCTTCGAGCAGGAAGCGGACGTCCTTGGCTTTGGCTTCGGTCAGGATCGGTGCCGGCGGGTTGTTGACCGGGATCGATTCGCCTTGAGCCACCAGTGCGCTGAGTTCAGTGATCCGTGCCTTGATCGTGGCGCTGGTTTTTTCCAGGTTCAGCAGACGCTGGCAGACGTTCAGTTCCAGGCGGGTCAGCAGCAGCTTGAGTGCCGGCGTCATGAACTGACCGGGGAAGGTTTCGGTCAGTTCGCCGCAGCGGCGCAGGCGGTCGTTGAGTTCGACTTTGGTGCGGGCCTTCTCCAGTTTGTTGTTTTCCACCACATGGTTCATGTAGCCAATGGCGATCAGAATTGCGATCCCGGCTACGACTAGCAGGGTGATCATGAGTGGTGTCACCGGTAAGACCTCTTTATAGGGTTCGCATGCGAGTGTAGTGGCTGGACATTCAGGCGCCCAGCGCCGCTCGACGAGTTGATTCAGCAGCTTCTGTGTATATCGGCTGCACACTGCTTATATGAATGCTGGCGCAGAGTGCGCAGATTGCCATCATTGTGTTGCGGACTATAACGCCTTGGCGAGTGGCGGAATATAGGCGTCAATCGTCGGGCGACGGAAAAGCCCGAATGCTCTCGTAAAGCAGGTCGAAGTCATTGATTTAAATAAATTTATATTCGGGGGTTGACGACCTCTCAAACCATCCATAGAATGCGCGCCACTTGCAGCGTAAAGCACACAGCGAAACGCGGCAGGGAGTGAATGTTGTAGTGTGTCCCCTTCGTCTAGTGGCCTAGGACACCGCCCTTTCACGGCGGTAACAGGGGTTCGAGTCCCCTAGGGGACGCCAATGCGGGAATAGCTCAGTTGGTAGAGCACGACCTTGCCCAGGTCGGGGTCGCGAGTTCGAGTCTCGTTTCCCGCTCCAATTTTAAACAGCACTGCTTTCGGGCAGGGCTGAGTGAAACCAGAACCTGATCTTCGGAGACGGCTCTGGAAACCGAAACACACACCATGTGTTCCGGGTAGCGTGTCCCCTTCGTCTAGTGGCCTAGGACACCGCCCTTTCACGGCGGTAACAGGGGTTCGAGTCCCCTAGGGGACGGCATTTGCGGGAATAGCTCAGTTGGTAGAGCACGATCTTGCCAAGGTCGGGGTCGCGAGTTCGAGTCTCGTTTCCCGCTCCAAATTCTAAAAGCGCCGCTCAGTGAGCGGCGTTTTTATTAGTGAAAGTTGTAGCCTGTCCCCTTCGTCTAGTGGCCTAGGACACCGCCCTTTCACGGCGGTAACAGGGGTTCGAGTCCCCTAGGGGACGCCATTTGCGGGAATAGCTCAGTTGGTAGAGCACGATCTTGCCAAGGTCGGGGTCGCGAGTTCGAGTCTCGTTTCCCGCTCCAATTTCACAAAAACGCCGATCAGTGATGATCGGCGTTTTTGTTTGTGCAGCATTTTGCACGCAACAAAAAAGGACCTTCGGGTCCTTTTCTGTTTTCACGTCAGGCCCGCTGAATCACGGGCCCGTGTCTTATCAGAGCTTCGGCAGTTGGCCGACACGGCCCATCATCTCAGTGACGATCTGCAGGTCCAGCAGGAACTGGTCAACCGTCTTGAACTCACCGTCAGTATGGCCGGTGTATTTGACTTCAGGACGGGCCAGGCCGAATTGCACGCCGTTCGGCAGGTCATGCACCGAGGTCGCCCCGGCCGAGGTGCCGAACTCGTGCTTCATGCCCAGGTTCTCCGTGGCCACCGCCAACAGTGCTTTGACCCATTCGCCTTCCGGGTTGCGGTACATCGGTTCGTCGATCGAGTAGGTGAAGTCCGCAGCGACGTGGGTTTTCTTGCTCCAGGCGGCGAGTTTGTCAGCGATTTCCTTCTGCAGCACTTCTGGCGATTTACCCTTCGGCACGCGCAAGTTGACAGCCAGTTTGAAGGCCTTGTCGTCCACACCGACGTAGGTCAGCGAAGCAGTCAGCGGGCCCATGAACGCATCGGAGAAGCCGACGCCAAGTTTTTTCCCCAGATAATCCAGGCCCCAGTTGTTGGACGCATAGCGTGCAGCGTCGGTGATCTGGTTGTGCTTGAGCGCCACCTTGCCGTCGAGACCGTTGATGAAGTCGAGCATCCGCGCGACCGGGTTGACGCCGGACTCGGGTTCGGAGGAGTGCGCGGACACACCGGTGACGCTCAGCTTGACGTCTTTGCCGTCAACTTTTGCCGCCACTTTGAAGTCGCCACCGTGTTTTTTCGCGTACTCGTTGCCGGCCTTCTGCAGGCTCGCCGCCAATTGCTCCGGCTTGTCGGTGACGAGGGTGGCGACCGAAACCGACGGAATCTGGTTGGTCGCCAGGCCGCCGGTCATCGAAGTGATTTCGGCGCCACTGCCTTCAGCCTTGCGCAGCGGGAAATTGGCCATGACCGTGCCGTAGCCTTTCTCGGCGATGACCACCGGGTAACCGCCATCCAGTGCCATGTTGTAGTTCGGCGTCGGGTTGTGTTCGAAGTAGTAGGGGATCGCGTCACCCGTGGTTTCTTCAGTGGTGTCCACCAGCAGTTTGAAGTTGCGTGCCAGTGGCAGCTTTTCTTCCTTGATCACTTTCATGGCGTACATGGCGACGACGATGCCGTTCTTGTCGTCCTCGGTGCCACGGCCATACATGCGGTCGCCGATCAACGTCACTTTGAATGGATCGAGTTTGGTTCCGTCCTTCAGCACCCAGTTTTCCGGGGTGACCGGTACCACGTCGGCATGCGCGTGAATGCCCACGACGTCATCGCCGCTGCCATCGAGGGAAATTTCATAGACGCGGTTGTCGACGTTGCGGAATTTCAGGTTGAACGATTCGGCGAGGTTTTTGATCTTTTCGGCGATCTTGATGAACTCGGGATTGTCGTGCTGGGCCACGCCTTCTTTGCGGAAGGTCGGGATTTCCACCAGCTCGCGCAGGGTCTCGAGGGCGGCCTTGCCGTACTTGGCGCGGGTGTACAGGCCCAGTAGACGGTGGATCTCGTTCTGTTGCTCGGCGGTCAGGGTCTTGTTGTCGAGAAAACCATTGATCGCCGGGGCGAGGTTGTCGGTCTTGCCCGGATTGCTGCTCGCTACCGCACCGAGAAACTGACGAAAATCGCTGACCGTCGTATCGCTGAAGGCCTTGAGGATCGCAGCACTTTGCTCGGTGCTGATGTTGGCCTGGGCCGGCAGGGTGAACGACGAAAGACTGGCCAGAATCAGGCTGGCGGCAGCCAGACGCTTGAGGGAAAAATTCATTGCAGTGGGCATTCCTTTGCAGGCATTTGAAGGGAAGTGTTTGAAAGTTGAAACAAATCTTTTCCAAACTAACACCGCGAAGGTGTTGAAGGGGAGCCCCTGAAGTGGGATCCGTCGCACAGAAATGCAAAAGCGGCGCACAAACGAAAAAGGCCCGAGCAGTGTGCAACTGATCGGGCCTTGTCTTTGGGCGCAGCGTTTACATCGACAGCACCAGCCTGCCGGCGAACAGAATCAGGATCACGCCCATGCTGCGTTCGAACCAATGGCCCATGCGCATGAACAGGGTCCGCACCCGGCTGCTGGAAAAAAACAGTGCGACGATCACGAACCACAGCGCGTTGACGAAGCACATCCACACCCCGTACAGCGCCTGGATATTCAGCGGGGTAGTGGCGCTGATGATCGTGGTGAAGATCGCCAGGAAAAACAGCGTGGCCTTGGGGTTGGTGGCATTGGTCAGAAAACCGGTGCTGAACGCCTTGAACAGTGACTGCGCGACCAGCGGCTCGTCGGTATTGTTTTCACCCTCGAGCGTGGACTTCGGTTTACTGCGAATCAGGCTGATGCCGAGGTAAAAGATGTACGCGCCACCGATCACCTTGGCCACGGTCAGCAACCACGGCGTGGTGTGCATGAGCGCGCCAACGCCGAGCAAGGTGTAGAGAACGTGCACCGAAATACCGGCGCCGATGCCCAGTGCGGTGCAGATGCCCACCAGTCGGCCGAAGCGTACGCTCTGGCGGATGGTCACGGCGAAGTCCGGGCCGGGAGCGACCACGGCCAGAAAGTGAATGGTGGCCAGTGCCAGAAACTCGCCCAGGTAGTTCGATAACATCTCAGCTCCAGAAGGTCAGGGGAGAAGCATTGCCGCGATAGCCGACAAAGAATGAAAGGCTCAGTCGCGGATCCGCTACGCCCGGCGTCACCGAGTGCATGCAGCGCGAATTGAACATGATGAAATCGCCCGGCTCCGGCCGCACTTCCAGAGTCGGTGGGCCGAGCAGCGCCGGGTCGATGCCGTAGCTGTCGCCGCGCATCTGGTCGAACTGATCCGGGGTGATGTCGTCGTCCCACATCTGCAGTGCGCCGCCCTCGGTCGGCATGTTCAGGTACACGTTGCAGGCGAACTGCGCCTCCAGGCTGCGGGCCTGAAAGCTGTCCGGGGCGTCCTTGGCGAAAATATCGTGATGAGCGAGGAAACACACACCGGGTTTGACCACCCGCGACAGGCCGACATACATCTTGCGGCCATAGAGGTTTTCCAGATGAGCGCCGGCCGGCCAGGACTCGTCGAGCATGCAGCGCAGGGTATCGACCGGCGAGGAGTAGGGGGCGCAACGTTCGCGCAGTTCCGCGATGTTGCGGGTGGCGCGTTCGAAGTAGTCCTCGATCAGCAGCGGCTGGTTTTCCGCCTCGTAAAACGCCATGCCGATGCGGCCGATGCTCGGCGCGTTGATGTAGCCCTCAAAGCCCGGAGCCAGAATCTTGTCGCCAAGCTGAACCGCCAGCGGCTCCGGCAGAAAGCCTTTGACGCGGATGGCGAGGACTTCTTCGTTGGCCAGTTTTTTTATGCACGTCTCATCGAGACGCTCGACGTCTAGCATCATTGTTTTAGGTCCATCTATCGATAGTCAACGGAACCGGCGAGTGCGGTTCCCCCGGCGCCGGACGCTGCGCGTGGCAGCGCCCGAGATGCTTAATCCACGCTGTAGTGGACGGATAACGTACCTTTCTTCTGCGAAAGGGAAGCGATCGTGACTGTGCCCAAATCCTTCAGGCTGCGTACATGGGTGCCACCACAACCGTAGGCCGGCAGCTCGCCAAAACCGATTTCCCGCGCGCCTTCGCGCAGCGAGGTCAGGCGGGGCAGGTCGTGTTCGATCCACTCACGAATACCGTATTGAACGGTTGGTGCGTCGACTTCCTGAGCAGCATCGCCCGGTTTGAACTGCACCCGACCTTCGTCTGGCCAGTGGTGCGCCTTGACTGGCGTCCAGCCCATCGCTTGCACGAAATGCCCGATCAGGTGCCCGGCTGAATGCATGCGGGTGTTGTAGCGGCGACGTTGTTCATCGACGTGGATGCAGGTCATGCCGAGTTTCACCGGACGGTCGACGTAATGCACGATCCGATCCGGCTCCTGGACCACGCGCAGCACCTGGCTTTCGCCGATCATGCCGGTATCGCAAGGCTGCCCACCGCCTTGCGGATGAAACAGCGTGGCGCGCAACACCACGGCAAATTCGTTCTCGTGGGGCGTGCAGTCGAGGACTTCCACATTAGCCTTGAGGTCATCACTATGGAAAAAGAGGCGAAGCGTCATATTCCATGCCCTTATTAAAGTGTCTTTTTTTATTATATGAATCGTGCAATAACGTGATAATCCGTTCAAACATCAAAGGACTTGTGCGCTGTGAGCATCAATCTTCCGCTGCCACTGCTCGGTGAAATGGCGATCTTCGTCAAGGTCGTGGAGACCGGCAGTTTCTCCGAAGCCGCCCGCCAGCTGGGTTCCTCGCCGTCGGCGATCAGTCGCAGCATTTCCCGACTGGAAAAGGCTCTGGCCACGCGTTTGCTGCAGCGCACAACGCGCAAATTGCGCCTGAGTGACGGTGGTGAAGAAGTGTTCAAGCGCTGTCAGGAGATGGTCAGCGCCGCCAAGTCGGTGATGGAGATCAGTGGGCAGTTCACCCACGAGGCAGAAGGGCTGGTGCGGGTCAGTGTGCCGAAAGCGGTCGGACGCTTCGTGATTCATCCGCACATGCCCGAGTTTCTGCGGCGTTATCCAAAGGTCGATGTCGAGTTGCTGCTGGAAGACCGCCAGGTTGATTTGATTGACGATCATGTCGACCTGGCGATTCGAATTACGGACCGTCCGCCGGCCGGGCTGGTCGGGCGACAGTTGCTGACCATCGACCATTTGCTCTGCGCCACCCCGCAATACCTGGCCGACCACGGCACACCGACGCATCCGCATGATCTGCTCAATCACAGTTGTATCTATCTGGGAGAAACCCCGAGCGATGCCCGCTGGAAATTCAAGAAGGGCAGTAAAGCAGTGACGGTCGGCGTGCGTGGCCGCTATGCCGCCAACCATACCGGCGTGCGGCTCGGAGCCGTGTTGCAGCACATTGGTATCGGCAGCTTGCCGTACTTCACCGCGCGTTATGCGCTGGAGCAGAAACTGATTGTGCAGGTGTTGCCGGAGTGGACATTCCTCGCGTCCTATCACGGTGGGCTGTGGCTGCTGCATTCACCGACGCGTTATCTGCCGCCGAAGCTGCGGGTGTTCATCGACTATCTGGTGGAGTGCCTGGAGAAGGAGCCGACGTTGAGCAAGCCGGGCAAGGCGGGGGCGCCGAATAATCTGGCGATGGCCTACGAGCTGCCCGAAAGCGAAGGATTGTTGTAAACGCCGAACAATAAAAAGGCCCGCATGGATCACCATGCGGGCCTTTTCTTAACCGAGCAGAAAATCAGTGCTTGCTGTCCTGGGCAGACATCGCCAGCAGCTGTTTTTCCTGATTCCAGTCGAACGGTTCGTCGTTCTGTTCGGCTTCGTAGCGACGTTCTTCCAGTGCCTGATACAGGTCGATTTCTTCATCAGACAAGTAGTGCAGGCAGTCACCAGCGAAGAACCACAGCAGATCCCGCGGGATCAGGTGGGCAATTTGCGGATAGCGGGTAATCACTTGGGTCAGGATGTCCTGGCCCAGGTACTGGCTTTCGATCGGATCGATCGGCAGGGATGCCAGCAGTTCGTCAAAGCGCTCCAGGAACAAGGCATGGCTTTCTTCGGGAACCTGATCGGCCTCACCTACGGCGACCAGGATACTGCGCAGGTGGTCGAGCAAAACCAGATGATCGGCAACGACGTTGGACACGAGATAAGTCCTCAAGAGCAAAACGGGCGCGGGAGTATAAAGCTCTCGCGCCCGTTTTTCACAAATAAACAGCTACACGGTCGTCAGCATCAGCGGACTTTGCCTTCTGCCTGTTTCAGTTCTTCCTTGTCGAAATCATCGACATCAATCACCTTGCGCCGAGCCGCTTCAGCATCGCGCAGGGTTTGCGCCTCCGCCGCTTGCAACACCCCGGCCTCCAGCGCGGCGTCGATGGCGTGTTCGCCCGCCGCCGGTTTGACCTGGCCGCTTTTCAGCGCAGTGTGCAGTTTCTTGTGCAGGGGTTGCGCGGCACCCAGCAGATCGCTGGCGTGTTGCAGGGCACCCACGGCATCGTCGGCGGACTGCGGGCGATAGCAACCGGCGAGCAGTTCTTCGAGAGTCGGATCACCTTTGGCGCGACCAATAACAGCTGCCACTTCGGCACCGAGCTTGTCCGATGGGCCTTTGTGGCGACGGCCGAACGGGAACACGATCACCCGCAGCAGGCAGCCAAACACTTTGTTCGGGAAGTTGCTCAGCAGCTCATCCAGTGCCCGTTCCGACTGACCGAGGCTTTCTTCCATCGCCCAACGGAACAGCGGCTCCATATGCGCCGGCGAATCCAGGTCGTGATAACGCTTGAGCGCGGCGGAGGCCAGGTACAGGTTGCTCAATACATCGCCGAGACGCGCCGACAGGCGTTCGCGCCGCTTCAGTTCACCACCCAGCAACATCATGCTGAAGTCGGCGAGCATGGCGAACGCTGCCGCCTGCCGATTGAGTGCGCGGAAATAACCTTGGCTGATCCTGTCCCCTGGCGCATGTTCGAAGTGGCCAAAGCCCAGGTTCAGCACCAAGGTGCTGGCGGCGTTGCCGACGGCAAAACCGATGTGCTTGAGCAGCAGGCCATCGAATTCTTTCAGTGCCTGTTCCTTGTCTTCACGGCCGGCGAGGGCCATTTCCTTGAGGACGAAGGGATGGCAGCGAATGGCGCCCTGACCGAAGATCATCAGGTTGCGCGAAAGGATGTTGGCGCCTTCCACGGTGATGAAGATCGGCGCGCCGTTCCAGCTGCGCCCGAGGTAATTGTTCGGACCCATGATGATCGCCTTGCCGCCGTGCACATCCATGGCGTGGGTGATGCACTCGCGGCCGCGTTCGGTCAGGTGGTACTTGAGAATCGCCGACAGCACCGACGGTTTTTCGCCCAGATCCACTGCGTTGGCAGTCAGCATCCGTGCGGCGTCCATCATCCAGGCGTTGCCGCCGATACGCGCCATGGCTTCCTGAATGCCTTCGAAGGCCGACAGTGGAACGTTGAACTGCTCACGAATCTGCGCGTACTGACCGGTCACCAGACTGGTGAACTTGGCCGCGCCAGTGCCGACGGCTGGCAGCGAAATCGAGCGCCCGACCGACAGGCAGTTCATCAGCATCATCCAGCCCTTGCCGAGCATTTCCTGGCCGCCGATGAGATAGTCCAGCGGGATGAATACGTCTTTGCCCGAGTTCGGGCCGTTCATGAATGCGGCACCCAGTGGTAGGTGGCGACGGCCGATTTCCACACCCGGTGTATCGGTGGGGATCAGCGCCAGACTGATACCGAGATCTTCCTTGTCGCCCAGCAGATGCTCCGGGTCATAAGCCTTGAAGGCCAGACCGAGCAGGGTCGCGACTGGGCCGAGGGTGATGTAGCGCTTTTCCCAGTTCAGGCGCAGACCGATGACTTCCTGGCCGTCCCATTGACCTTTGCAGATGATCCCGGTGTCCGGCATGGCGCCAGCATCGGAACCGGCCAGCGGGCCGGTGAGGGCGAAGCACGGAATATCGTCGCCACGGGCCAGCCGCGGCAGGTAGTGATTGCGCTGCTCGTCGGTGCCGTAATGCAGGAGCAATTCGGCCGGGCCGAGGGAGTTGGGCACCATTACGGTGGAGGCGAGGTCGCCGCTGCGGGTGGCGAGTTTCATCGCCACTTGCGAGTGAGCATAGGCGGAAAATCCCTTGCCACCGAATTCCTTGGGAATGATCAGGGCGAAGAAGCCGTGTTCCTTGATGTGGCTCCAGGCTTCTGGCGGCAGGTCCATCGACTGGCCGATCTGCCAGTCAGTGACCATCGCGCAGAGCTCTTCGGTGGGGCCGTCGATAAAGGCCTGTTCCTCTTCGCTCAGTTGCGCCTTCGGGTAGGACAGCAGCTTGTCCCAGTCTGGACGGCCGCTGAACAGCTCGCCGTCCCACCAGACGGTACCGGCATCGATCGCGTCGCGTTCGGTCTGCGACATCGGCGGCAGGGTTTTCTGGAACCAGTTGAACAGCGGCGCGGTGAAGTGCTTGCGGCGCAGGTCGGGCAGCAGCAACGGCGCGGCAACCACTGCGAGCACGACCCACAGCACCAGCAGCAACCAGCCCGGAGCATGGCTGAAAATACCCATCGCCAGCAGGTAAATGGCGACGATGCCCAACGCGGGCAGCGGGGCGATGCGGCGGTGAGCGAGGTACGCCACACCGACGATCAGAACCAGTATCCACAACAACAGCATATGTAATCCTCCGTGAACCAAGGCCAACCGACCCACCAGAGCTTAGACGGCATCTGTAAAACGGGTGGTCAGAACATGGTGATTGAACTCGTGGGAAACCCCGGATGGTTTTCGTAGGTTCGGTGGGCAACACCCGTGGGAAATCGTTCGCCGTTCCCGCATCTTCGCGTGCATGTTTGGCCGAAACGTCGTTATCTCTGTGCTTGAGCTGTCGCTAGACTCGGGGCTCCCCCAGGAGAACATCGTCATGCGCGAGTATCTGAGTCCCGGCCGCTTCATCGATAGTGACCACCCGGCGGTGGTGGAGTTCGCCGAACAACACCGCGGTGCCAGCCGCGACCCGCTCGAGCAGGCGCTCGGTCTCTATTACGCCGTGCGCGAAGCAGTGCGTTACAACCCGTACACGTTCAGCCTCGACCCGCAGACCCTGTGTGGCAGCCATGCGTTGGCGACCGGAGAAAGTTATTGCGTGCCCAAGGCCACCTTGCTGGCCGGGTGTGCGCGGCATTGCGGCATCCCGGCGCGTATCGGTCTGGCCGACGTCAGGAATCACCTGTCGACCCCGCGGTTGCTGGAACTGCTGCGTAGCGATGTGTTCGCCATGCACGGCTACACCGAGCTGTTCCTTAACGACCGTTGGGTCAAGGCCACGCCGGCCTTCAACCAGCAACTCTGCGAACTGTTCAACGTCGCACCGTTGGAGTTCGACGGCATCCATGACAGCGTTTTCCACCCGTACAACCGAGACGGCGCGTTGCTGATGGAGTATCTGGTCGATCACGGGCAGTTCGCCGACGTGCCGGAACAGTTCTTCTTCGAACATCTGGAAAAGTGCTACCCGCACCTGTTCGGCGAACATCAGGCGAAGGTGCTGGGTGATATGCAGAGTGATTTGAGCCGCACATGATCCGGCGTATGCTGCCTGCCCACGCATTGGAAAAGAGGCGGTCATGCTGAAGATCTGGGGACGGAAAAACTCATCGAATGTCAGGAAGCCACTGTGGGCCGCTGAGGAGCTGGGCCTGGCTTACGAGGCGATTGACGCCGGTGGCGCCTTCGGGGTGGTCGACACACCTGAATATCGTGCGATGAACCCGAACGGCCGGGTCCCGGTGATCGAGGATGACGGCTTCGTGCTGTGGGAATCGAATGCGATCGTCCGTTACCTGCTGGCCAAACATGCGCCGAACAGCCAATGGTTTCCGGCAGACCTGCAAGCCCGGGCCATCGCCGACAAATGGATGGACTGGACCACCTCGAGTTTTGCCGGACCTTTCCGTACCGTGTTCTGGGGTGTGCTGCGTACGCCAGCGGACAAGCAGGATTGGCCGGCGATCAACGCCGCGATCAAAGAATGCACGGCGCTGCTGGCCATGGCCGATCAGGCCCTCGCCAGCCAGCCATACCTGTCCGGCCGCGAAATCGGCATGGGCGATATTCCCCTCGGCAGTTTCATTTATGCCTGGTTCGAGATGCCCATCGACCGTGCCGCGCAGCCGCATCTGGAGGTCTGGTACGCACGTTTGAAGCAGCGTCCGGCTTATCAGAAAGCGGTCATGACCGCGTTGACTTGATAATAACTATCGACACTCTTGACTGTACTTGTGTGGCGGCGGCAAGCACCATTGCGTTCACGCGCCGTGGTTGTTTTGTTCGCCGCCCGGCCCAATCTTTCCTTTTCTTCCCTTCTTGGTGCGTAAATCCGATATGAGTTCCGCTCTGTCCATCCGGCAGCTAACCAAAACCTACGGCAACGGGTTCCAGGCCTTGAGTGGTATCGATCTGGACGTCGCCGAAGGTGACTTTTTCGCCTTGCTCGGCCCCAATGGCGCGGGCAAATCCACGACCATCGGCATTCTCTCGACCCTGGTCAACAAGACCAGCGGCACGGTGAATATCTTCGGTCATGACCTGGACAAGAACCCCGCCGCGCTCAAGCGCTCGATCGGCGTGGTGCCCCAGGAATTCAACTTCAACCAGTTCGAAAAGACCTTCGACATCGTCGTGACCCAGGCCGGTTACTACGGCATTCCGGCGAAAGTCGCCAAGGAGCGCGCCGAGCAGTACCTGACCCAGCTTGGCCTGTGGGACAAGCGCGATGTGCCGTCGCGCTCGCTGTCCGGCGGCATGAAGCGGCGTCTGATGATTGCCCGCGCCCTGGTGCATGAGCCGCGCCTGCTGATCCTTGATGAGCCGACCGCAGGCGTCGACATCGAACTGCGTCGTTCGATGTGGACATTCCTCACCGAGCTGAACCAGAAAGGCATCACCATCATCCTCACCACGCACTATCTGGAGGAGGCTGAGCAGTTGTGCCGCAACATCGGCATCATCGACCACGGCACCATCGTCGAGAACACCAGCATGAAACAACTGCTGGGCCAGTTGCACGTCGAGACCTTCCTGCTGGATCTGAAAAACGACTTGCACGCTGCGCCACAATTGATCGGCTATCCCGCGCGGTTGCTCGACGGCCATACGCTGGAGGTCCAGGTCGACAAATCCATGGGCATCACCGCGCTGTTCACTCAGTTGGCGCAACAGAACATCGAAGTGTTGAGCCTGCGTAACAAGACCAATCGCCTCGAGGAGCTGTTCGTGTCCCTGGTGGAGAAAAATCTGTCGAAGGTGGCGGTATGAGTTCCGAATTGCGCCCCAACCTCGTCGCCCTCAATACCATCGTTTACCGTGAAGTCCGGCGTTTTACCCGGATCTGGCCGCAGACCCTGCTGCCGCCGGCGATCACCATGGTTCTGTATTTCGTGATCTTCGGTAACCTGATCGGCAAGCAGATCGGCGGCATGGGAGGCTTCAGTTACATGGAGTACATTGTGCCGGGGCTGATCATGATGTCGGTGATTACCAACTCCTACGGCAACGTGGTCTCGAGCTTCTTCGGCAGCAAGTTTCAGCGTTCCATCGAGGAACTGATGGTCTCGCCGGTGTCGCCGCACACCATTCTGATCGGCTACACCATCGGCGGCGTGCTGCGTGGTCTGATGGTCGGGGTGATCGTGACCATCCTGTCGCTGTTCTTCACCCATCTGCAGGTGCATCACCTCGGCGTGACCTTGTTGGTGGTGATTCTGACCGCGACGATCTTCTCGCTGCTGGGCTTCATCAACGCGGTGTTTGCGCGCAACTTCGATGATATTTCGATCATCCCGACGTTTGTGCTGACGCCGCTGACCTACCTCGGTGGCGTGTTCTATTCGATCACCTTGCTGCCGCCGTTCTGGCAGACCGTGTCGCTGGCCAATCCGGTGCTGCACATGGTCAACGCCTTCCGCTACGGCATTCTCGGGGTGTCGGATATCCGCATCGGTATCGCGATCACCTTCATGCTGGTGGCGACCGTGGTGTTGTACCTCGGTTGTGCGCGGTTGCTGGTGAGTGGGCGCGGAATGCGGACCTGATCCGATACCACGTCGCTGCCATCGCGGGCAAGCCCGCTCCCACAGGGATTTGTGTCGTTCAAATAATTTCGGGCAAACCAGATTCTGTGGGAGCGGGCTTGCCCGCGATGGGGCCCATTCAGACGCTACAAAAAACGGCCTCCCACTGCGGAGGCCGTTTTGCATTCAATGCATGCGGTTTTTTTTGCGCCGCGCCCATTGCCGCGCCACCCACCAGCGCCAGTACAGCATCACCGTGAAGTAGGCGAGGATGCCCAGAAGCAGTCCGCATACCACCGACCCCAGCAAAAACGGCTGCCACATGGTCGAGAGCTCTCCGCTGATCCATTCCCAGGTCAAGGAGTCGGGCAGGGTGCGGGCGGGCACATTCATCAACCAGGCTCCGGCCTGATAAGTACAGAAAAACACCGCCGGCATGGTGATCGGGTTGGTCAGCCACACGAGGCTGACGGCAATCGGCATGTTGCCGCGTACGGTGATCGCCAGTGCGGCCGCCACCAGCATCTGCGCCGGAATCGGCAGGAACGCGGCGAACAGGCCGACGGCCATCGCCCGGGCCACCGAGTGACGATTGAGGTGCCAGAGGTTCGGGTCATGCAGCAACTTGCCGAGAAAGCGTAAGGATTTGTGTTCCCTGATGCTCGTCGGGTCGGGCATGTAACGTTTGAATAAGCGCCGGGGCATAAGGCTTCTCGGTCGGTTAAGGCGGCAAGTATGTCTGGATTCTACGAAGCGCCCATTCAGACTTTGTGACAATTGTTGACGACGACCCTCCCTCATACCAGCTACCCCTAATGCAGGAACTCTCAAGGACGGGCTTATGCGCACAGGGATGATGGCGCTGGCAGTCGGTCTGCTGGTTCCGGTTTTTTTGCCGGTTTTACCGCCGGTCGGGTTGATGATGTTGTTGCCGTTGGTGGGACTGATGTTGCTGCCGTTTCGCAGCTATCCCCTGGCGTTTCTGCTGTTCGGTTTCACCTGGGCGTGCGTCAGTGCGCAATGGGCGTTGAATGATCGCCTGCCGGAAGCGCTTGACGGCGAAACCCGTTGGGTCGAAGGGCGGGTGGTCGGTTTGCCGCAAACCAGCGAGGGCGTGGTGCGATTCGAGTTGGCCGATGCCCGCTCGCGACACGAGAAATTGCCGTCGTTGATGCGTCTGGCGTGGCACGCCGGGCCGCCGCTCAACAGCGGCGAGCGTTGGCGGCTGGCGGTGAAGCTCAAGCGCCCGAGTGGCCTGCTCAATCCCGATGCGTTCGATTACGAAGCGTGGCTACTGGCGCAACGCATCGGCGCGACCGGCACGATCAAGGACGGTCAGCGCCTGGCCGAGGCAGGTTGGGCGTGGCGCGGCAGCATTCGCCAGCGCTTGCTTGAAGTGGACACGCAGGGCCGGGGCGGTGCATTGGCGGCGCTGGTGCTCGGTGACGGCTCCGGGCTCAGTCGCGAGGATTGGCAGATCCTGCAGGACACCGGCACCGTGCATCTGCTGGTGATTTCCGGTCAACACATCGGGATGTTGGCGGCGGTCGTGTATCTGCTGGTCGCCGGGCTGGCGCGCTACGGCTGGTGGCCGCTGCGCTGGCCCTGGCTGCCATGGGCCTGTGGGCTGGCGTTTGCCGCAGCGCTCGGCTACGGCTTGCTCGCCGGGTTTGATGTGCCGGTGCAACGGGCCTGCGTGATGGTTGGGCTGGTGTTGTTGTGGCGCCTGCGCTTTCGCCATCTCGGCGCGTGGTGGCCGCTGTTGCTGGCATTCAATGCGCTGCTGTTATTCGATCCGTTGGCCAGTTTGCGTCCCGGTTTGTGGCTGTCGTTCGCCGCGGTGGGGATTTTGATTTTTACCTTCGGCGGGCGCCTCGGCGCGTGGACATGGTGGCAGACCTGGACTCGCGCGCAATGGCTGATTGCGCTGGGCCTGTGCCCGGTGTTGCTGGCGCTGAACCTGCCGATCAGCCTCAGCGGACCCTTGGCGAATCTGCTGGCGGTGCCGTGGGTCAGTCTGCTGGTGCTGCCACCGGCGCTGCTCGGCACGATGTTGTTGCCGGTGCCTTACGTCGGTGCAGGCTTGTTGTGGCTGGCCGGTGGTTTGATCGACTGGCTGTTTCGTGGCTTGTCGGTGATCGCCGGCGCCTGGCCGGCATGGATCTCACCGTCGCTGCCGTGGTGGACCTTGTTGATTGGCAGTCTCGGGGCTGTATTGTTGCTGTTGCCGCGCGGTGTGCCATTGCGACCATTGGGCTGGCCGTTGCTGTTGATTTTGCTGGCGCCGCCTCGCGAGCGGGTGGCCGAGGGACTGGCTGATATCTGGCAACTCGATGTCGGTCAGGGCCTGGCGATCCTGATCCGCACGCGTCATCACACGCTGCTCTACGACGCCGGTCCACGTTTCGGCGATTTCGATCTGGGGAAGCGGGTGGTGTTGCCGGCGCTGCACAAACTGGGGGTTGAACGCATCGACCTGATGCTGCTCAGTCATGCCGATGCCGACCATGCCGGTGGTGCGCTGGCGGTATCGCGGGGTCTGAAAGTGACGCGGGTGATCAGCGGCGATCCTCCGGGGCTGCCCGCCATCCTGCGGGCCGAAGCCTGTGAAAGCGGACGTCAATGGCAGTGGGACGGGGTGCGGTTTCAACTGTGGCAATGGTCGGCGGCCCATGACAGCAATCAGCGCTCCTGCGTGTTGCAGATCGAGGCCAATGGCGAGCGTCTGCTGCTGACCGGCGATATCGACACGGCTGCCGAACGGGCTCTGCTGGAGAGTCCGTTGGCGCGGCCGACGCACTGGCTGCAAGCGCCGCATCATGGCAGCCGCAGTTCGTCTTCAATGGCACTGCTTCGGGCTCTGAGGCCGCATTCGGTGCTGATCTCCCGGGGGCAGGGCAATTCGTTCGGGCATCCGCATCCGCTGGTGCTGGCGCGTTATCGCCAGCAAGGGCTGCGCATCTACGACAGCGCGCAGCACGGCGCCATTCATCTGCGCCTGGGCGGCTTTCAGGCGCCATGGCTGATGCGTCAACAGCGGCGTTTCTGGCGGTGAAACACCATTGATCGCGGGATCGCCGAATGCGGCATCAGGTCGTCGGGGCAGCGGGTCTTAATCGCGAACCGGTATGGTAAAGTGGCGCACTTTTTCGAGGGGACTGTCACTGTGTGGGAATTGGTCAAATCCGGCGGCTGGATGATGTTGCCGATCATTCTGAGTTCCATCGCGGCCATGGCGATTGTCGCCGAGCGCCTGTGGACCCTGCGCGCCAGCCGCGTCACCCCCGAGCATCTGCTGGGCCAGGTCTGGGTCTGGATCAAGGACAAGCAGCTCAATAAAGAAAAGCTCAAGGAATTGCGCGCCAACTCGCCGCTGGGTGAAATCCTCGCCGCGGGCCTGGCCAACTCCAAGCATGGTCGCGAGATCATGAAGGAATGCATCGAAGAAGCCGCGGCGCGGGTGATTCACGAGCTCGAACGTTACGTCAACGCGCTGGGCACCATTGCTGCCATGTCGCCGTTGCTGGGCCTGTTGGGCACGGTACTGGGCATGATCGACATTTTCAGCGCCTTCACCGGTTCCGGCATGACCACCAACGCCTCGGTCCTGGCCGGCGGTATTTCCAAGGCGCTGATTACCACGGCGGCTGGCCTGATGGTCGGTATTCCGTCGGTGTTCTTCCACCGTTTCCTGCAGCGCCGCATCGATGAGCTGGTGGTGGGCATGGAGCAGGAAGCGATCAAACTGGTCGAAGTGGTGCAGGGCGACCGTGACGTCGATCTGGCCGGGGACAAAGCGTGAAATTCCGTCGCAAACCCCGGGAAACGATCGACATCAACCTCGCTTCGCTGATCGACGTGGTCTTCATCCTGTTGCTGTTTTTCGTCGTGACCACCACCTTCACCCGCGAAACCCAGCTACGTGTCGATCTGCCGGAATCGGTCAGCGGCTCGCCTGCCGAAGACCAGCAGCTCAAGCAACTGGACGTCGCGATCAGCGCCGAAGGTGTGTTCTCGGTGAACAACAAGATTCTGCCGAAGAACGACCTGGCGACGCTGATGGAAGCCATGCAGAAAGAAGCCAACGGTGACACCAACATGCCGTTGTCGATCAGTGCCGACGGCAAGACCCAACACCAATCGGTGATCACCGCCATGGATGCGGCCGGCAAGCTCGGTTTCAGCCATCTGCGCATGACCACGGTCGAGGCGGCGCCCAAATCCTGATGAGCCTGTCCGATCGTTTGCTCGCCGCTTGGTATCAGGGGCATCCGGCCCTGACGCTGCTGCGGCCGCTGGAAATGCTCTACCGCCACGTGGTGGTCAACAAGCGCCAGCGTTTTCTCGACGGTGAAGGCCCGATCTATCAGCCGCCGGTGCCGTTGATCGTGGTCGGCAACATCACGGTGGGTGGCACCGGCAAGACGCCGATGATCCTGTGGTTGATCGAGCATTGCCGCCGTGCCGGCCTGCGCGTTGGCGTGGTCAGCCGTGGTTACGGCGCCAAACCACCGCAACTGCCATGGCGGGTCACCGCCGAGCAGGGCGCCGATATCGCCGGCGACGAACCGCTGTTGATCGTGCAGCGCACCGGCGTACCGCTGATGATCGACCCTGATCGCAGCGCAGCGGTCAAAGCCTTGCTCGCCAGTGAACCGCTGGATCTGATCCTCTCCGACGACGGCATGCAGCATTACCGTCTGGCGCGGGATCTGGAGCTGGTACTGATCGACGCCGCCCGAGGTTTGGGCAACAAACGCTGCCTGCCGGCAGGCCCGTTGCGCGAGCCGATCGAGCGCCTGCAAAGCGTCGATGGCGTACTGTTCAACGGTGCCACGGCGGATCGTGAAGAGGGTTTCGCCTTTCACCTGCGGCCGACGGCGCTGGTCAATCTGCGCAGCGGCGAGCGCCAGCCGCTGGCGCATTTTGCGCCCGGTCAATCAGTGCACGCGGTGGCCGGGATCGGCAATCCGCAACGTTTCTTCAATACCCTCGAAGCGCTAGACTGGCGGGCAATCCCCCATGCGTTTGCCGACCACGCCGAGTACAGCGTGCAGGCCTTGAATTTCACACCGTCATTGCCGTTGGTGATGACCGAGAAGGATGCGGTGAAGTGCCGTGCCTTCGCGGCTGACGACTGGTGGTATCTGGCGGTCGATGCCGTGCCGTCACCGGCCTTCGTGGCCTGGTTCGACACCCAGTTGATGCGCCTGTTGCCCAATCGTCTTTTGCCTTAACTCTTTATCCAGGGAATGTTCATGGACACCAAATTGCTCGATATCCTCGCGTGCCCGATCTGCAAAGGCCCGCTCAAGCTCAGCGCCGACAAGACCGAACTGATCAGCAAGGGGGCCGGGCTGGCCTATCCGATCCGCGACGGCATCCCGGTGATGCTCGAAAGCGAAGCGCGCACCCTGACCACCGACGAGCGTCTGGATAAATGACCACCGCCTTCACCGTTGTCATCCCGTCGCGCTACGCCTCGACCCGCCTGCCGGGCAAACCACTGCTGGATATCGCCGGCAAGCCGATGATTCAGCACGTCTGGGAACAGGCGAGCAAAAGCAGCGCCAGCCGCGTGGTGGTTGCGACTGACGATGCGCGCATCGTCGAGGCCTGCAAGGCGTTCGGCGCGGAAGTGGTGCTGACCCGTGAAGATCACAATTCCGGGACTGACCGCCTCGCGGAAGTCGCGGCGAAGCTGGGCCTTGCGCCGGACGCGATCGTGGTCAACGTGCAAGGCGATGAACCGTTGATCCCGCCAAGCGTGATCGACCAGGTCGCCGCCAACCTCGCGGCCCACACCGAAGCGCGCATGGCCACCCTGGCCGAGCCGATCGAAGACGTTGAAACCCTGTTCAACCCCAACGTAGTCAAGGTCGTCAGCGACACTAACGGTCTGGCGCTGACCTTCAGTCGCGCCACCTTGCCGTGGGCCCGCGATGCTTTCGCCAAGAGCCGTGACGTGTTGCCGGAAGGCGTGCCATACCGTCGCCACATCGGCATTTATGCCTACCGCGCCGGCTTCCTTCAGGACTTTGTGAGCTGGGGCCCGTGCTGGCTGGAAAACACTGAATCGCTGGAACAGCTGCGTGCTCTGTGGCATGGCGTGCGGATTCATGTGGCCGATGCGTTGATCGCGCCGCCAACCGGGGTCGACACCGTTGAAGACCTCGAGCGCGTTCGTCGCCTGCTGGAGGCCTGATGCGCGTTCTGTTCGTGTGCCTGGGCAACATCTGCCGTTCGCCCACCGCTGAAGGCGTGTTGCGCCACAAACTGCGCGCAGCGGGGCTGGCGGATCAGGTCGAAGTGGCCTCCGCCGGCACCGGTGACTGGCACGTCGGCAATCCGCCGGACAAACGCAGCCAGGCCGCAGCCAAAGTGCGCGGTTATGACCTGTCGGCGCAACGCGCGCAGCAGGTCAGCCGTGCCGATTTCGCCAGTTACGACCTGATTCTGGCCATGGACCACAGCAATCTGCGCAACCTCAAGGCCTTGCAACCGTCCACCGGCAAGGCCGAACTGGACCTGTTCCTGCGCCGTTACGCCGGTGTGGTCGATGAAGTGCCGGATCCGTACTACGACGGCGATCAGGGCTTCGAGCAGGTGCTGGACCTGATCGAAGCGGCGTGTGACCAACTGTTGATCGAAGTGAAGGGCCGGTTATGAGTTTGCAGCTTCAATCACAGGTTTCGCTGAAACCGTTCAACAGTTTTGGCGTCGACGTTCGCGCGCAGTTGTTCGCCGAGGCGCACAGCGACGCCGACGTCCGCGAAGCGCTGGCCTACGCGACTGCCCATGACGTGCCGTTGCTGGTGATCGGCGGCGGCAGCAACCTGCTGCTGACTGCAGATATTCCGGCGCTGGTGCTGCGCATGGCGACCCGAGGCATTCGGCTGATCAGTGACGACGGCAACCGTGTAGTGATCGAAGCCGAGGCCGGCGAGCCGTGGCATCCGTTCGTGCAGCACACGCTGGCGCAGGGTTTTTCCGGCCTGGAAAACCTCAGCCTGATCCCCGGCACTGTTGGCGCGGCGCCGATGCAGAACATCGGCGCCTACGGCGTTGAGATCAAGGATGTGTTCGCCGGGCTGACCGCGCTGAACCGCCAGACCGGCGAACTGCGCGACTTCAGCCTGGAGGAGTGCAACTTCGCCTACCGCGACAGTCTGTTCAAGCAGCAGCCGGGACGTTGGCTGATCCTGCGGGTGCGCTTCAAGCTTGATCGTGTCGCGCATCTGCATTTGGAATACGGCCCGGTGCGCCAGCGCCTGGCTGAGCAGGGCATTGAGCAACCAACGCCGAGCGACGTCAGCCGCGCAATCTGCAGTATCCGCAGCGAAAAACTGCCGGACCCGGCGGTGCTCGGCAATGCCGGCAGTTTCTTCAAGAATCCACTGGTGTCGGCCGCACTGGTCGAGCAGATCAAGGCGCAGCACCCGGATCTGGTGGCCTATGCGCAAGCGGACGGGCAGATGAAACTGGCCGCCGGCTGGTTGATCGAGCGCGCTGGCTGGAAAGGTTTCCGCGAGGCCGATGCCGGCGTGCATAAATTGCAGGCGCTGGTGCTGGTCAACTACGGCACCGCGACCGGTCTGCAATTGCTGGAGCTGGCGCAACGCATCCAGAAAGATATTGCCGAACGTTTCAATGTCGAGCTGGAAATGGAGCCGAACCGCTATTGAGGCTACGCTTCAGGTCGGTATCCAAAGCCCTGCACTGAACAAAAAGTGCAGGGCTTTTTTGTTAACGGTGGGTAAACTTAGCCAGCTAACGATAACCGTCATTTGCTCCACCAAAGGCCCGGTGCAGACGTTCGCGTCGGCACAAGAGAGCCTGTGCCAACCACATATCAGTCAGCGATGACCCTGTGGCGAGGGAGCTTGCTCCCGCTGGGGCGCGTAGCGGCCCCGCTTTCAAGAAGGGCCTGCTCCGCAGTCCAGTGGGAGCAAGCTCCCTCGCCACAGGTTCAGTGTTCGGCTTCACTGATGTGTATTGGCCCATTAGCCTGAGTCGATCTGCGTGAATCACCGCCAGTTCTGCTCGACCCCATAACCACCAAGAATAGGCGGGCGTGCCCATGATTACCCTGAAACTCAATGGCCAGGACCATCAACTGGATGTCAGCGAAGACATGCCGCTGTTGTGGGCTATTCGTGATGTCGCCGGTTACAACGGCACCAAATTCGGCTGCGGCATGGGCCTGTGCGGCGCCTGCACCATTCACATCGACGGCTTGCCGGCGCGCAGTTGCATTACGCCGATCGGCTCGGTGGTCGGGCAAAGCGTCACCACCATCGACAATCTGCACGCCGATCCGGTTGGACAAGTCGTTCAGCAAGCCTGGCTCGACAGCGCCGTGGCGCAGTGCGGTTTCTGTCAGGGCGGGCAGATCATGTCTGCCACCGCATTGCTCAAGACCAACCCTAATCCGAGCGACGAGCAGATCGAAGAGGCAATGGTCGGCAACATTTGCCGGTGCGGCACGTATAACCGGATCAAGACCGCGATCCGTCAGGCTTCAACTCACCTGAAGGAGGCCAAGGCATGAGCCGCTTGCCGAATGATTTCGCCCTGAGCAATCTCAGCCGCCGCGGTTTTCTCAAAGGCGTCGGCGCCACGGGCGCATTGGTGCTGGCCGCGAGCTGGGGCTGGCAGGATGCATTTGCTGAAGACGCGCCGAAGAAGTTTGGCGCTGATGGCATGCCCAACGGCTGGATCGACGATCCCAAGGTTTACGTGAGCATTGCCGCAGACGGCACGGTCACCGTGGTCTGCAACCGCTCGGAAATGGGCCAGGGTGTGCGCACCAGCCTGACCATGGTGGTCGCCGATGAACTGGACGCCGATTGGGCCAAGGTCAACGTGCAGCAGGCGCCGGGCGATGAAGTGCGGTTCGGCAACCAGGACACTGACGGTTCACGCAGCATGCGTCACTGGTATGAACCGATGCGCCGTTGCGGCGCGGCGGCCCGGACCATGCTGGAACAAGCCGCCGCTGCGCAGTGGCAGGTGCCGGTGGGCGAGTGCCATGTGCAGTTGCACAAAGTGCTGCACACACCGTCCGGCCGCGAGCTGGGTTACGGCGAACTTGCCGCCGCAGCGAGTGCGCTGGCGGTGCCGGCCCGTGACAGCTTGCGCCTCAAGCAGCCGTCGGAGTTTCGCTACATCGGCAAGGAAGGCACCAAAGCCATCGACGGTGCCGACATCGTCAACGGGCGCGCGGTGTACGGCGCCGACGTGCATTTCGACGGCATGCTCTACGCGACCATCGCCCGTCCGGCGGTGTACGGCGGCAAGGTCAAGTCGCTGGATGACAGCGCCGCGCTGAAGGTTCCGGGTGTGCTGAAGGTCATGCAGATCGAAAGCCGTCCGCTGCCGTCGGAATTCCAGCCGCTGGGCGGCGTTGCGGTGATTGCCAGCAATACCTGGGCGGCGATCAAGGGGCGCGAGGCGCTGAAGATCCAATGGGACGATGGCCCCAACGCCAGTTACGACTCGATCGCTTACCGCAAAGCGCTGGAAGCGGCGTCGCGCAAACCCGGCAAAGTGGTGCGCAACACCGGTGATATCGACAAGGCACTGAGCGGCGCTGCCAGTAGCCTCGAAGCCTCCTACTATTTGCCGCATCTGGCGCAGGCACCGATGGAGCCGATGGTCGCCATCGCTCGCTACGACAAAGGTGTGTGTGAAGCATGGGCGCCGAGCCAGGCGCCGCAGGTGACTCGCGAGCGCATCGCCGAGCGCCTGGGGCTGCCGTTCGACAATGTCACCTTCAACGTCACGCTGCTCGGTGGCGGTTTCGGCCGTAAATCCAAGCCGGATTTCGTCGTCGAAGCGGCGATCCTTGCCAAGGAGTTCCCCGGTAAAGCCGTGCGAGTGCAATGGACCCGCGAAGATGACATCCATAACTCGTATTTCCACACAGTGTCCGCCGAGTATTTGAAGGCGGCTGTCGGCAAGGACGGCATGCCGTCCGGCTGGCTGCACCGTACCGTGGCGCCGAGCATTACCGCGCTGTTTGCGCCGGGCATGAACCATGAAGCGGCGTTCGAACTGGGCATGGGCTTTACCAACATGGCCTACGCGATTCCCAACGTGCGTCTGGAAAACCCCGAAGCCACGGTGCATACCCGCGTCGGCTGGTATCGCTCGGTGTCGAACATTCCTCACGGGTTTGCGATTCAGAGTTTTGTCGATGAACTGGCGCACAAGGCCGGCGTCGATCCGCTCAAATATCAGATCAAGTTGCTCGGCCCGGATCGGCAGATCGATCCACGCACCCTGAGCGAGGAGTGGAACTACGGCGAATCCCCCGAGCGCTACCCGATCGACACCGGACGCATGCGCACGGTACTGGAAACTGCGGCCAAGGCTGCCGGTTGGGGACGTCAGTTGCCCAAGGGCCGTGGTCTGGGTCTGGCGGTGCATTACAGCTTCGTCACCTATGTGGCGGCGGTGATCGAAGTCGAGGTCAAGGACGACGGTACGCTGATCGTGCACAAGGCTGACATCGCCGTCGATTGCGGCCCGCAGATCAACCCGGAACGCATCCGCTCGCAGTTCGAAGGCGCCTGTGTGATGGGCCTGGGCAACGCGGTGCTGGGTGAAATCAGCTTCAAGGACGGCAAGGTCCAGCAGGACAACTTCCACATGTACGAAGTGGCGCGCATGTCGCTGGCGCCGAAGGCAATCGCGGTGCATTTGGTGACGCCGCCGGGCGACGTGCCGTTGGGTGGTGTCGGTGAACCCGGCGTGCCACCGATTGCGCCGGCGCTGTGTAACGCCATCTTCGCTGCCACCGGCCAGCGCATCCGCAACCTGCCGGTGCGTTATCAGTTGCAGGGTTGGCAGAAGGCGCAAGCGTGATGGACGGCGCCGATCTCAACGTTCTGCGCAGCGTGCTCGAATGGCGCCGCGCCGGGCAGCGGGTGGTGCTGTTCAGCGTTGTGCAGACCTGGGGCACCGCGCCCCGTGCACCCGGCGCGATGCTCGCGTTGCGCGAGGACGGCGTGGTGATTGGCTCGGTGTCCGGCGGTTGTGTCGAGGATGACTTGATCGCCCGTCTGCACGACGGGCGCATCGCCAGCGACGGACCACCGGTGCAGCTGATTACCTATGGCGTCACCCGCGAGGAGGCTGCGCGCTTCGGCTTGCCCTGTGGCGGTACGCTGCGCCTGACCGAGGAGCGGGTCGCTGATCCGGCGTGGGTCGCCGAATTGCTCGCGCGGTGTGAGGCGCATGAAATTGTCGCCCGTGAGCTGAACATCGAAACCGGCGAAGTGGTGCTATCAGCGGCGAGCAAATCCGATGTGCTGGCATTCGACGGCAAGACCCTGCGCGCCATTTATGGCCCGCGCTGGCGTCTGCTGTTGATCGGTGCCGGGCAGCTGTCGCGCTACGTGGCGGACATGGCCCGGCTGCTGGATTTCGAAGTGCTGATTTGCGATCCGCGTACCGAGTTCGTCTATGGCTGGGAAGAGCACCACGGACGGTTCGTCCCGGGTATGCCGGATGACGCGGTGTTGAGCATTCAGACGGACGAACGCACAGCCATCGTCGCGCTGACTCACGATCCCCGTCTGGATGATATGGCGTTGCTTACGGCGCTCGATTCGCCGGCCTTCTATGTCGGTGCACTCGGCTCTCGGGTCAACAGTCAGAAACGCCGGGACAATCTGGCTCAGCTAGGCTTGTCAGAATCAGCCATTGCGCGATTGCATGGGCCGATCGGTCTGCACATCGGCAGCCATTCACCGGCGGAGATTGCCCTGTCGTTGTTGGCGGAGATTGTGGCGATCAAGAATGGTGTCGAGTTGAAACAGAAGAAAGCCGTGGAGGGCGCATGAGTCGATCCATCGCAGTGATCGTATTGGCGGCGGGCGAGGGCAGTCGCTTTCGCCAGGTTGCCGGTGCCGACAAGGACAAGTTGCTGGCCGATTGCACCGGGCGTGATGGCGCGGTGCGCTCGGTGATCGAGCAAGTGTTGCTGAATCTGCCGGCCAATCTCGACAAGCGGGTGCTGGTGACCACTGAAGCACGGCCGCAGGCGATGCGCATGGCTCAGGCTTATAGCTGTGACGTGGTCTCGATTGAATCGAGCGGGATGGGTGACAGCATTGCGGCGGGCGTTGCCGCCTGCCCCGAGGCGGATGGCTGGCTGATCGTGTTGGGGGACATGCCGTTTATTTTGCCGTCGAGCATTGAGCGGGTGGTGGCGGCAATGACCGATGACGCGGTTAGTGTGCCGGTGCAGGAGGGCGAATTTGGCCATCCGGTGGGGTTTGGGCGTTCGTTCGGGCCGGGCTTGCAGGCCTTGAGTGGTGATCGCGGCGCCAGGCCTTTGTTCAAGCAGGGCAGGGTGATTGAGGTAGCGGTGGATGATCCCGGGGTGTTGTGGGATATCGATGTGCCAGAAGCGTTGGTGTTCAAATAAAGCCAGATCAAAAGATCGCAGCCTTCGGCAGCTCCTACAGGAGACCTATGTAGGAGCTGCCGAAGGCTGCGATCTTTTGATCTTCTAAATGAAATAAAAAAGCCCCGCCAGGTTTTCACCCGGCGGGGCTTTTTATTGGCTTTCGGAATCAGACGAGCGGTTTAGGCTCGTGTTCTTTTTCCTCGGCCGCTTGGTGATGCTCGACCGCGTCCTGAACGGAGCGTGGTGCTTCGGCGATGACCGATTCAACCACGGCTTCTTCAGTCACGGCAGCAACCTCGACCACTTCAATAGCCGGAGCAGCAGCGGCAGCCAGTTCGGCTTCCTTCTGCAGGCGCTCGGCTTCACGCTTGCGGCGACGCACTTCACGTGGGTCGTTTGGCGCACGGCCGTTTGGCGTCAGGGCGCTGACCGGAGTGGCTTCAACCACTGGAGCAGGCTCTTCGGCCACCACAGGTGCTTCGACCGGTGCTTCAACGACTGGCGCTGGAGCCGGTGCAGCGGCTTCAACCACTGGCGCGGCAGCCTTGGCTTCTTCAACCACTGGGGCTTCAACGACTGGCGCTGGCGTTGAAGCGACGGCAGGCTCGGCAACCCAGTTGAACGCGGTCTGTTCTTCGCGAACTTCACGCACGGTTTCGGTCACGGTTTCAGCGACGGTTTCAGCAACCGGCTCTGCGGTCACGACTGGCGCTTCAACTGCCGGAGCAGGTTCGGCAGCGACGTCAGCTTGATGCTGAGCTTCGCGAACCGGCGCGACTTCGACTTCCGGAGCAGCAATCACTTCCACCGGGGTGGTGGCCTCAACAACCGGCGCTTCCACTGGAGCGGTTTCCTGAACTGCGGCGGTAGCACGTTCGGCTTGCTCGTGAGCCTGTGCTTCGGCCGGAGCGCTGATCACGCTGCTGGCAACAGCGGCGGTCACGGCCAGGCCGGCAGCCAGATCGGCAGCGCTTGGAGCAGCGGCATTTTCGCCGGACTCGGATTCTTCCGAACCTTCGATCACGTTGCCGTTGGCATCACGCTGACGCTCGCGACGGTTGCTGCGACGGCGCTGACCACGGGAGCGACGACGTGGACGATCGCCTTCGGCGTTGTCCTGACCGTCTTCCGGCAGTTGCTCTTCGTTAGTGTTCACTTCTTCTTCAGCGACGGCAGCAGCGGCCTGCTCGGCGCGCGGTTGACGCTCTTCACGCGGCGGACGCGGTGCGCGTTCTTCGCGTGGCTGACGGGCCGGACGCTCTTCTGCGACCACGGCGGCAGTGGCAGCCGCTACGGGTGCAGCCGGAGCGGCGTCCAGAGGCTCGCGCAGTTCACGCACACGCTCTTCACGCTCGCCACGTGGCTTGCGGTCTTCACGTGGAGCACGTGGCGCACGTTCTTCACGCGGAGCGCGTGGAGCACGTTCTTCGCGAGCGGCTGGCGCCTCGGTACGGGCTTCACGTGGCTCGCGGACTTCACGGGCTTCACGTGGCTGACGCTCTTCACGCGGCTCGCGTGGGGCGCGTTCTTCACGCGGTGCACGTTCTTCGCGCGGCTTGCGCTCTTCATCGCGGCGACCGTTACGGTTGCGGCTCTGCTGACGACCGTTGCGACGCTCTTCGTTGCGGGCCGGACGCTCGGTGGCCGGTTTTTCAACGACGACCGGAGCGGCTGGCTCTTCTTTGGTAGCGAACAGACTGACCAGCGATTTCACCAGACCCTTGAACAGGCTTGGCTCTGGCGCGGCAACCGGAGCCGGCGCGGGGGCTGGTGCGGCGACTTCGGTTGGCACTGGCGCGTTGGCGCGGGCCGGAGCTGTCTTGACCGCGGCTTCCTGGCGAACCAGGGTGCGGGTCGCAGCGGCTGGCTGGACTTCTTCGACTTCGGCAGCGGCAGCAGCGATTTCGTAGCTGGACTGGTTGGTCGCAGCTTCCGGGCTGTCGTCACGCAGACGCTGAACTTCGAAGTGCGGGGTTTCCAGGTGATCGTTCGGCAGAATGACGATACGGGCACGGGTGCGCAGTTCGATCTTGGTGATCGAGTTGCGTTTTTCGTTGAGCAGGAACGCGGCAACCGGGATCGGCACCTGAGCGCGCACTTCGGCAGTGCGGTCTTTCAGGGCTTCTTCTTCGATCAGGCGCAGGATTGCCAGCGACAGCGATTCGACGTCACGGATGATGCCGGTGCCGTTGCAGCGTGGGCAGACGATGCCGCTGCTTTCGCCAAGCGATGGACGCAGGCGCTGACGGGACATTTCCAGCAGGCCGAAGCGCGAAATGCGGCCGATCTGCACGCGAGCGCGGTCGGCTTCCAGGCATTCGCGGACTTTCTCTTCCACGGCGCGCTGGTTCTTGGCTGGGGTCATGTCGATGAAGTCGATGACGATCAGGCCGCCGATGTCGCGCAGGCGCAACTGACGGGCGATTTCTTCGGCGGCTTCAAGGTTGGTCTGCAGCGCGGTTTCTTCGATGTCGCTGCCTTTGGTGGCGCGCGCCGAGTTGATGTCGATGGACACCAGGGCTTCGGTCGGATCGATGACGATGGAGCCGCCGGAAGGCAGTTCGACGACGCGCTGGAAGGCGGTCTCGATCTGGCTTTCGATCTGGAAACGGTTGAACAGCGGCACGCTGTCTTCGTACAGCTTGATCTTGCTGGCGTACTGCGGCATCACCTGGCGGATGAAGGTCAGGGCTTCGTCCTGGGCTTCAACGCTGTCGATCAGCACTTCGCCGATGTCCTGGCGCAGGTAATCGCGGATGGCGCGGATGATCACGTTGCTTTCCTGGTAGATCAGGAATGGCGCGGAGCGATCCAGCGAGGCTTCTTTGATGGCGGTCCACAGTTGCAGCAGGTAATCGAGGTCCCACTGCATTTCTTCGCTGCTGCGGCCAAGGCCTGCAGTGCGCACGATCAGGCCCATGTCGGCTGGGGCAACCAGGCCGTTCAGCGCTTCACGCAGTTCGTTGCGCTCTTCGCCTTCGATGCGACGGGAGATACCGCCGGCACGCGGGTTGTTCGGCATCAGTACGAGGTAACGACCGGCCAGGCTGATGAACGTGGTCAGGGCGGCGCCCTTGTTGCCACGTTCTTCTTTTTCGACCTGAACGATGACTTCCTGGCCTTCGCTCAGGACGTCCTTGATGTTGACGCGGCCTTCAGGGGCTTTCTTGAAGTATTCGCGGGAGATTTCTTTGAGGGGCAGGAAGCCGTGGCGCTCGGAGCCGAAATCGACAAAGGCAGCCTCAAGGCTTGGTTCGATGCGAGTGATACGGCCTTTGTAGATGTTGGCCTTCTTCTGCTCGCGTGCACCGGATTCGATGTCCAGGTCGTAGAGGCGTTGGCCATCTACCAGTGCAACACGCAACTCTTCGGGTTGAGTTGCGTTAATCAGCATTCTTTTCATGTAGTACCGTCGGTTTCCGGGCTGCCGGAAACGGCGTTCGGCACACACGACTTCTCACGGTCGGTGTCAGGTGCGTCGGGAGTGGTTGGCCATTCCCGTGTCCAGCGATGTCAGGCCAATTGGGCCGATATCGCGACGTACGCGTCCTGCTTGCTGTGGCTACTTAAGCACTCAGTCAGGAGGAGGAATCAACCAGCGGCTGTGGACGAGATGAAGCGTCTTGATAAAGCCTATTGCTACACAGTCCGGCGGTTGTGCATCTCCACCCTACACGTATCCCTGATAATTCGGGTGCTGCCGCGCGCAGAATCCGCAGCGGGTTGGCATTTACCGTGAGCTCCGAAAGGGGAGGTCACGCATCATGGCTAATTCAGGCGATGTTTCCGAAGCCTTCGCTCGGGGTCATCTGCAGCTGACTGCACTTTGTGAACTGGCCTTGAATGTGTGCCTGTCAGGCGAGTGAAAACTCTGCTCGACGGTGTAATTCAGGCCTCATGTCACCTGCGCTTGTTACAACTGCAAACTCCACCGTTACGTAGCGAAAGCCCCGTAGGACGGCCTCGCGTCCTGGTGAATTGCGTTGGTCAGGGCCGGTTTTTGACCGTGGTTCCGCTGTCCAGGCCGCTTTTGGCGGCGTTCGCGACTATAGCAGCAATGATTAAGTGCTTCAATTCCATAAAAATTGTTATCATCCGCGGCATGACAACTACTGCCCCTTCGACTCCAGGCGTTCAACTGCTTGAAGTCTCGCCGGAGTATGCCGGCCAACGAATCGACAATTTCCTCCTTGCCCGGCTCAAAGGCGTGCCCAAGACCTTGATTTACCGCATTTTGCGTAAAGGCGAAGTGCGCGTGAACAAGGGGCGGATCAAGCCCGAATACAAGCTGCAGGCCGGCGATATCGTGCGCGTGCCGCCGGTTCGTGTGCCTGAGCGCGACGAACCGGTGCCATTGGCTCAAGGCCTGTTGCAGCGTCTGGAAGCCTCGATTGTCTACGAAGACAAAGCCCTGATCGTGATCAACAAGCCCGCCGGCATTGCGGTTCACGGCGGCAGCGGCTTGAATTACGGGGTGATCGAAGCCTTTCGTCAGTTGCGTCCCGATGCCAAGGAGCTGGAGCTGGTTCATCGTCTCGACCGTGACACTTCCGGCCTGCTGATGATCGCCAAGAAGCGCAGCATGTTGCGGCACTTGCACGCCGCCTTGCGTGGCGATGGTGTCGACAAGCGCTACATGGCACTGGTGCGTGGCAATTGGGCGACTTCGATCAAGCAAGTCCGCGCGGCACTGGGTAAAAGCAACCTGCGCTCCGGGGAGCGCATGGTCGAGGTCGACGAGGAGGAGGGCAAGGAGTCGGTGACCGTGTTCAAGGTCCTGCGCCGCTTTGGTGACTTTGCCACCCTGATCGAAGCCAAGCCGATCACCGGGCGCACCCACCAGATCCGCGTCCACACGTTGCACGCCGGGCATTGCATTGCCGGCGACACCAAGTACGGCGATGACGGTTTCAGCAAGGAAATCCGTGATCTGGGCGGCAAGCGCCTGTTTCTGCACGCCTACATGCTGACCGTGCCACTGCCCGATGGCGGTGAACTCAAGCTGCAAGCCCCAGTGGATGAAATGTGGGCCAAGACCGTGGAGCGATTGAGTGCGCCCATCTGATTACAAACTGCTGATTTTCGATTGGGACGGCACCCTCGCCGATTCCATTGGTCGGATTGTCGAGGCGATGCATTCGGCGTCCACTCGTTCCGGTTTCGAGTTGCGCGATGATTTTGCCGTCAAGGGCATCATCGGTCTGGGCTTGCCCGAGGCAATCCGTACCTTGTACCCGGACATCAGCGATGCCGAAATGACCCTGTTTCGCGAGTACTACGCCGATCATTACATCGCGGCAGAAGCCGTGCCTTCGCCGCTGTTCGAGGGTGTGGTCGAGTCGATGGCGTCGTTTCGCGAGCAGGGCTATCACCTGGCGGTCGCGACCGGCAAGAATCGTCGTGGACTGGACCGGGTGCTCAAGGCCAATGGCTGGGAAGATTATTTCGATATCACCCGCGCCGCCGACGAGACCGCGAGCAAGCCGCATCCGTTGATGTTGGAGCAGATTCTCGCGCATTGCGGCGTGCGGCCCGAGCAGGCGCTGATGGTCGGGGATTCGTCCTTCGATCTGCTGATGGCGCGCAATGCGGGCATGGCGTCGGTGGCTGTCAGCTATGGCGCGCAGTCGATCGAGTCGCTGCAGCAGTTCGAGCCGCGCCTGTCGATCGACCGTTTTAGTGAATTGCACGCCTGGCTGGGGCAGCAGGCTTAATACGTTTTTGCTGGGGTACAGCGCATGACCGACGAATGGAAAGCACCGGCCAAGGCAAGTGCCGACGACGGTGACGAGAAAAGCTGGAAGCTGCTGGAAAAGACTCTGCTGGCCAGTGTGCAGGAGCAGCGTCGCTCACGGCGTTGGGGGATCTTCTTCAAGCTGCTGACGTTTGTTTATCTGTTTGTTGCGCTGATCCTGTTCACGCCGCTGATGGACATGGAGAAGAGCGCCACCCGTGGCCCGAACTACACCGCGCTGATCGACGTCACCGGCATGATTGCTGACAAGGAGCCTGCGAGCGCTGACAATATCGTCGGTAGTCTGCGGGCAGCCTTCGAGGACAAGAAGGTCAAGGGCGTGATCCTGCGGATCAACAGTCCTGGCGGCAGTCCGGTGCAGTCGGGGTATGTGTATGACGAGATCAAGCGTCTGCGCGGCCTGCATCCGGATACCAAGGTGTACGCGGTGATTTCCGATCTCGGTGCGTCCGGTGCCTATTACATCGCCAGTGCGGCGGATCAGATCTATGCCGACAAGGCCAGTCTGGTCGGCTCTATCGGTGTAACGGCGGCCGGTTACGGTTTTGTCGGCACCATGGACAAGCTCGGCGTCGAGCGTCGCACTTATACATCGGGTGAGCACAAGTCGTTCCTCGATCCGTTTCAGCCGCAGAAGCCTGATGAGACTGCGTTCTGGCAGACCGTGCTGGACACCACGCACAAGCAGTTCATCAATAGCGTCAAGCAGGGTCGTGGCGATCGTCTGAAGGACAAGGAGCATCCGGAGCTGTTCTCCGGGCTGGTCTGGTCCGGCGAGCAGGCGCTGCCGCTGGGCCTGATCGATGGTTTGGGGAATGCCAGTTCGGTGGCGCGGGACGTGATTGGCGAGAAAGAGCTGGTGGATTTCACGGTTCAGGAATCGCCGTTCGACCGCTTCTCGAAAAAGCTCGGTGCCAGTGTCGCTGAGCAGTTGGCGATGTGGATGGGGTTCCACGGGCCTTCGTTGCGCTGATTCGTTGTAAAGATCAAAAGATCGCAGCCTGCGGCAGCTCCTACAGAGAACAATGTAGGGGCTGCCGCAGGCTGCGATCTTTTGCTTTAAGGGATTTGCACGCCTTCGGCCAGCAACATGTCGATCAGGCGAATCAGTGGCAGGCCGATCAGGCTGGTGGCGTCAGACCCTTCGGTGGACTGAAACAGGCTCACACCCAGGCCCTCGGCCTTGAAGCTGCCGGCGCAGTCGTAGGGCTGCTCGAGGCGCAGGTAGCGCTCGATGCGCGCCTCGTCGAGCTGGCGCATGTGTACGGTAAATGGCACGCAGTCGACCTGGCAGTGGCCGGTCTGGCTGTTGAGCAGGGCCAGGCCGGTGAGGAAGGTCACGCTGGCGCCGCTGGCGGCCAGCAGTTGCTCGCGAGCCCTGTCGAAGGTGTGTGGCTTGCCGATGATCCGTTCGCCGAGCACTGCGACCTGGTCTGAGCCGATAATCAGATGAGCGGGGTAGCTGGCGGCCAGTGCGCGGGCTTTCTGTTCGGCGAGGCGCTTGACCAGTTCGATGGCGGATTCGCCCGGCTGGTGGCTTTCGTCGATATCCGGCGAGCTGCAGACGAACGGCAGGTGCAGGCGGGCGAGCAATTCACGGCGATAAGTCGAGCTCGAAGCAAGTAATAAAGGCAGCATTGACGTCTCCTGAGGCAGGCGCGAATTCTAGCGGAGGCACGCAAGTGACGGACAGGGCACAATTTCCTTTGACATGGGTGGGGGCATCCCTATAATGCTGCGCCTATGTTGAATGACCCGATTCCACCTCACGTTGACCCGCGCAAATTGGCTGACCGTGGCACCACCCTTCAAGGTGAACTGCTGCTGGCCGATTTGAAGAGACTCTGCGACCCGCTTTCCGACGATGTCGGTACGGTGCAGGCCAAATTCGTTTTTGAGCGAGATGAACGTAAATCTGTGGTGATCCACAGCTTTATCGACACCGAAGTCAAAATGGTTTGCCAGCGTTGTCTTGAGCTGGTCACCCTGCCGATCCACAGCGAATGCAGTTACGCTGTTGTGAAGGAGGGTGCGAATACCCAGTCGTTACCGAAAGGTTATGACGTGCTGGAACTGGGCGAAGATCCATTGGATCTGCAGTCACTGATCGAGGAGGAGCTTCTGCTCGCCTTGCCCATTGTGCCTGCTCATCATCCGGAAGAATGCCAGCAGCCGGCGGGAGCAGATGAGCCCGAACCGAGCGAGGACGAGGTAACGCGGTCCAACCCGTTCAGTGTATTGGCGCAGTTAAAGCGTGACCCAAACGTTTAGGAGTTAATCAATTATGGCTGTTCAGCAGAACAAAAAATCCCGCTCTGCCCGTGACATGCGCCGTTCGCACGACGCTCTCGAGGCTAGCACCCTGTCTGTAGAAAAAACCACTGGTGAAGTTCACCTGCGTCACCACGTATCGCCAGAAGGCGTATACCGTGGCCGTAAAGTGATCGACAAGGGCGCTGACGAGTAATCACTTGTCCGCTCAAGTCATCGCGATTGACGCAATGGGCGGGGACTTCGGTCCCCGCAGCATTGTTCAGGCCAGCCTTGCTTGCCTTTCTGCTACGCCCTCGCTGCACCTGACCCTCGTCGGTCAACCCTCCCTTCTTGAAGAACTGATCAACGGCCAATCGGCTGCCGATCGCGCGCGCCTGACGATTGTCCCGGCGTCTGAAGTCATCACCATGGACGAAAAGCCGACCCAGGCCTTGCGTGGCAAGCCGGATTCGTCGATGCGTGTCGCCCTGGAGCTGGTGCGTGACGGCAAGGCCCAGGCCTGTGTCAGCGCCGGCAATACCGGGGCGTTGATGGCGCTGTCGCGTTTCGTGCTCAAGACCTTGCCGGGGATTGATCGGCCGGCGATGGTGGCGGCGATTCCGACGCAGAAGGGTTATTGCCAGTTGCTCGACCTGGGCGCCAACGTTGATTGCAGCGCCGAGCATCTGTTGCAGTTCGCGGTGATGGGCTCGGTGGCGGCGCAGACGCTGGGCATCGCCCGGCCGCGTGTCGCGTTGCTGAATATTGGCACCGAAGACATCAAGGGCAATCAGCAGGTCAAGTTGGCGGCGACTTTGTTGCAGGCGGCGCGCGGCATCCACTACATCGGTTTTGTCGAGGGCGATGGCCTGTATCGCGGCGAGGCGGATGTGGTGGTCTGTGACGGTTTTGTCGGCAATATCCTGCTCAAGTCCAGCGAAGGCCTGGCGACGATGATCGCTGCGCGTATCGAGGCCTTGTTCAAGCAAAGCTTCGCTTCCCGCGTGGTGGGTGCATTGGCCCTGCCATTGATGAAGCGTCTGCAGGCGGATCTGGCGCCTGCGCGACATAACGGCGCAAGTTTTCTCGGCTTGCAGGGCATCGTGGTGAAAAGTCACGGTTCGGCCGGGGTTCAGGGCTTTCAGAGCGCGATTCAGCGCGCGCTGATCGAGATTCAGGAGAACCTCCCCGAGCGCCTCCACGGTCGTCTGGAGGATCTGTTGTCTTAGGCGTTTTCGTCGGACAATGCTTAAATGTGACCGCCCGGTTCAAAGGGCCATCCAACTGTCAGTTTCTTGCGTCCCCCGGTGGGGCGTCACTTTCCGACGACAAGATCATTAGGGGCTTGTTACATGTCTGCTTCCCTCGCATTCGTCTTTCCAGGACAGGGTTCGCAGTCCCTCGGCATGCTGGCCGAGCTGGGCGCGGAACATCCGCTGATCCTCGAAACTTTCAAAGAAGCCTCTGAGGCTCTGGGCTATGACCTGTGGGCATTGACCCAGCAGGGCCCGGAAGAGCTGCTCAATCAAACCGATAAAACCCAACCGGCCATTCTGACCGCCTCGATCGCCCTGTGGCGTCTGTGGCTGGTTGAAGGTGGCGCGCGTCCGGCATTCGTTGCCGGTCACAGCCTGGGTGAATACAGCGCGCTGGTTGCTGCTGGCAGCCTGAGCCTGGCTGATGCGGTGAAACTCGTTGAGCGCCGTGGCCAGCTGATGCAGGAAGCCGTTCCGGCCGGGCAGGGTGGCATGGCTGCGATTCTCGGTCTGGAAGACGCTGATGTGCTGGCCGCCTGTGCCGAAGCGGCGCAAGGCGAAGTGGTCAGCGCGGTGAACTTCAACTCGCCGGGCCAGGTGGTGATTGCCGGTGCCAAGGCTGCCGTCGAGCGTGCCATTGAAGGTTGCAAGGCCCGTGGTGCGAAACGTGCCATGCCGTTGCCGGTGAGCGTGCCGTCGCACTGCGAGCTGATGCGTCCGGCAGCCGAGCGCTTTGCCGAATCCATCGCTGCCATCGACTGGCAGGCACCGCAGATCCCGGTCGTACAGAACGTCAGCGCGCAAGTGCCGGCCGATCTGGAAACCCTCAAGCGTGATCTGCTCGAACAACTGTACAAGCCCGTTCGCTGGGTTGAATCGGTCCAGACCCTGGCCGCCAAAGGCGCCACCAGTCTGGTCGAATGCGGTCCGGGCAAAGTCCTGGCCGGTCTGAACAAACGTTGCGCCGAAGGCGTTTCGACTTCCAACCTCAATACCCCAGACGCTTTCGCTGCCGCCCGTGCAGCGCTGGCCTGAATCAGGAGAAACTTGCATGAGTCTGCAAGGTAAAGTTGCACTGGTCACCGGTGCAAGCCGCGGTATCGGCCAGGCCATCGCACTGGAACTGGGTCGTCAGGGCGCCATCGTTGTTGGCACCGCGACCTCCGCCAAAGGCGCCGAGGCCATTGCTGCCACCCTGAAAGAGCACGGTATCCAGGGCACGGGTCTGGAACTGAACGTCACCAGCGACGAATCGGTCAGCGCGGTGCTGGCGAGCATTCAGGAGCAGTTCGGTGCGCCGGCCATTCTGGTCAATAATGCTGGCATCACCCGCGATAATCTGATGATGCGCATGAAAGACGATGAATGGTACGACGTGATCGATACCAATCTGAACAGTCTGTATCGCCTGTCCAAGGGCGTTTTGCGTGGCATGACCAAAGCGCGCTGGGGCCGAATTATCAGTATTGGCTCGGTGGTGGGTGCCATGGGCAACGCAGGCCAAGTAAACTATGCAGCCGCCAAGGCCGGTCTGGAAGGTTTCAGCCGTGCGATGGCGCGTGAAGTCGGTTCGCGTTCGATTACGGTCAACTCGGTAACCCCAGGGTTCATCGACACCGATATGACCCGCGAACTGCCGGAAGCACAGCGTGAAGCCTTGCAGACGCAGATTCCGCTGGGCCGTCTGGGGCAAGCTCAAGAGATCGCCTCGGTGGTCGCTTTTCTTGCATCCGACGGTGCGGCATACGTCACTGGGGCTACAATCCCGGTGAACGGTGGGATGTACATGTAAGTAAAATGTGACGGATTGCTTCAAAAAAATGTCATACGAGCTGTCTAAAATCCGTTATAAAGCTGCAATCTATTTATAGGCAGAGGGCCGCAGGGTTTGAGGAGTGAAGCTTTCAGTTGAAAAGCTGAAAAGCCTTTCTATACACTTACCCACTGGCCAGCTGCCTGAATTTGTCCATTAGGAGTGAAAACAAGGTATGAGCACCATCGAAGAGCGCGTCAAGAAAATCGTTGCCGAGCAACTGGGTGTTAAAGAAGAAGAAGTGGTCAACACTGCTTCCTTCGTTGAAGACCTGGGTGCCGACTCCCTTGACACCGTTGAGCTGGTGATGGCTCTGGAAGAGGAATTCGAGACCGAAATCCCTGACGAAGAAGCTGAGAAGATCACTACTGTACAAGCTGCAATCGACTACGTTACTAGCCACCAGGCGTAATAGTTTGTAATCGTTGTCTGCTGTCATGGAAAAACCGCACTGCCATCATGGCGTGCGGTTTTTTCTTTAGGCCTGATGCAAAGTCGTCATTTGAAAAAGGAGAGTGCTGTGTCGCGTAGACGCGTCGTAGTCACCGGTATGGGTATGTTGTCGCCACTGGGCACGGATGTGCCAAGCAGCTGGCAGGGCATTCTGGCTGGCCGCAGTGGCATTGGTCTGATCGAACACACCGACCTTTCTGCCTATTCCACCCGTTTTGGCGGCTCGGTAAAGGGCTTCAATGTCGAGGAATACCTGTCGGTCAAGGAAGCACGCAAGCTCGACCTGTTCATTCAGTACGGTCTGGCCGCGGGTTTTCAGGCTGTTCGCAATGCTGGTCTGGAAGTCACCGACGCCAACCGTGAACGCATTGGCGTGGCCATGGGTTCGGGCATCGGCGGTCTGACCAATATCGAAGAAACCAGCCGTACCCTGCATGAGACGGGCCCGCGCCGAATCTCGCCATTCTTCGTGCCAGGCTCGATCATCAATATGATTTCCGGTTTTCTGTCCATCCATCTGGGTGCACAGGGGCCGAACTACGCCATTTCCACTGCCTGTACCACCGGTACGCACTGCATTGGCATGGCGGCGCGCAACATCATGTACGACGAAGCCGACGTGATGATCGCCGGTGGTGCCGAGATGGCCGCATGCGGTCTGGGCATGGGCGGCTTCGGCGCGTCCCGTGCGCTGTCGACCCGCAACGACGAACCCACTCGCGCCAGTCGTCCATGGGACAAGGGCCGTGATGGCTTCGTGCTGTCCGACGGTGCCGGCGCGCTGGTGCTCGAAGAGCTCGAGCACGCCAAGGCTCGCGGCGCGACCATCTATGCCGAGCTGATCGGCTTCGGCACCAGTGGCGATGCGTTCCACATGACTTCGCCACCCGCTGATGGCGCTGGTGCAGCGCGCTGCATCACCAATGCTTTGCGCGATGCGAAAATCAACATCGACCAGGTGCAGTACATCAACGCCCACGGTACTTCGACCCCGGCCGGCGACCTTGCCGAAGCCAACGCGATCAAGACCGTGTTCGGTGATCACGCCTACAACCTGGCGGTCAGCTCCACCAAGTCCATGACCGGTCACCTGCTGGGTGCGGCGGGCGCGGTCGAGGCGATCTTCAGTGTGCTGGCAATCAACAGCCAGGTGGCCCCGCCAACCATCAACCTCGACGAGCCGGATGAAGGCTGCGATCTCGATTTCGTGCCGCACACGGCGCGCAACATGGACATCGATGTCGTCCTGTCCAACTCCTTCGGGTTTGGCGGCACCAACGGCACGTTGGCGTTCCGTCGGTTCGCCGGCTGATGGACAGCTGGGTCGACGGTCAGCCGGCTGACGCTCTGTCGCTGAAAGATCGCGGCCTGGCTTATGGCGATGGGCTGTTCGAGACCATCGCCGTGCACGGCGGCCAGCCGATATTGCTGGATCGTCACCTGACGCGGTTGGCCGAGGGCTGCTCGCGTCTGGCTATCGCTGCGGATATTGATCAGGTTCGCACGGAACTGCGGGCCTATGCCGCAGCAATGGGCGAGGGCGTGCTCAAGCTGATCCTCACCCGTGGTGATGGCTTGCGTGGCTACGCGCCCGATCCTGCGGCGCAGGGTCGGCGCATCCTGCAAGGCAACCCGCCTGCGGCTTATCCTGCGGTGCATGGCGAGCAGGGTGTGCGTCTGTTTCCCTGCGTCACGCGGCTGTCGAGCCAGCCGTTGCTGGCCGGGCTCAAGCATCTGAATCGTCTGGAGCAAGTGCTTGCCCGCGCCGAATGGCGCGACGGCGAACACGCCGAAGGCTTGATGCTTGATCAGGCCGGACGCGTCATCGAAGGCGTGTTCAGCAACCTGTTTCTGGTGCGCGACGGCGTACTGATCACCCCGGATCTGAAGCGCTGTGGCGTGGTCGGTGTGATGCGTGCCGAACTATTGTTTCAGGCCGAGTCATTGGCCATCCCCACCCAAATTACCGATGTCAGCCTCGAACAGCTGCAATGGGCTGACGAAGTCTTTATCTGCAACAGCGTTTATGGCGTCTGGCCGGTACGCGCCTACGCTGCACTGAGCTGGCCGGTTGGCCCGCTCACCCGTAAACTGCAAACCATTGCCCGCGCGCTACTGGATGCCTGATTCGTGAGACGTAAATTCTTGCTGCTGCTGGAAACCGGACTGGTTCTGGCAGGGCTGCTACTGGGCGCCAGCGCCTGGAAAATTCATTCGGCGCTGGAACAGCCTCTGAACATCACGCGGGAAGAACTGCTGGATGTGCCGAAAGGCTCGACACCGACCCGCACCTTTCTTGAACTCGAAACCGATGGGGTCATCAAGGACGCCTTCTGGTTGCGCATTTACTGGCGCTTCAATCTGGCCGGCACACCGATCCATACCGGCGAGTACCGCATGCTGCCAGGCATGACCGTCAACGGTCTGATCGACTTGTGGAAGCGTGGCGAAGTGGTGCAATACAGTCTGACGCTGGTCGAGGGCTGGAATTTCCACCAGGTCCGCGCCGCGCTGGCAAAAGATGAAAAGATCGAGCAAACCCTCAAGGGTTTGAGCGACAGCGAAGTGATGGAGAAAATCGGTCATCGTGGATTGTTCCCGGAAGGTCGGTTCTTCCCGGATACCTACCGTTTCGTGCGGGGCGTTTCCGATGTCGAATTGCTGAAGAAGGCCTTTGACCGGCTCGATGAAGTGTTGGCCAAGGAGTGGGAAAACCGCTCGGCCGATGCGCCGTACAGCGAGCCTTATCAGGCGCTGATCATGGCGTCGCTGGTAGAGAAGGAAACCGGTGTGCCGCAGGAGCGTGGGCAGATTGCCGGCGTGTTCGTGCGCCGCATGGCGCTGGGCATGCAGTTGCAGACCGACCCGACCGTGATCTATGGCCTGGGCGACCGCTACACCGGCAAATTGACCCGTGCTCATCTCAAGGAGCCGACGCCCTACAACACCTATGTGATTCCCGGGTTGCCGCCGACGCCGATTGCCATGGTCGGTCGCGAGGCGATTCACGCCGCGCTGAACCCCGTGGAAGGCAACAGTCTGTATTTTGTCGCCCGTGGTGATGGCAGTCACGTGTTCTCCGATGACCTGGACGCACACAATATTGCGGTGCGCGAATTCCAGCTCAAGCGCCGCGCCGATTACCGCTCCAGCCCGGCCCCGGCGAATGCGCCGGCGGCGTCCCCGGACACCGGCCCTGAGGCGCTACCGCAAGTTCCGCCTCAGGAACCTGCGCCAGCCCCTGCTGCCGAGCCTGAGACGGCGGCACCGCAAAACGCGCAATGACTTTGATTAAGGACTGCCTGTGACTGGCTTGTTTATTACCCTGGAAGGCCCGGAAGGCGCCGGCAAGAGCACCAACCGCGAGTACCTCGCCGAGCGTCTGCGCGTTGAAGGTATCGAAGTGGTGCTGACTCGCGAACCCGGCGGAACGCCACTGGCCGAACGGATTCGCGACGTGCTGCTGGCCCCGGCCGATGAGGTCATGAACCCCGACACCGAGTTGTTGCTGGTGTTCGCCGCGCGCGCCCAGCATCTGGCCGAAGTGATTCGTCCGGCACTGGCCCGTGGCGCGGTGGTGTTGTGTGATCGTTTCACTGATTCGACGTATGCCTATCAGGGCGGCGGTCGTGGTTTGTCAATGGAGCGTATTGCTGCGCTGGAGACGTTCGTTCAGGGCGACTTGCGTCCGGATCTGACACTGATTTTCGATCTGCCGGTGGAAATGGGCCTGGCTCGTGCCAGTGCCCGTGGCCGTCTGGATCGTTTCGAGCTGGAAGGCCGGGCGTTTTTCGAAGCCGTGCGCAATGCGTTTCTCAAGCGCGCTGAGGCTGATCCTGCGCGCTATGTGCGCATCGATGCCGGTCAGCCATTGGTCAAGGTTCAGCAATCGCTGGATACCTTGATTCCGAACTTGCTGGAGCTGATTCGTGGCTGAGGCCTATCCATGGCAGGACAGCCTCTGGCAGCAACTGGCCGGACGCAGTCAGCACGCTCACGCGTATTTGCTGCACGGCCCGGCCGGGATCGGCAAGCGCGCGCTGGCCGAACGTCTGATGGCCAGCCTGCTTTGTCAGCGTCCTACGCCGGAAGCGTGCGGCGAGTGCAAATCCTGCCTGCTGCTCAAGGCAGGCAGTCATCCGGACAATTACATCCTTGAGCCCGAGGAAGCCGACAAGGCGATCAAGGTCGATCAGGTCCGCGATCTGGTCAGTTTCGTGGTGCAGACCGCGCAACTGGGTGGGCGCAAGGTGGTGCTGATCGAACCGGTGGAGTCGATGAACATCAACGCCGCCAACGCCTTGCTAAAAAGCCTTGAAGAGCCTTCCGGCGATACCGTGCTGTTGCTGGTGAGCCACCAGCCGAGCCGTTTGCTGCCGACGATCAAGAGCCGCTGCGTGCAGCAGGCGTGTCCGCTGCCCGGTGAGGCCATGAGCCTGCAATGGCTGGCACAGGCGCTGCCGGAGTGTTCCGAAGAGGAGCGCATCGAATTGCTGACGCTGGCGGCAGGTTCGCCATTGGCGGCAGTCAGTCTGCAGTCCCAGGGCGTGCGTGAGCAGCGGGCGCAGGTGGTCGAAGGGGTGAAGAAGTTGCTCAAGCAGCAGCAATCGCCGACACAATTGGCCGAAGAATGGAAAAGCATTCCGATGCTGCGCCTGTTCGACTGGTTCTGCGACTGGTCGAGCCTGATCCTGTGCTATCAACTGACCCAGGATGAAGCCGGCCTCGGCCTGACCGATATGCGCAAAGTCGTGCAGTACCTGGCGCAGAAAAGCGCTCAGGGCAAAGTCCTCGATATTCAGGACTGGATTCTCGCCCAGCGGCAGAAAGTCCTGAGCAAAGCCAACCTCAACCCGGCACTGCTGCTGGAAGCGTTGTTGGTGCAATGGGCGGGTTTGCCTGGTCAAAGATAAGAATGTGTACCTAGACTCTGAACATCAGCAGTGGAGGTCAACATGAATGAAGCCATCAGCCCCGGGCCGCGCAACGGCATCCTATCCCTGACGATCAAGGACAAATCGGTGCTTTACGCCGCCTACATGCCGTTCATCAAGAACGGTGGCCTGTTCATCCCGACCAACAAGAGCTACAAGTTGGGCGACGAGGTGTTCATGCTGCTGAACCTGATGGACGAGGCGGAGAAGATCCCGGTGGCCGGCAAGGTCGCCTGGATTACCCCCAAAGGCGCTCAGGGCAACCGCGCAGCCGGCGTCGGCGTGCAATTCAACGAGGGCGACAACACCGCCCGCAGTCGCATCGAAACCCATCTGGCCGGAGCCCTGAAATCCGACCGTCCCACTCATACGATGTAAGTAGCCGTCTCTTTTATGCTCGTAGATTCCCATTGTCACCTTGATCGCCTCGACCTCGCCGCCCATGACGGCTCGCTGGATGCTGCACTTGATGCGGCCCGCCAGCGTGGGGTCGGGCATTTTCTGTGCATCGGCGTCAGTGCCGACAACGCCGCCGACGTCAAAGCCCTCGCCGAGCGCTATGACGACGTCGATTGCTCGGTCGGTGTGCACCCATTGGATGTGCAACCGGGCGCGGCGCCGGCGCTGGACTGGCTGCTGCATGAGCTCAATCACCCGAAAGTGGTGGCGATCGGTGAAACCGGTCTGGATTATCACTACGAGCCGGAAGCCGCCGAGCTGCAACAGGCATCCTTCCGCCTGCACCTGCAAGCTGCCCGGCAGACCGGTAAACCGGTGATCATCCACACCCGTGGCGCCCGTGCCGATACCCTCGAACTGCTGCGCGAAGCGGCGTTGCCCCAGGCCGGTGTGCTGCATTGCTTCACCGAAGACTGGGACATGGCCAAGGCTGCGCTGGACATGGGTTATTACATTTCCCTGTCGGGCATCGTCACCTTCCGCAACGCCGACGCTCTGCGCGATGTGGCGAGCAAGGTGCCGGCCGATCGCTTGCTGGTGGAGACCGACTCGCCGTATCTGGCGCCGATCCCGTATCGCGGCAAACCGAACCTGCCGCAGTACGTGCGCGAGGTGGCGGAGTTTCTGGCGATGCTGCGTGGGGAAGACTATGAGCGGTTTGCCGAGCAGACGACCGAGAACTTCAAGCGCCTGTTTCCGCTGGCCTCTGTCAAATCTGCCATGTAGGTCATCGGCAAATCGCAGGCAAAAAAAACCCGGGTTCTGGGGGGTGAATCCGGGTTAAGACCATTAGGAGTAAAACAAAGGCACGCGGTCCCTTGGTACCTTTACCGGCACGGCACTTGGGGGAGATGCCGCCCGACAGTTCAAGTATTGATCAGTCTGGCGTTCAGTCCAGTTGAGCGGTCGGGGTTTTTAAACAAATTTGGAATACGTGCGCTTCAGTTGAGTTCTCATTGCCGCCTCAGCGTTCGCAAAATGAACAAGAAACACAGATATGGTCGGATGATCCGTGCATTTTTGTGCAAGTTAGGCATAATACGCGGCTTCGAATTTTGACCCCTACAGACCTTTTCTTATGCACAAAGAACCTCGTAAGGTCCGTGAGTTTCGTCGCCGCGAGCAAGAAATTCTCGATACCGCGCTCAAGCTGTTCCTCGAACAAGGTGAAGACAGTGTCACCGTCGAGATGATTGCTGATGCCGTGGGTATCGGCAAAGGCACGATCTACAAGCACTTCAAATCCAAGGCCGAGATCTATCTGCGGCTGATGCTCGATTACGAGCGCGATTTGAACGAGCTGCTGCATTCGGCCGATGTCGACAAGGACAAGGAAGCGCTGTCCCGTGCCTACTTCGAATTCCGTATGCGCGACCCTCAGCGCTATCGCCTGTTCGACCGTCTCGAAGAGAAGGTGGTGAAAGGCAATCAGGTACCGGAAATGGTCGAGGAACTGCACAAGATCCGTGCCTCGAACTTCGAACGCCTGACCTTGCTCATCAAGGGCCGGATCAGCGAAGGCAAGCTCGAAGACGTGCCACCGTACTTCCACTACTGCGCGTCCTGGGCGCTGGTGCACGGCGCGGTTGCGCTGTATCACTCGCCGTTCTGGAGCAACGTGCTCGAAGATCAGGAAGGTTTCTTCCAGTTCCTGATGGACATCGGCGTGCGTATGGGCAACAAGCGCAAGCGCGATCCGGAAACCCCGAGCAGTTGAATCATTCAGCGGCCTTATTGCGCCATGATTTCGCTACATGACGCAGTACCGCAGGAATATACTCAGGCATAGGGCTTGCTAAAACTTGATTTGTGAGTCAAGTTTTAGCGGCTCGAAATTCTATCGCCGGAGTGATCATGATCGTTGACCGACAAGGCAGGCGTTTTCGCAATTTGCGCATCAGCCTGACTTCAGCCTGCAATTACGCCTGTACCTACTGCGTGCCCAACGGCAAGCGGTTGGTGGCTGCGCAGGATGAGCTGTCGGCCGAGGCCATGGCCCGCGGCGTGGCGTATCTGATCGAAGCCGCCGGCATCGAGCGCCTGCGCATCACCGGTGGCGAGCCGCTGGTCAGCCCCAAACTCGAATCTTTCATGAGTGCCGTCGGCAAGATGGGCCTGGAAGACATCAGCCTGACCACCAACGGTCAACTCCTGGCGAAGAAGCTGCCGCTGCTGGTGGACGCAGGTCTGCGCCGGATCAACGTATCCCTCGATACCCTGGATGCCGGCGCGTTCCGCAGTATCGCCCGTGGCGGCGATCTGGCGACCGTGCTCGATGGCATGGACCAGGCGAAAGCGGCGGGGATGAAGATCAAGGTCAACATGGTGCCGTTGCGCGGGCAGAACCTGGATCAGGTGATGCCGCTGCTCGATTACTGTCTGGAACGTGGCTACGAGCTGCGTTTCATCGAGTTGATGCGCATGGGCCACCTCGCCACTGACTCCAATGCCTTCCTGCAACAGTTCGTCAGCCTGCAGCAGTTGCTGAGCCTGATTGGCGAGCGTTACGAGTACGCGCAAGCCGATGCGCCAGTCGATGCAACGGCCGTGCGTTATGCGATCCCGGGGCTGGGCCATTTCGGCGTGATTGCCAACGAAAGCGTGCCGTTCTGCCGAACCTGTTCGCGCTTGCGTCTGTCTTCGACGGGATGGCTGCACGGCTGCCTGTCGTCGAGCAACCGCCACTATGTCGGCGATCTGCTCGACAAGCCGCGTCATCAGGCATTACCAGCGTTGCAGCGCTTGCTGGTCAAGGCGCTGGGCGACAAGCAGGAAGTGGCGTTCTCCGGTGGCGCGACCGTTATGAAGATTATCGGCGGCTGAACAACCGCTTTCGCGAGCAAGCTCGCTCCCACATTTCGAATGCATTCTCCTGTGGGAGCGAGCTTGCTCGCGAATACGATCTTACAATCAACGATTTTCCTGAGCTGGCGCAAAAGCTGCATCCAACGGCCATTCGCCGGTTTTCCGTCACCGGCTTCTGGAGGATGAGGATGCGTAGCCTGGTTTTGCTGCTGGCCGTTTTGGCGCTTGGCGGCTGTATGACTGTCAGCGATATGGCCGAAGGCACTCGCTATCAGATGAGCGACGCGGGGCTGCTGGATCACAGCGACAGCCGTCGGGTGAACAACTTCCGCATTCAGCCGGACTCGTTCATCTACATCGCCCAGGGTTCATTCGCGCCGCCGGGGGGCTCCTATCCGCGCCCGAACGTTGTGGCCGAAGAAGCGTTCAAAGGTTTTGTCGAATACTTCCCGATGGTCCGCCGTGCGCGAGCCCCGGAAGGCCTCGATCAGGCATTGGGCGAAGCTCGCGATGCCGGTGCTCACTACCTGCTGTATACCCGCTTCGCCAAGGCTGACGACCGCATCGGCAACTCCGACGAGTGGCTCGATCAGGAAGCCGTGGATCGCCTCGGCATCGACGGCGGGGTGATTCAGATCATGTTGATCGAGACCAGCACCCAGTATTTGATTGATACTGCACGGATCAAGAGTCGTGGCGGTTTACTGACGTTCCACGATAACAAGCCGGAAGACCTGATCGGCCCGCCGCTGGCGCAATACGCGCGCAGCCTGCTGGGAGTCGGCGACCAATAAACCAAGGAGTACGCCATGAGTGGACCGCAAAAAGCCAATGACCTGTTGGGACAGATCCCCAAAACCAAAGGCCTGCCGCCGGTGCACTTGTGGAACCCGGACTTCTGCGGCGACATCGATATGCGCATCGCCCGCGACGGCACCTGGTATTACCTGGGCACGCCGATCGGGCGCAAGCCGATGGTCAAGCTGTTCTCCACCATCATCCGCCGCGACGGCGATGATTACTTCCTGATTACCCCGGTGGAAAAGGTCGGGATCAAAGTCGACGACGCGCCGTTTGTGGCGATTGCCGTGGAGGTTGAAGGCGAGGGTGAAACGCAGTTGCTGCGCTTCACCACCAACGTCGAGGAGGCCGCCGAGGCCGGGCCGGAACATCCGATCCGCGTCGAGATCGACCCGGTGACTCAAGAGCCCGCGCCTTACGTGCACGTGCGCACCAACCTCGAAGCGCTGATTCACCGCAATGTGTTTTACCAACTGGTGGAACTGGCGGTCAGTCGCGAAATCGACGGGCAGCGCTGGTTGGGCGTATGGAGTGGCGGCGAATTCTTCCGCATCGGCCTCGAACCTTAAACACAAATCACTGTGGGAGCGAGCCTGCTCGCGAAGACGGTAAGTCAGTCGATACTTAGGTTGACTGATACACCGCTTTCGCGAGCAAGCTCGCTCCCACATTGGTTTTGAGAATTACCTTAAAATCTCGATTGACGGCTAATCATATGATCATTAGCGTGGACACCCATCGCCAACTGCTTTGAGGTCTCCATGTCCAGCAGCTTTCATGCGTCAACGGTCGATTGGCTGGGCAGCTGGATTGCCGCTGGCCAGGTAAAGCCGGGGCAGGCGATCAAGGTCGAGGCCGATCTGGGCGAGCAACTCGGCGTCAGCCGCACGGTGATTCGCGAAGCGATCAAGACCCTGGTCGCCAAAGGCATGCTTGAGGTCGGGCCGAAAGTCGGCACCCGCGTGTTGCCAGTGCGGCGCTGGAACCTGTTTGATCCGCAAGTCGTCGGCTGGCTGTCACGCAACGGCTTGCCGGAAAACTTTGTCGATGACCTGCTCGATCTGCGTCGCACCATCGAACCGATGGCCGTGCGCTGGGCCTGCGAGCGCGCCAGCCTGGAGCAGATTCATGCGGTGCAATTGGCCTACAACGCGCTGGAACGGGCGGTCGACAGCGGCATCGATTACAACCGTGCCGACCAGGTGTTCCACGAGTGCATTCTGGCGGCCAGCCATAACCAGTTCATTGAGCAAATGGTCCCGGCCCTCGGCGCTTTGCTCGCCGTGTCGTTTGAAGTCTCCGCCGCTGACCCCGATGAACTGCGTCGCACATTGCCAATCCACAAGGACATGGCCGACGCCATCGTCGCCCGCGATGCGGCGCGCGGGGTGTGGGCCTGCATGACCTTGATCGACAATGCCGACCTGGCAATCAAGCGCTTTTACCCGCAGGTGATGGCCGACAAAAAAGCCAGCTGACAACACAAATCCCTACCATAAAAACCACAAGAACCAAGGAGTTGCCATGAGCTGGACCGCCGTAACCCAACACCGCGCCAGACTCGGAGAAGGCCCGTTCTGGGACGCCCCCACCCAGGCGCTGTACTGGGTCGATATCGCCGGCCAGCAGGCGCTGCGGCTGATCGGCAACAACGTGCAGATCTGGCGGATGCCCGAGCACGTTTCCGCGTTCATCCCCTGTGCCAGTGGCGACGCGTTGGTGACATTGAGCAGCGGCGTGTATCGACTGGATCTCGATTCCCCGGGCCTCGAACCACGCCTTACGCTGTTCTGCATTGCCGACCCGCAACCCGGCAATCGACCCAACGAAGCACGCTGCGACGCCCAAGGCCGACTGTGGCTCGGCACCATGCAGAGCAACATCGGTGACAACGGCGAAGACCTGCCGATCGAGCGTCGTTCCGGCGGCTTGTTTCGCATTGATCCTGACCAGCGTGTCACGCCATTGCTGCTCGGTCTCGGCATTCCCAACACACTGCTGTGGAGCGACGACGGCACCACGCTGCTGTTCGGCGACAGCCTCGACGGGGTGCTCAATCGCTATTTCATTCACACCGATGGCAATCTCGATGTCGCCAACCGTTGGTACGGTCCTGACCAGAACGGCGGCCCGGACGGTTCGGCAATGGACGCCGAAGGCTACGTGTGGAACGCCCGCTGGGATGGCAGTTGTCTGCTGCGCCTGAGCCCGGAAGGCAAGGTCGAGCGCAAAATCGACCTGCCCGTCAGCCGACCGACCAGTTGCGTATTCGGCGGCGAAGACCTGAAAACCCTCTACATCACCAGCGCCCAGAGTCCGCACAACCATCCATTGGATGGCGCGCTGTTGTCGATGCGGGTCGATGTACCGGGCAAACTCTGCACACGCTTCGCTGGCTAAATCCCAAAATATGGGATGCAAAATTATATATTGAGATTATTTGGCAGTCGGGTTTATAGTCGGCTCCAGCAGTAACACGCACTCACACTTAAAAAGAACAAAACAGGTGAAGTGATGCAGCGAACCTCTATCGCACTCCCCAACGGAGTCAGCGTCTCGCAACGGCCCGGCGTCGCTCGCCGCGCCTGCCTGTTTCGTTTTCACAGTCTTCCAGACCGGACATCGTCAGATGCCCGGTTTTTTTGTGTCGACGAACAGGAGTTCTGATCCATGGCTGAACCTCTTTCCTTGCCGCCGGTGCCTGCGCCGCCGAAGGGTGAGCGTCTGAAAGACAAAGTGGTGCTGCTGACCGGCGCCGCTCAAGGCATCGGCGAAGCCATCGTCGCCACCTTCGCCTCACAGCAGGCCAGGCTGGTGATCAGCGACATTCAGGCAGAGAAGGTCGAGAAGGTTGCCGCGCACTGGCGCGAGCAGGGCGCTGACGTGCAGGCAATCAAGGCCGACGTCTCGCGCCAGCAAGACCTGCACGCCATGGCCAGACTGGCGGTTGAGCGGCACGGACGCATCGACGTGCTGGTCAACTGCGCCGGGGTCAACGTGTTCCGCGACCCGCTGCAAATGACCGAAGAAGACTGGCGTCGTTGCTTCGCCATCGATCTGGACGGCGCCTGGTACGGTTGCAAAGCCGTGCTGCCGCAGATGATCGAGCAAGGTGTCGGCAGCATCATCAACATCGCTTCGACCCATTCCTCCCACATCATTCCCGGTTGCTTCCCGTACCCGGTGGCCAAGCACGGCCTGCTCGGCCTGACCCGGGCGCTGGGTATCGAGTACGCGGCGAAGGGCGTTCGGGTCAACGCTATCGCGCCGGGCTACATCGAGACGCAACTCAACGTCGATTACTGGAACGGCTTTGCCGACCCGCACGCCGAGCGTCAGCGCGCCTTCGATCTGCACCCGCCGAAACGTATCGGCCAGCCGATTGAAGTGGCGATGACCGCGGTTTTTCTGGCCAGTGACGAAGCGCCGTTTATCAATGCCGCGTGTATCACCATCGATGGTGGGCGCTCGGTGATGTACCACGACTGAATAGCTTGGGTTTCAGGCGGTGAACTCCGCGTGAAATCCAATCATCATACGATATGACTATTTTCAACAGGCTTTGCAGCAGTACGTGTCACGCCACCACACCTGTGGCGAGGGAGCTCGCTCCCGCTCGGCTGCGCAGCAGTCGTAAATTCGGGCTGCGCGGTGTGTTTGATTGACCGAGGTAACCGGTTTTAGGGCCGCTTCGCAGCCCAGCGGGAGCAAGCTCCCTCGCCACAAGCTGTTTAATTTGCTCAAGAAAAATAACAAGGAGTCAGCTTATGAAACGTCGTTTCGGGATTCGTACCCTGTGCAGTGCCGCGCTGGCGGTCACCGCGTTCAGTCTGAGCAGTACGCTGCTCGCTGCCGACGCCGTGAAAATCGGTTTCCTGGTCAAGCAGGCTGAAGAGCCATGGTTCCAGACCGAATGGGCCTTCGCTGAAAAAGCCGCCAAGGACAAAGGCTTCGAACTGATCAAGATCGCCGTGCCGGACGGCGAGAAAACCCTCTCGGCTATCGACAGCCTTGCGGCGAACGGCGCCAAAGGCTTCGTGATCTGCCCGCCGGACGTCTCGCTCGGCCCGGCGATCATGGCCAAAGCCAAACTCAATGATCTGAAAGTGATCGCCGTCGACGACCGTTTTGTCGACGCCAGCGGCAAGTTCATGGAAGACGTGCCATACCTCGGCATGGCCGCGTTCGAAGTCGGCCAGAAGCAGGGCAACGCGATGGTCGCCGAAGCGAAGAAACGCAACTGGGACTGGAAAGACACCTACGCGGTGGTCAACACCTACAACGAGCTCGACACCGGCAAGAAGCGCACCGACGGTTCGATGAAGGCGCTCGAAGACGCCGGCCTGCCTAAGGATCACATCCTGACCGCCGCACTGAAAACCCTCGACGTGCCGGGCAGCATGGACGCCACCAACTCGGCGCTGGTCAAGCTGCCCAGCGCAGCGAAGAACCTGATCATCGGCGGCATGAACGACAACACCGTGCTCGGCGGCGTCCGCGCCACCGAAGCCGCCGGGTTCGCTGCGGCCAATGTGATTGGTATCGGCATCAATGGCACCGACGCCATCGGCGAGCTGAAAAAGCCCAACAGCGGTTTCTTCGGTTCGATGCTGCCAAGCCCGCACATCGAAGGCTACAAGACCGCCGAGATGATGTACGAGTGGGTCACCACCGGCAAAGAACCGCCGAAGTACACGGCGATGGACGATGTCACCCTGATCACCCGCGAGAACTTCAAGCAAGAGCTGGAAAAAATCGGCCTGTGGAACTGATGGCTGTTCGATCGGTGTGAAGAGGTGACTCAGATGCACGCGCAAGTACAGATACATGAAAGCAGCGCCGGCGGGAGCCTGCGCTTCAACGGGATCGGCAAGACTTTTCCCGGGGTCAAGGCGCTGGACGCGATCAGCTTCGTCGCCCATCCGGGGCAGGTGCACGCCTTGATGGGCGAGAACGGCGCCGGCAAATCGACCCTGCTGAAAATCCTCGGCGGCGCCTACATCCCGAGCAGCGGCGAGTTGCAGATCGGCGAGCAGACCATGGCCTTCAAGTCGACCGCCGACAGCATCGGCAGCGGCGTCGCGGTGATTCACCAGGAGCTGCATCTGGTGCCGGAAATGAGCGTGGCCGAGAACCTGTTTCTCGGTCATCTGCCGGCCAGTTTCGGCCTGATCAATCGTGGCGTCCTGCGCCAGAATGCCTTGGCCTGCCTCAAGGGCCTGGCCGATGAAATCGATCCGCAGACCAAGGTCGGGCGCCTGTCGCTCGGCCAGCGGCAACTGGTGGAAATCGCCAAGGCGCTGTCCCGTGGCGCGCATGTGATTGCCTTCGATGAGCCGACCAGCAGCCTCTCGGCGCGTGAAATCGACCGTTTGATGGCGATCATCAGCCGCCTGCGCGATGAGGGCAAAGTGGTGCTCTACGTCTCGCATCGCATGGAAGAAGTGTTCCGCATTTGCGATGCGGTGACGGTGTTCAAGGACGGCCGTTACGTGCGCACCTTCGACGACATGAGTCAGTTGACCCACGATCAACTGGTGACCTGCATGGTTGGCCGCGACATTCAGGACATCTACGATTACCGCAGCCGTCCACGCGGCGCGGTGGCGTTGAAGGTCGACGGTCTGCTCGGCCCGGGGCTGCGCGAACCGGTGAGTTTCGAGGCGCACAAGGGCGAGATTCTCGGGCTGTTCGGTCTGGTCGGGGCCGGGCGCACGGAATTGTTCCGGCTGCTCAGCGGGCTTGAGCGCAACACCGCCGGACGCCTGGAATTACGCGGGCATGAACTGAAATTGCGCTCACCGCGTGACGCGATTGCCGCCGGGATCCTGCTGTGCCCCGAGGACCGGAAAAAAGAAGGGATCATTCCGCTGGCCAGCGTTGCCGAGAACATCAACATCAGCGCGCGCGGCGCCAATGCCAGCCTCGGCTGCCTGCTGCGCGGGCTGTGGGAGAAGGGCAACGCCGACAAGCAGATCAAGGCGCTGAAAGTCAAAACCCCGCACGCCGGTCAGCAGATCAAATTCCTGTCCGGCGGCAATCAGCAGAAGGCCATTCTCGGTCGCTGGCTGTCAATGCCGATGAAGGTTCTGCTGCTCGACGAGCCGACTCGCGGCATCGACATCGGCGCCAAGGCCGAGATCTACCAGATCATCCATAACCTGGCCGCCGACGGCATTTCGGTGATCGTGGTGTCCAGCGACCTCATGGAGGTGATGGGCATTTCCGACCGCATTCTGGTGCTCTGCGAAGGCGCGCTGCGCGGCGAAGTCAGCCGCGACCAGGCCAATGAATCCAACCTGCTGCAACTGGCTTTGCCGCGCCATCGCGCTGACGGCGTGGCGAACTGAGAGGTGACTATGATGACCATCCAAAACAAGGCGCTGCCGACTCCCCGCAAACCGTTGGACCTGCGGCGCTTCCTCGACGACTGGGTCATGCTGCTGGCGGCCATCGGCATCTTCGTCGCCTGCACGCTGCTGATCGACAACTTCCTCTCGCCATTGAACATGCGCGGGTTGGGCCTGGCGATTTCCACTACCGGCATTGCCGCGTGCACCATGCTGTATTGCCTGGCGTCGGGGCACTTCGACCTGTCGGTGGGCTCGGTAATCGCCTGCGCCGGGGTCGTTGCGGCGGTGGTGATGCGCGACACCAACAGCGTGTTCCTCGGCGTCAGCGCGGCGCTGGTGATGGGCCTGATGGTCGGGCTGATCAACGGCATCGTGATCGCCAAGTTGCGGGTCAACGCGTTGATCACCACGCTGGCGACGATGCAGATCGTCCGCGGCCTGGCCTACATTTTTGCCAACGGCAAAGCGGTGGGCGTGTCGCAGGAATCGTTCTTCGTCTTCGGCAACGGCCAGTTGTTCGGCGTGCCGGTGCCGATTCTGATCACCATCGTCTGCTTCCTGTTCTTCGGCTGGCTGCTGAACTACACCACCTACGGGCGCAACACCATGGCCATCGGCGGCAACCAGGAAGCGGCGTTGCTCGCCGGGGTCAACGTTGACCGGACCAAGATCATCATTTTCGCCGTGCACGGCGTGATCGGCGCACTGGCCGGGGTGATTCTGGCATCGCGCATGACCTCCGGGCAGCCAATGATTGGCCAGGGTTTCGAGCTGACCGTAATTTCGGCGTGTGTGCTCGGCGGTGTGTCGTTGAGCGGCGGGATCGGCATGATCCGGCATGTGATTGCCGGGGTGCTGATTCTGGCGATCATCGAAAATGCGATGAACCTGAAGAACATCGACACGTTTTATCAGTATGTGATTCGTGGTTCGATTCTGTTGCTGGCCGTGGTCATCGACCGCCTCAAACAACGCTGATTCCCGCTCAGCACGCGAACCTGTGGGAGCTGGCTTGCCAGCGATTTCGGTTGATCATTCAACATTAACTTTGAATGTTCCGCCGCCATCGCTGGCAAGCCAGCTCCCACAGGTGGCTGCGCCGCGCCAGACCTTCCGTCATCTCTGCTAAAAATTCCTTGCCCGCCCGCAACCGTTTCAGGTATCACTTTGTACATGATTAGACAGGTACGATTTGACAAGAAACAACGGGTGGTCGACGAGCTCGTCCGGCGCATCGAAAGCGGCCTCATGGAGGACGGCTTTCTGTTGCCCGGCGAGCATCAGTTGGCGCAGGAATTCAACGTCAGCCGTGGCACGTTGCGCGAGGCGCTGGCCGAGCTGAAGCGGCGCAATTACATCGCCACGCAAAGCGGGGTCGGCTCCATTGTTACGTTCGACGGTGTAGCGCTCGATCAGCGCAGCGGCTGGGCGCAGGCGCTGGCCGACAGCGGGGCGCTGATCAACACCGAAGTGCTGCGCCTGGAAGCCGTGACCCGGCCCGATCTGCTCTCGCGGTTCGGCACCGAGCAATTCATCACCCTCGACCGCCGTCGCCGCTCCAACGACGGCACCCTGGTGTCCCTCGAACGCTCTTTGATGCCGGCCACCGGCGGCCTGGAAAGCCTGCCGCGTGTCGGTCTGATCGACAACTCGTTGACCATTACCCTCGCGGCCTACGGCTACATCGGCGAACGCGGCGATCAATGGATCGGCGCCGAACCGCTGAATGCCGAGGACGCCGAACTGCTCGGGCGCCCGGTGGGAACCGTGTTCCTCAAGGCCCTGCGCACCACCTACGACCGACAGAACCGTTTCATGGAACAGGTCGAAAGCCTGCTCGACCCGGTGCATTTCCGCCTGCACCTGCAATTTGGAGAATCGAAATGACCGCGCTCAACCGTGCCCTCGGTGCGTTTTATGGCCTGGCTCTCGGTGACGCGTTGGGCATGCCGACGCAATCGCTGAACCGCGAAACGATCAAGGCCCGCTTCGGCCGGATTACTGATCTGCAGGATGCCGGTCCTCTGCAACCGATCGCCGCCAACATGCCCAAAGGCTCGATCACCGACGACACCGAACAGGCGATTCTGGTCGGCGAGTTGCTGCTCGAGGGCAAGGGCCGGATCGAGCCGGCCGTGCTCGCCCAACGGCTGATCGAGTGGGAAGCCGAGATGCAAGCCAAGGGTTCGCAGGACCTGCTCGGCCCATCGACCAAACGCGCCATTGAAATGATCCTCGCCGGCCACTCGCCGGAGGAGGCCGGGCGTTATGGCACCACCAACGGCGCGGCGATGCGCATCACCCCGGTGGGCATTGCGGCGGATGTCGCTGATCCCGAGCGTTTCATCGCAGCCGTGGTGCAGGCCTGTCAGGTTACCCACAACACCACGTTGGGGATTTCCAGCGCGGCGGCGGTGGCGGCGGTGGTCTCGGCCGGGATCAACGGCATGGATCTGGGCGAGGCATTGAACCTTGGCCAGCAGATTGCGCAACAGGCCGAGGCACATGGGCACTGGGTCGCTGGCGGGCGCATCGCTTCGCGCATCAGTTGGGCGCGCAGCATCAGCGTCGACAGCGACAAGGCGCTGCTGGCCGATCTGCTGTACGACGTGATCGGCACGTCGGTAGCCTCGCAGGAATCGGTGGTGGTCTCGTTCGCCCTGGCGCAGCAAGTGGCGGTCGGCGAGATGAGTGCGTTCGACGCGTTGTGCATGGCTGCCAGCCTGGGCGGTGACACCGACACCATCGCGGCGATTCTCGGCGCCATGCTCGGGGCCTGCCTGGGTCTTGAGAGTTGGCCTGCCGAGATGATCAAGACGGTGAAGGCTGTCAATCATCTGGAGCTTGAGCCGTTGGTGCAAGGTCTGTTGGCCTTGCGTTGATTCAATTGACGCCTTCGCTGGCAAGCCAGCTCCCACAGGGATCGTGCATATCTTAAGGTTCACTTTGAACCTGTGGGAGTGGGCTTGCCCGCGATAGGCGCGACGCATTTATGAATTATTCACCCGCAATGGATCGCACAGACAGGCCCGGGAAGGCCACAGATGTCTTGTCGTTTTGCATCATTGCCACAACCACAATAAAGGCAAACAGGAGCACTGTTCATGAGTTCATCAAACGTCGGGCCAAGCGCCGGGCAGCTGGAAACCCGGGGTATCGAGCCGGTGCCGGAAGCCGAGTGCAACGGCCATCCGCTGCAACTGTTCTGGGTCTGGTTTGCGGCCAACATTTCCATTCTCGGACTGCCGCTCGGCGCTACGCTGGTGGCGTTTCGCGGGCTGGCAATCTGGCAGGCGATCATTGTCGCGATTGTCGGCGCAGCCGGTTCGTTTGCGGTGGTGGGAATCATCTCGATTGCCGGTCGCCGCGGCCGCGCGCCGAGCCTGACCCTGTCGCGGGCAATCTTCGGCGTGCGCGGCAATATCGGCCCGACCCTGGTCTCGCTGATGTCGCGTCTGGGCTGGGAAACCGTCAACACCACCACCGCCGCATTCGTGCTGCTGTCGCTGTGCTCGATCCTGTTCGGCTCACCGGTTGAAGCGAAAAGCGCGCCCGTGCTGACCCTGCTCTTCATCGCCATTTTCGTGTTGCTGACCCTGTCGGTTTCCGGCCTCGGTCACGCGACGTTGCTGGTGATCCAGAAGTGGGCGACCTACGTGTTCGGCGCGCTGAACATTCTGGTCGGCGGCTTCCTTTGCGCGACCATCGACTGGAGCGCGGTGTTCAACGCCACGCCAGCGCCGCTGAGTGCGATGATCATTGGTATCGGCACCATGGCCGCCGGCACCGGGATCGGCTGGGCCAACGCCGGCGCGGACATGTCGCGCTATCAGCACCGCAGCGTCAAGGCTGTACGGCTGGTCGCTTCGGCAGCGTTCGGCGCGGGGATTCCGCTGGTGTTGCTGATCACCCTCGGCGGCCTGCTGTCGGTGGGCAACAACGATCTGGCATCGGCAACTGACCCGATCGTGGCGATCCGCGACATGCTGCCGACCTGGATGGCCGTGCCGTACCTGATCACCGCATTCGGCGGCCTGCTGCTGTCGAACAACCTCTCGGTGTACTCCGCCGGTTTGACCACGCTGACCCTCGGTCTGAAGGTCAAACGCGTCTACGCAGTGGTGGTTGACATCGTGGCGATCTTCGCCGGTTCGATCTACTTCATGCTGATCGCCGACAGCTTCTACGGCCCGTTCATCACCTTCATTTCCCTGCTGGCGGTGCCGATCACCGCATGGGTCGGGATCTTCGTGGTCGACCTGATTCACCGTCACTACTACAGCCCGAAAGACCTGCTCGACGTCAGCCCGAGCAGCGCCTACTGGTACAGCGGCGGCATCGAGTGGCGCGCGTTCGGCGCGTGGGCGATTGCCATCGTGCTCGGCTTCAGTTTCACCACCATCGGCACCACCGCCGAGAACGTCTGGTTCAAAGGCTTCCTGTCTGACTCGTGGCTGGGGCACAACGGTCTGGGCTGGATCGTGACCTTCGTGGTGGCCGGTGGCATTTACCTGGTTCTCGGCGGGGCGAAAGACCGCCGCGCCGCGCAAGTCGAGAATGCTCATGCCTAAGATGTTGCACACCGGCCAGGTCATCATCGACCTGGTCATGGCCGTGGATCGGTTGCCGCAAATCGGCGGCGATGTGCTGGCGCAGTCTGCGGCGTTCGAGGCCGGCGGCGGTTTCAACGTGATGGCCGCTGCCGTGCGCAATGGTTTGCCGGTGGTTTATCTCGGTCGCCACGGCAGTGGGCGTTTCGGTGATCTGGCGCGTCAGGCGATGAAGGATGAAGGCATTCACATCGGCATCCCGACGCCTGCGCAACGCGACACCGGAATTTGCGTGGCGCTGACCGATGCGTCGGCCGAGCGCAGTTTCATTTCCTACATCGGCGCTGAAGGTGAGGTGACCGAGGAGGATTTGAACAGCGTGGCCGCCGAAGCGGGCGATTACGTGTATGTGAGCGGCTACAGCCTGCTGCATGCAGGCAAGGCGCAAGTTTTGCTGGACTGGACGCTGGCGCTGCCGGACGCGATCAACGTGGTGTTCGATCCGGGCCCGCTGGTCGAGTCGCCGGACTCGGCGTTGATGCAAGCGCTGCTGCCGCGCATTGATGTGTGGACCAGCAACAGCGTCGAGGCGTTGCGCTTCACCGGAGCTGCGGATATTGGCGCGGCACTGGACCGACTCGCCGAACACTTGCCGCAAGACGTGCTGTTGGTGGTACGCGACGGGCCGCAGGGTTGCTGGATTCAGCAGGCCGGTGAACGTCGGCATGTGCCGGGGTTCGCCGTGAAAGCGGTCGACAGCAACGGTGCGGGGGATGCGCATGCCGGGGTGTTTGTCGCCGGGTTGGCGCAGGGTCTGGATGCGTATGAGGCGGCGCGGCGGGCGAATGCGGCAGCGGCTTTGGCAGTCACGCGATGGGGGCCGGCTACGGCGCCGGGGGCGGCTGAAGTGGATGGGTTTATCCGCGAGTCCTGCGGCGACTGAACTGACGCTTTCGCTGGCAAGCCAGCTCCCACAGGTTTACAGGGTGAAACGCAAATTTGTGTACCCCGGAGTCACTGTGGGAGCTGGCTTGCCAGCGATAAGGCCATCAGCCTCACAACAAATATCAGCCGGCTTTGCGCAACGCCGCAATCAACTCATCCTTGCGCATCGAAGAGCGCCCGGCGATATTCTTCGCCCGCGCCTCTTTCCTCAGACTGTCCACAGTCTGCGTCTCGCGCGACGCCTTGCTGTCGCGCGCATGTCCCTCGCGACTGGCCACCGCTCGCCGCGATGATTCTTTGCGATCTTCGGACTTGGCACTCGCCGGTTTCCTGCGTCCGGAGCCGCCAGCCTTTTCGCCACCGCCCGACTGTTTGTTGACCGTCGCCCAGGCCCGCGCCTCGGCTGCATCCTTCGACAAGCCTTTTTTCTCATAGCTGTCTTCGATGTGATCGGCCTTGCGCTTCTGTTCGGCGGTGTATTTGTCTTTGCTTCCACGAGGCATGGGATTTCTCCTTGCACCGGTAGATGGGTTTCATGTGTAGGAGCTGCCGCAGGCTGCGATCTTTTGATTTTAAAAAGCAAGATCAAAAGATCGCCGCGAGCGGCAGCTCCTAAAAGATCATGTGTTCACACAACCACCGCTTCTAGACATCCAGCTTTCGCGCCGCTTCAACGCCCGCGGCACTGAGCTTGATCGGCAGATTCAACGAGTGTTCGCCGGCCTCGTTGCAGGTCACATGACCATGGTGAATCAGTCCGCGATCCTGCAGGGCGGCGAGGGCGCTGGCCACGACTTTCTCACCGCGATAGTTGTCCAGCACCTCTTTGCCCAATCCACTCGGATGGGCGTGCAGCAGGCGGGTAAGGACTTCTTTTTCCAGGTTTTTATCGACGTTCATGGTTACCTCTTCATGGATGTGAATAGGACGCTCGCGTCGGCGAACTACTGACCGCTGCCTTCGGAACCCGAGCCACCGGTGGTGGTTTTCGAGCCGATGCCGGGGCCGGCGTTATCGGGTGTTGCGGGGGCGTCGGGGGTGTTCATGCCACCCTGGCGGCCGGGGTCACTGCCTTGTGTGCGTGGGTCGGTGCCAGTCGCAGGTGGCTGGTTGATCAACGGAACCCCGGAGCCATCGGTGTTCATGCCTGGGGCACTGTTAATGGCCGGGGCGCGCGGTGATGGAACCGGATCGGCAGGACCGGTGCCCGCTGCAGTGGTAGAAGCGGCGAAAACCGCAGGGCTCAGCAGGGCGGCGAAAACGAGGGCAGTCAACCTTGACGGAATCATAGGGCTTCTCCAGTGATTGGAATCCTTACCTGTGTTTGGTCTGCCCCTGAATCGGATTGGTGCCTGATGATCGACGAACGGTCTATTGGCGAAGTGCGGCATCAATGCCGATCTCTTCCTTGAACTGCTCCATGAAACCCTTCAGACGCTGATGGCGGATCTGCGCCAGACGCTGCCCGGCGGCAGTCTGGAAACCGTCCGCGAGGTGCAGCAGTTTGGTCTGGAAGTGGTCGAGGCAGAAGCGTGTGTCATCGTAGTCGCGTGTCTTGGCTTCGGGGTCGCGTGGATCGTACAGCGCACTGCCCATGCGCCCGGCAACGTAGAAGGTACGGGCGACGCCGAGCATGCCCAGCGAATCGAGACGATCGGCGTCCTGGACCAGTTTCGCTTCGAGGGTGAGCGGGGTGATGTTGGCGGAAAAACTGTGGGCTTCGATGGCGTGGCTGACGGCGCTGATTTTGCTTTCGGGCCAATCCAGATCGGCCAGCACGTTAGCGGCTTTGTCAGCGGAAAGGCGCGAGGCCTGCGAGCGCAGCGGCGAGTTCTTTTCGACAGCTACGCAGTCGTGCAGCAGCACGGCGGCGAGCAATACTTCGAAGTCGCCGCCTTCCTCGGCCTGCAAGGTGCGCACGGTGTGCCAGACCCGTTGCAAGTGAGCGAGGTCGTGGGCACCGTCGTCGGAGGTCTCCAGAGCGTGGGGCAGCAGTACGGCTGCTAGCTCCTCCACGGGCATAAAAATCTCAAGGTTCATGAGCATCCTTTCAGACTGGCGAAGTTCCTGTGGGGCGGGCTTGCTCGCGAAAGCCACACTGTTTGCAATATTGGATCAGGATATTCTCTGTGTTGCCATGTGACGAGCGCCGCATCCGGCCTTAGTATGGCGCTTTCCCTTTTCCGACAAGGCCCGTTCATGACGATCGAAATCCGCCCGGCGACCCCCAGCGATGCGCCGCAAATCCTCGCCTTCATCACCGAACTGGCAGATTTCGAAAAGGCCCGCCACGAAGTGATCGCCAGCGTCACCGATATCGAGCGCAGCCTGTTCAGTGAAGGCGCCACGGCCCATGGTCTGATCTGCCTGCGTGACGGTGTGCCGATCGGTTTTGCGGTGTTCTTCTTCAGCTATTCGACGTGGCTCGGCAGCAATTGCCTGTACCTCGAAGACCTCTACATCACCCCCGAACAGCGCGGCGGCGGTGCCGGTAAAACCCTGCTGCGGCATCTGGCGAAAATCGCCTGCGACAACGACTGCGGCCGCTTTGAATGGAGCGTGCTGGACTGGAACACCCCGGCCATCGAATTCTACAAATCCCTCGGTGCGCAGCCGCAGGAAGAGTGGGTGCGCTATCGCATGGATGGCAAGGTGTTGCGGGAGTTTGCCGAGGGATGATCGTCAGGGCGTCGATGTGGTTTTGGCGGTGTCATCATCAGTCATTTCCCAGTTGCCGCTGAGCAACCCATCAAGCGTCTTACGCACGGAAATCTTGAAAGCCCCGGCCTTCTCTTCATCGAAGGCCGCTTTCCAGTAGGTGTAGCCCTGGCTGAAATCCGGAATCTGCGCCGTTTCTCCCACGCGCCGAGTCAGGCTGCGCTGCAAAGCCTCGGCCTGGAAAGGCAGGTGGGGCATTGCGGTGAACTCGCCTCCGGTGACCGGGTTGATCATCCGAATGCCATCAACGCGGATATGCACGACGGTGCCGTAGTGCGGATAGCTTTCGATTTTGAGAATGGTCAAGGTCGAGGCTTCTTCACCCGGCCGGGTGTTGTAAGCCCAGATATCACCCTCCTTGATAGCGGGCAAGGCGCTGGCAATCGCCGCGAAGCAGAGTGCGCCACAGAGCAGTAACGCCGTTAAAGCGGTTTTCATTTTTTCTTCCCTGAACATATTGAGAGCGGTCGCCGCATGGACGCGGCCGGCATTTTAAAGATTTGGCAGAAAAACGCTTGTTACACTTGTAAATCCCATAATATGGGAATGATATTTATATATTGAGATTTATCTGCGCCAAGGTTTATAGTCCGTCGCACTCACTGCCAAAAACAAAACAGGTGATGCGATGCAGGCGCAATTGATCGCGCTCGATTGGGGGACGACCTCATTACGTGCTTACAAACTCGCGGCGGGCGGGGTGGTGCTGGAACAGCGTGCGCTGTCGTCCGGAATCATGCAGTTACCGAAGACGCCGCGAGTCATCAACGGTGGTGAATGCGCCGACGGCTTTGAACTGGCCTTCGAAGACGCTTGTGGTGACTGGCTTGATGCGCAGCCGGATCTGCCGGTGATCGCCTGCGGCATGGTGGGCAGCGCCCAGGGCTGGCGCGAGGCGGCCTACTGCGAAACGCCGGCAAACGTCGCCAATCTCGGAAATTCCTTACAAACACTGGTCAGTCTGCGCGGCACGCGGGTACATATCGTGCCGGGGGTGATCCAGCGTTCACGCCTGCCGAATGTGATGCGCGGCGAAGAAACTCAGGTCCTCGGCGTACTGCAGAACCTGCCGGCGGAGGCGGGCGGCGATCTGTTGATCGGTCTGCCGGGCAGCCATTCCAAGTGGGTGGAAGTGGTCGATGGCTGCATCACACATTTCGACACCTTCATGACCGGCGAAGTGTTCGCCGTGCTTAGTGAACACAGCATTCTCGGGCGTACCCAGCAACAGGGTGCGGCGTTCGACGGCGTGGCATTTGACCGTGGTGTGCAAGTGGCGCTGTCGGCGGACGGCGAACTGGGTGTGCTCTCCACATTATTCAGTGCGCGTACTTTGGGCCTGACCGGCGAACTGGCGCCGACGGCGCAAGCGGACTACCTGTCCGGGCTGATGATCGGCCATGAGCTGGCGGCACTCGCCACCGTTCAGCGCCGCCGCCGCAACAGCGTGCATCTGCCGTCGATCATCCTCATCGGCAACGCGCAACTCTGCGCCCGTTACGCCCGTGCCCTCGAGGCTTGCGGTTTCGCTCGCGTCACGCTGGCCGAGCAGGCCACCGAGCGTGGCCTGTGGCAACTGGCGCTGGCCGCCGGGCTGCTCGATTCCTTATCCCGTTAACCCTGACTGGAGGCCTGACATGCTCAAGCAAGCATTGGCACAAAACAGTCTGATCGCAATCCTGCGTGGCCTGCATCCGCAGGAAGCCGCTGCTGTCGGAGAAGTCCTGTATGCCGCCGGATTTCGCGTCATCGAAGTACCGCTCAATTCCCCGTCGCCGTACGAAAGTATCCGCATCCTGCGTCAGACCTTGCCCGCCGATTGCCTGATCGGTGCCGGCACGGTGTTGACCCCGGAGCAGGTCGAGCTGGTGAAAGAGGCCGGCGGCCAGGTGATCGTGATGCCACACAGCGACGCCAAGGTGCTGCGCGCAGCGAAAGCGGCGGGGCTGTACCTGTCGCCGGGAGTAGCGACGCCGACCGAAGCGTTCGCGGCGCTGGAGGAGGGCGCGGACATTCTCAAGCTGTTCCCGGCCGAGCAGATGGGCCCGGCGGTGGTCAAGGCGTGGCTCGCGGTGTTGCCCTCCGGGACGGTGCTGGCGCCGGTCGGCGGGATCACCCCGGACAACATGCAAGCGTTCATCGACGCTGGTGTGAAAGGTTTCGGCCTCGGTTCCGGCCTGTTCAAGCCAGGCATGACGGTTGAGCAAGTGGCGGCCAATGCCAAGGCCTACGTGGCTGCCTGGAAGGCCCTTCGCTGAGATTTATCCGGCGCTGCGTGCGCTGCATCTAACAAGAGAGACAAGAAGATGAAAATCACCAAACTCACCACCTTCATCGTCCCGCCGCGCTGGTGCTTCCTCAAGGTCGAAACCGATGAGGGTGTGACCGGTTGGGGCGAGCCTGTGGTCGAAGGCCGCGCACACACCGTCGCCGCTGCCGTTGAAGAATTGTCCGACTACCTGATCGGCAAAGACCCACGCAACATCGAGGACATCTGGACCGTGCTGTACCGCGGCGGCTTCTACCGCGGCGGCGCGATCCACATGAGTGCACTGGCCGGTATCGATCAGGCGCTGTGGGACATCAAGGGCAAAGCCCTCGGCGTGTCGGTCAGCGATCTGCTCGGCGGTCAGGTGCGCGACAAGATTCGTGTGTATTCGTGGATCGGTGGCGATCGTCCGGCCGACACCGCACGCGCCGCGAAAGAGGCGGTGAGCCGGGGTTTTACTGCGGTGAAAATGAATGGCACTGAAGAGCTGCAGTTCCTCGATTCCTTCGAGAAAGTCGATCTGGCCCTGGCCAATGTCGCCGCCGTGCGCGATGCGGTCGGGCCGAATGTCGGCATCGGTGTCGACTTCCACGGTCGGGTGCACAAGCCGATGGCCAAGGTGCTGATGAAGGAGCTCGACCCGTACAAACTGATGTTCATCGAGGAGCCGGTGCTCAGTGAAAACTACGAAGCGCTGAAGGAGCTGGCGCCGTTGACCAGCACGCCGATTGCCCTCGGTGAGCGGCTGTTCTCGCGCTGGGACTTTAAACGGGTGTTGAGCGAAGGTTACGTCGACATCATCCAGCCGGATGCCTCCCACGCCGGCGGCATTACCGAAACCCGCAAGATCGCCAACATGGCCGAAGCCTACGATGTGGCGCTGGCGCTGCATTGCCCGCTGGGGCCGATTGCGCTGGCGGCGTGTCTGCAACTCGACGCGGCTTGTTACAACGCGTTTATCCAGGAACAGAGCCTGGGTATCCATTACAACGAGAGCAACGATTTGCTCGACTACGTGAAGGATCCGCGGGTGTTCGACTACGACCAGGGCTTCGTGAAGATTCCGAACGGGCCGGGACTGGGCATCGAGATCAACGAAGAATACGTGATCGAGCGTGCCGCTGTCGGCCACCGCTGGCGCAACCCGATCTGGCGCCATGCCGACGGCAGTTTTGCCGAGTGGTGAGTCCCTTCTGACCCACCCAAAATCCACTGTGGGAGCTGGCTTGCCAGCGATGACGGCGGCACATCCGACATTGATGTAACAGATGCACCGCTATCGCTGGCAAGCCAGCTCCCACAGGGTTCGGCGCAAGTTTTACGATTGTCCTCAAATAATCATAAGAAGAGGCACCCCCATGCCAACGCAAACCCTCACCGGGCAGGCGTCTTTAGTCACGCCCAGCCGCAAGCGATTTTTCATCATGGTGCTGCTGTTCATCACCGTGGTCATCAACTACCTCGACCGCAGCAACCTGTCGATTGCCGCGCCCGCGCTGACCAGTGAACTGGGCATCGACCCGGTTCACGTCGGGCTGATTTTCTCTGCATTCGGCTGGACCTACGCCGCGATGCAGATCCCCGGCGGCTGGCTGGTGGATCGGGTGCCACCGCGCATCCTCTACAGCGTCGCGCTGCTGTTGTGGTCGCTGGCCACGGTGCTGCTCGGCTTCGCCGCGAGTTTCATTGCGCTGTTCGTGCTGCGCATGGCGGTCGGCGCGCTGGAAGCGCCGGCCTATCCGATCAACAGCCGCGTGGTCACCACCTGGTTTCCCGAGCGTGAACGGGCCACGGCGATTGGTTTCTACACCTCCGGGCAGTTTGTAGGCCTGGCGTTTCTGACCCCGGTGCTGGCCTGGCTGCAACATGAGTTCGGCTGGCACATGGTGTTCGTCGCGACCGGCGCGGCGGGCATTATCTGGGCGGCGATCTGGTACGCGGTGTACCGCGAACCGCGGGATTTCAAGGGCGCCAACGACGCGGAGATCGACCTGATCCGTGAGGGCGGCGGACTGGTAGACATTCAAGCGCAAACGGCCAAGGCCTCGTTCAGTTGGACCGACCTCGGCATCGTCCTGAGCAAACGCAAGTTGTGGGGCATCTACCTCGGCCAGTTCTGTCTGAACTCGACGCTGTGGTTCTTCCTGACGTGGTTCCCGACCTACCTGGTGAAATATCGCGGCATGGACTTCATCAAATCCGGCCTGTTGGCGTCGCTGCCGTTTCTTGCCGCGTTCATTGGCGTGCTGTGTTCGGGGTTCTTTTCCGACCTGTTGATCCGCCGTGGCTGCAGCGTCGGCTTTGCGCGCAAGTTGCCGATCATTGGCGGGCTGCTGATTTCCACCTCGATCATCGGTGCCAACTTCGTTGAATCGACACCGCTGGTGATTGCCTTCCTGGCGCTGGCGTTTTTCGGCAACGGGCTGGCGTCGATCACCTGGTCGCTGGTCTCGACCCTCGCTCCGGCGCGGTTGCTGGGGCTGACCGGCGGGGTGTTCAACTTCATCGGCAACCTGTCGGCAATTGCCACGCCGATTGTCATCGGTTTCCTCGCCAGCGGTGACTCGTTCGCCCCGGCGATTACTTACATCGCGGTTCTGGCGCTGATCGGTGCATTGTCCTACGTGCTGCTGGTGGGCAAGGTCGAGCGTATCGAGTTGTAGTCGTCTGCGTCGGGCGACCATAATGCCGCCCGTTCCCTCGCTCAACGGTAAAGGCTGGATATGCAGGAAGACGCCCCGGAAAAAACCAAGGACGCCGCACCCACCGGCACCCAGACGCTGCTTCGCGGCCTGGGTGTGGTGCACGCGGTGGCCAGTGGCGCCCGCGATCTGAAAGAGATTGCCCGGCTGATCGGCACCACGCGCAGCACCACCCATCGTCTGGCCAGTTGCCTGGTGGACGAGCGCTATTTGCGCGTAGTGCCGCAAATCGGCTATCTGCTGGGGCCCAAGCTGATCGAGCTGGGGTTTCAGGCGCGTGAAGAGTTGCCGCTGGTGAGTCTGGCCGGGCCGTATCTGGACGAGTTGTCGGCGCTGACCGGCGACACCGTGCATCTGGGCATTCGCGAAGGCGACGAGGTCTTGTACCTGCTGAAGAATCCGGGGCGCAACGGCCCGGAAATGCGTTCGCGTGTCGGCCACCGCATGCCGTTGGCGCGCACCGGGATCGGCAAGGCGTTGATGCTCGATGATGCGCCGCAGGATTGGCAGCGCCTGTACGACATCAGCCTGCCGGCGGGTGGGAAAAGTCAGTTCTGGCCGCAGCATCCCCAGCAATCGTGGGAACAGCTCGAGCAGCGCATGACCGAGTACGTGGCCGGCGGCTACGCCTTCGATCTGGAGGACAACGAACCGTCGATCCGCTGCGTGGCGGCGCCGATTCGCGATGCGAGCAAGCGCATTGTCGCGGCGATCAGTATCGCCAGCACCGTGCCGTACATGCCGCTGGAAAAAATGGCCGAGCTGATCCCCCTGATCAAAGGGGTCACAGCCCGGCTCTCGGCGGAGCTTGGCTTGAAGGTTTAAAGCTTCAAGGTCGCCATGTCGATCACGAAGCGGTACTTCACGTCACCGGCAATCATCCGCGCGTAAGCTTCGTTGATCTGGCGGATGTCGAGCATTTCGATGTCGCAGGTGATGTTGTGCTCGGCGCAGAAATCCAGCACTTCCTGGGTTTCGGCGATGCCGCCGATCAACGAACCGGCCAGCACGCGGCGGCCCAGCACCAGGTTGGCAGCATGCACCGGCGGGTCGATCGGTTCGATCAGGCCGACCAGAATGTGCACGCCATCAAAGCGCAGGGTTTGCAGGTACGGGTTGAGGTCGTGCTGCACCGGAATGGTGTCCAGCAGGAAGTCGAAACGGCCCGCAGCGGCGGCCATTTGCTCGGCATCGGTGGAGACGATCACATGATCGGCGCCCTGACGACGGCCTTCCTCGGCCTTGCTCGCCGAACGGGTGAACAGCGTGACTTCCGCACCCATGGCCTTGGCGAACTTGATGCCCATGTGGCCGAGGCCGCCCATGCCGAGAATCCCGACCTTGTCGCCGGCCTTGACCCCGTAGTGCTTGAGCGGTGAGTAGGTGGTGATGCCGGCGCAGAGGATCGGCGCGGCGCTGGCCAGATCCAGCTTTTCCGGAATGCGCACCACGAAGTGCTCGCTGACCACGATGCTGTCCGAATAACCGCCCATGGTGTTGCTGCCGTCGACCCGGTCCGGGGTGGCGTAAGTCATGGTCGGGCCTTCGAGGCAGTATTGCTCGAGGTTCTGCTGGCAGGCGGCGCAGGTGCGGCAAGAGTCGACCATGCAACCGACACCGACCAGGTCGCCGACTTTATGTTGAGTGACGTTGGCACCGATGGCGGTGACTTTGCCGACGATTTCGTGGCCGGGCATCAACGGATACACGGCGATGCCCCATTCGTTGCGCGCCTGGTGGATGTCGGAGTGGCAGACGCCGCAGTACAGGATCTCGATCGCCACGTCGTCGGCGCGCGGGCTGCGGCGTTCGAATTTCATCGGGGCGAGGGGAGTGGTGGCCGATTGAGCGGCATAACCGATAGCGGTGTACATAAGAAACCTCGCAGAAGCAGTGACAGGTGAGGTGGCGCATTTTGGGCGCCGACTGCCGCTGCGGCCATGACGATTCCTCCGGGTCTCATGCCTAATCCTCCGGCATGCAGGTCTGGGCAAGCGCATTGGCAAAAGGATCTGCGATGATGCTTGCATGCCTTTTTCCGTGACTTTTTTGAAGACCCCTCCGATGCAGTTGACTCGCCACCTTGATGCCAATGCCACGCTGGTTTCGCTGATCGAGCCGCTGGCGCTTTGCGACGGTTACAGCCAGACCGGGTTACCTGGTGTGCAGGTGCTGCGCGCCAGTTGCGACGTGGCGCGTGGCCCGCACATTTATGAGCCGAGCCTGATGATCATCGCCCAAGGCAGCAAACTGGCGTTCCTCGGCCCGCGCACCATGGAATATGGCGCCGGGCACTACCTGATTCAGGCGCTGCCGGTGCCGTTCGAGTGTGAAACCTTTGCCTTGCCGGATGCGCCGTTGCTGGGTGTATCGGTGGCCATCGACCGGGTGTTGCTCGGCGAACTGGTGCTGGCCATGGGGCTGGCGCCGGGGCGGCACATTCCGGCGCAGACACCGGAGTCGATGACCTCGGTGGTGCTCGACGATGACATGCGTGGCTGTGTCGAACGCTTGCTGCGTTGCCTGCACGATCCGCTGGAACGGCAGATTCTCGGACCGGCGCGGGTCCGCGAATTGTTGTTCACTGCGTTGCGCGGGCCGCAGGCCGATGTGTTGCGCGCACTGGTCGAACAGCAGGGGCAGTTCGCCCGGGTCGCGGCGTCGATCAGCCATCTGCATGCGCATTACACCGAGCCGCTGAATGTCGAGACGTTGGCCAGTTGCGCGAACATGAGCGTGTCGTCTTTTCACGAGCACTTCAAGCGCAGCACGCTGTTGTCGCCGGTGCAGTATCTCAAGCGCCTGCGCTTGCTCAAGGCGCAGACCTTGCTGGTCGCCGAAGGGCTGGGCGTGGCGCAGGTGGCGCATCGGGTGGGGTATCAGAGCACGTCGCAGTTCAGTCGCGAATACAAGCGCTACTTCGAGCGTAGCCCTGGTGATGAGCGCGTTGCCTGAGAGTTTGCGTAACCCTGTGGGAGCTGACTTGCCAGCGAAGGCGGTGATCCAGGCTGCCAAGATGTCGACTGACATGGCCCCATCGCTGGCAAGCCAGCTCCCACAGGGGATGATGTGATGCATTAAATTTTGGGCAACAAAAAGGCCCCCATTTCGGGAGCCTCGTTGTTCAGCGATGCGACTTACATGTTCGGGTAAGTCGGGCCGCCAGCGCCTTCCGGCGTGACCCAGGTGATGTTCTGCGAAGGGTCCTTGATGTCACAGGTCTTGCAGTGCACGCAGTTCTGGGCGTTGATCTGGAAGCGCTTTTCACCGTCTTCCTTGGTGATCACTTCATATACACCGGCCGGGCAGTAGCGCTGTGCCGGTTCGTCGTACATCGGCAGGTTGCGGCTCAGCGGAATGCTCGGGTCGGTCAGCTTAAGGTGGCACGGTTGCTCTTCTTCGTGGTTGGTACCGGAGATGAACACCGAGCTCAGTTTGTCGAAGCTGAGTTTGCCGTCCGGCTTCGGATAGTCGATCTTCTTGCAGTCGGCCGCCAGTTTCAGGCAAGCGTAATCCGGCTTGGTGTCATGCAGGGTGAACGGCAGTTTGCCGCCGAAGATGTTCTGGTCCAGCCAGTTGAAACCACCGCCGACGATCGCGCCGAACTTGTGGATCGCCGGGCCGAAGTTGCGGCTGGCGAACAGTTCGTCGTAGAGCCAGCTCTTCTTGAACGCGTCAACGTAAGTGGTCAGCTCTTCGGTGCCATCCTTTTCGGCGAACAGTGCGTCGGCCACCGATTCAGCGGCGAGCATGCCGGACTTCATCGCGGTGTGGCTGCCTTTGATCTTGGCGAAGTTCAGGGTGCCGAGGTCGCAACCGATCAGCGCGCCGCCCTTGAAGACCATTTTCGGCAGCGAGTTCAGGCCACCTTTGCAGATCGCACGGGCGCCGTAGCTGACGCGTTTGCCGCCTTCCAGGTACTGCGCCAGCACCGGGTGATGCTTGAGGCGCTGGAACTCGTCGAACGGCGACAGGTAAGTGTTGCTGTAAGACAGGTCGACGATCAGACCGACCACGACCTGGTTGTTTTCCAGGTGATAGAGGAACGAGCCGCCGGTGTTTTCGGTGCCCATGATGTCCAGCGGCCAACCGGCGGTGTGCACCACCAGGCCTGGCTGGTGTTTGGCCGGGTCGATTTCCCAGATTTCTTTCAGGCCGATGCCGTAGTGTTGGGCGTCGGCATCGCTGTCGAGGTTGTAGCGCTTGATCAGTTGCTTGCCGATGTGGCCACGGCAGCCCTCGGCGAACAGCGTGTACTTGCCACGCAGTTCCATACCCGGGGTGTACAGGCCTTCTTTCGGGTTGCCTTCGCGGTCGACGCCCAGATCACCGGTGATGATCCCGCGCACGATGCCGTTGTCGTCGATCAGCGCTTCCTGAGCGGCGAAGCCCGGGTAGATTTCCACGCCCAGGTTCTCGGCCTGCTGGGCCAGCCAGCGGCACAGGTTGCCCAAAGAAATAATGTAGTTGCCTTCGTTGTGCATGGTCTTGGGCACAAAGAAGTCAGGGATTTTCTGCGCGCTGTCGGCGTTTTTCAGCACGAAAATGTCATCGCGGGTGACCGGCGTGTTCAGCGGGGCGCCGAGTTCTTTCCAGTCCGGGAACAGTTCGTTCAGAGCGCGTGGTTCGAACACGGCACCGGACAGGATGTGTGCGCCGACTTCGGAGCCTTTTTCGACCACGCAGACGCTGATTTCCTTACCGGCTTCGGCGGCCTTCTGCTTCAGACGGCAGGCGGCGGACAGGCCAGCGGGGCCGGCACCGACGATGACCACGTCGAATTCCATGTATTCGCGTTCCACAGGCTATCTCCTACTCAAGGCTCAACAGTTTTTTTTCTAATTTGGAGGTTCGGCGTCGCATCCGTTATTGCCTTTACGTTAACGTCAAGGGTAATAATGGGTAAACCACCTTTCTCTCTAGGCGGCGCATTATATCTACACCACTCGGAGCGTCCAATACAAACGTTTGTTTGAATCGGCTCCAGCCCAGAGAAATCAAAGAAGCGCGGCTTATGAACGGCCATTTTGCCGTATTGACCGGAATAGGCGTTCCGGTCAAGATACGGGCGGTTTTGCGCTCGCCGTAGGCAGACTGGCGGTTTCAAGAGCACCTCTAAAGACAGGGCACAGGCAGTTCAAGGTGATGCGCAGCGCAAGTCCGGCGCGCAGTTTACACACCGTGCGATTCAATGACCCGTTGGTCACCACTGACGAACGGTCATCGCCCCCCAGCCGGCGTTTTTAGAGGTGCCCTTGTGCCCGATGAGCATCAACCGCCAGGTTCGCCTAGGCGACTTTCTTTTCACCGGAGAGTAACGAGGAATCCATGAAGGTTCTTGTAGCTGTCAAACGCGTTGTGGATTACAACGTCAAGGTTCGCGTCAAGGCGGACAATTCCGGCGTAGACCTCGCCAACGTCAAGATGTCGATGAACCCGTTCTGCGAAATCGCAGTGGAAGAAGCCGTACGCCTGAAAGAGAAAGGTGTTGCGACTGAAATCGTCGTCGTCTCCATCGGCCCGTCCACCGCTCAGGAACAGCTGCGTACCGCACTGGCTCTGGGTGCCGACCGTGCCATCCTCGTCGAATCCGCTGAAGACCTGACTTCGTTGGCCGTGGCCAAGCTGCTCAAGGCTGTGGTAGACAAGGAACAGCCTCAGCTGGTGATCCTGGGCAAACAGGCGATCGACAGCGACAACAACCAGACCGGCCAGATGCTCGCTGCACTGAGCGGCTACGGTCAGGGCACTTTCGCTTCGAAAGTCGAAGTCTCCGGCGACAGCGTTGCCGTGACCCGCGAAATCGACGGCGGCGCGCAGACCGTTTCCCTGAAACTGCCGGCCATCGTCACCACCGACCTGCGTTTGAACGAGCCGCGCTACGCGTCCCTGCCAAACATCATGAAAGCCAAGAAGAAGCCTCTCGAAGTGCTGACTCCGGACGCTTTGGGCGTTTCCACCGCCTCCACCAACAAGACCCTGAAAGTCGAAGCGCCGGCTGCACGCAGCGCGGGTATCAAGGTCAAGTCGGTGGCTGAACTGGTCGAGAAACTGAAAAACGAAGCGAAGGTAATCTAAAAATGACTATCTTGGTAATCGCTGAACACGACAACAAAGTGCTGGCCCCGGCCACGCTGAATACCGTGGCTGCTGCTGCCAAAATCGGCGGCGACATCCACGTTCTGGTTGCAGGCCAGGGCGCTGGCGCCGTGGCTGAAGCCGCAGCGAAAATCGCTGGCGTGAGCAAAGTCCTGAACGCTGACAATGCCGCTTACGCGCACCAGCTGCCGGAAAACGTTGCGCCGCTGGTTGCTGAGCTGGGCAAGGGTTACAGCCATATCCTGGCTGCCGCCACGTCCAACGGCAAAAACATCCTGCCGCGCGTTGCCGCTGCACTGGACGTTGACCAGATCTCCGAGATCATTTCGGTAGAAAGCGCCGACACTTTCAAGCGCCCGATCTACGCCGGTAACGCCATCGCGACTGTGCAGTCGACCGCACCGATCAAAGTGATCACCGTGCGCGCCACCGGTTTCGACCCGGTTGCCGCTGAAGGTGGTTCGGCAGCCGTTGAAGCCGTTGCTGCTGCACACGATGCCGGCACTTCCAGCTTCGTCAGCGAAGAACTGGCCAAGTCCGATCGTCCTGAACTGACCGCTGCCAAGATCGTCGTTTCCGGTGGTCGCGGCATGCAGAACGGCGACAACTTCAAACACCTGTACGCCCTGGCCGACAAGCTGGGCGCTGCCGTTGGTGCTTCGCGTGCCGCGGTCGACGCAGGTTTCGTACCGAACGACATGCAGGTCGGTCAGACCGGCAAGATCGTTGCGCCACAGCTGTACATCGCCGTCGGTATCTCCGGCGCGATCCAGCACCTGGCCGGCATGAAAGACTCCAAAGTGATCGTTGCGATCAACAAGGACGAAGAAGCGCCGATCTTCCAGGTGGCCGATTACGGCCTGGTGGCGGACCTGTTCGAAGCAGTCCCTGAGCTGGAGAAGCTGGTCTAATCCGGCGGCTTCACTTATAAAGAGCCCGGCCTTCTGGCCGGGCTTTTTTTTGTCTCGAATTTGCGTAGGAGCGTTTTGCCATGGATCTGCGCCGCAGGTTGTTATTGGGATTGATCCTGTTGCCGGGAATGGCCGCAGCTTCCGGCAAGTGCGAGCGCTTGGTCGTCACCGGCAGTCCGGATGCTCCGCCGTACCTGTGGCAGGACCCGCAGAACCCCAGACAGCTGATCGGCGCCAGTGCCGACCTGTTGCAGCAAGTGGCCAAGGACCTCGGCATCAAGGTCGAGCTGCTCTACGCCGGCAAACGCGCGCAGGCCCTCGATGAAGTGCGCAGCGGCCGAATGGACATGCTGGCCGACACGCCGCTGATGTTCAATGAACTGGAAAACCTCGACTACATCTATCCACCGTTGCTGGAAAACGACTACCTGGTGTGGACGCGCAAAGGCTCGACGCTGGTCTACAGCGAAGCCGCAGACCTGCACGGGCACACCGGTGGGATGTCGGAAAAGTCTCGAATGACCCAGGCATTCGGCACTTTCGCCGAGCAGAATCTGACCCTGACGCGCACGGCAAATATCACCCAGGCCTTTCAGAAATTGCTGCTGGGTGAGGTGGAATATGTACTCGCCGGTCGCTACTCGGGCATGGCCGCCGCGCAGGCATTGGGCATGGCCAATGATCTGCTGGCCTTCGAGCAACCGATTGACCGGCCAGGCCTGTTCCTCGCGGTTTCACACAACTCCGCCTGCAACGATCCGTGGTTGCGCGGACAGCTCGCTAAAAAGATGACAGAATTGCCCGCGTCCGGACTGACCGAGGCCGCGCTGCAACGCAATATCGAGCGCTGGAAGGCCCAGCAGCAACAACCGCAGCCACCTGTCAGTGCCCCAAAACAGTAGGGATTCTTAGTGAGTATTCGACCTCTTTTCGCGGCCATGGCCGTTCTGGCCCTGGCCGGCTGCGCCAACGATCCGGCACCCCATGAGCAAATGCGCCTGACCGAGCAGGCCATCACCCAGGCCAAGGCTGTCGGTGCGACCGCCGATGAAATGCCGGAAATGAAACTGGCCGAAGACAAGTTCAACCGGGCCAAGGGCAACATGACCGACGAGTCTTTCAAGAACGCCCGCATGCGCGCCGAACAGGCCGAGCTGGATGCGCGTCTGGCCGAAGCCAAAGTGCTGACGCAAAAAAGCGAAGAGCAACTCAACGTGCTCAACACCCGCATCATCCGTCTGCGCAAGCAACTGGGAGATGCCCAATGAGCCTCAAGTCCAAAATCCTCGGCGGGATGATTCTGGCCGGATGCGCAAGCCTCTATGGCTGCGCCGGTCAACACGGCGAAGCCGCATTGCAACAGGCTGGCAGTGACTTTCAGAAGGTCAAGGAAGATTCCAATGTGCTGCGTATCGCGCCGAAGGATGTGATCCGCGCCGGTGAGTCGCTGGCCCGCGCCGATCGCCTGTCCACCTATTGGGGCAGTGGCGCGGACGTGGTGCATTACGCCTACTTGAGTCAGCGCTACAGCGAAATCGCTCGCGAACACACCAATCTGGTGCTCAACGAAGAGCGCGCGGCGAAGCTTGAACTGGAGCGTCAGCGTCTGCAGCTGGCCCTGCGCGAGTCCAAACTGCTGAGCGTGCAGCAGCAGGGTAAATGGCTTGAGGAACAGATCGTGGCGTTGGCCACTACGCAGACCGATCGCGGCCTGGTGATGACCCTCGGCGATGTACTGTTCGACACTGGCGAGGCGGAGCTTAAGAACTCGGCCAATCGCGTGGTGTTGAAGATTGTGCAGTTCCTGCAACTCAACCCGAAACGTGTGGTGCGTATCGAGGGTTACACCGACAGCACCGGTGGCAAACAGGAAAACCTCAAGCTGTCGCGTGATCGCGCGCAAGCAGTAGCTGATGTGTTGATGGACCTGGGGATTGAGGACAAGCGGATTCAGGTCGAAGGTTACGGTGACGAATACCCGGTAGACGCCAACGCTTCCGAGCGCGGTCGGGCACAGAACCGTCGGGTGGAAATTGTCTTCTCCGACGAAAAAGGCCAGCTCGGCGCCGCCCGTTGAGGGCTGCGTCTCTGGAAAGCCCGGCCTGTCATGCAGCGCCGGGCTTTTTTACGACTGTCGAATAGCACGCAAATCCGTACAGTTTTGGCTGACACTGCACTGTACGGTCGACTATGGTGGCAACTGTCCCAGTACACTTCTAAACTGTTCCGGTATTGTTTCACACAAGAATAAAATGCCCGTGAAATCGAGTGCTGCGTCATGACCAATCTCTTGCTCTACCAACGTATTGCTCAACAATTGGCGGAAGACATCCGGCGCGGTGTCTATCAACCCGGAGAACGCGTGCCGTCGGTGCGCAAGATGAGTTCGCAGCTCAATGTCAGCCATGCGACGGTGTTGCAGGCTTATGCCAATCTCGAAGATCAGGGCCTGATCCGCGCACGGCCGCAATCCGGTTACTACGTGCACCAGACCCCGGCACTGACGGCGCCGACCCCGGACATCGCCCGGGTCGAGCGCCCAGGCCTGGTCACCCGCGCCAGTATTATTCAGCAAGTGTTGGTCGAGTCTCGCCGCGAGGGGGTCTTCCCGTTGGGCGCTGCGGTGCCGAGTGTCGATTACCTCCCGGTTCGCGCACTGCATCAGCAACTGGCCAAGGTCACCCGATTCCACAGCCCACGCGCCTTCAGCTACATGTTCAGCCCGGGTTTCGAACCGTTGCGCCGGCAAGTGGCAATCCGCATGCGCGACGCCGGGGTGGTGGTCGATCCGTCGGAAGTGGTCATTACCCACGGCTGTGTCGATGCGCTGCAGATGTCGCTGCGGGTGCTGACCCGTCCGGGAGATCTGATCGCTGCCGAATCGCCGACCTATTACGGTTTGCTGCAACTGGCCGATCTGTTGGGCCTGAAAGTGATCGAGATTCCCAGCGATCCGGCCACCGGCATGAGCCTCGAAGCTTTGCAGCTGGCGGCCAACCAATGGTCGATCAAGGCTTTGGTTCTGACCACGCGCCTGAGCAATCCGCTGGGCGGCACCATGCCGGAAGAACGGCAGAAACAACTGCTGCGTCTGGCCTCGGACTTTGATATCCAGATCGTCGAAGACGATATCTATGGTGAGTTGATGTTCGAACAGGGCCGCACCAAAGCCCTCAAGGCTTACGATCGACTGGATCGGGTGATTTACTGCTCGAGCTTTTCCAAAACATTGTCGCCGGGCGTGCGCGTTGGCTGGATGATTGCCGGCAAATATCAGCAGGAAATCCAGCGTCTGCAGACCTTCACCACGCATTCGGCGTGCAGCGTGACGCAGATGGCGATTGCCGCTTATCTGGAAAATGGCGGTTATGACCGGCATTTACGGTACATCCGCCAGGAATACCGGAAAAATCTCAGCGCGTTCCAGTTGGCGGTGCAGCAGTACTTTCCCGAAGGTACACAGATGACCCGGCCCACGGGCGGTTTCATCCTCTGGGTGAGTCTGCCGGGCAGGGTCAATACCCAGGAATTGCATGTCCGCGCATTGCAGCAGGGCATCAGCATTGCACCGGGGCTGATCTTCAGTAATACCGAGCAGTTCAATCACTGCATCCGCCTGAACTGCGGCACACCGTGGAATCGCGAGGCGGAAAGGGCGCTGATGACCCTCGGTCTGCTGGCGACTCAACTGTGTCAGGAAACGGCTGGCGGTTTCTGAACGGGGCGCGCGTCGTGCTTGTCTTGTGGCGCTCAACAGGCGAGCATATGGCCCTCTGCCGTTAGTGTTGTAGGGTTCATGAAAGCGATTTTGCCTGCTGCCTGGATATTGCTTGGTGTGTTGATGATGGGCCATGCGCCCGGTGTCATGGCAGCTGCCGTTCAGGAAAAGCCCGCAACGTCCGCGCCGGCAAACAAACCGGCGGCGAGCAAAAAAGCCGTTGCGGATAACAAAGCTGCGGCTAAAAAAGCCCCACAGAAGAAAGCCGCCGCGGTGAAGAAACGGCCCCCGGTCGCGTCCAAGTCGAAACCGGCCAGTGAGGTGGTGAAAACCAGATTGCCGCCGGCCAAGCTGGATCTGAGCCTGCCCAAGGACATGGTCCAGCAGCTAAAACCCGCCGGTACTGTATCGCTGCCCAAACACGAGGCGATCCTGCCGCAGATGTTCGGCGAGAAGAACAGCGGCTTCCAGCTCAATGGTCGCCTGCTCAGCAACGAAATGCAGTTGCAGCTGCGCAACGATGAGCGCCGTGATATCGAAGGCGCAGCACTGGATTTCGAGTTCAAGCAATAAATTCAATCGATCCGTGACCCGCGAACCAGACGCTTTGTCGGAGACTGGTCAGTCACATTCAGTTATCGGTAAAAACCCCGGTGCAGGGAATTTGAAACAACCGTTTTAGCGGTTACTCTGTCCGTGTCTCTTTAACACATTGCCCGTCGCGAGGACTTGCTCGTCATGAAATGCCGTGAAGGCTGTGGCGCTTGCTGTATTGCCCCCTCCATCAGTTCTGCCATTCCAGGCATGCCCAACGGCAAACCTGCCGGCGAACGTTGCGTGCAACTCTCGGTCGAAAACCTGTGCAGCATTTTCGGCCAGCCGGAGCGTCCGGCGGTTTGTTCAGGATTTGCCGCCGATGTCGAAGTCTGCGGCAGCAGCTCCGAGGAAGCGATCAAACTGATCGGCTGGTGGGAGCAGATGACGGCGGCGTGATGTGTCAAACGAACGGAACTTCAACAATAAGGAATAAGACTATGGGTTCGCTGCATCGTATCGCTGTGTTGTGTGGTTTGACCGCTGTGCTGGCTACTTCGGTGGCTCAGGCCGAGGACTGGAAGGTCGCCAAGGAACAGGACGGGATCAAGGTCTCGCTGGCTGAAGTACCGGGCTCGGATTACAAGTCCTATCAGGGCGTGACTCTGATGAAGACCACCGTGGCCAAACTGCGTGCCTTGCAGGAAGACGTGTCCGGAGCCTGTGCGTGGATCTACGAGTGCAAGGCCCAGAAGCTGCTCAAGCACGAGGGCGATCAGAGTTGGACCTATACGCAGTTCAACACGCCGTGGCCAGTCACTTCGCGTGATTCGGTGCTGCACATCACCACCGTGGAAGGTGCCGATGGCAGCCTGACCCGCAACCTCGAAGGCTTGCCGAAGTACGTTCCTGAAGAGAAAGGTTTTGTGCGCGTCACTCAGGTCAAAGGCTTCTGGAAGTTCGTGCCGAAAGGTGATCAGGTCGAAGTGACCTATCAAGTGCACACTGAGCCAGGCGGCAGCGTACCGGCCATGGTTGCCAACAAGTTTGTGGTTGATGCGCCGTTCAACACCCTTAAAGCCCTGAAAGAGCGCGCCGAGAAGTAATCCGCGCGCTTTGCGCAAAAACGCCCCGATCGATTCGGGGCGTTTTGTTTTGTCGTTATATTGTGTTTCCAGATATGCGCTGCACGAAATTTTCACAAAGCGTTCCTGACAATTCGCCCGCGCAATGCGTGCTGTCTGCGAACGATTGCCTTTATGAAAGAGTCGGGCAGCGGGGCACTAATCAATGGCAATGCTGCCGGTGATCGTGCAACATTTGCGCACCGCGCACGCCCCGGGGCCTGGAATGGCCAATAGAGGGCATGGCGCCGCTGTATTTTGCAACTTCAACTTCCAATGGGTCCTAAAACGACATGGCAAACCCGGACGCCCTGAATCAGCAGCGATCTTCCACTCGCCTGCTGCAACCGACCGTCAAATCGCATCTGGCCTACACCCTGTTGTGTGCCCTGGTCATGATGGTGATGTTTTCCGTGCTGCGCCTCGCGCTGCTGGTCTACAACCGCGAGATGATCCTCGATACCCCGGCTTCGACCTTCCTCGAAGCTTTCGCCAACGGCCTGCGTTTCGACCTGCGCCTGGTGGTCTACGTCTGCGTCCCGTTGCTGCTGGCACTGTTCAGTGCGCGGGCGATGGCTGCGCGTGGCTTCTTCCGTCTGTGGCTGACCGTGGCGTCCAGCATCGCGCTGTTCCTCGGCCTGATGGAGATGGACTTCTACCGTGAGTTCCACCAGCGCCTCAATGGCCTGGTATTTCAGTACGTGAAAGAAGACCCGAAAACCGTGATGAGCATGCTCTGGTACGGTTTCCCGGTGGTGCGCTACCTGCTGGCGTGGGTGATCGGCACCGTGATCCTGACCCTGGCTTTCAAGGGCGCCGATCGTGCAACCCGTCCGCGCGGCCCGTTCAGCGGCGGCAACGTCGGCACCCGCCAGGTGGCGCCGTGGTACACGCGTCTGGCGGTGTTTGTGGTGTGCCTGCTGATCTGCGTCGTGGCGGCCCGTGGCACCCTGCGTCAGGGCCCGCCGCTGCGCTGGGGTGACGTGTACACCACCGAATCGAACTTCGCCAACCAGCTTGGCCTCAACGGCACGCTGTCGCTGATCGCCGCCGCCAAGGACCGCATGGGTGAAGATCGCAACAACATCTGGAAAGCCACCCTGCCGCAGGAACAGGCGCAGAAAGTGGTGCGCGAGATGCTGGTGATGCCGGACGACAAACTGGTCGATGCCGACATTGCGGCGGTGCGTCGTGACTACACGCCACCGGCCGACAAGACCCTGCCGATCAAGAATGTGGTCGTGATCCTGATGGAAAGCATGGCCGGTCACTCGGTGGGCGCTCTGGGCGCGCCGGGCAACATCACGCCGTACCTCGACAAACTGTCGAAGGAAGGCCTGCTGTTCGACCGTTTCTTCTCCAACGGCACCCATACCCACCAGGGCATGTTTGCGACCATGGCGTGCTTCCCGAACCTGCCGGGTTTCGAATACCTGATGCAGACACCGGAAGGCAGCCACAAACTCTCCGGCCTGCCGCAGTTGCTCAGTGCGCGCAAGTATGACGACGTGTATGTCTACAACGGCGACTTCGCCTGGGACAACCAGTCGGGCTTCTTCAGCAACCAGGGCATGACCAACTTCGTTGGCCGTAACGACTTCGTCAACCCGGTGTTCTCCGATCCGACCTGGGGCGTGTCCGACCAGGACATGTTCGACCGTGGTCTGGTGGAACTGAAGGCGCGGGAAAACGGCAAGCCGTTCTATGCGCTGCTGCAAACCCTGTCCAACCACACGCCGTACGCCTTGCCAACGCCTTTGCCGGTGGAGCGCGTGACGGATCGCGGCACGCTCAACGAACACCTCACGGCCATGCGTTACGCCGACTGGGCCCTGGGTCAGTTCTTCGAGAAGGCGCGCAAAGAGCCGTACTTCAAGGAAACCCTGTTCGTTATCGTCGGCGACCACGGTTTCGGCAACGAGCGTCAGATCACCGAAATGGACCTGGGCCGCTTCAACGTGCCGATGCTGATGATTGCGCCGGGCATTCAGGAGAAGTTCGGTACCCGTGACCACACCGTGGGCACCCAGATCGACATCGTGCCGACCATCATGGGTCGTCTGGGTGGCGAAGTGCGTCACCAGTGCTGGGGCCGTGACCTGCTCAACCTGCCGGCCGGCGACACCGGTTTCGGTGTGATCAAGCCGTCGGGCAGCGAGCAGACCACTGCCATCGTCACCGCTGACCAGATCCTGGTCTTGCCGAAAGAGAAGGAAATGGCACCGAAGATCTACCAGTACCAACTGGGCGCGAACCCTTCTGCCGAGATCATTCCGGACGCACCGCGTACCGCCGAATTGAAACTCAAGCTTGAAGCGTTCCTGCAAACGGCGACCAAGAGCCTGATGGACAACACGGCCGGTGTGATCAACGGCAAGCCGGACTGATAAAACCGCTGCATAAAAAAGAGGCCCCTGAGGGCCTCTTTTTTTTGTCTTGGGGTTTTATATCCTGCCAAGTAACAGCAAGACCAACAGCACCACCAACACCACGCCAATAATGCCCGAAGGGCCATAACCCCAACTTCTGGAGTGCGGGAAGACCGGCAGACCACCGATCAGCAACAGGATCAGGATAATGATAAGAATTGTGCCCATGTCGATTTCCTTGTTTATAGCGTTCGAGAAGTCTTGGTATTCAAGGGCGACTGGAGGCTAACTAATTCCAGACGGCTTACAAATTCCGACCGGTGCGTATGAAAGAAAATTCAATGTTTTTTTAATGTATTTGGATGACTCGTTTATTTCCTTTGAAGCGCAAGACCAAAAGATCGCAGCCTTCGGCAGCTCCTACAGGGAACTGATGTAGGCGCTGCGGAAGGCTGCGATCTTTTGATCCTGTATTCAGCATTCTGATGGAGCGTGGGTGGCCAGTGTTCCTTCGCTACACTCCGCGCATCTCCTACAGAACAACAAGGCTGTCTGCTATGCAAAATCGCATGATGATCACGGGTGCGGGCTCAGGTTTAGGTCGCGAACTTGCACTGCGCTGGGCGCGTGAAGGCTGGCAGCTGGCCTTGTCCGACGTCAGCGAACCTGGCCTGCAGGAAACCCTGAAGCGGGTGCGCGAGGCCGGTGGCGACGGGTTCATCCAGCGCTGTGATGTGCGTGATTACAGCCAGCTCACCGCGTTTGCCCAGGCCTGCGAAGAGAAGCTCGGCGGCATCGACATCATCGTCAACAACGCCGGTGTGGCGTCCGGCGGGTTCTTCAGCGAACTGTCGCTGGAGGACTGGGACTGGCAGATCGCGATCAACCTGATGGGCGTGGTCAAAGGCTGCAAGGCCTTCCTGCCGCTGCTGGAACAGAGCAAAGGCAAGATCATCAACATTGCTTCGATGGCGGCATTGATGCAGGGCCCGGCGATGAGCAATTACAACGTGGCCAAGGCCGGTGTGGTGGCGCTGTCTGAAAGTTTGCTGGTGGAACTGGCGCAGCAGGAAGTCGGGGTGCATGTGGTCTGCCCGTCGTTCTTCCAGACCAACTTGCTCGACTCGTTCCGTGGCCCGACGCCAGCCATGAAAGCTCAGGTTGGCAAGTTGCTGGAAAGTTCGCCGATCAGCGCAGCCGACATCGCCGACTACATTTATCAGCAAGTGGCCGCCGGCGAGTTCATGATCCTGCCGCACGAGCAGGGACGCATGGCCTGGGCGATCAAGCAGAAGAACCCGCAACTGATCTACAACGAAATGACCACCATGGCCGATAAAATGCGCGCCAAGGCCAAACAAACCAACGGCTGAACTTGCCCCATGGGTGTCGCGTCGTTAGGGTGGCCGCAATAGTCACCCTGTCGAGAGGCATCAATGCTCAATTACCTGTGGTTCTTCCTCGCGGCGCTGTTTGAAATCGCCGGTTGTTTCGCCTTTTTCATGTGGTTGCGCCAGGGCAAAAGTGCCTTGTGGGTGATCCCGGCGCTGCTCAGCCTGACGCTGTTCGCCCTGTTGCTGACCCGTGTCGAAGCGGCTTACGCCGGTCGCGCCTATGCCGCCTATGGCGGGATCTATATCGTCGCGTCGATTGGCTGGCTGGCAGTGGTTGAACGGATACGTCCCTTGGGTTCGGACTGGATCGGCGTGGCGCTGTGCGTGATCGGCGCCAGTGTGATCCTGTTCGGGCCGCGGTTTAGCGCCGCGTGAGGCGAGACTGTTTAGCGATTTGCAGGAAACGTCTGACGGGCGCAGCGCTTGCGAGTGTAGGGCAAGACTGAATTGCTCACCACGCATTGTAGAGCGGGCGCGCACCGCGCATCTTCAGGGCTGGCTAACCCTTGAAGGACGAACTCCATGCTTGTACTCAGCCGTGTTGTGGGCGAGTTGATTTCCATCGGTGACGACATTTCCCTGCGGGTGTTGTCCGTCAACGGCTCCAGTGTGCGCTTTGGTGTCGAAGCGCCGCAGAAGATCAATGTGCACCGTTCGGAGGTCTACGAGCGGATTCAGCGCAAACAGGCCACCGAGAAGGTCCGCTAGTCGAACAGGTGCTTGGGCACGTCGTGTTTGAGCATCAGTTGGCATTGTTCGCTTTCCGGGTCGAAGACGATCAGCGCCTGGCCTTTGGTCAACGCCTGGCGTACGCGCAGCACGCGGGTTTCCAGCGGCGTGTCATCACCGTTGTCGGTGCCATCGCGGGTGACAAAGTCCTCGATCAGGCGGGTGAGGGTGTCGACTTCTAGAGCGTCGTAGGGAATCAGCATGGGCACCTCGGTTCAATCAATGGCGGGATGCTACGGCGATTGGTGGCTGGCTGCCAGTTTTGTGTGGGCAGTATCGGCCCTATCGCTGGCAAGCCAGCTCCCACAGAGTTTGATGGTGTACACAAACAACTGAGCCACCCCAAAAACTGTGGGAGCTGGCTTGCCAGCGATGGGGCCAGTCCAGCCACCACGGAAGCCCGGATCAGCTGTCGGAGCGCTGCCCCACCAGACTGTCCACCGACGGCACTCGCGTATCGCTCTCCATCTGCGTGTCGTGCTCGATCTGGTGACTGAAGCGATCCAGCGAAGCATTGGCCGGCGCGGCATCGCTGGCAAATACCGGCGGACTCAGAATGTACGCTCCAAGCAAACGACTGAGCGCCGCCAGACTGTCGATGTGCGTGCGCTCGTAACCATGGGTTGCATCACAACCGAAGGCGAGCAGGGCCGTGCGAATGTCGTGCCCGGCGGTCACCGCCGAATGTGCGTCGCTGAAGTAATAGCGGAACAGGTCGCGCCTTACCGGCAGTTCGTTTTCGCTGGCCAGCCGCAGCAAATGCCGCGACAGGTGATAGTCGTATGGCCCGCCGGAATCCTGCATCGCTACGCTCACCGCGTGCTCACTGGAATGCTGGCCCGGCGCGACCGGTGCAATGTCGATGCCGACGAATTCGCTGACATCCCACGGCAAGGCTGCTGCCGCGCCGCTGCCGGTTTCTTCGGTGATGGTGAACAGCGGATGACAGTCGATCATCAATTCCTGACCGCTGTCGACGATGGCTTTGAGCGCGGCGAGCAGCGCGGCGACACCCGCCTTGTCGTCGAGGTGACGGGCGCTGATGTGGCCGCTGTCGGTGAACTCCGGCAACGGGTCGAACGCCACCACGTCGCCGACACTGATGCCCAGTGAGTCGCAATCGGCCTTGGTTGCGCAGTAGGCATCCAGACGCAGTTCGACGTGATCCCAACTGATCGGCATTTCGTCCACGGCGGTGTTGAACGCGTGCCCGGAGGCCATCAATGGCAACACGCTGCCGCGAATCACACCGTTGTCGGTGAACAGGCTGACCCGGCTGCCCTCGGCAAACCGGCTCGACCAGCAGCCGACCGGGGCCAGGGTCAGACGGCCGTTGTCTTTCACCGCGCGCACGGCGGCACCAATGGTGTCGAGGTGCGCGGAAACGGCGCGGTCGGGGCTGTTTTTCTTGCCCTTGAGCGTGGCGCGGATGGTGCCGCGACGGGTCATTTCGAAAGGGATACCGAGTTCTTCCAGACGCTCGGCGACGTAGCGCACGATGGTGTCGGTGAAGCCGGTGGGGCTGGGAATGGCGAGCATTTCCAGCAGGACTTTTTGCAGGTAGTTCAGATCCGGTTCGGGGATTTGTGTGGTCATGGCAACTCCTGATGAGTTGAGGCGCATCGATGGTTTCGATGAGGGAATTTGTGTTGCCTGTTAGAGCCTCATCGCTGGCAGGCCAGCTCCCACAGTGATTGGGTACACCGGTAAACCTGTGGGAGCTGGCTTGCCAGCGATGGGGCCGGTTCAGGCTCTAAATGATCAAGAAACAGCCGGCTGACTGTGCGGAAACAACAAATCGACAAACCGCTCCGCCGTCGGCTGCGGCTCGTGATTGGCCAGGCCAGCGCGTTCGTTGGCTTCGATAAACACGTACTCCGCTTGATCCGCTGCCGGCACCATCAAATCGAGGCCGACCATTGGAATATCCAGTGCCCGCGCTGCACGAACGGCGGCATCGACCAGAGTCGGGTGCAGAATCGCCGTGACGTCTTCCAGCGTGCCGCCGGTGTGGAGATTGGCGGTGCGGCGCACAAACAGGTGTTCGCCTGCCGGCAATACAGTGCTGTAGTCATAACCGGCCGCATGCAGAGTGCGTTGGGTTTCGTGATCCAGCGGGATCTTGCTCTCGCCCCCAGTCGCGGCTTGCCGGCGTCGACTCTGCGCCTCGATCAATGCGCCGATCGAATGATGGCCGTCACCGACCACCTCGGCGGGACGACGAATCGCTGCCGCCACCACTTCAAAACCGATCACCAGAATCCGCAGGTCGAGGCCTTCGTGGAAGCTTTCGAGCAGTACGCGGCTGTCAAAACGCTTGGCGGCTTCGATGGCCTGCTGCACCTCTTCGATGCTCTGCAAATCCACCGCCACGCCTTGGCCCTGTTCACCGTCGAGCGGCTTGACCACCACCCGCTGATGCTCATCGAGAAACGCCAGATTGTCGTCGGCGTTGCCTGCCAATTGCTGCGAGGGCAGCTTCAGTCCGGCGCCTTTCAACACTTTGTGGGTCAGGCTTTTGTCTTGGCACAAACTCATGCTGATCGCGCTGGTCAAGTCGCTCAACGATTCGCGGCAACGCACCCGACGTCCGCCATGGCTGAGGGTGAACAGCCCGGCTTCGGCATCATCCACCTGCACGTCGATGCCGCGCCGATGCGCTTCCTCGACGATGATCCGCGCATAAGGGTTGAAATTGGCTTCCGGCCCGGGCCCGAGGAACAGCGTCTGGTTAATGCCGTTCTTGCGTTTGATGGCGAAGGTCGAGAGGTTGCGAAAGCCGAGTTTGGCGTACAGATTCTTCGCCTGACGGTTGTCATGCAGTACCGACAGGTCCAGATAGCTGAGGCCGCGACTCATGAAGTGTTCGATCAAGTGCCGCACCAGCACTTCGCCGACGCCGGGCCGCGAACATTGCGGATCCACCGCCAGGCACCACAGGCTGCTGCCATGTTCCGGATCGTTGAAGGCTTTCTGGTGATTGAGGCCCATGACACTGCCGATTACCGCGCCGCTGTCTTCATCTTCGGCGAGCCAGTACACCGGGCCGCCCTGATGATGCGGAGTCAGGCGCGTGGCATCGATCGGCAGCATGCCGCGTGCCTGATACAGCAGATTGATTGCTTGCCAGTCGGCTTCGCTTTGTGCCCGGCGAATGCGGAAGCCGCGAAATACCCGGGTGGCCTGGCGGTAATCGCTGAACCACAGGCGCAGAGTATCGGACGGATCGAGAAACAGTTGCGTCGGTTCCAGCCCGAGAATCTGTTGCGGTGCGGCAACGTACAGGGCGATATCGCGCTCGCCGGGCTGCTCGTTGAGCAGTTCCTGCGCCAGCGTCGCCGGGTCAGGAAAGGTGTGACCGATCAGCAGCCGGCCCCAACCGCAATGTACGGCGATGGGGTCGGCGCCGAGTTCGCTGCCGTCTTCGGCCAGACGCGCCTGCAAGCGTTCATACGACGGTGTCTGGCCGCGCAACAGGCGTTGGTTGATAGCCGTGGCGTGAGGTTTCATCAATCAGATTCCTTGTTCACTGAGCCACAGGTTCAGGGCCGCCAGTTGCCACAGTTTCGAGCCGCGCAAAGGCGTCAGTTGGCCTTGCGGATCAGTCAGCAGTTTGTCGAGCATGGCCGGGTTGAACAGGCCGCGATCCTGGCTCGGATCCAGCAGCAGTTCACGCACCCAGTTCAGGGTGTCGCCTTGCAAATGCTTGAGGCCCGGCACTGGGAAGTAACCTTTCTTGCGGTCGATCACTTCGCTTGGAATCACCAGACGCGCAGCTTCTTTGAGCACTTGTTTACCACCGTCCGGCAGCTTGAACTGACCGGGAATCCTTGCGGAGAGCTCAACCAGTCGATAATCGAGAAACGGCGTGCGCGCTTCCAGGCCCCAGGCCATGGTCATGTTGTCGACGCGTTTGACCGGGTCGTCCACCAGCATCACCGTGCTGTCCAGACGCAGGGCTTTATCGACGGCAGCATCGGCGCCGGGTTGGGCGAAGTGTTCTTTCACGAAGTCGCCGGCCGCGTCATTCGCGGTCAACCATTTCGGTTGCACGGTGGCGGCGTAGTCGTCGTAGCTGCGGTCGAAGAACGCCGCGCGATAGGCTGCGTATGGATCCGCCGCACCGTCGACTTGCGGGTACCAGTGATAACCGGCGAACAACTCGTCCGCACCCTGGCCGCTTTGCACCACTTTGCAGTGCTTGGCCACTTCGCGCGACAGCAGGTAGAAGGCGATGCAGTCGTGGCTGACCATCGGCTCGCTCATCGCGCGGAACGCCGCGGGCAGTTGCTCGATGATCTCTTTTTCGTCGATGCGCAATTGATGGTGCTGCGTGCCGTAGTGTCTGGCGATCAGATCGGAATACTGGAATTCGTCACCGCGCTCGCCGCCAGCGTCCTGGAAGCCGATGGAAAAGGTCGACAGGTTCTCCACGCCGACTTCACGCAACAGGCCGACAAGCATGCTCGAATCGACACCGCCGGACAGCAGCACGCCGACATCCACCGCCGCCCGTTGACGAATCGCTACCGCCTCGCGGGTGCTGTCGAGCACGCGGTCGCGCCAGTCTTCGAGGGTCAGGTTTTTCTCGTCGTCGTGCGGGCCGTAGGGCAGGGTCCACCAGGTTTTCTGCTCGGTGCGGCCATCGGCTTCGACGCGCATCCAGGTCGCAGGCGGCAGCTTTTCGATGCCCGCGAGCAAGGTGCGTGGAGCCGGCACCACCGCATGGAAATTCAGGTAGTGATTGAGCGCCACCGGATCGAGGATCGGGTTGATGTCGCCGCCCTTGAGCAGCGCCGGCAGGGCCGAGGCGAAGCGCAAACGCTGGCCGGTGCGCGACAGGTACAAAGGCTTCACGCCGAGGCGGTCACGAGCGATGAACAGGCGCTGGGCATCGCGTTCCCAGATGGCGAAGGCGAACATGCCGTTGAGTTTTGGCAGCAGCGCTTCACCCCAGGCGTGGTAGCCCTTGAGCAGCACTTCGGTGTCGCCACCGGAATAGAAGGCATAGCCGAGCGCTTCGAGTTCGGCACGCAGTTCCGGGAAGTTGTAGATCGCGCCGTTGAAGGCGAGGGACAAGCCCAGCTGGCTGTCGATCATCGGCTGAGCCGAGCCGTCCGACAGGTCCATGATTTTCAGGCGACGATGGCCGAGGGCAATCGGCCCTTGGGCATGGAAGCCCCACGCGTCGGGGCCGCGAGGGGCCAGGTGATGGGTGATTCGCTCTACCGCTGCAAGGTCTGCAGGTTGATGATCAAAACGTAACTCGCCAGCTAATCCGCACATAAAGTCCTTACCGGTTTTTCCGTTGGGGAGGGGGCATTCAAGTCTGGCCAAAATGGCCGGTACTCAGAAACTGACCCGCTGCAGATGTGGGAGTTTTAGAACGATGAGTTATAAGAGGCGGCGACTGACCAGCGGCCAGCCGCCGTTTTTCATTTGCCGCGGATTAACGTGCGCAAGGCGAAACGATTGGGATGGCAGGCCTCGGCGACGCTTTTGGGCAGCGGCAGCGGCTCGTTGTCCAGCCACGCCGCGAGCAGTTCGCCCGACAGCGGCGCGGTGATCAGCCCGCGTGAACCATGGCCGCTGTTGACGTACAGGCCATCGAGCCACGGGCAGTCGATGTCCGGCACTTGGCGCGCATCCTTGCTCAACGCGGCATAGGCCTCGGCGAAGGCTTCGCGGTCGGCGAGGGGGCCGACAATCGGCAGATAGTCAGGACTGGTGCAGCGAAATGCGGCGCGTCCTTCCAGGGTTTCCGGGGGCAGCTCATTGATGTGCAGACGCGCTACCAAATCGCTGGAGATCTCTTCGAGCATCGCCAGATTGCCCAGGTGTTCGGCGGTGGTCGGTGTCAGGTCGTCGCTGTTGAAGTCGAAACTGGCGCCGAGCGTGTGTTCGCCCAGACGTGCCGGGGCGACATAACCTTCGGCGCAGACCACAGTGCGCAGCGCCTGACTCTCGGCGGTTTGCGGCAGGCGCGTGATCTGCCCGCGAATGCGCTTGAGCGGCAGCTCGGCACTTTGCGCAAAGCGTTTGATCTCCGCTGCGCCGGCCAGCACCACCACCGGCGCGCTGGCGAGCACCCGTTCGCCGTCGAGGGCTTGCCACTGTCCCTCGACCCTGCGCAGTTCCAGCGCATCGTGATGCTTGAGCAGTTCGATGTTCGCCTGCGCGGCTTGCGCCTGGCACAGCGCGGGCGGATGCACCCAGCCCCCTTCGGGATAGTACAAACCGCCATGGGCCAGACCGATGCCGGCCTGAATCTCGGCTTGCGGCTGATCGAGCCAGTGCACCAGGTCTTCCGGGAACGCCGCGGCCAATTGCGCCTGACGCTCGGCCTCCTTGGCATTGAACGCCAATTGCAGCACGCCGCAATCGTCCCAGTCGGTGCCGCGTTGCAGGGTTTCCAGCAGGCGGCGGGTGTAGCCGAAGCCGCTGACGATCAGTTGCGACAACGCGGTGCCGTGGGCCGACAACTTCAGGTACAGCACACCCTGCGGATTGCCCGACGCCTCCTGCGCCACGGCCTCGTGACGTTCCAGCAGACTGACGTGCCAACCGCGCGCGGCGAGGCTGGCAGCGGTCGCACAACCGGCCAGCCCGGCGCCGATCACCAGCGCGCGCCGCTCGCCAGTCAGCGGAGCAGGGCGGGCGAACCACGGTTTGTCCGGCAGCGGTGGCGCGACATCCTGCGGCCAGCCGAGAAATTCGCCGCGCAGGATCTCCCACTTGTGGCCGATGCCCGGTGTGCGTTTCATCTTGAACCCGGCGGCGTTGAGCAAACGCCTGACCCAACCGGTGCTGGTGAAGGTACTGATGGTCGAGCCGGGGGCGGCCAGTCGAGCCAGTTCGACGAACAGTTCGGCGGTCCACATGTCGGGATTTTTCGCCGGGGCGAAACCGTCGAGAAACCACGCGTCAATCTGCGCATCGAGTTGCGGCAGCTGCTCCAGCGCATCGCCGATCAGCAGCGTCAGCGTGACCCGGCCGTTGCCGAGGACGATCCGCTGAAAGCCCTGATGGATTGCCACGTAATGGGTCAGCAGTTGATCGGCCAGCGGCTTGAGTTGCGGCCACAGGGCCAAAGCCCGTTGCAGATCCGCCGGACTCAGCGGGTACTTTTCGACACTGACAAAATGCAGCCGTGCTCCGGCCACCGCGTGCTGTTCAAACAGCTGCCACGCGCAAAGGAAATTCAGCCCGGTGCCGAAGCCGGTTTCGCCGATCACCAGCCGCCCGTGCGCCGGCAACGCGGCAAAACGCTCGGCCAGGCGATTCTGTTCGAGGAACACGTAACGGGTTTCATCCAGCCCCGACTGGTCGGAAAAATACACATCATCGAACACCCGCGAGCGCGGGCGTCCCTGGTCATCCCAGTCGAGTTGGGCGTGGGGCAATACAGGTTTCATGGCAGGCTCGGCAACGACAAGGCGGCCATTCTAGCTGATCGGGCGGAGGGTGCTTGATCCATGGCAAGTGATCCTTGGATCGAATGCAGGATCATCACCGGCTTTTGTGGCGAGGGAGCTTGCTCCCGCTGGGGTGCGAAGCAGCCCCAAAACCAGCGATCGCAATTTGTCTGGAGGACGGTGGCTGCAGGTCTTGCGACTGCTGCGCAGCCGAGCGGGAGCAAGCTCCCTCGCCACAGTTTACTCATTCATCCCAATTGCCATGGTGTGCGGAATTTCTCCGTCGTGCCCGTGCCCAATCCGCTAGTCTTGCTGAATCCTGGAAGGAGCCGTCCCCATGTTTGAATCCGCCGAAATCGGCCATGCCATCGACAAAGAGACTTACGACGCGGCTGTGCCTGCCTTGCGTGAAGCACTGCTGGAAGCGCAGTTCGAGTTGCAGCAGCAGAAGCGTTTCCCGGTGATCATTCTGATCAACGGCATCGAGGGCGCCGGCAAGGGCGAGACCGTCAAGTTGCTCAACGAATGGATGGACCCGCGTCTGATCGAGGTGCGTACCTTCGATCAGCAGACCGATGAAGAACTGGCAAGGCCACCGGCGTGGCGTTACTGGCGGATGCTCCCGGCCAAAGGACGGATGGGCGTGTTCTTCGGCAACTGGTACAGCCAGATGCTTCAGGGGCGGGTTCACGGGCTGTTCAAGGATCCGCGTCTGGATCAGGCGATCAACGCCGCCGAGCGTCTGGAAAAGATGCTCTGCGATGAAGGTGCGCTGATCTTCAAGTTCTGGTTTCACCTGTCCAAGAAACAGATGAAGGCCCGCCTCAAGGCGTTGGCCGACGACCCGCTGCACAGCTGGCGCATCAGCCCGCTGGACTGGCAGCAATCGCAGACCTACGACAAGTTCGTCAAATACGGCGAGCGCGTGTTGCGCCGCACCAGCCGCGACTATGCGCCCTGGCACATCATCGAAGGCATGGACGCCAACTACCGCAGCCTCGCGGTGGGCAAGATCCTGCTGGAGGGCTTGCAGAACGCGCTCAAGCGTCCTGAGGTGCATACCGAAGAGGTCAACGCCGCCCCGTTGGGCACTGCCGTCGACGAACTCAACCTGCTCGACAGCCTCGACCTGAACCAGCAGCTGGAAAAGAAAGATTACGAAGAACAACTGATCACCGAGCAGGCCCGGCTGTCCGGGTTGATGCGTGACAAGCGCATGCGTCGCCATGCGTTGGTGGCGGTGTTCGAAGGCAATGATGCGGCGGGCAAGGGCGGGGCGATTCGCCGGGTGGCGGCGGCGCTCGATCCGCGTCAGTACAGCATCGTGCCGATTGCCGCGCCGACCGAAGAGGAGCGTGCGCAGCCGTATCTGTGGCGCTTCTGGCGACATTTGCCGGCACGCGGCAAGTTCACCGTGTTCGACCGCTCGTGGTATGGCCGGGTGCTGGTGGAGCGGGTCGAGGGCTTTTGCAGCCCGGCCGACTGGTTGCGCGCCTACAGCGAGATCAATGACTTCGAAGAGCAGATCGCCGACGCCGGGGTCATCGTCGTCAAGTTCTGGCTGGCGATCGACAAGGACACGCAGATGGAACGTTTCCAGGCCCGCGAGCAGATCCCGTTCAAGCGCTTCAAGATCACCGAGGACGACTGGCGCAACCGCGACAAGTGGGACGCCTACCGCGCCGCCGTGGGCGACATGGTCGACCGCACCAGCACCGAGATTTCGCCGTGGACGCTGGTCGAGGCCAATGACAAACGCTGGGCGCGGGTCAAGGTCCTGCGCACGATCAACCGAGCACTCGAAGAGGCGTTCGAGAAGTCCGACAAGCGCGCGAAAAAACACAAGGACTGAGCCAATGGGCACGCATACGCGGGGTGAATGATTGTCGCGGTCGGCGGCGGGGTGGACTTATTCTCGGTTGACTCTCTTCCGACAACAACAATTGAGGTATGCCATGCGTGAAGTGGTGATCGTCGACAGCGTGCGGACCGGCCTGGCCAAATCCTTTCGCGGCAAGTTCAACCAGACCCGCCCCGACGACATGGCGGCCCATTGCGTCAATGCGCTGCTGTCGCGCAACGACATCGACCCGGCCAGCGTCGAGGACTGCATTGTCGGCGCCGGCTCCAACGAAGGCGCGCAGGGTTACAACATTGGTCGCAACGTGGCGGTGCTCTCGCGGCTGGGCACCCATGTGGCCGGCATGACCCTCAACCGTTTTTGCTCCTCGGGTTTGCAGGCGATTGCGATTGCCGCTAACCAGATTGCTTCCGGTTGCAGCGACATCATTGTCGCCGGTGGCGTTGAGTCGATCAGCCTGACCCTGAAAAGCGTCAACACCGATCACCTGATCAATCCGCTGCTCAAACAGCAGGTGCCGGGCATCTACTACACCATGGGGCAAACCGCTGAAGTCGTGGCGCGTCGTTATGACGTGAGTCGCGAGGTGCAGGATCGCTATGCGTTGCAAAGCCAGTTGCGCACCGCCCAGGCTCAGGCGGCGGGGCTGTTCGATGACGAGATCGTGCCGATGGCGGTCAAATACCGGGTCGAGGACAAAAACAGCGGCGAGGTGCAGATCCTCGACGGCATCGTCGATCGCGACGACTGCAACCGCCCGGACACCACTTACGAAAGTCTCGCCGGACTGAAACCGGTATTTGCCGAGGACGGTTCGGTGACGGCCGGCAACTCGTCGCAGCTGTCCGACGGCGCGTCGATGACGCTGGTGATGAGTCTGGAGAAAGCCCTGCAACTGGGGCTCAAGCCGAAGGCGTTTTTCCGCGGCTTCACCGTGGCCGGTTGCGAGCCGGACGAAATGGGCATCGGCCCGGTGTTCTCGGTGCCGAAACTGCTCAAGGCCAGGGGCCTGCAAGTGGCGGATATCGATCTGTGGGAACTGAACGAGGCGTTTGCTTCGCAGTGCCTGTATGCCCGCGACCGGCTGGAGATCGACAACGAAAAATACAACGTCAACGGCGGCTCGATTTCCATCGGCCACCCGTTCGGCATGACCGGTTCGCGGCAGGTCGGACATCTGGTGCGTGAGTTGCAACGGCGCAATCTGCGTTACGGCATCGTGACCATGTGCGTGGGGGGCGGGATGGGGGCGACGGGGTTGTTCGAGGCTGTTCGGTAAGCCTGAAGATAATAGTCGGCATTCAAGCCGTCATCGCTGGCAAGCCAGCTCCCACAGGTTCTGCAGGTGTTGCCTGTATTTGTGAACACCCTGGACACTGTGGGAGCTGGCTTGCCAGCGATGGGATCAACCTGATGACCGGTTGGAATCCAGAAGCTGCATCCGCGCGATGTACGCTTTTATTTCCTGCTCAGCCTTCTCCGGGGAAGCGAACGGCCCTTCAAGGGTGTTCTCCCGCGTGCAGAAAAACAGTTCGCCATTGACCCGGCACATCCGCTCACTGCGAAAGTGGGTGGCGGGGGCGCTGTCCTGGGCGCGCATTCCATACATGATCGGCCTCCTTGGTTGATGCGCTGAAAGGGATCCAATGAGCTTATGCCTGAAGCACTTGGCGCGCCTGGTCAGCCGATCAACGGCAAAACGTCAATTTAATGCTGCGACCTGCACAGTTTCATTCGCGGCCTGGCCGGAACTGTCCCTGTGTTGCGCCTGCGCGCGGGCCTAGAATGACCGCTCTCGTCAGCAGGCTTTGGGGTTCGCATGCACATTTCATCCGGTCGCTGGGTCTACGGTCTGTTCCTGGCGCTGCTGACGGCGTTCTTGTGGGGCATCCTGCCGATCAAGCTCAAACAGGTGTTGCAGGTGATGGACCCGATCACCGTGACCTGGTTTCGTCTGTTGGTCTCCGGTGGTTGCCTGTTTATTTATCTGGCGTCGGTCAAGCGTCTGCCGAGCCGCAAAGCCCTCGGCCCCCGGGGCGGCTGGCTGGTGTTGATGGCGGTGCTCGGGCTGGTGGGCAATTACGTGCTGTACCTGATGGGGCTCAATCTGCTCAGCCCCGGCACCGCGCAACTGGTGGTGCAGATGGGGCCGATCATGTTGCTGATCGCCAGCCTGTTTGTGTTCAAGGAGCGCTTCAGCATCGGTCAGGGCATGGGTCTGGCAGTGCTGCTGATCGGCTTCGTGCTGTTTTTCAATCAACGGCTGGCCGAGTTGCTGACGTCATTGTCGGACTACACCGCCGGCGTGTTGCTGGTGCTGTTGGCCTCGACCGTCTGGACGTTCTACGCGCTGGGCCAGAAGCAATTGCTCACGGTATGGAATTCGTTGCAGGTGATGATGGTGATTTACCTGTTCTGCGCTTTGTTGCTGACGCCGTGGGTGCATCCGCTCAAAGCGCTGGAATTGAGCCCATTGCAGGGCTGGCTGCTGCTGGCTTGCTGTATGAACACGCTGATTGCCTACGGTGCATTTGCCGAGGCGCTGGCGCACTGGGAGGCCTCGCGGGTCAGTGCGACGCTGGCGATCACGCCATTGGTGACCTTTGGCGCGGTGGCGCTGGCCGCGTGGATGTGGCCGGCGTATGTGCAGGCCGAGCAGATCAATGGTCTGGGCTACGGCGGCGCGGTGCTGGTGGTGCTGGGGTCGGCGCTGGTGGCGCTGGGGCCGTCGTTGATTGCCGGGCTGAAGGCGCGGCGGATGCGGGTGGCCTGAAAAGCAAAAGATCGCAGCCTGCGGCAGCTCCTACAGTTGGAATGCGTTCCCCTGTAGGAGCTGCCGCAGGCTGCGATCTTTTTGCTGTTAGCCCTTGGCGCCAGCCTCGATCATATTCTCCGGTCGCACCCAGGCATCGAACTCTTCATCGGTCAGATAGCCCAGTTGCAACGCCGCTTCACGCAAGGTCAGACCCTCGCCGTAAGCCTTCTTGGCGATTTCTGCCGACTTGTCGTAACCGATGTGCGGGTTCAGCGCCGTCACCAGCATCAGCCCACGTTCCAGGTGTTTGGCCATGACTTCGGCGTCGGGTTCAAGACCGGCAATGCAGTGCTGCTGAAAGTTGCTGCAGCCGTCGGCGAGCAGGCGGATCGATTGCAACACGTTATGGATGATCACCGGTTTGTACACGTTCAATTGCAGGTGACCCTGACTGGCGGCGATGCCGATGGTGACATCGTTGCCCAATACCTGACAGGCCAGCATCGACAGCGCTTCGCACTGCGTCGGGTTGACCTTGCCGGGCATGATCGAGCTCCCCGGTTCGTTGGCCGGCAGTTTCACTTCGGCAAAGCCAGCGCGAGGGCCGGAGCCGAGCAGGCGCAGGTCGTTGGCGATTTTCATCAACGCCACGGCGAGGGTCTTCAAGGCGCCGGACAGGCTGGTCAGCGGCTCATGCCCGGCCAGCGCGGCAAACTTGTTCGGCGCGGTGACGAACGGCAGGCCGGAGAGAGCGGCGAGCTCGGCGGCAATCGCTTCGCCAAAACCGTGCGGCGAATTCAGGCCGGTGCCGACGGCGGTGCCACCCTGTGCCAGTTCGCACACCGCCGGCAGTGCCGCACGGATCGCTCGCTCGGCGTAATCCAACTGCGCTATGAAACCGGACAACTCCTGACCGAAGGTGATCGGCGTCGCGTCCATCATGTGCGTGCGACCGGTCTTCACCAGTTTCATGTGGCGCGCCGCCAGTTCGGCCAGACCACCGGACAGCTCGGCGATGGCCGGCAGCAATTGCTCCTGCACGGCTTTGGCCGTGGCGATGCTCATGGCGGTGGGGAAGCAATCGTTGGAGCTTTGCGAGCGGTTGACGTGATCGTTGGGGTGCACCGGCGTCTTGCCGCCGCGCGGGTTGCCGGCCAGTTCGTTGGCCCGGCCGGCGATCACTTCGTTGACGTTCATGTTGCTCTGGGTACCGCTGCCGGTCTGCCAGACCACCAGCGGAAACTGGTCGTCGTGCTGGCCGTCGAGGACTTCGTCGGCGGCCTGCTCGATCAGGCGGGCGATGTCGGCGGGCAGGTCGCCGTTGCGGTCGTTGACCCGGGCGGCGGCTTTCTTGATCAGGGCCAGCGCGTGCAATACCGGCAGCGGCATGCGTTCCTGACCAATGGCGAAGTTGATCAGCGAGCGTTGCGTCTGAGCACCCCAGTAGGCGTCGTCCGGGACTTCGATCTGGCCCAGGCTGTCGGTTTCGATACGGCTCATCGTGCACACTCCTGTTGGTCTGTTTGCGCAGTTTAGGCCCGGTCAGGCCCAGGTGGTTCCCTCGAACCGATTGTTGACCGGCAAAACCCCGCCAATCAAGCACGGCAAGGCCCGGGGGTTGAGCCACGAGGTTTTTTAGGCGCAGAATGGTCGCCCTTGGGGTTTGACCTCGCCTAGCTGAAAAGGAAACTCGATGACTCGTCTTCGTGCCATCTGCACCGCGGTTGCACTGGTTTGCGCCAGCGGCCAGGTGCTTGCCGATACCGCCAGCCACAACGCCAGTGCTGAAGCTTTCCTGACCCTGGCGCACGCTGACAAGCTGGGCACTCCGGTGTACATGCAAGTGCAGCAAATGTTCGCTCAGCGTTTTGAACAGACCAAAGCCCCGGAATCCAAAAAAGCCGTACTGGAAACATACCAGGCCAAGGCCAACGCCGCGCTGGACCAGGCCATCGGCTGGAACAAGCTCAAGCCTGACATGGTCAAGCTCTACACCAGCAACTTCAGCGAATCGGAGCTGAAAGACCTGGTCGCGTTCTACCAGTCGCCACTGGGCAAGAAAGTCCTGGAAAAAATGCCGCAGCTGACCCAGCAATCGGCCCAGATGACCCAGGCCAAACTGGAAAGCGCCGTGCCAGTCGTCAACAAGCTGCTCGACGACATGACCAACGAGCTGGCACCGAAAGGCGCTGCGCCGGCCAAGAAGAAGTAAGCGGAGTTCGTGATGAGCATGCAACAACGCATCGAATCGACGCTGGCTCTGCTTCAGCCTGAGCATTTGCAGGTGCTGGACGAAAGCCACATGCACAGTCGCGGGTTGCAGACCCACTTCAAGGCGGTGGTGGTCAGCGCGCAGTTCGAAGGCCTGAACCGGGTCAAGCGCCACCAGAAAGTCTACGGCACGCTCGGCGAGCTGATGGGCGAGTTCCATGCGTTGGCGCTGCACACCTACACCCCGCAGGAATGGGCCGAAGTCGGCGCCGCCCCGGCGTCGCCGACCTGTGCCGGCGGTAGCAAACACTGAGGATTGCGAGGGCTGCTGTGGCGAGGGAGCTTGCTCCCGCTGGAGTGCGCAGCACTCCCAAGGTGCGAGTTTTGCGACTGCTTCGCAGCCGAGCGGGAGCAAGCTCCCTCGCCACAGAGTTTCTACAGATCCTAAAACCACCGTGTTTTTGCTAGAATCCGCAACGCGCCGCTCAGCCGGCGCGTTTTTTTTGAATCCGGTTCACCCTTTGCGAGGGTAGCCACCTGGAGAAATACCCATGACACAACCGATTGTCGTGGCGGCACTGTATAAGTTCGTCACCCTCGAAGATTACGTTGACCTGCGCGAGCCACTGCTCAAAGCGATGGTCGACAACGGCATCAAAGGCACGCTGCTGATCGCCGAAGAAGGCATCAACGGCACCGTGTCCGGCAGCCGCGAAGGCATCGATGGCCTGCTCGCCTGGCTGAAGAACGACCCGCGCATGATCGACATCGACCACAAAGAGTCGTACTGCGACGAGCAGCCGTTCTATCGCACCAAGGTCAAGCTGAAGAAAGAGATCGTCACCCTCGGCGTCGAAGGCGTGGACCCGAACAAAAAGGTCGGCACCTACGTCGAACCGCAGGACTGGAACGCGCTGATCAGCGATCCGCAAGTGCTGCTGATCGACACCCGCAACGATTACGAAGTGGCGATCGGCACGTTCGAAGGCGCCATCGATCCGAAAACCACCAGTTTTCGTGAATTCCCCGACTACATCAAAGAGCACTTCGACCCGGCCGTACACAAGAAGGTCGCGATGTTCTGCACCGGTGGCATTCGCTGCGAGAAAGCCTCCAGCTACATGCTGGGTGAGGGGTTCGAAGAGGTTTACCACCTCAAGGGCGGCATCCTGAAGTACCTCGAAGAAGTGCCGCAGGAAGAGACCAAGTGGCAGGGCGACTGCTTCGTCTTCGACAATCGCGTGACCGTGCGTCACGACCTCAGCGAAGGCGACTACGATCAATGTCATGCCTGCCGCACTCCGGTCAGTGTTGAAGATCGTGCCTCCGAACATTACGTGGCCGGCATCAGCTGCCCGCATTGCTGGGACAAGTTGAGCGAGAAAACCCGCCGCAGCGCCATCGATCGGCAGAAGCAGATTGAACTGGCCAAGGCGCGCAACATGCCGCACCCGATCGGCTACAACTATAAACAAGCATCCACCGAGGCCTGATCATGACTGCGCGCCTGCTCTATGTGATGGATCCGATGTGTTCCTGGTGCTGGGGGTTCGCTCCGGTCGCCAAGGCATTGGTCGAGCAGGCGCACGCAGCGGGAGTGGAGCTGCATCTGGTGGTCGGCGGCTTGCGCACCGGCAGCGGTGCGGCGCTGGAACCGACCACGCGGCGCTACATCCTTGAGCATTGGCAGGCGGTCACCGAGGCCACCGGTCAGCCGTTCAAGTTCGACGGCGCCTTGCCTGACGGTTTTGTCTACGACACCGAACCGGCCTGTCGCGCAATCGTTACCGCGCGCAGCCTGGCACCGGATTGTGCGTGGAAACTGGTCGGCCTGATCCAGCAGGCGTTTTACGCTGAAGGTCGCGATGTTACCCAGGCCAGTGTGCTGGTGGAGCTGGCTGAAAAGGCTGGCGTGCCGCGCATCGAATTTGCTGCCTTGTTCGATCATGCCGACCAACACAAAGCGACTCAGGCGGATTTCACTTGGGTGCAGGATCTGGGCATTGCCGGATTTCCGACCCTGCTCGCCGAACGCAATGGCCAACTGGCCTTGCTGACCAACGGCTATCAACCGCTCAGTGAGCTGTCGCCGTTGCTCGGCCGCTGGCTGGAGCGCGCAGCCTGTGCCTGACCGGGCCGATGACACGCCAGCCGTAAAGCGTGTCGACCGGCTGAGCTGGGCAGAAGTCCGGCGCCTGGCACTGCATCACAAAAAGTCCCTGTGGATCGCTAACGGCGTGGCCGTGCTGGCGACGCTGTGCAGCGTGCCGATTCCGTTGCTGTTGCCGTTGCTGGTGGACGAAGTCCTGCTCGGCCATGGCGATGCCGCGCTGAAAGTCATGAACCATGTGTTGCCGTCGATGTGGCAGCAGGCGGCGGGCTACATAGGTCTGATGCTGCTGGTCACCCTGACGCTGCGTTGCAGCGCCCTGTGTTTTGGCGTGTTGCAGGCGCGGCTGTTTGCCCGGCTGGCGAAAGACATCGTCTACCGCATTCGCGTGCGCCTGATTGAACGCCTCAAACGTATCTCCCTCGGCGAATATGAAAGCCTCGGCAGCGGCACCGTGACCACGCATCTGGTCACCGATCTGGACACCCTCGACAAATTCGTCGGCGAAACCCTCAGCCGGTTTCTGGTGGCGATGCTGACCCTGGTCGGCACCGCGAGCATTCTGATGTGGATGCACTGGAAACTGGCACTGCTGATCCTGCTGTTCAACCCGTTGGTGATCTACGCCACGGTGCAGTTGGGCAAGCGGGTCAAGCACCTGAAGAAACTGGAGAACGACAGCACCTCGCGTTTCACTCAGGCCTTGAGCGAAACCCTCGATGCGATCCAGGAAGTGCGCGCTGGCAACCGTCAGGGCTTCTTCCTCGGGCGACTCGGCTTGCGCGCGCAGGAAGTGCGTAACTACGCGGTCAATTCGCAGTGGAAAACCGACGCGTCGAACCGCGCCAGTGGTCTGCTGTTCCAGTTCGGCATCGACATCTTCCGCGCGGCGGCGATGCTCACGGTGCTGTTCTCCGACCTGTCGATCGGGCAGATGCTCGCGGTGTTCAGTTATCTGTGGTTCATGATCGGCCCGGTCGAGCAACTGCTCAATCTGCAATACGCCTACTACGCAGCGGGCGGCGCGTTGGCGCGGATCAACGAACTGCTGGCGCGGGCTGACGAGCCGCAGTACCCGGGTGGTGTCGATCCGTTCAAGGGCCGTGAAACCGTGGGCATCGAGGTGCAGGGACTGAGCTTTGGCTATGGCGACGAGTTGGTGGTGGATCAGATGAATCTGTCCATCGCTCCCGGTGAAAAAGTCGCGATTGTCGGTGCCAGTGGCGGCGGCAAGAGCACGCTGGTGCAGTTGCTGCTCGGGTTATACACGCCGTTGTCCGGTACCATTCGTTTCGGCGGTTCGACCCAGCAGGAAATCGGCCTGGAGCTGATTCGTGAAAACGTCGCGGTGGTGCTGCAGCATCCGGCGCTGTTCAACGACACCGTCCGCGCAAACCTGACCATGGGCCGCACCCGCAGCGACGAAGCTTGCTGGCAGGCGCTGGAAATCGCTCAGTTGGAAGCGACCATCCGGGCGTTGCCGGACGGTCTCGACAGCATCGTCGGACGTTCCGGCGTGCGCCTGTCCGGCGGTCAGCGCCAGCGTCTGGCAATTGCGCGGATGATCCTCGCCGAGCCGAAAGTGGTGATCCTCGACGAAGCCACCTCGGCCCTCGATGCCGCTACCGAATACAACCTGCATCAGGCCATGGCGCGCTTTCTCAGCGGCCGCACCACGCTGATCATTGCCCATCGCCTGTCGGCGGTGAAGCAGGCCGATCGGGTGCTGGTGTTCGATGGCGGGCAAGTGGCCGAGGATGGCGACCACCAGCAACTGATCGCCGACGGCGGCCTCTACGCCAAGCTCTACGGCCACTTGCAGCGTCTGTAATCAGCCCCACAGCACTTGCAGCGCCGCCTCCTCGCCGTCATGGCCAAATTGCTTCATCACCACCGAACAGGATTCGCACGGGCGCATGGTCGTCGCGATGTCGACCGAGCGAATCTCCTTCGGATCGGGGTATTTCTCGCGCAGCACGCTGATCAGTTTGCTTTCGCTGTCCAGCGAGGTCGGCCGGCTGGTCTGCGTTGGCTGATAGGTTTTCAGATCCTTGATGGTCAGCGGCACGGCCAGCAATTGCCCCTGCTCGGTGACCTCCAGCGAGGTGCGCGGGAAGGCCGGGTTGTAGTCGATATTGATGTAAGTGGTGTTGCCGATCCGCACATGATTGGCACCCATGTGGCGAAACAGCGGCAGGCGCTGGGTGCTGCCCTGAGCGCCGGAGACGCTGACGTAGACTTCCCGTTTGCCGCTGGCCGTGGTGACTTCGGCATAGGCGATGTTACGTGCGTTGAGCGGCCGTTCACGCACGGGTAACAGGTTGTGCAGTTTCTGCATGGCACTGTCGATACGCAGTGCTGCGTTGTTGTTGGCCGGGTTGATCGTCGGTGACAGGAACAACGTGTCGAAAATCTCTGCGGTTTTCTGCCGAAAGGCTTCCGGCGCTTCCTTGCTGCGCGCCCACGTGACGGCGCCTTCGGGCAGGCGGGTGACGATCATCCGCGTCGAGTGATCGAACATCAGCGCCTCGCCCGGGCTGGTGTCGACTTTCAGCCATTTCAGATTGTTGGCCGGACTGGCTGTGGTGCCGATGGGAATTGCGATCTGCTCCATGGTCTTCATCGCGCGCTGCACCGATTCGAGGCCATGGATGCGCACGATGTTGTTGGCGTGCAGCGAGCCGGTGTAGACGGTCAGCAATTCCGCACCGAGACTGCCGTCGGCCAGTTCGGCGGGGGCCAGGCGTTTGAATGTCAGCTGCCTGCCCGGGACTTCGCCTTTGGCGAAAGTGGCGAGGTAGTATTCATGGTTGTTGACCCGGAAAAATACATGGGTGGCCGAATCGTCGAACGCCGGCAGCAGCACTGCGCCGACCTGATGTGAATCATTGATCCCGTCGTAGGTACCGCCGGTTTTTATCCGGGCATAAATACCTTTGCGAAACTGCAGCGTGGCTTGAATCTGCTGTCTTGGCACCAGCCTGCCCTGATTGAAGCCCAGACGACGCAGGTCACCGGTGAACAGCCGCGGGCGGTTATCGATGATTTGATAAAGCTTGGCATCGACCGCCAGGAACATTCCTTCTTGCCGGGGCAGGGCGGCGGGCTCCGAAATCCGCTCGCCAAACCACGGCGCGTAACCTTTTTCCTTGTCAATCGTGCCAAGGCCGGGCGTCGGAGCCGGTTCTGCAGTGACGTAGCTGACGCGGCAGTCGCCCGCGCCCGGTGCGCGACGTACCCGGCACGGCAGCAGCGTCCAGTGCTGACTGTCATCAAGCAGATCGACCCGGCGCAGTTCATCGCCGTCGAGTCGATAGGGCACCTTATCGATCAGTACTGTGATGCGTCCGCCAGCCTCGGGCATGAGCTCGATGCGCGTATCGGGCGCCAGCTCTATATCGAGCTGATTGTCGGTTTTTTTCACGACGCTGTAGTGCGAACGCCCTAGCGAAAAGTCGTGTTCGTGAGCGAGCAACTGAGGCCCGTAAGGACGATCGGACATCGGATCAAGCAGGTGATACCGGGAGTCGCCGACAGCAACGTTGCGCACCGGTACATCGTCAATGCCTTTGACCACGGCCAGATGATCGGCAGGGTTCAGTGCTTTCCAGCGCCCGGCATCCAGTGCCTGAGGCAGGCTGTGCATCAAGTCGTAGTCAGCGCTTCTGCCGGCCAGTTTTTTCAGGCGCATGACGGCGCGGTGTTCCAGATGCGCCACGGCCCGTACTGTGCCGATTGCGCCTCGGCCGCCAAGCTTGAGCAAGGCAGGCACAGCGTCCAGCGGATTGAAGTTTCTCAAGCTCGAAACCAGCAGGTTCTTCGACAATTGCGCCATGCGTGGCAGTGCGACGCGAATCGCCATTTTTCCTGCCACCGCAGTGAGGCGGATACTGCCGGCAACAAACTTGCCCAGGGGAATCGCAAACGAGACGATATCGAGGAACAGGCCGAGTACGCCCAGTGCGCGTTTCTCCGGGCTGTCCGATTGCAGGTCTTCGAGACTGCCCCAGAACGGAATAAAACCCTTGAGGGCATGAATCCAGTGCGTTTTGCTGGTGTCTTGTTCGAAGCGGGTTTTTCCCCAGGCGTCGCTGCGCAGTGCCTGTTCGTCGACATAGAACAGCTGCGTCGCGATGACAGAGGCGATTTGCGCAGTGCGCGGCGAGGTGAAGCTCAGGTTCGGCGAGCTGTCCTGATGGGCCGCCGGGATCATCGAAACCGGGAGAGGCTCGCCCAGTGGTTCGAGGATGGCGATGCACATGGCGTCGGTGGCGGGGGGCGAGCCGTTCCAGTGTGCTTCTCGATCGAATGGCAGGCGGCGGGCGACGATGCGAGTGATGCTCTGGGCCCTGGTGCGTCCACGTTTGGGCGGCAGTGGTGGCAATAACACACCGCCCATACGGGTGCTATCCAGATCTGTACGTTGGCGAATGATGCCGGCACGCGGCAGGCATTCGTAGAAGCGTGATAAGCCCTGATACGTCACTTGCAGGAAGAAACCCATGCGTGCCCGAAGCGGCAGGATGTTTTCCGGTGTTTCCAGGTGAGCCTCGATGTGCCGCGTCTTATCCCTGAGGCTGTGAATCCTCACTTGGCCGTGTTCCAGTGCCCGGCGGTCAGCCCATGGCAGAGTGACCAACAGCGACTTGATCAAATATTCATAGGCTTTGCGGGTCTTGCTCAGATAATCGTCGAACTGCCGATCGAACACTGTCCTGATATCGGGCAGGGTGCACTTGCTCGGGAAGCGTGAAACACGTTTGCCTGGTTGATGTCCGGTGTCGACAAAACCACTGTGCAGGCTGCCTTCCGGATTCAGGCTGATCCATTCGCTGGCGTTGCGGCCATCGCTGCTGACGTACCAGCGCGTTTCGTTGTTCAGCCCGCCAGAGGCATAGACCTCCAGCAGCGGCCAGGTGTGCAATGCCACTTCCTCGGTATCGATAATGCTGCGTCGGGCGCGGTTGCGCGCTGAGTGATGGTAGCGCTTGAGGCGAATCGTCGTGTGATCGGACAGATCGTTGGTCAGCGCCTTGTCCAGTTCCTGTTGCGCCAGGGCGAGTCTGCGTGGTGGTTCGATGTCCAGTTGCAGGATCGCCGCGTTCAGTTGTTTCTCGTGGTCTTCCAGAGCGTTCAGCGGCGCGTGACCGTTGGAGGCTTCGCTCGCGACAGCCAGCGCTCCGGTGGCTGCGGTCCAGGTACGCGCAGCAGCCACTCGGGTCATGGCGATCAGGGTTTGCAGGTCGCTGCTGGCGTTGTGACTTTTGTGCAGCGGCAGATCGACCAGTTGCTGGAAGCTCAGATACTCCAGCGACCGTGGATCAAGAGCATGAGCAAGGTGCACGCCATGCACGAAATTGACCCAGACCACCGAGCTGGCGTAAGGCAGGTCGTCAGGGATGTCGCGCACTTGAAATTCCGGTCCGAATTGCGCCAGGCAGGCCCATCCCAGCAAGTGTTTCTCGATCATCGTCGAGGTTCGGTCAGAATCCTCCAGATGCTGTAAAAAGTCCCGGCGAATGGTGGCGTAGCCGGCTCCGTAGTGAGCGCGTTGTTCGAGCGCAAAACCGGCCACCTCGGTCGAACTGCGGTTGCCAGGCAGGTCGTACCACAGGCACAAGGCTTCGAGCAGTAAACGCAGGCCGATATCGGGGACGGTCAGTTCATCGGGTCTGGAGCCGTACCATTGCAGCCTTTGCAGCAAGCGCTGGCCCAAGTCATGGGCTTGGGGGGTGTCGAGCAGGCGCTCCAGGCAGGTGGCGGGCTGCTGCTCCAGTTGCTGGACGGTAAAAGGAGGCGTGACTTCGCTGGCCAGACTGTCAATGGCAGACAGGGGTTTACCGATGAGCCAGTCGCCCATCACGTCGTGAATCGCGGCTTTGTCCTCGTCGCTCATCAACACCGCGAGCGTCGGGTGATGTCGCAGATTCAATCGGTGGCTGGCGCGCTGTTCTTCGACTTTGCCGATCAGCCGGGTCAGTGCCGTGGCGTCCGGTGCGTCCGCAAATGTGAACCCGGACTCACGCAGCAGTTGTGACAGCGGCTGCAGCCTGTCGGAACGCAGGTGTGCGCCTATACTCAGCAACGCTCGCTGAAACCTTTGAAGGCTGCTGGAGGCCTGGCTGACGCTCTCGATGACATAACGGGCGACGCTGCCATCGGGACGGTGGAAGGAGAAGTTGCATTGATCAGCCGTGGCGTCGACTTGCAGCAGGGCTCCTCTGGAGGTCTGCAGATAGGCAGTCAATTGCGGTTCGCCGCTGTTTTCGAACAGCGTTTGCAGCATGTTTTGCGCCTGCTCTTGCGCTGCGCCCAGGCGTGAATGGGCCTGGGGCGCCAGGTAGTAGGACTCCAGTGAAGTCGAAGCGTCGAGGACCGCGCGCAGGGCAGTGATCATTGCGCGGTATTCGTCCTGTTGGGCAGTATGGCGTTGCAGCGCGGTTGTAAGTGACTGCATGGAAAACGGCTCTGGATGATTGAAAGCCGTCAGTGTCGAAGTATCGCGCACCTCGGGTGCGGTACTTATGTATCGTCGGTTGCAAGCTTCCTGGCTTGCCGGAAGGGGGAACGCCCCCTAGTCTGGCTTTAGCGGTTTCCCCTTGATGATGGCAGTACGTGCGCAAAGGACCTCATGAAGCAAAAAAGGACACTCGGAACGCCACGGTTGTTGGGCATCGTCTGGCCATTTATTGCCGTCGTGTTATTTCAGGCGTTATTGGGGGGCGTGAGTCTCTACGTCCTGTCGGCCGTGCGTGGCTATGTCGCCGGTGAAAGTCTCTGGTCCAAGGGCCAGAAGGACGCCATCTATTACCTGAACCTGTATGCCGACAGCCGTGACGAGGCGATCTTCCTCAAGTACAAGGACGCGATTGCGGTGCCCCAGGGCGGTCACCAGTTGCGTCTGGCGCTGGATCGTCAACCGCCGGATCTGCAGGCGGCGCGGGAAGGGATTCTCAAGGGTGGCAACCATCCCGATGACGTTTCGAGCCTGATCTGGCTGTACCTCAATTTCCGTCATTTCAGTTATCTGGAAACAGCGATCGACCGCTGGACCATCGGCGATGCCTATCTGGTGCAACTGGACAATGTCGCGCGCGAGATGCATCAGGGCATCAGCAAGAATGTCGCGACGCCGGCTGATATCCAGCACTGGAAAGCGCAAATCTTTGCCATCAATGACGGTGTAACGCCGGCGGCCAAGGCTTTCAGCGATGCCTTGGGCGAAGGCTCGCGGATGATCCTGCGCCTGCTGCTGTTCACCAACCTGGCCACGGCGCTGGGGTTGATCGTGCTGGCACTGTTGCGCACCCACAAACTGCTCAAACAGCGCCATGCCTTTGCTCAGGCGCTGCAACTGGAGAAGGACCGGGCGCACATCACCCTGCAATCGATTGGCGACGGAGTCATCACCACTGATGTCAATGGTGCGATCGATTACATGAATCCTGCGGCAGAAGCCATGACGCACTGGAAGTCCGAGCATGCGGCGGGGCTGCCTCTGGCCGCGCTGTTCAATCTGCTGGACGACAACGCGCAGGCAGAAGGGCTGACGCTGATCGAGCATATCCTCAGCGGGCAACTGGTCGGCGGCAGCGAACATTCCAAACTGATTCAGCGTCTGGACGGCAGCACGGTTTCCGTGACGCTGGTGGGCGCACCGATCCGCAATGCCGAGAAAGTCAGTGGCACAGTGTTGGTGCTGCATGACATGACTCAGGAACGGCAATACATCGCCAACCTGTCGTGGCAGGCCACCCACGATGCCCTGACCGGTCTGGCCAACCGCCGTGAATTCGAATATCGCCTGGAGCAGGCCCTGCACAACCTGACGCGCCAGCCCGGTCGGCATGCGCTGATGTTCCTTGATCTGGACCAGTTCAAACTGGTCAACGACACCTGCGGCCATGCCGCTGGCGATGAGTTGCTGCGGCACATCTGCGCGTTGTTGCAATCGGGCTTGCGCGAGAGCGACACCCTGGCACGGCTGGGCGGCGACGAGTTCGGCATCCTGCTGGAGAACTGCGCCCCGGACGCTGCCGAGAAAATTGCCGAGAGCTTGCGTCAGACAGTGCAGAACCTGCACTTCGTGTGGAAGGGACGACCGTTCCTGACCACGGTGAGTATCGGTCTGGTGCACATCGCCCAGACCCCGACCACCCTCGAAGCCTCATTGCGCGCGGCTGACATGGCTTGCTACATGGCCAAGGAAAAGGGCCGTAACCGGGTGCAGGTTTACCACGCAGATGACTCCGAACTGTCTCTGCGCTTCGGCGAAATGGCCTGGGTGCAGCGCTTGCACATGGCTCTGGAAGAAGACCGCTTTTGCCTTTACGCCCAGGAAATCGCGCCACTGGGCCCCGCAGCTGATGGCGGCGGGCACATCGAAATACTCTTGCGTCTGCATGACGAGGCCGGGCGGATGATCCTGCCGGACAGTTTCATTCCGGCGGCCGAACGTTATGGCCTGATGAGTCAACTGGACCGCTGGGTTGTAGAAAATGTTTTTAAAGTCATTGCCCAATGTATTGCCGAACAACATCAAGGGCCTTTGGCAATGTGTGCGATTAATCTTTCAGGCATTACTATCGGAGATGAGGCGTTCTTGCACTTTCTGCGTGAACAGTTTGTTAATTACGCCATACCTCCTGAAATGATTTGTTTTGAAATTACCGAAACCAGTGCAATTGCCAATCTTGGGAGTGCAATTCGATTTATTAATGAACTCAAAGGCTTAGGTTGTTACTTCTCGCTTGATGATTTTTGTGCCGGAATGTCTTCATTCGCTTATCTGAAACATTTGCCTGTAGACTTCCTGAAGATCGACGGAAGTTTCGTAAAGGATATGCTGGACGACCCGATTAACCGCGCAATGGTCGAAGTGATCAATCACATCGGGCATGTCATGGGTAAGCAGACAATTGCCGAGTTTGTAGAAACAACCCAGATCGAGCAGGCATTGCTTGAAATCGGGGTGGATTACGCTCAGGGTTACGTCATCGAACGCCCGCAGTTGTTTACCTGCGACAGTTTGCAAAGTCGGCCCGCCAGACCGCAGCCGTTGTTATTCAAGGCGCCTGGCACGTTCCGTTGAAATCTCTTGCCGATCCTTACAATCACAAATCAAAAGGAGCCGAACAGTGATCGACACATTCAACCGAACCGGACCACTCATGGAAGCTGCAAGTTATCCCGCCTGGGCGCAACAGCTCATTACGGATTGCAGCGAGAGCAAGCGCCGGGTTGTCGAACATGAACTGTACCAGCGCATGCGCGATAACAAGCTCAGCGCCAGGACCATGCGCCAGTACCTGATCGGGGGCTGGCCGGTCGTTGAACAGTTTGCGTTGTATATGGCGCAGAACCTGACCAAGACCAGGTTTGCCCGCCATCCTGGGGAGGACATGGCGCGCCGCTGGCTGATGCGTAACATCCGCGTTGAACTCAATCATGCCGATTACTGGCTGAACTGGAGCCGCGCGCACGGCGTCAGCCTTGAGGATCTTCAGGCTCAGCAAGTGCCGCCGGAACTGCATGCGCTGAGTCACTGGTGCTGGCATACGAGTTCGGCGGATTCGCTGATCGTCGCCATCGCCGCCACCAACTACGCCATCGAGGGCGCGACCGGGGAGTGGTCGGCGCTGGTGTGTTCCACTGGCGTGTACGCTGCGGCGTTCCCGGAAGAGGAGCGCAAGCGGGCGATGAAATGGCTGAAGATGCATGCCCAATATGACGACGCCCATCCATGGGAAGCGCTGGAAATCATCTGCACGCTGGCGGGGATGAACCCGAGCCAGGCATTGCAGACCGAGCTGCGCCAGGCCGTGTGCAAGAGCTACGACTACATGTACCTGTTCCTTGAGCGCTGCATGCAGCTGGAAACCACGGAGCGCGCGATCCACGGTCGTGAACGTCTGGCGTTGGCAGAGAGCTGATTCAAGGTCTGAGGTGTAGCAAAAATGTGGGAGCGAGCCTGCTCGCGAAGACGGCGCTTCAGTCAGCACGGTTTTGACTGATTCACCGCTTTCGCGAGCAGGCTCGCTCCCACACTGCTGTGTGCTGTCTGAGAGTATTCAGCCAGCCATTGCCAACCGATTACGCCCTTCGCGCTTGGCCACGTACAGCGCGCTGTCGGCCCGACGCAGCAGACTGTCCGCTGACTCACCCGGCAGCAGAGTGGAGCAGCCAAGGCTCACGGTCAGGTCGATCAATTGGCCGTCGGCGAAGTATTCCTCAGCCTGCGCGGCATGGCGCAATCGCTCGCCAACCATTTGCGCCGCTTCCCGGCCGGTGTTCGACAGCAGGATCAGAAACTCTTCCCCGCCATAGCGAAACACCATGTCGACGTTGCGCAACTGGCTCTTGATCGAGGCTGCCACCGCTTTGAGCACGTCATCACCGGCGCTGTGACCGTGGCTGTCGTTGACCCGTTTGAAGTGGTCGATGTCGAGCATCAGTACCGATAGTGGTTGCAGGTGCCGACGTGACATGTCGATCTCGCGCTGCAGGGTCTGCTCCATGGCGATCCGGTTGCCGGTTCCGGTCAGCGGATCGCGCAACGCACTTTGCGTCGCAGCGCGGTAGAGCAGGGCGTTGCGCATCGGGAATAACAGCGACGACAGCAGCGATTCGAGGTTGCCCTGATCCTGCTCACTGAAGCGCTGGTTGCGGCGAAACACCAGCTCGCCCAAGTGCTCGCCTTCGTGGCTGAGGCTATAGCTGACGGAATGGTGACCGCGGGCACCGAATTCCAGGCGCAGGTCGCTGCCTGAATGCACATAACTCAAGGCGTCCAGCGGCACCAGGCGCTGAACTTCGCGAAAAAACAGACCGAGGATTCGTTGCGGTTCAAGACTGGTTTGCAGTTGCAGGCTCATTTGTTGGCGCAGTTGCGCGAGGCTGGCCGGGCGTTCCAGAAGCGGAGGCAGCTGACCAAAGCCCAGGCGTTGCAATTTGGCACTGTCAAAGTCAATTGCATTGGTCTGGGAAGGTGATTTCATATGGCGTGAGCCCCTAAGCAGTAAGTCTGTCTTACAGGCTGGGTGAGAGCGGCTATGGGCTGCGCGTCATACTGATCCATCAGTCCCGTAGGACATTTGGCGTAAGTTTAGTCTGCCGGATGTCGATTAGTCAGCTATCGAAATCGGCCTTGCCCCAGTGCCTTCACACGGCGTGCTTTGAGGGAAATTAGAGCGAAAGTCGTGCCATTCAGTTCAGGATTATTAAAACTGTTATGAATCAATAGGATGGCATTTTGCTTTGGGCGGGAGTGGCAGATATTTGACTGGAATATCACGGCGAAAAGCGGCAAAGGTGTGCCGCGACGGTAATCCGCCACGGCAACAAAAGCGACGTATGGCAGTTATTGCGCGTTGAATGCCTGGCCATTGATGCCCGTACTGTCCGGGCCCATCAGGTACAGGTACACCGGCATGATCTCTTCCGGGGTCGGATTGTTCAGCGGGTTTTCCCCCGGATAGGCCTGTGCGCGCATGCTGGTACGCGTACCGCCCGGGTTGATGCTGTTGGAGCGCACAGGTGCTACGCCATCGACTTCGTCGGCCAGCGTCTGCATCAGGCCTTCGGTGGCGAACTTCGACACACCGTAGGCGCCCCAGTAGGCCCGGCCCTTGCGCCCGACGCTGCTGGAGGTGAACACCACCGAGGCATCCTGCGACAGCTTGAGCAGCGGCAGCAGGGTGCTGGTCAGCATGAACATGGCGTTGACGTTGACTTGCATGACACGCATGAAGTTTTCGCCCGACAACTGTTCGATCGGCGTGCGCGGGCCGATGATCGAGGCGTTGTGCAGCAGACCGTCGAGGTGGCCGAACTCGGTTTCGATCATCGCCGCCAGCTCATCGTATTGATGGGGCAGGGCGGTTTCGAGGTTGAACGGGATCACTGCCGGTTGTGGGTGGCCGGCTGCTTCGATTTCGTCGTAGACCTGCGTCAGATTGGCTTCGGTCTTGCCCAGCAACAGCACGGTGGCGCCATGGGCGGCGTAGGTTTTGGCAGCCGCCGCGCCGATGCCACGGCCGGCACCGGTGACCAGAATGACCCGATCCTTGAGCAGTTCGGGACGGGCGGTGTAATCAAACATAAAAACCTCTCCATAAGGCGAATGCTGAACTCTGTGGCGAGGGAGCTTGCTCCCGCTCGGCTGCGGAGCAGTCGTAGTGCCAGCCAGTGCGGTGTGCCTGAGAAAATGCGCACTCAGGTAAAAATGGGGCCGCTGCGCGACCCAGCGGGAGCAAGCTCCCTCGCCACAGGGGGGGGGGCGGGTCAGCAGCTGCACAGCGCGCTGTCGAGCACCTTGCGCAACTCCAGTGGATGATCCACCACCACATCCGCGCCCCAGTGCCGCGGGTTGTCGTCCGGATGGATATAGCCATAGGTCACGGCGGCGGTTTTAGTGCCCGCATCGCGCCCGGATTCGATGTCGCGCAGATCATCGCCCACAAACAGTACGGTGGACGGATCCAGATCAAGCATCTTGCACGCGAGGATCAGCGGCTCCGGATCCGGCTTGCTGTTTTTCACGTGGTCCGGGCAGATCAACAGCGCCGAGCGCTCGGCCAGCCCCAGTTGCTGCATGATCGGTTCGGCAAACCGCACCGGTTTGTTGGTGACCACGCCCCAGATCAAGTTGCCCCGCTCGATGTCGGCCAGCAACTCGCCCATCCCGTCGAACAGCTTGCTGTGTACCGCGCAACCGGCCAGATAGCGTTCGAGGAATTCCTGGCGCAGTTCTTCGAAGCCCGGCGATTCCGGATCCATCGAGAACGTCACCGCGACCATGGCTTTGGCGCCGCCGGAAATTTCGTCGCGGATGTGCTTGTCGTTCATCGGCGGCAAGCCGCGATCCGCGCGCATCGCCTGACAGATGGCGATGAAATCCGGCGCGGTGTCGAGCAGGGTGCCGTCCATATCGAAAAGGACTGCTCTGATGGCCATCGGCTTATTCCTCGCGCAGGGTCTGGATCATGTAGTTGACGTCAACGTCGTTGGCCAGCTTGTAGTGCTTGGTCAGCGGGTTGTAGGTCAGGCCGATGATGTCCTTGACGGTCAGGCCGGCGATGCGGCTCCAGGCTCCCAGCTCGGACGGGCGAATGAATTTCTTGAAGTCGTGGGTGCCGCGTGGCAGCAGCTTCATGATGTATTCGGCACCGACGATGGCGAACAGGTACGCCTTCGGGTTGCGGTTGATGGTCGAGAAAAACACTTGGCCGCCGGGCTTGACCATGCGGTAGCAGGCGCGAATCACCGACGACGGGTCCGGTACGTGCTCGAGCATTTCCAGGCAGGTTACGACGTCGAACTGCTCGGGCATTTCTTCGGCAAGGGCTTCAGCGGTGATCTGCCGGTACTCGACGTTGACCCCGGATTCCAATTGATGCAGTTGCGCGACCGCCAGCGGCGCTTCGCCCATGTCGATGCCCGTTACGGTGGCGCCGCGCTGGGCCATGGCTTCGCTGAGAATGCCGCCGCCGCAGCCGACGTCGAGAACTTTCTTGCCGGCCAGATTGACCCGCTCGTCAATCCAGTTGACGCGCAGCGGATTGATGTCGTGCAGTGGTTTGAACTCGCTTTCACGGTCCCACCAACGATGGGCCAGGGCTTCGAATTTGGCGATTTCGGCGTGGTCGACGTTGCTCATGATCTATTCCTCGAAAAACTTGAAAAAGGCTGTAGCCGCGAAGTCTGCTCCGCGGTGTTTACGATTCTGAGTGGCCGCTGATGCGCTGGCCCCAGGCCCGGGCGGTGGCGCCCAGCTGTTGTTCGTCCAGGCGGGTCAGGCGCCGGTCGTCGAGTAACTGTTTGCCGGCGACCCACAGGTGTTTCACGCAGTCGCGGCCGGTGGCATAGATAAGCTGTGACACCGGGTCATAGACCGGTTGCTGGGCCAGGCCGGACAGGTCGAAGGCGACAATGTCCGCGGCCTTGCCGATCTCCAGCGAACCGACCTGTGCCTCAATGCCCAGAGCCCGGGCCCCGTTGAGCGTGGCCATGCGCAGCGCGCGATGGGCGTCCAGCGCGGTGGCCGAGCCGGCGACGGCTTTGGCCAGCAGCGCGGCGGTGCGGGTTTCGCCGAGCAGGTCGAGGTCGTTGTTGCTCGCTGCGCCATCGGTGCCGACGGCAACGTTCACACCAGCCTGCCACAGACGCTCCACCGGGCAGAAACCGCTGGCCAGCTTCAGGTTCGATTCCGGGCAGTGGATCACGCTGGTGTTGCTTTCTACCAGCAATGCCAGATCGTCATCGCTGATCTGGGTCATGTGCACCGCCTGGAAGCGCGGGCCGAGCAGGCCGAGGCGAGCGAGACGGGCCAGTGGTCGCTCGCCGCGATGCTCCAGCGATTGCTGGACTTCAAAGGCGGTTTCGTGGACGTGCATGTGGATCGACGCGTCCAGCTCTTCGGCGATCACACGGATTTTTTCCAGGTTCTCGTCGCCCACGGTGTAGGGTGCATGAGGGCCGAAAGTGATCTTGATCCGTTCGTGATGCTTCAAATCGCCGAACAGCTCGACGCCCTGACGAATGGCCTCATCGGCGCTACTGGCGCCGGGGATCGGGAAATCGAGGATCGGAATCGCGATCTGCGCGCGAATGCCGCTGTTGTGCACACGCTCACTGGCGACTTTCGGGAAGAAGTACATGTCCGAGAAGCAACTGATGCCACCCTTGATCTGCTCGGCAATCGCTAAGTCAGTGCCATCACGGACGAAATCTTCATCGACCCATTTGGCTTCGGCCGGCCAGATATGGTTTTCCAGCCAGGTCATCAGCGGCAGGTCGTCGGCCAGGCCACGGAACAGGGTCATCGCCGCATGTCCGTGGGCGTTGATCAGGCCCGGGCTGAGCAACACGTCCGGCAATTCGCGGACTTCAGTGGCGTTACACTTCAATGCTTCGGCGCGCGGGCCGATAAACACGATGCGACCGTCACGGATGCCCAAGCCATGTTCCTTGAGCACAACGCCTGCAGGTTCGACGGGTACCAGCCAGGTCGGCAGCAATAATAAGTCGAGCGCAATGGCAGGTTTCGGCATCGAGGGTCGGTTCCAGTGCTTTTGTAAAGGATGGCGAAGTATACCCGAGCGTCTTCGCGGGGGGATCGCTATAATCGGCGGCTTTTGTTCATGAGTGCGGGGTGAGGGATGCGCGATCGACTGTTGGCTGCGGAGAAAGTAAAGGCCATCGATTGGCGAGATGGCGCGCTCCACCTGCTGGATCAGCGCATTTTGCCGTTCGAGGAAACCTGGATTGCCTACACCAGCGCGGCCGGTGTGGCTGAGGCGATTCGTTCGATGGTGGTACGTGGCGCACCGGCGATCGGCATCAGTGCGGCCTATGGCATTGTGCTGGCGGCCCGCGCACGGATCGCTGAGGGGGGTGACTGGTACGCGGCGCTGGAAGAGGATTTCGCCTTGCTGGCCGATTCCCGGCCGACAGCGGTCAATCTGTTCTGGGCGCTGAATCGCATGCACGATCGCCTGGACCGGCTGAAAGAAAACGCCGATCCGCTGGCGGCACTGGAAGCTGAAGCCATCGCCATTCATGAAAGCGACCGCGAAGCCAACCTGACCATGGCTCAGCTCGGTGTCGACCTGATCCGCAAGCATCAGGGCAACGCCCAGGCGATTCTCACTCACTGTAATACCGGCGCCTTGGCCACCGGTGGTTTCGGTACCGCACTGGGGGTGATTCGCGCGGCCTATCTTGAAGGCATGGTAGAGCGCGTCTACGCCGATGAAACCCGCCCGTGGTTGCAGGGTTCGCGCCTGACCGCCTGGGAGCTGGCGAACGAAGGCATCCCGGTGACGCTCAATGCTGACTCCGCCGCCGCGCACATCATGAAAACCAAAGGCGTGACCTGGGTGATCGTCGGTGCTGACCGCATCACTGCCAATGGCGATGTGGCGAACAAGATCGGCACCTACCAACTGGCGGTCAACGCAATGCACCACGGCGTGCGCTTCATGGTGGTGGCACCGAGTTCGACCATCGACATGCATCTGGCCAGCGGCGACGACATTCCGATCGAGGAGCGTGATGGCGCCGAGTTGCTGGAGGTCGGTGGCAAGCGGGTGGGTGCGGACGTTGAAGCGTTCAACCCGGTGTTCGATGTGACGCCGGCCGATCTGATCGATGCGATCGTCACTGAAAAAGGCATCGTCGAGCGTCCGGATACGGCGAAAATGGCTCAGTTGATGTGCCGCAAACGCCTGCATTGATTGGCTTTGGCGTCTGTAAGGACGCCATCGCTGGCAAGCCAGCTCCCACAGGTTCTGTGCTCGCCGCTGACCCTGTGGGAGCTGGCTTGCCAGCGATGGCGCCCTGAAAGTCAATAAACATCGCAAAATCTGACCTCAAAACTGCATTCAAAGAAGCTCTGAGCCTCTCTCGTCCCCTTTACGCCTGTCATCGGTCAACTAACTATGCTCCATGCGCATCTGGGGGATAGGTGCGTGGCGGCTCTTGTGATAACATCCGGCGTTTTCCGAGGCGGCTTCACGGAGCTGTCTTTACTGCGCAAATCCGTGGTTGTATCCGTTGATTTGTCGTAAGTCGGCGCACGGCACTCAGCCTGCCCCGACGAGCTTCGTACATCCCATATGGATATGACGAAGTTTCACCAGAAAAAGGAATCAGGCTTCTCATGGGCGAACTGGCCAAAGAAATCCTCCCGGTCAATATCGAAGACGAGCTGAAACAGTCCTACCTCGACTACGCAATGAGCGTAATCGTCGGCCGTGCACTGCCGGATGCGCGCGATGGCCTCAAGCCCGTGCACCGTCGCGTACTGTTCGCGATGAGCGAGCTGGGCAACGACTTCAACAAGCCGTACAAGAAATCTGCCCGTGTTGTCGGTGACGTGATCGGTAAGTATCACCCGCATGGTGATACCGCGGTTTACGACACCATCGTCCGCATGGCTCAGCCTTTCTCCCTGCGTTACCTGCTGGTTGACGGTCAGGGCAACTTCGGTTCGGTGGACGGCGACAACGCCGCGGCCATGCGATACACCGAAGTGCGCATGACCAAGCTGGCGCACGAACTGCTGGCCGACCTGCACAAGGAAACCGTGGACTGGGTGCCGAACTACGACGGTACCGAGCTGATCCCGGCGGTCATGCCGACCCGCGTGCCGAACCTGCTGGTGAACGGTTCCAGCGGTATTGCCGTGGGCATGGCGACCAACATTCCGCCGCACAACCTCGGCGAAGTCATCGACGGTTGCCTGGCCCTCATCGACAATCCCGAGCTGACCGTCGATGAGCTGATGCAATACATCCCCGGTCCGGACTTCCCGACGGCCGCGATCATCAACGGTCGTGCCGGAATTATCGAAGCCTATCGCACCGGTCGTGGTCGCATTTACATGCGTGCGCGTTCGATCATCGAAGACATCGACAAGGTCGGTGGCCGTCAACAGATCGTCATCACTGAACTGCCGTATCAGCTGAACAAGGCGCGTCTGATCGAGAAGATCGCCGAGCTGGTCAAAGAGAAGAAGCTCGAAGGCATCACCGAGCTGCGCGACGAGTCCGACAAGGACGGTATGCGCGTCGTGATCGAGCTGCGTCGCGGCGAAGTGCCTGAGGTGATCCTCAACAACCTCTACGCCCAGACCCAACTGCAATCGGTATTCGGCATCAACATCGTCGCGCTGATCGACGGCCGTCCACGCATCCTCAACCTCAAGGATCTGCTGGAAGCCTTCGTCCGTCACCGTCGCGAAGTGGTCACCCGTCGTACCGTATTCGAGCTGCGCAAGGCTCGCGAGCGTGGTCACATCCTCGAAGGTCAGGCCGTTGCCCTGTCGAACATCGACCCGGTGATCGCCCTGATCAAGGCGTCGCCGACTCCGTCGGAAGCCAAGGAAGCGCTGGTCAGCACCCCTTGGGAATCCTCGGCGGTGGTGGCGATGGTGGAACGTGCCGGCGCCGATTCGTGCCGTCCGGAAAATCTCGATCCGCAATATGGTTTGCGCGAAGGCAAGTACTTCCTGTCGCCAGAACAGGCACAAGCCATTCTGGAGCTGCGTCTGCACCGTCTGACCGGTCTGGAGCACGAGAAGCTGCTGGCCGAGTATCAAGAGATCCTCAACCAGATCGGCGAGCTGATCCGCATCCTCAACAGCGCCGTGCGCCTGATGGAAGTGATCCGCGAAGAACTGGAAGTGATCCGCGCCGAATATGGCGACGTGCGCCGCACCGAGATTCTCGATGCGCGTCTCGATTTGACCCTGGGCGACATGATCCCGGAAGAAGAGCGCGTCGTGACCATCTCCCACGGCGGCTATGCCAAGACCCAGCCGCTGGCTGCCTACCAGGCCCAGCGCCGCGGCGGTAAAGGCAAGTCGGCCACCGGCGTCAAGGATGAGGACTACATCGCTCACCTGCTGGTGGCCAACAGTCACACCACGCTGCTGCTGTTCTCCAGCAAGGGCAAGGTGTACTGGCTGAAGACTTACGAAATTCCGGAAGCGTCCCGCGCCGCCCGTGGTCGTCCGTTGGTTAACCTGCTGCCGCTGGATGACGGTGAATACATCACCACCATGCTGCCGGTCGAGGAATACACCGAAGGTCATTACATCTTCATGGCGACCGCCAACGGCACCGTGAAGAAGACTCCGCTGGAATCCTTCAGCCGTCAGCGCAGCGTCGGTCTGATCGCGCTGGAACTGGACGAAGGCGACGTGTTGATCTCCGCGGCCATCACCGATGGCGAGCGCGAAGTGATGCTGTTCTCCGATGGCGGCAAAGTGACGCGCTTCAAAGAGTCCGATGTCCGTGCCATGGGCCGTACTGCCCGTGGTGTACGCGGCATGCGTCTGCCGGAAGGGCAGAAGCTGATTTCGATGCTGATCCCGGAAGAAGGCAGCCAGATCCTCACTGCTTCCGAGCGTGGTTATGGCAAGCGCACCGCGATCACCGAGTTCCCTGAGTACAAGCGTGGCGGCCAGGGCGTGATCGCCATGGTCAGCAACGAGCGTAACGGCCGTCTGGTCGGTGCGGTTCAGGTGCTCGACGGCGAAGAAATCATGCTGATCTCCGATCAGGGCACGCTGGTGCGTACCCGTGTCGACGAAGTGTCGAGCCTGGGTCGTAACACTCAGGGCGTGACTCTGATCAAACTGGCCAAGGATGAAACCCTGGTCGGTCTGGAGCGGGTTCAGGAGCCATCGGAAGTCGAAGGCGACGAGCTTGAAGGTGAAGAGGGTGCCGAGTTCGAGGGAGATGTCGTGATCGACGACGTTGCCGAGGACCAGCAACTCGACGCCGCAGCTGACGAAGAGCCGCAGGAATAAGCGGACAAGCGAGGGGGCGGATGAAAATTCGCCCCCTTGTTATTTGTCCGGTATGAAATATCGGCGCCCATGACGAACCCTGTGGGAGCGAGCTTGCTCGCGAAAGCGGAGCAACAGGCGACATCGTTGTTGAATGTCAGTCCGCCTTCGCGAGCAAGCTCGCTCCCGCAGGATCGGCGCCGACTGATATGTGATACCACCAAATCAGAGCGAGATTGGATGTGAGCAAGCGAGCCTATAACTTCTGTGCCGGTCCTGCGGCGCTTCCTGAAGCTGTCCTGCAACGTGCCCAGGGTGAACTCCTTGATTGGCATGGCAAGGGTCTGTCGGTCATGGAAATGAGCCATCGCAGCGATGAGTTCGTGTCCATTGCCACCCAGGCCGAGCAGGATCTGCGTGACCTGCTGAATATCCCGTCGAACTATAAAGTGCTGTTTCTGCAGGGTGGCGCCAGCCAGCAGTTCGCGCAGATCCCGCTGAACCTGTTGCCGGAAAACGGCAGCGCCGACTATATCGACACCGGTATCTGGTCGCAGAAAGCCATCGAAGAAGCCTCGCGCTACGGCCACGTCAACGTTGCCGCCACCGCCAAGCCTTACGACTATTTCGCCATCCCGGGTCAGAACGAGTGGAAGCTGTCGAAAGACGCCGCTTACGTTCACTACGCGCCGAACGAAACCATCGGCGGTCTGGAATTCCAGTGGATCCCGGAAACCGGTGATGTGCCGCTGGTCGCCGACATGTCTTCGGACATCCTCTCGCGTCCGGTCGACATCTCGCGTTTCGGCATGATCTACGCCGGCGCACAGAAGAACATCGGTCCGAGCGGTATTGTCGTCAACATCATCCGCGAAGACCTGCTGGGCAAGGCTCGCGCGCTGTGCCCGACCATGCTCGACTACAAGGTCGCGGCCGACAACGGCTCGATGTACAACACGCCGCCGACCCTGGCCTGGTACCTCTCCGGCCTGGTGTTCCAGTGGCTGAAAGAGCAGGGCGGCGTTGAAGCGATCGCCAAACTGAATGACGTCAAGCAGCGCACGCTGTACGACTTCATCGACGCCAGCGGCCTCTATAGCAACCCGATCAACAAGTCGGACCGCTCGTGGATGAACGTGCCATTCCGTTTGGCTGACGATCGCCTGGACAAGCCGTTCCTCGCCGGTGCTGACGAACGCGGCCTGCTCAACCTCAAGGGCCACCGCTCCGTGGGCGGCATGCGCGCCTCCATCTACAACGCCGTCGACATCAACGCCGTCAACGCGCTGGTGGCGTACATGGCTGAATTCGAGAAGGAACACGGCTGATGTCCGAGCAAGAACTCAAGGCACTGCGCGTTCGCATCGACGCTCTGGACAGCAAAGTCCTCGAGCTGATCAGCGAACGCGCCCGCTGCGCCCAGGAAGTTGCGCGAGTAAAGATGGCCTCGCTGGCCGAAGGCGAAGTGCCGGTGTTCTATCGTCCCGAGCGTGAAGCTCAGGTGCTCAAGCGGGTGATGGAGCGCAATCAGGGGCCGCTGGGCAACGAAGAGATGGCGCGGTTGTTCCGCGAAATCATGTCTTCGTGCCTGGCGCTCGAGCAGCCATTGAAAGTGGCTTACCTCGGCCCTGAAGGCACCTTCACTCAAGCAGCGGCGATGAAGCACTTCGGCCACGCGGTGATCAGCAAGCCGATGGCGGCAATCGACGAAGTGTTCCGTGAAGTAGCGGCGGGTGCGGTGAACTTCGGCGTGGTGCCGGTGGAGAACTCCACCGAAGGCGCGGTCAACCACACCCTCGACAGCTTCCTCGAACACGACATGGTGATCTGCGGTGAAGTCGAGCTGCGCATCCACCACCACCTGTTGGTCGGTGAAAACACCAAGACCGACAGCATCAGCCGCATTTATTCCCACGCGCAGTCGCTGGCCCAATGCCGCAAGTGGCTGGATGCGCATTACCCGAATGTCGAGCGCGTGGCGGTGGCGAGCAACGCCGAAGCGGCGAAGCGGGTCAAGGGTGAGTGGAATTCGGCGGCGATTGCCGGTGACATGGCCGCAGGCTTGTACGGCCTGACGCGTCTGGCCGAGAAGATCGAAGATCGTCCGGACAACTCGACGCGCTTCCTGATGATCGGTAATCAGGAAGTGCCGCCGACCGGCGACGACAAAACCTCGATCATCGTCTCGATGAGCAACAAGCCTGGCGCGCTGCATGAGCTGCTGGTGCCGTTCCATGATAACGGGATCGACCTGACCCGGATCGAAACCCGTCCGTCGCGCAGTGGCAAATGGACCTACGTGTTCTTCATCGACTTCGTCGGCCACCACCGTGATCCGTTGATCAAAGGTGTGTTGGAAAAGATCAGTCAGGAAGCAGTAGCACTCAAAGTGCTGGGTTCCTACCCGAAAGCAGTTCTTTAAGGGGCGGTAGCAAATGAGTGGCAACTTCCTCGCTCTGGCACAGCCGGGCGTGCAACAACTTTCGCCGTACGTTCCGGGCAAGCCTGTGGACGAACTGGCGCGCGAGCTGGATCTGGATCCGGCGAAAATCGTCAAACTGGCAAGCAATGAGAACCCGCTGGGCGCCAGCCCGAAAGCGCTGGCGGCAATCCGTGATGAGCTGGCCGAGCTGACCCGTTATCCGGACGGCAATGGCTTCGCGCTGAAATCGCTGTTGGCCGAGCAGTGCCGCGTCGAGCTGAACCAGGTAACCCTGGGCAACGGTTCCAACGACATTCTTGAGCTGGTGGCGCGCGCCTATCTGGCGCCGGGTCTGAACGCCGTGTTCAGTGAGCATGCGTTTGCCGTTTACCCGATCGCCACCCAGGCGGTCGGCGCGCAGGCCAAAGTGGTGCCGGCCAAGGACTGGGGGCACGACTTGCCTGCGATGCTTGCGGCCATCGACGCCAATACCCGCGTGGTGTTCATCGCCAATCCGAACAATCCGACCGGCACCTGGTTCGGCGCCGAAGCGCTGGACGAGTTCCTGCAAGATGTACCGGAACACGTGCTGGTGGTGCTGGACGAGGCGTACATCGAGTACGCCGAAGGCAGCGATCTGCCGGACGGTCTGGATTTCCTCGCGGCGTACCCGAATCTGCTGGTATCGCGCACATTCTCCAAGGCCTATGGCCTGGCAGCGCTGCGCGTCGGTTATGGTCTGTCCACTGCGGTAGTAGCGGACGTGCTCAACCGTGTGCGCCAACCATTCAACGTCAACAGCCTGGCTCTGGCCGCAGCCTGTGCGGCGCTGAAGGACGACGAGTATCTGGCGCAAAGCCGTCAGCTCAACGAATCCGGCATGCAGCAACTGCAGGCGGGTTTCCGTGAGCTGGGTCTGAGCTGGATCGAGTCCAAAGGCAACTTCATCTGCGTCGATCTTGGTCAGGTCGCTGCACCGGTTTTCCAGGGGCTGCTGCGTGAAGGTGTGATCGTGCGTCCGGTGGCCAATTACGGCATGCCGAACCACCTGCGGGTGACCATCGGTCTGCCGGCGGAAAACAGCCGCTTCCTTGAAGCGCTGCGCAAGGTTCTGGCTCGTGGGTGATGTCACTGCTCTGCAATCTGCTGCACCTATGATCGGTCGCCTTGTGGTGGTCGGTCTGGGGTTGATCGGTGGTTCGTTTGCCAAAGGCTTGCGTGAAAGCGGCATCTGCCGTGAAGTGGTCGGGGTCGATCTCGACCCGCAATCGCGCAGGCTGGCGGTCGAGTTGGGTGTGGTGGACCGTTGCGAAGACGACCTGATTGCTGCGTGTCAGGGCGCCGACGTGATTCAACTGGCGGTGCCGATTCTGGCCATGGAGAAGGTGCTCGCGCGTCTGGCGGGTGTCGATCTGGGCCAGGCGATTCTGACCGATGTCGGCAGCGCCAAGGGCAACGTGGTGCGCGCGGCGACCGAGGCGTTCGGCGGTATGCCGGCGCGTTTCGTGCCGGGGCATCCGATTGCCGGTTCCGAGCAGAGTGGGGTGGAAGCTTCCAACTCTGAGCTGTTCCGTCGGCACAAGGTGATTCTGACCCCGCTCGCGCAAACCGACCCGGCCGCGCTGGCGGTGGTCGATCGCTTGTGGCGTGAGCTGGGTGCCGATGTCGAGCATATGCAGGTCGAGCGCCACGACGAAGTGTTGGCCGCGACCAGTCATCTGCCGCACCTGCTGGCCTTCGGTCTGGTCGACTCGTTGGCCAAACGCAATGAAAACCTTGAGATCTTCCGTTACGCTGCGGGCGGTTTTCGCGATTTCACAAGAATCGCCGGAAGCGACCCGGTGATGTGGCACGACATCTTCCTCGCCAACCGCGAGGCTGTCCTGCGCACACTCGATACATTTCGCAGCGACCTCGACGCCTTGCGCGACGCGGTCGATGCAGGGGATGGGCACCAATTGTTGGGCGTCTTCACGCGCGCCCGGGTTGCCCGCGAGCATTTCAGTAAAATCCTGGCCCGCAGGGCCTATGTGGACGCTATGAATTCCAACGATCTGATTTTTCTGGCTCAACCTGGTGGCCGCTTGTCCGGTCGGATTCGCGTACCAGGTGACAAATCGATTTCCCACCGCTCGATCATGCTCGGCTCGCTGGCCGAAGGCGTGACCGAGGTGGAAGGTTTCCTCGAGGGTGAAGATGCCCTGGCGACCTTGCAGGCATTTCGCGACATGGGCGTGGTCATCGAAGGCCCGCACCACGGTCGCGTGACCATTCACGGCGTTGGCCTGCATGGCTTGAAGCCGGCACCTGGCCCGATCTATCTGGGCAACTCCGGCACCTCGATGCGTCTGTTGTCCGGCCTGCTGGCGGCGCAGAACTTCGACAGCACCCTGACGGGCGATGCGTCGCTGTCCAAGCGTCCGATGAATCGCGTGGCCAATCCGCTGCGTGAAATGGGCGCTGTGATTGAAACTGCTGCCGAAGGTCGTCCGCCGATGACCATTCGTGGCGGTCATAAGCTCAAGGGTCTGACCTACACCATGCCGATGGCCAGTGCTCAGGTGAAGTCCTGCCTGCTGCTGGCGGGTCTGTACGCGGAAGGCAAGACCACTGTCACTGAGCCGGCTCCAACCCGTGATCACACCGAGCGCATGCTGCGTGGTTTCGGCTACCCGGTGAGCGTTGATGGCGCGACCGCTTCGGTCGAGTCCGGCGGCAAGCTGACCGCGACCCACATTGAAGTGCCGGGCGATATCTCGTCGTCGGCGTTCTTTCTGGTGGCGGCGTCGATCGCCGAAGGTTCCGAGTTGGTGTTGGAGCACGTCGGCATCAACCCGACCCGTACCGGCGTTATCGACATCCTGCGTCTGATGGGCGCCGATATCACCTTGGAAAACCAACGTGAGGTCGGTGGCGAACCGGTAGCCGACCTGCGCGTGCGGGCAGCTAAACTGAAAGGTATCGAGATTCCGGAAGCGCTGGTGCCACTGGCGATTGACGAATTCCCGGTACTGTTCGTGGCGGCGGCCTGTGCCGAAGGTCGTACCGTGCTGACCGGTGCTGAAGAGTTGCGCGTCAAGGAATCGGACCGCATCCAGGTCATGGCGGACGGCTTGCTGGCGCTGGGCGTCAAGTGCCAGCCGACCCCGGACGGCATCATCATCGATGGCGGCCAGATCGGTGGCGGCGAAGTGCATGGTCACGGCGATCACCGTATCGCCATGGCCTTCAGTGTGGCCTCGCTGCGCGCCACTGCGCCGATCCGCATCCATGATTGCGCCAACGTCGCGACGTCGTTCCCGAACTTCCTCGCGCTGTGCGCGCAGGTCGGCATTCGTGTGGCTCAAGAGGCTCAGTCGTGAAAAACATTGCACCGGTCATCACCATCGATGGACCAAGCGGTTCGGGCAAGGGCACGGTCGCCGGGATTCTGGCCAAGCGTCTGGGCTGGAACCTGCTGGATTCCGGTGCGCTGTATCGCCTGCTGGCGTTCGCTGCGCACAACCATGGTGTCGACCTGACCAATGAAGAGTTGCTGAAAAAGCTGGCTGCTCATCTGGATGTGCAGTTCATCGCGGCGACTGAAGGTCAGCTGCAGCGCATCATCCTGGAAGGTGATGAAGTCAGCGATGTCATCCGTACTGAAAGTGTTGGCGCAGGCGCGTCCCAGGTAGCTGCGCTGCCGGCGGTGCGCGAGGCGCTGCTGCAGCGCCAGCGCGCCTTCCAGGAGGCGCCGGGGTTGGTGGCTGATGGTCGCGATATGGGTACGGTGGTTTTTCCCGATGCCCCATTGAAGATCTTCCTCACCGCCAGCGCCGAGGAGCGAGCGCGTCGCCGATATTTGCAGTTGAAGGGCAAAGGCGAGGATGTTAGTCTGTCGAGTCTGCTAGATGAGATCCGTGCACGCGACGAGCGTGATACCCAGCGTGCAGTGGCCCCGCTCAAGCCGGCGGCCGACGCGATTCAGCTGGATTCCACGGAGTTGTCCATCGATCAGGTGCTTGAACGCATCATGAGCGAGATCGCCATTCGCGATATCGCCGGGTGACCAAGAAGGCCGCAGGGGACCAGTCATAGTCCTGCAGCGCTTCTTTTAAATGAAACTAACCCACACCGTCTGGGGTGTGGAGATGGGCGTATTCTTCGCCCTCATCTACAGGAATTAAAATGAGCGAAAGCTTTGCGGAACTCTTTGAAGAAAGCCTAAAGACCCTGAACCTTCAGGCAGGCTCCATCATCACCGGTGTTATCGTTGATATCGATTACCAGGCTCGCTGGGTAACCGTTCACGCTGGCCTGAAGTCTGAAGCACTCATCCCGCTGGAACAGTTCTACAACGACGCTGGCGATCTGACTATCAATGTCGGTGACGAAGTTCACGTTGCTCTGGATTCGGTTGAAGACGGTTTCGGTGAAACCAAGCTGTCCCGTGAAAAAGCCAAGCGCGCTGAATGCTGGATCGTTCTGGAAGCAGCCTTCGCAGCTGAGGAAGTGGTCAAGGGCGTTATCAACGGTAAGGTTAAAGGCGGCTTCACTGTCGACGTTAACGGCATCCGTGCGTTCCTGCCAGGTTCCCTGGTTGATGTCCGTCCAGTGCGCGACACCACGCACCTGGAAGGCAAAGAGCTGGAATTCAAGGTCATCAAGCTGGACCAGAAGCGCAACAACGTTGTCGTTTCCCGTCGCAGCGTCCTCGAAGCCGAGAACTCCGCCGAGCGTGAAGCTCTGCTGGAATCCCTGCAGGAAGGCCAGCAAGTCAAAGGTATCGTCAAAAACCTCACCGATTACGGCGCATTCGTCGATCTGGGTGGCGTGGACGGCCTGCTGCACATCACCGACATGGCCTGGAAGCGCATCAAGCATCCTTCCGAGATCGTCAACGTTGGTGACGAAATCGACGTCAAGGTTCTGAAATACGATCGCGAACGCAACCGTGTTTCCCTGGGCCTGAAGCAGCTGGGCGAAGATCCATGGGTTGCTATCAAAGCCCGTTACCCAGAAAGCACTCGCGTTACCGCTCGTGTAACCAACCTGACCGACTACGGCTGCTTCGCTGAGCTGGAAGAGGGCGTTGAAGGTCTGGTACACGTTTCGGAAATGGACTGGACCAACAAGAACATCCACCCTTCGAAAGTCGTACAAGTCGGCGACGAAGTGGAAGTCATGGTTTTGGACATCGACGAAGAGCGTCGTCGCATCTCCCTGGGCATCAAGCAGTGCAAGTCGAACCCATGGGAAGACTTCTCTGGCCAGTTCAACAAGGGCGACAAGATCTCCGGTACCATCAAGTCGATCACCGATTTCGGTATCTTCATTGGTCTGGACGGCGGCATCGACGGTCTGGTTCACCTGTCCGACATCTCCTGGAACGAAGTGGGCGAAGAAGCCGTACGCCGTTTCAAGAAGGGCGACGAGCTGGACACCGTCATCCTGTCGGTTGACCCAGAGCGCGAGCGCATCTCCCTGGGCATCAAGCAACTGGAAAGCGATCCGTTCTCCGAGTACGTCTCGGTTAACGACAAAGGCGCTATCGTTAAAGGCACCGTGAAAGAAGTTGACGCCAAAGGCGCCATCATCGTTCTGGCTGACGACATCGAAGCGACCCTGAAAGCCTCCGAAATCAGCCGTGACCGCGTTGAAGACGCGCGCAACGTTCTGAAAGAAGGCCAGGAAGTTGAAGCCAAGATCATCAGCGTTGACCGCAAGAGCCGCGTAATCCAGCTCTCGATCAAGTCGAAAGATGACGCTGAAGAGAAAGAAGCTATCCAGAGCCTGAACTCCGTTCAGGAAGCTCCAGCCGATACCACCATGGCTGCTCTGTTGAAGCAAGCAATGGCCAAACAGAACTAAGTTCTGCTTGATCATGAAAAAGGGCGACTTCGGTCGCCCTTTTTTGTGCCTGCGATTTGGGGGGGCTGAGACTACGGTGAAACCAATCCCTTCAGCGGGTTGTCTGTTTCTTTAATCGGATCAATCGCCTATTCGCGACTAAGCTGTGGGTAGTAGTCGTGCAGTAGTCGGGCGTTGCCTGGCATAAGGAAGTGGATGAACAGATTTATTGTGTTGATTGCGGTGTTGGTTTTGGCTGGCTGTACCACCAGTGCCAAGACGCATGCGGTGCGTGGTGTCAGCGGTATCGAGATCGACTGCTCCGGTTTGGGGTCGGGGTGGGAGAAGTGCCAAAAGCGCGCGGCGAAGGAGTGCAAGGGGGCGGGTTACAGGGTGATCACCCGGTCCGATGATGCTAAAGACGAAGATGAGTTTCCATTTGGCTTCAATCCCGCAGGCTATGTCACTCGAACCATGTTGGTGATGTGCCGTTGAATGTGCGCTGCCTTGGTTTGGTGCTTTTGTGTACTGAAAACGGGCGTTTCGGCGCCAAGGAAGATATGTCAATCCCTGGGCTGTTCAAAATCTTCCGGGCGTGCTAAAACCTTTCAAGCGCTGATCTAGCTGCTTGAAAAAGAAGGGAAAAATATGACGAAGTCGGAGTTGATCGAACGAATTGTCACCCATCAAGGGCTACTCTCATCCAAGGATGTGGAGCTGGCCATCAAGACCATGCTTGAACAAATGTCCCAGTGCCTCGCTACCGGTGATCGCATCGAGATCCGTGGGTTTGGCAGCTTTTCCCTGCATTATCGTGCGCCGCGCGTCGGTCGCAATCCAAAGACCGGTCAGTCTGTCAGCCTTGACGGCAAGTTTGTTCCGCACTTCAAGCCGGGCAAGGAATTGCGTGATCGTGTGAACGAGGAAGAGGAGGAGGGCGCTTGATTTGCGTTATTCAAATTCAAGGGGGTCTGAATGCGTAATCTGAAACGCATACTGCTTGGCGCATTTCTCCTTTTGATGGTGCTGGCGGTGTTGGCTTTTGTTCTTGAGAACCAGCAGTCAGTTTCGCTTTTGTTTCTGGGTTTTTCCGGGCCGCAACTGCCGGTGTCGGTGCTTGTAGTGTTGGCGCTACTGATCGGTATGTTGATCGGCCCTATGCTGGGCTGGCTACTGGGACGATCGTCCAGAGCTGCGGGTAAGAGACTGGTATAAAAGTGATAGGCGCGACGCGTCTGTCGAAATTGCGCCTCAGTCTGTCTTTATCCATTAGTAAATCCATGATTAAGCTGTAAAATGCTTCCCTTGTTCGATCGTGCCGTAACGCATGTCGATTCAGACTGACTCTGACGGATGCCAACTGCGAGTGGCATCTGCATTCATGGATTAGACAGTGCTCAATGGCAGCGCTGTCTGCAGCTCAAGGGTATCGTTTCGCGTGAAAATTCTAGTTACCGGCGGCGCAGGCTTTATTGGCTCGGCAGTTATCCGTCATATCATCTCCAATACTTCTGACTCTGTCGTCAATGTCGATAAGCTGACCTACGCCGGCAATCTGGAGTCCTTGGCAGAAGTCAGCCAGAACACGCGTTACGCTTTCGAACGCGTCGATATTTGCGATCGTGATCAGGTTGACCGTGTGCTGCGTGAGCACCAACCGGATGCAATCATGCACCTGGCCGCAGAATCCCATGTTGATCGTTCGATCTCCGGTCCGTCGGAGTTTATTCAAACCAATATCATTGGCACTTACACGCTGCTTGAAGCTGCGCGGCACTATTGGGCTGCTCTGGATGATGCACGTAAAGCCAACTTCCGTTTTCACCATATCTCGACTGATGAAGTATATGGCGACCTGGAAGGCCCGGAAGATCTGTTCACTGAAACCACACCTTATCAGCCTAGTTCGCCTTATTCGGCCAGCAAAGCCAGTTCTGATCACCTGGTTCGTGCTTGGGCGCGTACCTACGGTTTGCCGACACTGGTCACCAATTGCTCGAATAACTACGGCCCGTGCCACTTTCCCGAGAAGTTGATTCCATTGATCATTCTCAATGCGCTGGAAGGCAAGCCGCTTCCGGTTTACGGAAAAGGCAATCAGGTTCGTGATTGGCTGTATGTAGAAGATCACGCTCGTGCGTTGTACAAGGTCGTGACCGAAGGTGTGATTGGTGAGACTTACAACATCGGTGGTCACAATGAGAAGCAAAACATCGAAGTCGTGAACACCTTGTGCGCACTGCTTGACGAGTTGCGTCCCGACTCTGTACACCGACCGCATGCCAGCCTGATCACATACGTTCAGGATCGCCCGGGGCACGACCAGCGCTACGCAATTGATGCGAGCAAGATTCAGCGCGAGTTGGGCTGGACTCCGGAAGAAACCTTTGAGACGGGGATCCGCAAGACCGTCGAATGGTATCTGAACAACACTGAATGGGTCGCTCACGTCAAGAGTGGTGCCTATCAGCAGTGGATCAACCAGAACTACGCGGACCGCTCGAACAAGGCATGAAGATTCTGCTGCTAGGCAAGAACGGTCAAGTCGGCTGGGAGCTGCAACGCTCCCTTGCTCCGCTTGGCGAGTTGATTGCGCTGGATCGGCAGACCGTTGATGGTTTGTGTGGTGACCTGACTGATCTGTCGGCATTGCGCGACACCATTATGCGGGTCAAACCCGATGTGATCGTCAACGCCGCTGCCTACAACGCGGTCGACAAGGCTGAGTCGGAATCCGAGCTGGCACTGCAAGTCAATGGTCTGGCCACTCAGGTGATGGCCGAGCAGGCTGCGCGACTGGGTGCCTGGCTGGTTCATTATTCGACTGATTACGTGTTCGATGGCCGAGGTGAGACTCCTTGGCTGGAAACCGATGCAGCTGCGCCACTGAATCGCTACGGTGAAAGCAAACTGGCTGGAGAGCTGGCGATCCAGGTCTCGGGCTGCAAATACTTGATATTTCGTACCAGTTGGGTTTTTGCGGTTCGTGGGCAAAACTTTGCCAAGACTATGTTGCGTCTGGCTAAGGAACGTCAGGAACTAAGTGTCATTGCCGACCAGATAGGAGCGCCGACGGGGGCTGATCTGATCGCCGATGTCACGGCGCTTGCTTTGCAGCAGGCGCAGTCTCGGCCGGAACTGGCAGGCTTGTACCACCTTGCCGCCAGCGGTGAAGTGTCCTGGTATGGTTACGCCAGTCATGTGCTTGGTTTTGCTCGGGATAATGGCGAAGAACTCGCCTTCAAAACCATCAAGCCGATCGACGCTGTTGCATACCCCACCGCCGCTCGTCGCCCGCTGAATTCGCGTTTGAATACTCAGAAACTACGCGACAATTTTTCTTTACACTTGCCGGATTGGCAAAGTGGTGTAACTCGAATGCTTAGGGAAGTTCTTGAAAAATGACCACCATAAATCGTAAAGGCATCATCCTCGCTGGCGGCTCAGGCACGCGTCTTCATCCGCTGACACTCGGTGTGTCCAAGCAGATGCTGCCGATTTACGACAAGCCGATGATCTTCTATCCGTTGTCGGTACTGATGCTCGCTGGTATGCGCGAAATCCTGATCATTTCTACTCCGGAAGATCTACCTTGCTTCAAGAAGTTGTTGGGTGATGGCAGTGTCTACGGCATCAAACTGACCTACGCCGAGCAGCCTAGCCCGGACGGTCTCGCTCAAGCGTTCATTATCGGTGAGGAGTTCATCGGTGAAGACCCTTGCTGTCTGATCCTGGGTGACAACATTTTCTACGGTCAGCATTTCTCCGACAATCTGCGCTCCGCCAGTTCGCAAGAGCATGGTGCTACCGTATTTGGTTATCACGTGTCTGATCCGGAGCGTTTCGGGGTGGTCGAGTTCGACGCTACCGGCCGAGCCTTGAGTATCGAAGAAAAGCCGCTGAAGCCGAAATCCAACTACGCGGTGACCGGGCTGTATTTCTACGACAATCAGGTCGTTGAGATTGCCAAGAACATCAAGCCTTCCGAGCGTGGCGAGCTTGAAATCACCGATGTGAACAGCGCCTATCTCAATCAGAAGTCGCTGAATGTGGAAATGCTCGGTCGTGGTTTCGCCTGGCTGGATACCGGTACCCATGATTCGCTGTTGGAAGCCAGTCATTTTGTGCACACCATCGAACAGCGCCAAGGGTTGAAGGTGGCTTGCCTGGAAGAAATCGCCTACAACAATGGCTGGATCACCGCTGAGCAACTCGCTGCTCAGGCCCAGGCTCTCAAGAAGACCGGGTATGGTCAGTATCTGCAAAAACTGCTTGATTCGCCGTCACGCTGATTCGTAAGCAAAGCGCTTCCCAGTCGGTGCGTTCAACCGCTGCAAGCAGGAATGGCATGCCAGTAAATCATCCCAAGATCGCGGTTTTGCTGGCTGCCTACAATGGTATGCAGTGGATCGAGGAGCAAGTAGCCTCGATCCTGAATCAGCAGTCTGTCGATGTCACAATTCATATCAGTGTCGACCCGTCTGATGACGGTACCGAGGCCTGGTGCGAAGCGCTTGCCGCTGTCGATAATCGTGTGATTCTGTTGCCACCTGCCGGTCGTTTTGGCGGTGCAGCGCGCAATTTTTTTCGTCTGATTCGTGATGTTGATACGCAAGGCTTCGATGCTGTGGCATTTGCGGATCAGGATGATATCTGGCAGTCCGACAAGCTGTTGCGTGCTACGCAAATTATTGCTGCACGAGGTGTCCACGCCTATTCGAGTAACGTCACTGCGTTCTGGCCAAACGGGAAAACCATTCTGCTCGACAAGAGTCAGCCGCAAGTCTCTTGGGATTATTTATTCGAGGCAGCGGGGCCTGGTTGTACTTACGTGCTGAAGCCAGTTCTTGCGCAGTCACTTCGTCAGCAGGTTCTTGATGATTGGGAGTCAATGCAGCAAGTCAGCCTGCATGACTGGTATTGCTATGCATTTGCTCGTAGTCATGGTTTTGAATGGTTTATCGATCCTTGCTCCAGCATGCTCTACCGCCAGCACGAAAATAATCAGGTGGGCGCTAATACGGGGCTGTCATCTCTGCTTCAGCGTTATGCCACCATTCATGAAGGATGGTGGTTCAAGCAGGTCAGGACTATTGCGCTGCTCGTCGGTGTAGGCAACGAACCATTTGTCCGCAGTTGGTTGAATTTGGGGCGGGGCGATCTACTGGCGCTTTCAGTGCGAGGCTGGCAGTGTCGTCGTCGTCTTCGGGATAAACTTCTGTTCTTTTTCGTGTGCTGCTTGACGGCTGTTGTCGGCAAGAAGACTTGATCGGGCAGGTAGCGGGCGTCGCGATCCGTCGCGCTTGGCTCGAAGCTTAACAACCGGTAATGAAAGTTCTCTATAATCCTCCGCCTTGTAGCCGAGGCGGATGGAGCCGGACGATCGAGGCGCTTTGAATGATTCTTCAGGCCCTCGGTCGGCGTTTAATTGCAGTGGAGCTTACAGTGTCAAGCCCTTTATCAGCGGATTCCGCTAACTCCCGCCTGGATTTAGACACTGTCGAAGTGCTGGAGAGGGGAAAGACCGTCGCGATTTTGATGTGCTCCTTCAACGGGGAACGGTTCCTTCCCGAGCAATTGGCGTCTATTGAGCAACAGGATCATGCGCAGTGGCGTCTTTTCGTTTCGGATGACGGTTCGACTGACTCTACACTCAATATTGTTGGCGCCTTTCAAGAGCGGCTCGGGCACGAAAAGGTTACGTTGCTTTCCGGTCCTCGATCCGGTTTTGCCAACAATTTCATGTCGCTGACCTGTCGAGAAGAGATTAACGCTGATTTTTATGCTTGGTCGGATCAGGACGATATCTGGGCAGGTGACAAGCTGACGGCAGCATTGATGTGGCTAGGTCAGGTTCCCGTCGACGTTCCCGCACTCTATGCCACTCGCACCACCCTGATTGACGAGGAGGGTGTCACCGTTGGAACTACACCGCTTTATTCGCGCGCTTTCGGATTCTCCAACGCTTTGGTTCAGAACATCGCGGCCGGTAATACGATGGTCTTTAATCGTGCTGCACGTGAAGTGTTAAGGTCCAGCGCGAATTTGAACGTAGTTGCTCATGACTGGTGGGCGTATCTGCTGGTAACGGGGGCCGGTGGAGCATTTTATTTCGATGAGGTCCCACACCTTTTCTATCGTCAGCATGAGGCGAATTCGATTGGTGCCAGTGTTGGGCTCAAATCGACCATCGTACGAATCCAAAAGCTGTTTCAGGGTCGGTTGAGCCGCTGGATCGATCAGAATATCAACAATCTGGAGGCCGTAGAGTTTCTTCTCGCAGAGCAGAATCGAGAGGTGCTGCAGCAATTCAAGGTTGCCCGCAAGCGAAGCCTGCTCGGCCGTCTATTCGGGATTTGGCGCTGCGGCGTCTACCGCCAGACGCTAATGGGTAATCTGGGACTGCTGGTCGCCGTTATATTCAAAGGGGTTTGATCAAGAATGTATCAAGGGATTTTTTTTATGAATAGTTTTGAGGTTGCTGGCTGATGCAGATATTTTCAGCTTCGCCAAGCGTCATGTTTACCAGTGTCTGGCGCAATCGTGCGCTCATCGCTGCGTTGATCAAGAGGGAGGTCATCGGTCGTTATCGGGGCTCCTTCATGGGAATCCTCTGGTCGTTCTTCAACCCTATCGTGATGCTCTCGATCTACACGTTTGTATTCAGTTTCATTTTTAACTCTCGTTGGGCAGGTGCAGGAGATTCAAAATCGGAGTTCGCGTTAATCCTGTTCGCGGGATTGATGGTCTTTAACTTGTTTTCCGAGTGCGTAACTCGCGCCCCCAACTTGATTATTTCCAATGCCAATTACGTAAAAAAAGTGGTTTTTCCTTTGGAAATACTGCCTTGCGTGATCGTCGGCGCATCCCTGTTTCATGCTCTGGTGAGCCTGATAGTCTGGACCTCTGCCTACGGTATTGTGTTCGGTTTGCCGCCGATAACAATGCTCTATCTACCAGTGGTCATCGCACCCTTGTTGTTGATCATTCTCGGTTTGTCCTGGGGGTTGGCTTCTCTCGGTGTTTATATGCGTGACGTTGCCCATTTTATTGGCTTGGTCACAAGTGGGCTTATGTTCCTCGCGCCTATTTTCTATCCCGCCACTGCGGTGCCGGAAGAGTACAGGGGGTTGTTGCAGTTGAATCCTCTGACTGCTGCTGTAGAAAACGTCAGAAGCGTTCTGTTTTTCGGCCAGCAACCGGATTGGCAAGTACTGGGAATTTATTCGGTGGTCGGAATAATAATCGCATGCCTGGGTTTTGCATTTTTCCAGAAGACTAGAAAGGGGTTTGCTGATGTCCTCTGAAATTGCAATCAAGCTGCAGGATGTCAGCAAGTGCTATCACATCTACGACAAGCCACGGGATCGACTGGCGCAAATGTTTGCTGGCCAGCGCAAGCAGTACTATCACGAGTTCTGGGCGCTGCGGAATGTTTCGTTCGATATCAAGCGAGGCGAGACAGTCGGTATTGTCGGGCGCAACGGTAGTGGCAAGTCCACATTGCTGCAGGTTATTTGCGGCACTCTGAACCAGAGTGCCGGTCACGTCCAGACCGTGGGGCGTATTGGTGCTTTGCTTGAGTTGGGATCCGGATTTAACCCCGAGTTCACCGGGCACGAAAACGTTTACATGAACGCCGCGATCCTCGGCTTGAGCCGGTCGGAAGTTGATGAGCGTTATGACGACATTGCAGCCTTTGCCGATATTGGTGAGTTCATTCATCAACCCGTCAAGACTTACTCAAGCGGCATGATCGTTCGCCTGGCGTTTGCCGTCCAGGCCATGGTGGATCCCGATATTCTCATCGTCGACGAAGCCTTGGCAGTGGGGGATGAGCGATTCCAACGCAAATGCTTCGCTCGTCTTGATGAGTTGAAGGCCAAAGGGACTTCGATCCTGTTCGTGTCTCACTCAGGGCCACAAGTTGTCGAGCTATGTGACCGGGCGATATTGATGGAGCGCGGCGAGCGAATCTGTACAGGGTCGCCAATGAGTGTGGTGCGTGCGTATCAAAAATTGATCTATGCCCCTGCGGATGAACAACCTCGATTAATTGAGGAGTTTCGTCAGATCGGCAACGAAACGCTTGCGATTGAGAGCGGAGAGGCCGGAAAAACCGAGGTTGGCGCAGATAAGGCTCCGGAGGATCAATATTTCGATCCCGGGATGGTTCCTGAGTCCACAACGATTTATCCAGAGCAGGGAGCGCGAATCGACGCCTTCGAGATCTTTGACAAGCAAGGTCGACGCTGCAACGTCCTGAAGGCTGGTGGTGACTACAATATTGTCATGACTGGCGAGTTGAAGGAGTCCGTATCCCGAGTCTTCTTTGCAACTCATATTCGAACCGTGTCGGGTGTCGTGATTACCGGTCAGCGCTTTCCTGACGAAGGCAAGTATTTTGAATGCAACGGTACGGATCGGGCGTTCAAGGTCACTTTCAGCTTCAAGATGGTCATGCTGCCGGGCGTATACTTCGTCGGTGGAGGCGTGTGGTCGGAAAGCGAGCCGACCCTGTGCCACAGAATTCTGGATGCACTTATGTTCCGTCTCGTTTCGGATCAAGGTGCAAGATCTTTCGGTTATATGGATGCCTCTAATAATGAGCCAGCACTTGAACTACTCTGACAGCATTCCTGCGGATCAACTCCGGGATATTCACACCTTCCATAAGCTCACTGACGGTATGATCAGCCTGGAAGAGGGATTGGTTCTTTATGCGTTGGCAGGTCAGGTCCAGTCAGGATGCATTGTGGAAGTAGGGTCTTACCGTGGCCGTTCTACTGTCTTCCTCGGCCGAGGCTCCCTTGCGGGGCACAATGCTCCCGTCTATGCCGTCGATCCACACAAGCCTTTCATTGGTGTGCTCGGTGGCGTCTTCGGACCCAAGGATCGTACCGAATTTTACAAAACAATGTTGATCACCGAGTGCAGCGAGATTGTCTCGTTGATCAATATGAGTAGTGAAATGATTGTGCCAAAGTGGAACGAGCCTGTTGGGTTGCTGTGGATTGACGGCGATCATAGTTATGAAGGTGTGAAGCGCGATTTCGAGTGCTGGTTGCCACATGTCGCAGAAGGCGCATGCATTGCTTTTGATGATGCCTCTGACCCAGAGTTGGGGCCACGTATTCTAATCAACGAGCTACTCGCAACGCAGATGTACGAAGAGTGCATCAACGTTGGCAAGGTTTCCGTTCTTAAGAAAAAACAATAAGCCTGAGAGGACGGTAATGACGAGCAATGACGACCAGCGTTTATTGGATTTTTTTACATGGAACAGCTGTGTTTCACAGGAACGGAAATTATTCTACGTAGCAACCCCGAAGGTGGCGTGTACATCTCTGAAATGGTGGTTCGCTGAGCTGGAAGGTGTTGCCGAGGCCATTCGGAACCTTAAAACCAGTTCCGAGACTGATCCTGAGCTTGTCATTCATGACTCGATGCGCATCGCTGCCCCGCAACTTTGCCTGCAGTCACCGGAGCAATTGCAGGAAATCAAAAATGGCGATTTTTTTAGCTTTGCTTTGGTACGGAACCCGTACAAGCGGCTTTTTTCTGCTTGGCAGTCAAAGATATTATTGCGTGAGCCGTATCAGATTGAGCCGTATCTAGGGCAGGCATTTGTTGAGTACCCAGTCGAAACAATGACTGATGTGGCAGCAGCGTTTGAGTGCTTTCTGGAGTACTTGAATACCTTTGAAGCCGATGATTTCAAGGATTGGCACTGGGCGCCACAATACGACCTGCTCAAACCTCAATTGTTTCCCTATACCGTTGTGTCGAAAATTGAAGACACCTCCGAGTTAAATGACGCATTACGGGCTCATTTAGGGGGGGCGTATGTCAATCCCTTCACCACTTCAAGAGCTAACGAGAGTCTGATCCCTTATTTGCCGGAATTTATCAGCGCCAGGTCAAAAGCGCTGATTGAGCGGCTTTATGCGAAAGACTTTGAGGTGTATGGCTACTCGCTTGATTTGCCACCAGCCAAAGAACAGTTCTCTCAAGAGCACCTGACTTTGGCGCTCAAAGGTATAGAACTCCTGCGAGGGCGGCATTTACGCATCAGCGAAATGCGGCAGCATTTCAGTGCCAGATTTTCTACGCTGTTGAAGGACAAGGACTGGCTGGCTGAACAGCGTGAGGTCTGGATGTCCCTATGCAAGGAAAAGGAAGCAGAGCTGGTAGATCTTCAGGGCTACTGCGCCGCGGGAGCCCAGACTCTCGATGCGACTCGCGCCGAACTTGAGCAGTTGAAGTCCGAGCTCACGCAATCCAATGCTGCTCTAGCACATTCGAACGCCGAACTTCAGCGATCGAATGCGGAACTGGCAAGACTAAATGCCGAAGGGGTGCGGTTGGAGACCGAGCTCGCCAGACATAGTGCTGAGGGGGCTCAACTGGGTGCTGAGCTTGCACGGGTTACTGATAAAACGTCACGGTTGGAGGCCGACCTCGCGGAGTCCGAGTGGAAGGTAGGACAGCTGAAGGTCGAACTAGTGCAAACAACTTCCGATCTGGTTCAACTGAAGTCGAGCTTGGCACAGGCCAATTCGGGGTTGGCACAATCGAATTCGGAGCTTGCACAATTGAAGGCCGAGCTTGCGCATTCGACCAACGAACTCGCTCAATCCGGTAGCGAACTGGCGCAGTCCAATTCAGAACTGGCTAAGTCTAATTCCGAGCTTTCACGTTCAAATAGCGATTTGGCTCTAGCTAATAATCAGCTGGAGTGGTCAAGAGCCGAGCTGGAAAAGATAAAGCAGAATGTTGCGTCACTGATTTCTGAGCGTGACGCGTTTGCCCTTAAGCATAAGCGATACCTTGCGGTGCATCATTTTGTCGAAGCTGGTCTTGTTAACCGGTTGCGCAAAGCCGGACGGCTGGTTAAACGGCGCAAAGGAGAGTAAAGGTGGCAAAGGTTTCGGTTGTACTCACCTCGTATAATCACGAAAAATTTATTGGCCAGGCGATCGAGTCTGTTCTCAATCAGACGTTCACCGATTGGGAACTGATTATTGTTGATGATGTTTCGCCAGATGGCTCTTGGGGTGTTATCGAAAGTTATAATGATCCCCGAATCATAAAGATTCAAAACGACAGGACTCGTCGATATATTTACAATATTAACCGGGCTGTCGAGTCGCAGAGTACAGGTGAATATATCGCTATTCATCACTCGGACGACGCTTGGGAAGTCGATAAGCTGGAAAAGCAAGTAGCCGTTCTGGATGCGAATCCGGGCGTAGGCGCAGTGTTCTCTCACGTTCAATGTATTGATGAGAATAACCGTCCGCTCGTCGTTGAATGGTTCAATCAGCCGAACAAACCGCGTACGGCGTGGTTACGCTCTTTGTTCTTCAACGAAAATCAGTTATGCCATCCAAGTGCCTTGGTCAGACGCACTGCCTATGAACAGGCCGGCTTGTACAGAAGCGCCAATGCGCAGACGGACGACGCGGAAATGTGGACGCGGCTACTGATGATCGCCGATATCCACGTCGTTCAGGAGCGCTTGACATTACACCGGATTTTCTCGGACCAATCCAACGAGAGTGGTGAGCGACCTGACAGGCGCGCACGGATGTGGTTGGAGTGGTACTTGCAGAAAAAGCACTATATCGGAATGCCGCTAGCCGACATTCTTGAAGCGTTTCCTGAGAGTGAAAGATGGGTAACGCCACAAGGTGCCAATAGCGGTTACCTGTTGGCAATGTTCGCAATTCAGATTGGTGGTTGCCCAGGCACCCGACTGTTCGGTGTTGAGCTTCTCTATCAATTGATGAACAGTTCAGAAGAGCGGGCGGAAATTGAAGCTATTCACGGCTTCACTTATCTGGATTTTATTGCTCTCACGGGCCAGGAAGACTTTTTTAACCCTGCTGCGGTAGAGCCGGTAGCACCGAAGCCAATTGCTATCAGTCCATTGCGCCGTCTAGCTGGGAAGGTAGTACGCAAGCTCCGTGTGTTATAGCTGGAAGGTCTAATCGGTTATCGGTCCAGCTTTGAATCGTCTTGGGCTTCGAATCCTATCTTCGAAGCTTGAGCGGAGCGTTGCTTTATCGAGTGTAGTGTTCTGTGATGATGAGGGTGCGAGTGAAGGTCGATCTGAAGATATTGAGCGGTGTCCTTTTTTTCAGCTTGATTGCCATAGGCGTTCTATCATTCGTGCGCTGGACGGGAGTGGGCAGGGTGGCGGATTTACCAGTGTCGGCAGTCGCGCCGGTGGTTCTTCCGCAAGGCCTCGATGTGATGGTAACGAGTGCTGAAATCACATTGGAAGTAAAAGCCTGTGACATCGATAAGCTCGGGGATGAGTTCTTCCTGCACACCTATCCTGCGGATGTTTCCAGTGCAGGTCCTGAAGGGTTCATAAACCAACAGTTCAACTTGAAGGCCTTGAAGCCGATCGAATACAAGGATCAGGCAGGCCTCAGGTCTTGCCGTTATCGCGTAGAGCTTTCACCTGGCGCAAATACACGTGTTGCCTTGGGCCAGTTCAGGGCGCCGGAAGGGCGTTGCTGTGAAATTCTGTGGAATAAAGAAGTGAAGCTTGATGAATAACCTTTCAACAACAGACACTGCTTCCAATGTCCACCGCTCATTTGGTCTTGACGTGTGTCGAACCATTGCCTGCCTGCTCGTTGTGTTTGGGCATATGCTGGGGCATTCGACCCCTCATCCGGTACTGGCTGGTTTTTCGTTTCTTGCGACGTTCGGCGTGGACTTGTTTTTCTGCCTGAGTGGCTTCTTGATCGGCAGGATCCTGATGAAAGAAGCAGCACACTGGCGAGAGCAAAAGATTGCCGGAGTTACAGGGTTCTGGTACCGGCGGTGGATGAGGACATTGCCGCTCTATATTTTTTTCTTTTTTGTCTCGCTGAGATTTGACTGGGCGGGTGCGACAACCTTTGTTGAGCAGTTTCACTATCTGGTATTTGCTCAGAACTTCGCCTGGAATATGACGGATTTCTACCGCCTGTCTTGGAGTCTGGCGGTCGAAGAGTGGTTTTATTACACTTTTCCACTGGTCATGTTGTTGATCATCGGCTTGGGGGCCGGAATAAAACGTGCAGCTGTGATCGGGATCATGGTGTTTTTGCTTGTACCGTTCCTTGCCCGTATCGGATTGCCGATTCAATCGGTCCGATATGACGATGCGCGATATGTTGTTCTGTATCGATTGGATGCAATCGGTTTCGGAGTGTTGATTGCCTATCTATATACTTGGCACCGGCCCGTTTTTCAAAGTCTTTCCAGCTTTTGGTATGTGCCATTTGTATTGGCTGTCACCCTGATCGTATTGACTCGCCAAGGGCTTCCCTGGACAGCAGGGAGCAAGTTTGAGCAGTCATTGTTTTTCACCTGCTCAGCAATATTTTTTGCGGCGTTAATTCCCGCGTTTTTCAATTTGCGCGCATCGCGTTTCGATTTGATAAATCGGTTTGTCAGATATACCAGTCTGATTTCCTATTCGATTTATCTTGGTCATATTTTTGCTTTCATATTGGTGATAAATGTTCTGAATCGATATGGATTGCATGAGCGCATTTATACTAATCCCTGGTTGGTCTACCCGGTTTTCATTTCGTGTGTATATGCGCTTGCTCATCTGAGCTATACCTTTATTGAAAAGCCATTCCTGAAACTTCGTGATGTCGATAGTTTTTCAAAAATCAAATTTTTAAAAGATTTTCAGCGTTTCGGCGCAGGGAAGTAAGTAATTTTATGTCAAACACCGCGCATCTTGATTCCTCTCTTGTTTCCGGTCCTGATGGAATGGTCAGCCGTTATCAATTGGATACTGAAAAATCTGCTCTTCATAAAGATCAAGTCCTTGTGGTCAGTTGTTCGAGCGTCGGTCTTACGGATCTCTCCAGTCTTTACCGGTCGCTCCTTGGCCAGACATTTCAAGCGTGGAAGTGGTTGATTTGTTGCGACGGGAGCGAGGAGTCGCGAGTAACTGCAGCATTTCTTCAGTCAGTGGCCGCAGATGAGCGTGTGCAGGTTCGTGACCATGCAGGGCTTTCTGTCACGAATGACATTTGGTTGCACCCTGAATATGTCGTGTTGGCTGATCCGGCTACGGAGCTCGAGCCGACATTTATTGAGAAGGGAATCTGGTGTCTTGAGTCGAATCCCGAATTTGCCTTTTGCAATACCTTTGGGAGTATTCCGGGAGCGGAGGGCGGAGCGGGACGACAGAATTTGAGTGAGGGCAAATATTATCTTGATAACCCTCATGCCAAAGTCAGAGTTATTGTTATTCGCAAGTCGGTCATTTTGAATGTGACTGAAGGCCTCGCGCCCATGGCCGACGGTCGGGAACTCACTTCACTGCTCGTTCGTCTAGCGGATGCCGGCTATTGGGGGTTCACTATCCCAGAAGTTCTGCAAATGTGTCGTAACGTACCGTTGCATCAAGGCGTTGATGCTCCCCGTACCATGCCACTCAAGCCTGTTCCGAGTCCCCAGCGACGTTATCCATCTGCTTACGAAACATTGCCAGAGGGTGTTGCCTTCAATAATTCTTTGAAACGCAATGCGCACGGCAGAAGAGTCATGTTTCTACTGCCCTGGATGGTTGAAGGTGGGGCTGACCGAGTCAATATTGATCTGATACAAGGACTTGTTACGGGTGGTGCCGATGTGACTGTCTGTGCCACGCTTGATGCTGATCATCGTTGGCAGGATCGGTTTGCAGAACTGACTTCGGATATTTTCATTCTGCCGAATATTCTTTCGCTGTCTGACTTTCCGCGTTTCTTGCTGTACCTCATAGCCTCCAGGCAAATCGACACGGTGCTGGTTGCCGGAAGCACACTGGGTTACCAGCTTCTTCCTTATTTGCGTACTGAAGCACCAAAGACAACGTTTGTGGATTTATGCCACACCGAGGAAATGCACTGGCTCAATGGTGGGCATCCGCGATTTGGCGTGGGCTATCAGGACGCGCTGGACATGAACGTGGTGAGTACTCGTCATTTGTCCGAATGGATGGCTGAGCGTAACGCAGACCCCGCGAAGATCCGAGTCATGTACACGGGGATCAAATCGCATCCGGTTTCGCTCTCTCAAGCCCAGAGAGCTGAGATGCAGCGGGGTTTCGGTCTGGACGAGCATGCACTGACTATCATTTTTGCAGGTCGCATGTGCAATCAGAAGCGCCCTCTGAAATTGGCCGAGATTCTTCATGCCTTGAAGCAGGCCGGTGTCCGCTTCAATGCGCTGATCATCGGGGAAGGCGAATTGCGTCCGGCGTTCGAGGATTTGATCAGGCAATTCGATTTGGGCGCCGATGTTCATGTGGTCGGCGCGAAACCGCATGCCGAGTGGCTTTCACTATTGGCGATTTCCGATGTGTTGCTGATGCCGTCGGAATATGAGGGGATTTCGGTCGCGCTGCTCGAGTCGATGGCAGCGGGCGTTGTACCTGTTGTTGCAGATGTAGGCGGACAGGATGAGTTGGTGGGGGAGGAGACAGGGTATCTGATTCCTCACGGTGAGGATGAGGTCAATCGCTATGTTGGTGTGTTGCAGACACTTTCGATCGATGCGCCAATGCGCGAGCGTAAGGCGCAAGCGTGTCAGCAGTTGATCGAGGCGCACTATACCGCCGCAGCCACTAACCGTCAGTGGCTACAGATTCTGGATGAGGCTCAAGCCAACAGGGCGTCTTCATCTCAACCGTTCTTGCCTGCTGGTCTGGCACGGGAACTGGCAACGACAGCTTTGGAAAATCGGCGTGTAACGTCCTATCTGGACTATCTCTATTCCACACATTGCCTTACAAACGAAGCTAAAACAGAAGTTCCAACGAGCGGTGGAATTTTGCGATTACTCTTCGCGGAAGTTCGGAAGTACCCATGGGCTAAATATATGCTGGAAAAGCCGTTGATAAAAAAGATGATGAGAAAGTTGAAGGTGCTGGTTTCTTGACGCTCTTTGGTTTTTGTGTTACTTTTTTTGTCATTTTTTGATGAATTGTCGTCAATTATTTTGTCATGGCTTCGATGTAAGTCGAGAGTTTTTATGAAGATTACAGTGTTTGGCGGTGGCGGTTTTATTGGGTCGACTATTGTTGATCGATTGTTGTTGGATGGCCATTCAATTCGAGTTTTTGAAAGACCTCGCGTGGTTGAGTATCGCAAGTTTTTACCTCATGAATGTGTCGAATGGATGACAGGTGATTTGTCATCGACCAGCGATATCAATAAAGCTGTAGATGGCGCGGATGCTGTTTTTCACCTGGTTTCCACGACGCTGCCAAAAAGCTCGAATGAAGATCCGGTTTATGATGTGCAAAGCAATGTGGTCGCAAGCTTGCAGCTGCTTAATGCAATGGTTGCGCACAACGTTGGCCGGATTGTGTTTATTTCTTCCGGAGGTACGGTATATGGTGCCCCGAAATACCTCCCTATTGATGAAAAGCATCCCACAGATCCAGAAGTTTCCTATGGCATAACCAAGCTGACCATCGAGAAATATCTGCAGATGTATAACCATCTCTATGGCATAAAGCCCGTCGTACTGCGGGTTGCCAATCCTTACGGTGAGCGTCAGCGCGTGGAAACCGCACAGGGAGCGGTGGGAGTGTTCATCCATAATGTATTGAAAGGGTTGCCAATCGAGGTTTGGGGGGATGGTAGCGTCGAGCGCGACTTCCTTCACGTCAGTGATGTGGCAGAGGCGTTCGCCAAGGCTGCTACCTATTCGGGTAGCGCCAGTGTCTTCAATATCAGCTCTGGTGTGGGCACCAGTCTAAATAGCCTGATGTCGATGATTGAAGAAGTCAGTGGTGCGCCGGTTGCCAGAAACTACAAGCCAGGACGCCCTTTTGACGTCCCTGTCAGCGTTTTGAGCAACGATCTGGCACGCGAGGAGTTGGGATGGGAGCCCAAAGTTTCGATGAAGGAAGGGATAGTTAGAACCTTTGAGTGGGCCAAGAACGAACAGCAGAAGTGAGGGTGGTCGGGTGAGTTGCCGTCTGCTCGCTGATAGCGTTGGTTGCAAATGAAGGTACTTCTCACAGTCCATCAGTTCTTCCCTGAGTTTTCTGCGGGAACTGAGGTTTTGACGCTGTCCGTCGCGCGTGCATTAAAATCTCTCGGGCATGAAGTTCGAATCTTTACAGGCTATCCGGCCAATGAGGCGCTCGCAGATAACGAACGCTTTGATCAATATCAGTACGACTCGATTCTGGTTGATCGCTTTCAGCATGCTTATTTGCCCATGGCGGATCAGACTTCAAAAATCGAGATCGGTTATGACAATCATTTGGCTGCTGATTTTTTCCAGGACTTGCTGGAGGAATTCAGGCCGGATATTGTGCATTTTTTCCATCTCAATCGTCTCGGCACCGGCTTGATCGAAAAAGCGGTCGCTGCCGGTGTTCCAGCCTATTACACCCCCACCGACTTCTGGAGTATCTGTCCTACTGGACAATTACTACGTTGCGGGGGGCGAGCATGTGCCGGCCCCAGCAAGGAAGCGGGGAATTGTGTCGTGCATTTTGCCGCCAGTCAGCTTCCCGACCGGATCGGGCGGCTTCTGACGACCGTTCCGGATGTTATCAGCGATATGCTGGTACGAATTGTTCGGTCGTCCGGGATGCCTTCCGTATCGCTGCTGGATGAAGTACGAGCGCTGAATGGTCGGCTAGATCGCAATGTCCGTCGATTGAATCTTCTGCAGGGAATTATCGCGCCCAACCCCATGATCGAGTCACTATTGACGCGCAATGGTGTGCGTCCAGACATCGTGGTGAGATCTTCCTACGGCATCAATCTGGAAAGACCGGTAGTCGTTCGGGATCGAGCGCTGAAAGATCGCCCCTTGGTATTGGGGTTTATTGGTACTCTCGCGCCGCACAAGGGTTGCCATGTGCTTTTGAAGGCGTTGCGCCATTTTTCTCCCTGCGATGTCCAGTTGAAAATTTATGGCAAGCAAACAGACTTTCCTGACTATGTAGCCCAGTTGCATCGCTTGGCTGATGGTAATGAAGGTATTACGTTTTGCGGCACATTTTCCAATGAAGATATATTCAATGTGCTGGGTGAGTTGGACGCGCTGGTCGTGCCATCTGTCTGGAATGAAAACACCCCGTTGGTCGTTTACTCGGCGCAGGCTGCCGGCTGTCCGGTTGTGGCTTCCAATGTGCCGGGAATAGCCGATGCAGTCACACATAATGTCGACGGGCTACTGTATGAGCCAGGCAGTGTGGAGGCGCTTGAAGCAGCTCTGAAACGTTTGGTCTCTGAGCAGGGTTTATTGGCGAATTTATCTTCCAGTTCCACTCGTCCAAAATCTGTTTCTGTTTATGTGGATGAGTTATTGCAGGTATGGAAATCATCCATTTAGCAACGTCAGCTATTGTTTTCGTGCGGAGGTTTTCCTTGGCGCGAGCAGTGGCTGGGTCTATTCTTCACGCTTAATTCTGAGCTTGGATTCAAGGCAGGCAGATCCAAGTTTTCTGTTGGCCTTGAAGATTCAGATTCAGTCAATGTGGATATAACAGCGGTGTGGTTTCGATGACGGAAAATCTTGTCGCTCATCAGATGGTCGTTGATCGTGAGCAGCGTAGTGCTCTTAAGCAGCAGCGACCAGTGGTTCTCTGGTTTACCGGGCTCAGTGGTGCTGGTAAATCGACGATAGCCAATGCTTTGGAGCAGGCGTTGCTTGAGCATAATCGTCACACGTATTTGCTGGACGGGGACAACATGCGTCTTGGTCTTTGCAATGATCTTGGGTTCAATGATGATGATCGTACGGAAAATATCCGTCGAATCGCTGAAGTTGCCAAGTTGTTCGTTGATGCAGGTCTTATCGTAGTCAGTGCTTTCATATCGCCTTTTCGCCTTGATCGAGCTCTGGCTCGGAAGGTGATTGGTGATGAGTTCTTCGTTGAGGTCTATATCAGTACGCCGTTGCTTGAGTGTGAACGCAGGGATCCCAAGGGGCTCTATGGCAAGGCTCGCTCAGGAATGATAAAAAACTTCACTGGTATCGACTCATCATACGAACCGCCGCTGACCCCGGATATCACCATCAACACCCTTGATGATGATGTGCCCACTTCTGTCGCGAAAATCATGGACTATCTGGTGGGGCGGATCGAACCTTGAAGACTCTGATCATCATTGGTGCGGGCTTTAGTGGGGCGGTTACCGCCGTTCAATTACTGCAAGCCTCCAAGGCCGGTACGCGCGTTTTGTTGCTCAACCGCTCTGGTGAGATGGCTCGCGGACTCGCCTACGGAACCAATAGCTCCCGGCATTTGCTGAATGTGCCGGCAGGTAATATGTCAGCGCTGGTTGATCAGCCAGATCATTTTCTGCGTTTTTGCGAAACGCGTTTGCCGGGTACTTCGTCGTCATCTTTTGTGCCTCGCAAGCTCTATGGCGAATACCTCTCGGGATTACTGGCGACTGCCGAGCGCAATTGTCCTGATGGCGTCAGTTTCGAACGAATCACTACAGAAGCGCACAGTATCGAAGAGCAGGATGGTAAGGCGCGAGTGCGCATTGCAGATGGCCAGGAAATAATTGCAGATCATGTAATTCTTGCATTCGGAAACTTTTCGCCGTTTAACCCAGTGATTACGTCCACCGCCCGAGATACGGGTCGTTATGTTGCGGACCCTTGGTCGGGAGACATTGAGGTACCGATCGACCCGAAGGCACCGGTTCTGTTGCTGGGCGCAGGGCTTACTGCGCTGGATGTCGCATTGACTCTGGATCAGCAAGGGCATAGCGGACTGGTCTACATGCTCTCAAGGCGAGGCGTGCTACCGTTACCACATCGCTCTTCACGACATGTGAGTTTCGCCTCGGGAGATGTGGCTCAAGCACTTCTTGATTCTCCCCCAACTGTGCTGAGCTACTTGCGTCAAATGCGCTCATTGGTTCGCGCCGCTGCCAAAGATGATATTGATTGGCGTGACATCATCGCGGCTGTGCGGCCGATTACCGCGCAGTTATGGGCGCGCTTGAACCCAGTGGAGCGGCAACGTTTCCTTCGCCATTTGCAAGTGTACTGGGATGCTCATCGCCACCGCGTTGCTCCTGCCTCATATTCCGCTTTTTCGGCGCAGATCGAGCAGGGTCGGCTTAAGCCAATGGCGGGTAGAATCAATAACATTGAAGCGTTATCCGACGGTTTGCGGATTCATGTCGGAGGGCGGGGGGGCGTGGCGATTGATCCCGTACAAGTGTCGCACATCATAAATTGTACGGGGCCGAATTCGAATCTTGCTCGGGTCGATGATCGTTTAATTGTTCAGTTGCTTCAAGCAGGCCTGATTCAAATGGATAACCTCGGTCTGGGCATCTGTGTGGATGAGTCGCTTTCTGTTCTGGATCGGCGCGGCGTTCCAGTAAGTTGGCTGACTTATGTTGGCCCAATGCTCAAGGCGCAATACTGGGAAGCCACTGCTGTTCCAGAACTCAGGAAATATGCGCGAGACCTGGCCGTACGAGTGGCCACAAAAGTCAGTTAAGGCCATTCGATCCGATAGGGGGCGCGGGGTTGTCTGGTATTGCCAGGTTTGTGTCCCCAATCCCACATGCACGGCTCTGTTACTTATATGGCGAGCCAGCAATGGTTTGGGATGCTTGGTGGTAAATAGTCATGATGCATGTATCAAACATTCAATGCTTTTTCAACGAGCCTGATGAATGAAAGTTGAAACAGTATTAGTAACCGGTGGCTCAGGATTTCTCGGAGGGGGCTTGCTTCGGCATTTAGCCCTTTGTGGCCGGTATTCTTTGGTTGCCGCGTTGCGTAGAGAGTGTAACGAGCTTCCTCAATCCATTCGGCGTTTCATGTATGCGGATTTGACCGCTTATGTCGATTGGCAAAATGCGTTAAATCACGTTGATGTTGTGGTTCATTCGGCTGCGCGGGTTCATGTCATGGCTGAGTCTGCTGCTGACCCTGTGGCGGAGTTTCGGCGGGTGAATGTCGAGGCTACATTGAACCTTGCCCGGCAGGCGGCGGAAGCCGGTGTGAAGCGCTTCATTTATCTCAGTTCAATCAAGGTGAATGGCGAGTTTACCCAGCCCGGTTGTGCATTCGCCGCAGACGATGCACCGGATCCGGTTGACCCTTATGGTATCTCTAAGCTTGAGGCAGAGCTTGCACTGAAGGATCTCGCCCTTGCTACCGGGATGGAAGTTGTGATCATTCGCCCCGTGCTGGTTTATGGGGTGGGTGTAAAAGCCAATTTCCTGAATATGATCCGCTGGTTGCAGCGTGGAGTGCCTTTGCCGTTTGGTGCAGTAAATAATAAGCGTAGTCTGGTCAGCCTCGAAAACCTGATTGATTTTATAGTTACGTGTATCGAACACCCTGCGGCGGCGAATCAGACATTTCTAGTCAGCGACGGGCATGACGTTTCCACAACCGAGTTGTTGCGCAGCCTGGCAAAGGCTATGAATAGCCCGACGATATTGTTGCCGCTGCCGGTTAGCCTAATGAGTGTTGTGGCCAAACTCTTAGGAAAAGGTGCCGTCGCACAGCGTATCTTTGGTTCGCTGGAAGTGGATATCACTAAAAATCAGCGTGTGTTGGGTTGGGTTCCGCCGGTAAGTTTTCGCAGCGCAATCGACTCTACAGTGAAACCATTTCTGGATGTTCGAAAAAAATGAATTACTGGTGGCTTATTTCGGTTTCAGCGGTCCTTTCTTTTGCTCTAACAGCTTTTCTGCGTCGATATGCCTTATCGCGCAGCTTGATCGATATACCCAATCAACGCAGTTCGCATTCGATTCCAACTCCCCGCGGTGGAGGCGTCGCCATTGTTTTAACACTTGTCTGTGCTCTGTGCGTTCTATTCTATTTGGGATTGATGACACAGGATGCTTTCATTGCATTGGTTGGCGCTGGTGGCATTACCGCTATTATCGGTTTTCTGGATGACCATGGTCACGTTGCCGCTCGATGGCGTCTTTTGGCTCATTTTTTTGCCGCAGCCTGGGCGATTTATTGGGTAGGCGGTCTGGCGCCGCTGGAGGTTGGGGGGGGCAGTATCCAATTAGGCTGGTTAGGCCATTTTCTGGCGCTTGTTTATCTTGTCTGGATGCTTAACCTTTACAACTTCATGGATGGCATTGATGGTATCGCCGGCGTTGAAGCAGTGACCACTTGTGGCGGTATGGTTTTAATTTACTGGCTTGGTGGATTTGCAGAGTTGGCATGGCCGCCGGGGTTGCTAGCGGTGTGTTCTGCAGGTTTTCTGTGTTGGAACTTTCCTCCTGCGAAAATTTTCATGGGGGATGCTGGCAGCGGATTTCTCGGTGTCGTAATCGGGGTGCTGTCGCTTCAAGCTGCGTGGGCTGATCCAGGATTGCTCTGGGGGTGGCTGATCCTGCTTGGTGTGTTCATAGTGGATGCAACATTCACGTTGATGCGTCGCTTGTTACGAGGCGAAAAAATTTACGAGGCGCATCGTAGTCACGCCTATCAGTTTGCATCCAGACAGATGGGCAAGCATTTACCCGTCACCGCTGTGGTCGGACTGATCAATCTGCTTTGGCTGCTGCCGATTGCGTTTTGTGTGGTCTGTTTCAAACTGGATGGCGCTTTGGCGCTGCTGGTAGCTTATCTGCCGCTTATCTGGCTCGCCGTCAAATATAGGGCCGGTGAGCTTGAAAAAAATTAGGTGCTGATGGCCGTTTTCTGGGAGGAGCGCCATGGCACGTCCATGGCGGCTCATCCTCCCGAGGTTGTGTGTCTAAAAGTATCAGAATAGTTTCCAAAATGTGTATCATGCACGTACGCAGGGAGCATCCCCCCGACCTGTTGACGACTAGATCGAAGTTGGCATCCAGCACGCTTCGATTGCCTGGAAAATTGTTCATGAGGATTGTGTTGGACAGCTCCAACCGCTGAACAATGTAATCTTAGGGCACTCGTCGTTCATGAAAACTGCCCCAATTAGAAGGAATAGATTTTGGCTCGCAATAGCTTTTTCCCCAAGCTGTTCAGACTATTTACTGAGCGCTCAGAGAACCTGAAGAGCTCCGAAGCTTCCCTGAAGCAGGTGCGCAAGCCAGAAATTTCCGCTCCATCAGTTAGCGTTGAGGCAAACCTGGCAGAGCAGCTTCCTCCCATTTCGAAAGTTATTGAGTCTGTTGAAGTTCAGGAGCCACGGGCGAAGTCCAATGCGAAAAATTTGGTTTCGCTGCCAAAAAACTTTGATCCGGTGCTCTATCTGAAGCTCAACCCTGATCTAGGTACCGCCATTGATCCTGTCGCTCATTATTTGAATCACGGTCATCAGGAAAGCTGGCGCATTGTAACCCTGCCTGAAATCAAACTGTCCAATACCCGCGCATTCGATCCTGCGCGGGAAACAGTTATGGTTGTCAGTCACGAAGCGTCGCGCTCGGGGGCGCCGATACTTGCACTCAACTTGGTAGAGCGCTTATCCAGTCATTATAATGTCGTCGCTCTTTTGCTTGGGCATGGAGCGCTGCTAGATGCTTTTGAGGAAGCTGCCATCGCAACAATGGCAAGCCCGCGACTGAAAAATAATGTGCCCTATACAGCTTTTGCTATCGAGCAACTGTGCAGCCAGTTCAGCTTCAAATTTGCGCTGGTCAACAGCATGGAGTGCCGCGTGGTTCTGGAACCACTGGCTCGGCATTTTGTACCTGCCATTCCATTGATTCATGAGTTTGCCTCTGCTTATCCTAATTCGAGTTCGGTGTTCGCTGATGCCAGACTGTGGTCTGCCGATCAGGTTTTCTCGGCAGACATTACCTGGGAGAGCGCGCAGGACTCATGTCCCGACCTGGAGTCCATGATTGCGCATATTATTCCTCAAGGGCGCTGTGTCTTGCCCGGGCAAGTGGTCAGTGAAGAGGCGTTGACAAGAGAGTCGGAATACTTGCGTGGGCGGATCCGTCAGGTGAGTGACATCGACAGGAAATTCGTGGTTCTGGGCGCGGGTTACGTAAACTTCCGTAAAGGTGCCGACCTCTTCATTCAATGCGCTATCAAGACGATGCTTACACCAGGTGGCGATAAATTTCGATTTGTTTGGATCGGTAAGGGTTACAACCCCGATGTAGAAGATGGTTACTCGGTTTACCTTGCAGATCAGATCAAAAGATCCGGATTACAAGATAACTTTGTCATGCTGGACGAGACCTCTGCAATTGAAACGGCTTATGAAGAAGCCGATCTGCTGTTTATTTCATCTCGACTTGATCCGTTGCCGAACGTCGCTATTGATGCCTTCGACGCGCGATTGCCAGTACTCTGCTTCGACAAGGCTACCGGTATTTCCGACTTCCTTTCCTCTTGTGGATTGCGCGAGTCGTGCATTGCTGATTACCTTGATGTCGATAGCGCCGTTCAAAAAATATTCGCACTGGCAAATTCCCGCGAGTTGTATGAGCAGGCGGTCAATAAGAGTCACGATGCCTCTAAAGTTTACTTTGACATGGATAAATACGTCGCAGCACTTGAGGTCGTCGGAATTAACGCCGCCGAACGTGCAGGCCAGGAAAGACGCGACGTTCAAACCATTATTGGCTCTGGCTTGTTCAAAGCCGATGAACAGGACATACGTCGTTATGTCCGGGCATGGGCAAGCGGTATTAATCCACCGGCACCGCCTTTGGATTTCAACCCAGCTGTTTATGCCGCTGAACATGGCGTGCAAATTCCAGGAAGCGATCCATTTGCAGATTACATTCGCATGGGGTGCCCGCAGGGGGCGTGGAACAAAAGCGAATAAGTATATCCGTACGTATGATAATCGCTGGTCGCATTGCTCATTGCGGCTGGCAACCTGAAAGGGGAGGGGGAGGAATCTTCGATGCGCTCCCCCCCTTGCAGATGCACCAGTCGGCTGTATTTTTCAGGTGACTTCCCTTTTTGTGTCTAACGACTTTTCCATCAGAATATTGGATTGATTCGACAGACTCTTGCTGTAAGAAAGCTTCAACTTCCTTCTACAAGTTAGCAGTCTCCCTAAAGGTTCGTGCTATCTCTGATTTCGCGCGATAACTTTTCAGCAAGTCTTTATCAGATTCCGCAGAAAGCAATATTATCAATATGGTCGTTTTGGCTTCCGGTTCGGCATCTAACGTGCGTATCACCTGAGTTTTAAATTCCGACAGGTTTGACCAGAGCAACTTTGCAAATTGTATTGTTGTCAATTGTCCAGAGTTGAAACGCGAATGCGTAGTCGACGACGGCGACCATGCGGGGGAGTGATGGCTTTCTGATGCATTGTGTCAGCAGAAAACAATGCTGTAAGGCCATTGGGATGTGGTGTTTGCGCCGAAGGTGAATTCGCTTTCAGGCAGCTAATTATTCAGATGATGGCTCATGCATTGAGGTTACAATGCTGGTCGTCGACTGGTTAAGGAGGGAGCCAAGTGCTCGCACGGGTGAATGGATAAGGTACGGACCGTTTTGCTGGGGTTACCTCGGAAGCAGAAACGTCTGCTGCAGGTGGGGACCGATATCGTTCTGGTATGGGTTGCCCTTTGGTTGGCATTCATCGTGCGTCTGGGTATCGATGACATGTATAACCCTTTCAAAGCTCATATCTGGCTTTTCGCCTGTGCCCCCGTCATCGCCATTCCACTGTTTATCCGCTTTGGAATGTATCGGGCAGTCATGCGTTATTTCGGCAATGATGCCCTGATAGCGATAGTCAAGGCCGTCAGTCTTTCCTCGCTTATCTTGGCCGTAGTCGTTTACTGGTATAGCAATCACGAAACAGTGGTACCTCGATCAATCATTTTCAACTATTGGTGGTTGAGCATGATAATTATAGGTGGACTGCGATTGTGTATGCGCCAGTTTTTCATGGGTGACTGGTTCACGGCCGCCCAACACGTACCTTTTACCAGCCGCGATGATGGTTTGACCAAGGTTGCCATCTATGGTGCCGGTGTAGCCGGCAATCAACTTGTAGCGGCTCTGCGCATGGGGCGCGTGATGCGTCCGGTGGCCTTCATTGATGATGATCCCGGTATTTCCGATCGTTCTATATCTGGGCTGCAAGTCTATAAGCCTAAGCATATACAACAGATGATTGATGTAACCGGTGCCCAGGAGATACTGCTGGCGTTGCCGTCTTCGACACGCGCCAGACGTCGTGAAATTCTCAATCTGCTTGAAGGTTTTCCGCTTCACGTCCGCAGCGTTCCCAATTTCACCGATCTGGCCAGTGGTCGCGTAAGGGTGGAAGACATTCAGGAGGTGGACATTGCAGATTTGCTTGGACGCGACTCCGTACCGGCCCAAACAGATCTGCTGGCACGTTGCATTACCGGCAAGGTGGTAATGGTCACGGGTGCTGGGGGGTCGATCGGTTCCGAGCTGTGCCGGCAGATATTCTCGTTGGGACCTACCAGCCTGGTGCTGTACGAGCACAGCGAGTTCAACCTGTATAGCATTGTTTCGGAGTTGGAACAGCGAGGATGTAGAGAGGCGGTTCCCGTTCGACTATTGCCAATCCTTGGTTCCATTCGCTATCAGGACAAGCTGCTGGATACCATGAAAACCTGGAAAGTCGACACGGTTTATCATGCTGCCGCCTACAAGCATGTGCCGATGGTCGAGCACAATATTGCAGAGGGTGTTCTCAACAATGTGATCGGCACTCTCAATACTGCACAGGCTGCACTGCAATCAGGAGTATCGAATTTCGTCCTCATCTCTACGGATAAAGCGGTGCGGCCAACGAATGTTATGGGCAGTACCAAACGTCTTGCAGAGTTGACGCTACAGGCACTTAGTCGTGAAACCGCACCAGTATTATTTGGAGACAGTGCCAATGTCTCCCGAGTAAATAAAACCCGTTTCACCATGGTGCGCTTCGGCAACGTGCTGGGCTCGTCGGGGTCGGTTATTCCTCTGTTTCACAGCCAGATCAAAACAGGCGGTCCGCTGACAGTCACCCATCCCAAGATTACCCGCTATTTCATGACGATCCCCGAGGCCGCGCAGTTGGTGATTCAGGCCGGATCCATGGGGCAAGGCGGTGACGTGTTTGTTCTGGATATGGGGGAGCCTGTAAAAATCGTCGAGCTTGCCGAGAAAATGATTCATCTGTCCGGTTTGAGCATACGATCAGAGCGTAATCCGCAGGGTGACATTTCCATCGAGTTCACCGGTCTGCGGCCGGGAGAAAAACTCTACGAGGAGCTGCTGATCGGCGATAACGTGGCGGCTACTCAGCACCCGATGATCATGACGGCTAATGAAGATCACCTGTCTTGGGATGTACTCAAGGGGCGCCTGCACGAATTACTCGTCGCAGTCGAAAAGGATGATTACTCACGAGTGCGTCAGTTGCTGCGCGAAACTGTCAGCGGCTACACCCCGGACGGCGAAATCGTCGACTGGATCTATCAACAACGCCGCCTCGAACCCTGATTGTTTCACATCCTGTAATAGACGCATTTTTGACACCCGCCAACCATCGCCTAAGTTTGGAGAGCAGCTTCGGAAAAGCTGCTTTCTCAATCGATGATGGAGCGTCATTTATGCGTAACGGTTTTTTCTACTCCCTGGTTTTTGCTTTGCTCACCAGTGCTTCAATCGCTGTAGTCGCGGCACCTGCCGTCGTCCCGAGCACGGATAATGCAACGATGGTGAGCGATAACGTGACATTGCCGTCGAGTGAAAAGGTCGATCTCAACGGTGCCGACGCAGCCACTCTGCAAAAACAATTGGCCGGAGTTGGCGAGACAAAGGCCAAAGCGATTGTTGCGTATCGTGACGCTAATGGGCCATTCGCCTCGGTGGATGAGTTGCTGGAAGTGAAGGGCATCGGCAAGGCGATCCTCGATCGCAACCGCGACAAGCTGGAAGTGAACTAAGCTGATTATTCAACGCCAAGGGGCCGGTCATTGACCGGCCTTTCTGCTTTCTGGTGGCAGAGATGCGACTGAGGGAGCGCCGTCGCGTCTGTCGGCGATCTGAAAATTATGGGTATCATATTGTCTTGAGATTATGCCTATAATAATTTCCGTCACCTCCAGGCAAGTGAGCGTTGGAGGCCTATCTCCCAATATGTTTCAGGAGCGCTCTCATGAGTTCAGTCCAGTCTCAAGGTACGGCCGTCGTCACTGGCGCATCGTCCGGTATCGGTGCCATCTACGCGCAGCGGCTGGCAGCGCGAGGTTTTGATTTGCTGTTGGTGGCACGGGATCAACAGCGTCTTGACAGCGCTGCGGGCGAGTTGCGCGAAGCGCACGGTGTAAAGGTCGAAGTGCTCAAAGCCGACCTGACGCAAAAGGACGATGTCCTCAAACTCCAGCAACGCCTGCGCAGTGATTCAGGCATCACGCTGTTGGTGAACAACGCCGGGGTCGCAGCCGATGGCTTACTGGCCAACTCCGATGCCGAGCAACTGGAGCGTCTGATCCAGTTGAACGTCACCGCCGTAACGTTGCTGGCCTCGGCAGCCGCCGCCAGTTTCGCCAAGGCCGGACGTGGCACGATCATCAACATCGCCTCGGTGGTGGCGCTGTTTCCGGAGCGCTTCAATGCCACCTACAGCGCGAGTAAAGCTTACGTGTTGAGCCTGACTCAATCGCTCAACGCCGAGCTCGAAGGCACTGGCGTGAAGGTGCAAGCGGTGCTGCCCGGGGTTACCCGCACTGAAATCTGGGAACGCTCGGGCATCGACGCCAGCGGTATTCCGGCGGAGATGGTGATGGAAGCTGGCGAGATGGTCGATGCGGCGCTGGCCGGTCTGGATCAGGGCGAGTTGATTACCATCCCGTCGCTGCCGGATGAGGGTGAATGGCAGGCCTTCGTGCGCGCGCGGCATGTCATGGCACCGAACCTGTCGCGCAGCTCTGCGGCCCAACGCTACAAGCATTGATCAGAGGTAACTGTGGTATGAGTGAAGGTCGAATTGTTGTCACCGGTATGGGCTTGGTTTCGCCTTTGGGCAGTGACGTCGAGAGGGTCTGGCAACGCTTGCTCGCCGGGCGCTCGGGTTTGCGCAATTTGCCGGACGCGGTGAGCGCAGATCTGCCGACCCGGGTCGCCGGGATGGTGCCCATGGCGGCGGAAGACGTCGAGGCCGGTTTCGATCCGGACCTTGCCACGCCACCCAAGGAACAGAAGAAGATGGATCGCTTCATCCTGTTCGCCATGGAAGCGGCACGCCAGGCCCTGCTTCAGGCAGGATGGCAGCCGTCCGAAGCCAAGGATCAGGAGCGCACCGCAACGATCATCGGCTCCGGTGTTGGCGGGTTCGGTGCAATAGCTGACGCTGTACGCACTACGGACAGTCGTGGTCCGCGTCGTCTGTCGCCGTTCACCATCCCATCGTTTCTGGTCAATCTGGCGGCCGGACATGTGTCGATCCAGCACGCTTTGAAAGGCCCGCTCGGCGCACCGGTGACTGCTTGTGCTGCCGGGGTGCAGGCGATTGGCGATGCTGCGCGGATGATTCGTGCCGGTGAAGCGGACATCGCGGTTTGTGGCGGAGCGGAAGCCTGTATTGATCGGGTCAGTCTGGCCGGTTTTGCCGCGGCGCGGGCGCTGTCCAGTGGTTACAACGACACCCCCGAACGAGCCTCACGACCGTTTGATAGCGGTCGCGATGGTTTCGTGATGGGCGAGGGGGCCGGGCTGCTAGTGATCGAATCGCTGGAGCATGCGCTGGCACGCGGTGCGCAGCCGTTGGCTGAGCTGGTCGGTTATGGCACCACTGCCGACGCCTATCACCTCACTGCCGGACCGGAAGATGGCAGCGGTGCACGACGGGCGATGCAGTTGGCGTTGGCTCAGGCGGGTGTTGCGCCGGAGCAGGTGCAGCATCTCAATGCGCATGCGACCTCAACGCCGGTGGGCGATCTTGGTGAGTTGGCAGCGATCAAGGCGCTGTTCGGTACGGAGAATAAAATCGCCGTGACTTCGACCAAATCCGCCACCGGGCATTTGCTCGGCGCTGCCGGCGGACTGGAAGCGATCTTCACCCTGTTGGCCATCCGCGATCAGGTCGTCCCGCCGACGCTCAACTTCGAAAATCCGGATCCGGCGAGTGCGGGTGTAGACATCGTTCATGGTCAGGCACGGTCGATGCCGATCGAGTATGCCCTGTCCAACGGTTTCGGTTTCGGCGGGGTAAACGCCAGTGTGCTGTTCAAGCGTTGGCAGGCTTAGTCCTGCGATTGCTTGAGGTGATCGCGCGTGACGTCGAGGATGCGCTGGGCAAGCTCGGCGTCAGCGACACTGCGTGACAGCAAGAGCGCGCCGACCAGTGTCGACATGATGACGATGGCCCGGTCGGCGCCGTTGTCGCCCTCAAGGGTGCCTTCGATTTGACTCAGTCGGGCATTGAGTACCGCATCACTGGTCGGGCTTGGCTGGCCGCGCAGACCCAGCTCTGAAGAAATGGTCAGCAGCGGGCAGCCTTCGTGCGGGGAGGTCTGATGCCATTCGGAAAGATAAGTGTCGATAAATGCCTGCAGCGGCTGTTCCTGAGCAAAGATCTCGGCGCACAGTCCATCGACTTGAGCGCTCGCCTCCTGCAAGGCTTTTTCGACCAGTTCGTCCTTGGATTTGAAGTGCGAATAAAAGCCGCCGTGGGTCAGCCCCAGTGCTTTCATCAAAGGTTGCAAGCCGGTAGCACCGATGCCGTCTTTGCGAAATCGCGCCGAGGCTTCCTTGATGATCCGCTGATGGGTTTGAGCTTTATGATCTTGCGAGTAACGCATGTGGAACTCTCCGCAACAAGACCACCATCTTAACCAAGGTAAATGAAATGGTGACTGTACTTCTACTTCTTAAAAGCGTGCGGCTGAGTCCAACATGATCCTTGGGGGAATACGCTCCACAAAAAACAAACCCCGCCTGATCCGGCGGGGTTTTTCGTTCAGCGATCCTGCGCGTCCTTGATGTCCGCTTCGGCGTTGCGCTGCGCAACGCGCTTGCGTTCCTCATCGGTCAGTTCAACCTTGTTGGCGGTGTCGCGCAACATCATCAATCCGCCAACGATCGAGCCGATTGCAACGACCAGAATCAACCAGGCATACCAGGGCATAACGGCTCTCCTTAATGGCAGCTTGGCGGGCGAGGGCTTCGCCAGCGACGCTGCATACCACTTATGAGCGAAATGACTTCGCAGTGGTTCCATTCTAGGCCCGATATCCTAGCCGCACCTTAATTCCCTGTAGGAGCAGCCTTCGGCAGCTCCTACATGATGCGTTATCGCCCCGTTAGCATGGCATCGGCCGGAGCGTCAGCGCGCAACTGACCGGTAAGCATGAAGTAGCCGAAACCGACCGCCATGAAGCCGAGGAAGATCAAGCCGATCAGCGCGTTGAACCACGCCATCGCCACCAGACAAACCACCGCCAGCACCAAGGCAATCAGCGGAATCAGCGGATAGCACGGCGCACGAAAAGTCCGCTCGAGATTGGGTTCGGATTTGCGCAGTTTGAACAGGCTGAGCATGCTCATGATGTACATCACGATCGCGCCGAAAACGGCCATGGTGATCATCGCCGCGGTAAGGGTCATGCCGCCGAGGTTGATCAGACCGTCGCTGTAAATCGCGGCGATGCCGATGATGCCGCCGGCGATGATTGCGCGGTGCGGGGTCTGGAAACGCGAGAGTTTCGCCAGCGACGCCGGCAGGTAACCGGCGCGGGCGAGGGCGAAGAACTGCCGCGAGTAGCCGAGGATGATCCCGTGGAAACTCGCCACCAGACCGAACAGGCCGATCCACACCAGCATGTGCAACCAGCCGGAATTGTCGCCGACCACGGTTTTCATCGCCTGTGGCAGCGGGTCATTGATGTTCGCCAGGGTGCGCCAGTCACCGACACCGCCGGCGAAGAACATCACGCCCATCGCCAGCAACACCAGAGTCAGGATCCCGCTGATGTAGGCCTTGGGGATCGTGCGCTTCGGATCCTTGGCTTCTTCGGCAGCCATCGCCGCGCCTTCGATGGCGAGGAAAAACCAGATCGCAAACGGAATCGCAGCGAACATCCCGGCAATCGCCGGCGCACCGAACACATCGGAACCGGCCCAGCCATTCAGGGCAAAGCTGCTGAAGCTGAAGGCCGGTGCGACCACACCCATGAACACCAGCAATTCAATCACCGCCAGCACGCAGACGATCAGTTCGAACGTTGCCGCCAGTTTCACCCCGAGGATGTTCAGGGTCATGAACACGATGTAGGCACCGACCGCTGCGTGTTTCGGGTCGAGCGCCGGAAACTGCACATTCAGATAAGCGCCAATCGCCAGGGCGATGGCCGGAGGGGCGAAGACGAATTCGATCAGCGTGGCCAGTCCGGCAATCAGTCCGCCTTTTTCACCGAAGGCTCGGCGGCTATAGGCGAACGGCCCGCCCGCATGAGGAATCGCGGTGGTCAGTTCGGTGAAGCTGAAGATGAAGCAGGTGTACATCGTGGCGACCATGAACGAAGTCACCAGAAAACCCAGCGTGCCGGCGACGCCCCAGCCGTAACTCCAGCCGAAGTACTCGCCGGAAATTACCAGCCCGACGGCGATGCCCCACAGGTGCAAGGTGCCCAGCGTGGGTTTGAGTTGTGTGTTCATGCGCATGCTCCCGGAACGGTTTGGAAAGCTCGGGGGAGGGCGTTTGCAGTGGGCGTGCCAGTCCTGTGAATCAGGTCGCAATAGGCTGAAAGCTGTCGTTATCCAAGATGTTCATTACCGGATGGGCACATTTTCGTGCGCCAGTTGGGTGCGACGTCGTTAGTGCTGCCGTCTTCGCGGGCAAGCCCGCTTGTGTCTGAGTAAGGGAATA
>NZ_MVOO01000011.1:0-203790 GCF_002156405.1 Pseudomonas sp. SCPG-7 | reverse complement strand
AACCGTCAAAAGAGCCAAACATCACCGCCCTTTCAACTCCTTCCAAGCTTCGATGAACTGAAGCAAGCCGCTGTCGAAAACCGCGTAACTCATTGAATCTCAAGGAGTTTTCCGTTTCGACTGCGCCGGAAGTGGGGCGAATTATAGACCTCCAGAATCTGCCGTCAACCGTTAATTTCAGTTTTCTTTCAACAACTTACAGATCGGTTAAAAAACGCACAAATCCACCTATATATAAGCAGGAAACAGCCTTCTTCTATATAGAAGCGATACTCAAAGCACTCCATCAGCCTTGAGTGCCTCTACCGCGCCAGCGCCCAGACCCAACACCCGCTGCAAAACCTCCAACGTATGCTCGCCCAATAAAGGAGGCGCGCGACGGTATTCGACAGGCGTTTGCGACAGCCGGATCGGACTCGCCACCTGCGGGACCATTCCTGCCAGGGCATGCGGCAGCTCTATCGCCAACCCACGTGCTTTCACCTGCGGATCGTCAAACACCTGGGACAGATCATTGATCGGCCCACACGGCACGCCCGCCTGCTCCAACTGCGCCACCCATTCGGCGGTGGTCTTGAATACCGTTGCCTGACGAATCAGCGGAATCAACACCGCGCGGTTAGCCACCCGCAGCTTATTAGTCGCGAAACGCGGATCGTCCGCCCACTGCGGCTGCCCAGCCACCTCGGCGAACTTGCGGAACTGGCCGTCATTGCCAACGGTAAGAATGAAATCACCATCAGCCGTGGGGAAGTCCTGATAAGGCACGATGTTCGGATGCGCATTGCCCAGACGCTTGGGCGCATTGCCCGTAGTCAGGTAATTCATCGCCTGATTGGCCAGACAGGCGACCTGCACATCCAGCAAAGCCATATCGATGTGTTGCCCGCCACCATCGTGATCACGATGAGCCAGCGCTGCCAGAATCGCCACGGTCGAATACAAACCAGTAAGGATGTCCGTCAGCGCCACACCCACCTTCACCGGCCCGGCGCCTTCATCACCTTCAGGGCGACCGGTCAGGCTCATCAGCCCGCCCAGCCCCTGGATCATGAAGTCATAACCGGCGCGCTTGGCATACGGCCCGGTTTGACCGAAGCCGGTGATCGAGCAATAGATCAGGTCCGGATTGATCGCCTTCAGCGATTCGTAGTCCAGCCCATAGGCGGCCAGCCCCCCGACCTTGAAGTTCTCGATGAGAATGTCCGACTTCGCCGCCAGCTCCCGCACGAGGCTCTGACCTTCAGGCCGAGTGAAGTCGATCGTCACCGATTGCTTGTTGCGGTTGGCCGACAAGTAGTAAGCCGCCTCGCTGGTATTTTCCCCGTATGCGTCCTTGAGGAAGGGCGGCCCCCAGGCGCGCGTGTCATCGCCATTGCCTGGGCGCTCGACCTTGATCACCTCGGCGCCAAGGTCAGCAAGTATCTGCCCGGCCCACGGCCCGGCCAGCACGCGCGATAAATCCAGTACCCGCAGATGCGACAGCGCGCCCATGGTCGCTCTCCTGTTAATAGAACGCCTGCAGACCGGTTTGCGCGCGCCCCAGGATCAGCGCGTGAACGTCGTGAGTACCTTCATAGGTATTCACCACTTCCAGGTTGACCAGGTGACGGGCCACACCGAACTCGTCGGAAATACCGTTGCCCCCCAACATGTCACGGGCCATCCGGGCAATATCCAGCGACTTGCCGCAGGAGTTGCGCTTCATGATCGAGGTGATTTCGACCGCCGCAGTACCTTCATCCTTCATGCGCCCCAGACGCAGGCAACCTTGCAGTGCCAAGGTGATCTCGGTCTGCATGTCGGCCAGCTTCTTCTGGATCAGCTGAGTCGCGGCCAATGGACGACCGAACTGCTGACGATCAAGGGTGTACTGGCGAGCGGTGTGCCAGCAGAATTCGGCAGCGCCCAACGCGCCCCAGGAGATGCCGTAGCGCGCCGAGTTGAGGCAAGTGAACGGACCTTTCAAACCACGCACGTCGGGGAAGATGTTCTCTTCCGGTACGAAAACGTTGTCCATGACAATTTCGCCGGTGATTGATGCGCGCAGGCCAACCTTGCCGTGAATCGCCGGTGCGCTCAGGCCCTTCCAGCCTTTCTCCAGGACAAAGCCACGGATGTCGCCGGCATCGTCTTTGGCCCAGACTACAAATACGTCGGCGATCGGGCTGTTGGTGATCCACATCTTGGCGCCGGTCAGGCTGTAACCGCCGTCGACTTTGCGCGCACGGGTGATCATCGCACCCGGATCGGAACCGTGGTTGGGTTCGGTCAGACCGAAGCAGCCGATCCATTCGCCGGACGCCAGTTTCGGCAGGTATTTCTGTTTCTGCGCTTCAGTGCCGAATTCGTTGATTGGCACCATCACCAGCGAGGACTGTACGCTCATCATCGAACGGTAGCCGGAGTCGACGCGCTCCACTTCACGTGCAATCAGACCGTAGCTGACGTAGTTCAAACCGCTGCCACCGTATTGCTCAGGGATCGTCGCGCCGAGCAGGCCGACTTCGCCCATTTCGCGAAAGATCGCCGGGTCGGTTTTCTCATGGCGGAACGCTTCGAGGACACGTGGCGCCAGGCTTTGCTGAGCAAACTGGGCGGCAGTGTCGCGAATCATGCGCTCTTCTTCGGTGAGCTGTTGATCCAGCAGCAGGGGATCGATCCAGTTGAAGCTAGCTTTACCGCCCATGAGTGTGTCCTCGTAAATCGGTGAATTAACGTGGCATTGATCCTAGGCCCGGTTCGCCAGCGCGGCAAACGAGGATTTCGCATCCTGTTGTGCTAATTTCTCACTCCGAAACGTCGCTGAATGCCTTTTAAGCGGCGCATTAGTGAGGTTGACGTACATGCGCAGGAAGATTCCCAGCACCACAGCCCTGATCAGCTTCGAGGCCGCCGCTCGCCACGAAAGCTTTACCAAGGCCGCCGAAGAACTTTCCCTCACCCAAGGCGCCATTTGCCGACAGATTGCCAGCCTTGAGGAGTTCCTCAGTGTGGAACTGTTCCGACGCTCGCGACGCGGTGTGAAGCTGACGGAAGCGGGGCTGTCCTACAGCCGTCGGGTGGCCACGCAACTCGATGCCGTCGAGCGCGACACGCTCTCGGTCATGGGCCAACAGGGCACCAACGTGATCGAACTGGCAGTGGTGCCCACTTTCGGCACGCAATGGCTGCTGCCGCGGCTCAAGGATTTCCAGCTCAAGCACCCGGAAGTGACGGTTAACCTGACCAACCGCACCCGTCCGTTCCTGTTTGCCGACACCGATTTCGACGCAGCGATCTACTTCGGAGACGCCGATTGGTCGGGTACCGAGTCCCACAGACTGATGGGCGAAAATCCGATGCCAGTGTGCAGCCCAGCCCTACTCGGCAATAGAACGCATCTGACGGCTGACGAGATCGCCGAGCTGCCGTTGCTGCAACAAACCACTCGCCCTTATGCCTGGCGCCAATGGTTTAACTCACAGCAGTTGAACATCCCCCGCGACATGACAGGCCCACGCTACGAGCTATTCTCCATGCTGGCCCAGGCGGCCATGCACGACATGGGGATCGCACTGATTCCGCCGTTCCTGATTCAACGCGAACTGGCCGAGAAACGCTTGGTGATCGCCAACCCGGATGCACTCTCCAGCATCAAGGCGTATTACCTGATGATTCCGGAGCGCAAGGTCGAATCGGCTTCACTCAAGGCATTTCGCGATTGGCTGGTCAATCAGGCAAACAGCTACAGCCTAGAAGGATAAAGGCTTACAACAATTACTAACCCGGTAGTCAGGAAATTCAAAGCCCTACAGATATAAGTATTTGTCGCAAAATCGCAGACTGTATCCGAAAGTCGTACAGACGTCCCACAAGCGCCTGTGGACGTGGCTTTGAGCCTCTATTGGCGACTCATTACGTCCTATTCACGCCGCCGATGAGAATTTTTTTCAGATTCAGCCAGAATCCTTGCAAGGCACGGCCTGCAAGGGATTCAACTGGCCATCTGCGACATTCGGTCACGGGATGACTTGTAGTTAATTTTCCGTCACCCGTCATAATCCCTTGAAGGGCATAAAGTTCGCCTGCAAAATGCCGCGCCCCGCCCTGATTTGGCGGGATCGTGCTGATCGGCCGCCCCAGTCGCACCATCCGCAGTGCCTGGGTTTACTCAATAAGATCACGCAGGAGATTTGACGTGCACATTGGTGTTCCTCTCGAAACCCAGACCGGTGAAACACGGGTTGCTGCAACCCCGGAAACCATTAAAAAGCTGATCAGCCAAGGTCATAAGGTCACTGTGCAAACCGGCGCTGGCGTCAAAGCCAGCGTTGTCGACAGTGCCTATGAAGCGGCGGGCGCAACCATTGGCAGTGCCAGCGATGCGTTCGGTGCCGAGCTGATTCTCAAAGTAGTCGCCCCCAGCGACACCGAACTGGCGCTGATCAAGCGCGGCACGGTGCTGGTTGGCATGCTCAACCCCTTCAATAACGAAACCATCGCCAAGATGGCCGAGTGCGGGATTACTGCGTTCGCCCTCGAAGCGGCGCCGCGCACCTCTCGCGCACAGAGTCTCGATGTGCTGTCGTCGCAGGCGAACATTGCCGGCTACAAGGCTGTATTGCTGGCCGCGCACTACTATCCGCGCTTCATGCCGATGCTGATGACCGCTGCGGGTACCGTGAAAGCGGCGCGTGTGCTGATTCTGGGTGCCGGCGTGGCCGGGCTGCAGGCGATTGCCACGGCGAAACGTCTGGGCGCGGTGATTGAAGCGTCTGATGTGCGTCCGGCGGTGAAGGAACAGATCGAATCCCTCGGCGCCAAGTTCGTTGACGTCCCTTACGAAACTGACGAAGAGCGCGAATGCGCGGTCGGTGTCGGCGGTTACGCGCGGCCAATGCCGGCAAGCTGGATGCAGCGTCAGGCCCAGGCTGTGCACGAGCGCGCCAAGCAGGCCGACATCGTCATCACCACCGCACTGATCCCGGGCCGCAAGGCGCCGACACTGTTGAGCGCAGACACCGTGGCGCAGATGAAACCTGGCTCGGTGGTCATCGACCTCGCGGCAGCCCAGGGCGGCAACTGCCCGCTGACTGTCGCCGATCAAGTGGTGGTCGAGAACGGCGTGACCATCGTCGGCCCGACCAACCTCGCCGGTGAAGTCGCCGCAGATGCTTCGGCGCTGTACGCCCGCAACCTGCTGGACTTCCTCAAGCTGGTGTTCACCAAAGAAGGCCAGTTCGACGTCAACCTCGAAGACGACATCGTCGCCGCGTGCCTGATGTGCCGCGACGGCCAAGTCATCCGCAAAAACGCCTAAGCAGGGATTCAGACGATGGAAGAGCTTATCTCCCCCGGTATCTACAACCTGATCATCTTCGTGCTGGCGATTTATGTCGGTTACCACGTGGTCTGGAACGTTACACCTGCGCTGCACACGCCACTGATGGCGGTGACCAACGCCATTTCGGCGATTGTGATCGTCGGCGCCATGCTCGCTGCTGCGCTGACCGTCACGCCGCTGGGCAAGACCATGGGCACCCTCGCGGTGGCACTGGCTGCGGTCAATGTGTTCGGTGGCTTCCTGGTTACCCGCCGCATGCTTGAGATGTTCAAGAAGAAAGCCCCGAAAGCAAAAGAAGAGGCGCCGAAGTAATGAGCATGAATCTCGTCACGACGCTCTACCTGATCGCGTCGATCTGCTTCATCCAGGCCCTCAAAGGCCTCTCGCACCCGACCACCTCGCGGCGCGGCAATCTGTTCGGCATGCTCGGCATGGCGCTGGCCATTCTCACCACCATCGGCCTCATCTATAAGCTGGGTGCCGAGCTGGCGACTGCCGGTATCGGCTACGTGATCGTCGGCCTGCTGATCGGCGGCACCGCCGGCTCGATCATGGCCAAACGCGTCGAAATGACCAAGATGCCGGAGCTGGTCGCCTTCATGCACAGCATGATCGGTCTGGCGGCGGTGTTCATCGCAATTGCTGCGGTGGTTGAGCCGCAATCGCTGGGCATCGTCAAGCAACTCGGTGATTCGATCCCGGCGGGTAATCGTCTGGAACTGTTCCTCGGTGCGGCGATCGGTGCGATCACCTTCTCCGGTTCGGTGATCGCCTTCGGCAAGCTGTCGGGCAAGTACAAGTTCCGCCTGTTTCAGGGTGCACCGGTACAGTTCAGCGGTCAGCACAAGCTGAACGCGGTTCTGGGCCTGGCAACGCTGGTGCTCGGCGTAACCTTCATGCTCACCGGTAACCTCGCCGCGTTCGCGCTGATGCTGGCGCTGGCGTTCGTGATGGGCGTGCTGATCATCATCCCGATCGGCGGTGCCGACATGCCGGTGGTGGTGTCGATGCTCAACAGCTATTCGGGCTGGGCTGCAGCGGGTATCGGCTTCTCGCTGAACAACTCGATGCTGATCATCGCCGGCTCGCTGGTGGGTTCGAGCGGCGCAATCCTCTCGTACATCATGTGCAAGGCGATGAACCGTTCCTTCTTTAATGTACTGCTCGGTGGTTTCGGCAATACGGCCGACGCAGGACCCGCCGGTGCGAAAGAAGCCCGTCCGGTGAAATCCGGTTCGGCGGATGACGCGACCTTCCTGCTGACCAACGCCGACACCGTGATCATCGTCCCGGGCTACGGCCTGGCGGTGGCCCGCGCGCAGCATGCGTTGAAAGAGCTGACCGAGAAGCTGACCCACCGTGGCGTAACCGTGAAATACGCGATCCACCCGGTGGCCGGTCGCATGCCTGGGCACATGAACGTCCTGCTCGCCGAGGCCGAAGTGCCTTACGACCAGGTGTTCGAGATGGAAGACATCAACTCCGAGTTCGGCCAAGCCGACGTGGTGCTGGTGCTCGGCGCCAACGACGTGGTCAACCCGGCCGCCAAGAACGATCCGAAATCGCCGATTGCCGGCATGCCGATTCTCGAAGCGTTCAAGGCCAAGACCATCATCGTCAACAAGCGCTCGATGGCCAGCGGCTATGCCGGTCTGGACAACGAACTGTTCTACCTGGACAAAACCATGATGGTCTTCGGCGACGCGAAAAAAGTCATCGAAGACATGGTCAAAGCGGTCGAATAATCCTCCGCAGTAGCACCGGACGCCCCGACTTATCGGGGCGTTTTCGTTTGCGCAAAGCGTCGGACAATTTGCCGCGTTGTTGCAGATCCGGTAACGGTGTTTTACTTCAAACCCGCTAAATAGACGCCTCGTTTGCGACCTTGGTAGCGGGACAGGCGCCCGCGAAATTCACTAGACTGCGCATCCTGATACTCGCTTCCCGAGAAAATAATCCATGTACCGTGACCGTATTCGCCTGCCTTCGTTGTTGGATAAAGTGATGAGCGCCGCCGACGCCGCCGCGCTGATTGAAGACGGTATGACCGTCGGCATGAGCGGCTTCACCCGCGCCGGCGAAGCCAAAGCCGTCCCTCACGCATTGGCCGAGCGAGCCAAGGTCACGCCGCTGAAGATCAGCCTGATGACCGGCGCCAGCCTGGGCAACGACCTCGACAAACAGCTGACCGAGGCCGGCGTGCTGTCGCGACGCATGCCATTTCAGGTCGACAGCACCTTGCGCAAGGCAATCAACGCCGGCGAAGTGATGTTCATCGACCAGCACCTGTCGGAAACCGTCGAGCAACTGCGCAACCAGCAACTGAAGCTGCCGGACATCGCCGTGATCGAAGCCGTGGCCATCACCGAGCAGGGCCACATCGTGCCGACCACTTCGGTGGGCAACTCGGCCAGCTTCGCGATTTTTGCCAAACAGGTAATTGTCGAGATCAACCTGGCGCACAACGCCAACCTCGAAGGCCTGCATGACATCTATATCCCGACCTACCGCCCGACGCGCACGCCGATCCCGCTCGTAAAAGTCGACGATCGCATCGGCAGCACCGCGATCCCGATCCCGCCGGAAAAAATCGTCGCCATCGTCATCACCCAGCAAGCAGATTCGCCGTCCACGGTGTCGACCCCGGATGTCGACACCAACGCCATTGCCGAACACCTGATCACCTTCTTCAAACAGGAAGTCGATGCCGGGCGCATGACCAACAAGCTTGGCCCATTGCAGGCCGGGATCGGCAACATTGCCAACGCGGTAATGTGCGGTCTGATCGATTCGCCGTTCGAAGACCTGACCATGTATTCCGAAGTACTGCAGGACTCGACCTTCGACCTGATCGACGCCGGCAAGCTGAGCTTCGCTTCGGGCAGCTCGATCACGTTGTCGGAGCGGCGCAACAGCGACGTGTTCGGCAATCTGGAGAAGTACAAGGACAAACTGGTGCTGCGCCCGCAAGAGATCTCCAATCACCCGGAAGTGGTGCGTCGTCTGGGCATCATCGGCATCAACACCGCGCTGGAGTTCGACATCTACGGTAACGTCAACTCTACCCACGTCTGCGGTACGCGGATGATGAACGGCATTGGTGGCTCGGGCGACTTCGCGCGCAACGCACACCTCGCGGTGTTCGTGACCAAGTCGATCGCCAAGGGCGGGGCGATTTCCAGCGTGGTGCCGATGGTCAGCCACGTTGACCACACCGAGCATGACGTCGACATCCTGGTGACCGAAGTCGGTCTGGCCGACCTGCGCGGCCTGGCCCCGCGCGAGCGTGCCCGGGCGATCATCGATAACTGCGTGCACCCCGATTACCGTAAGGCGCTGAATGACTACTTCACCGCCGCCTGCGCCATCGGCGGTCATACCCCGCACATCCTGCGCGAAGCTTTGAGCTGGCACATGAACCTGGAAGAAACCGGTCGCATGCTCGCGGTGTAATTCGTACAGTCAAACCGCTGATGCAAACACAGTTTGTGTCAGCGGTTTTTTAATCCTTCGCACTCGACAAAAACTGTACTGCTGTACTGGTTGTTTCCTACGACTTTTGCCTACTCCCTCCCTCCACTTGAGCAAAAACGCACCACAAAAGTGCGGACAGGTACAGTTTGCTCAATTTTGACCCATACACCACCTATAAACAGTTAACTGGTCACTCACAATACAGTTGAACTGTATCTAGAGAGACTAGGCAAACGAGAGGATCATGGGCACCAGTTAAACCACTACCTGATCCCGCCACAAGCGGAAGGATGTCAACCATGGAACGTACACTCAGTTCCGAACTGTTCTTCGAAGACAAAGCTGCAAAAACCCAGGCTTCCCTGCCTCTGCGCGTTATCGCCAACCTGATGTTGTGGCAGCGCCGCATTTCCAGCCGCCACCAACTGGCTCGTCTGGATTCGCGTCTGCTGGCTGACGCCGGTATCAGCGAAGCACAACGCTACGAAGAGCTGAGCAAGCCGTTCTGGCGCTAAGTAGCGTCGCTGGCTCTGGTCGTTAGACCCACCGCCAGCAACCCGAATTGAACACACAAGACCCGTCGCGGGAAACCGCGACGGGTCTTGTCGTTTCAGGGTTCGAAAGGCCCGTACAGCAGGTTGTTCAAAGAACAGGTACAGTTCTAAATAATCAAAATCTGAACCAGTACAATTCTTCATCGGTGTATCTGCCGGCAAAACTGCATCGGGCGCAGCCTGTCCTTAACCCTCCTCGGCTTAAGGAAAATGCCATGAAAGACTTACAGGATGTTTCGACATCGTCGATTCAACCCCTCGTTCACTCGCACCTGCTGCTGCGCCTGGCTCGTAGCCTGTGGCAGGGATTGGAGCGCGCCAGGACGCGGCGTCTGTTGGCCCAGCTGGGGCAGCGCGACCTCGCGGATCTGGGTCTGAGCCACGCCGATCGGCTCAACGAGCTGGAGAAACCCTTCTGGCGCTAGCATTCTGCCCACTGTCCGAACCTTGCGCGCAGGCCTAATATCCATGCCAGAACGTGGCGAATCTTCCGTAACCCGCGTCTGAGTCTCAGACACAAGCCACCTCTCAATACGGTTTACTATCAGGAGATACACCATGTCCCGTCTTCGCCTGCTCAGCGCTGCCGCCTTGCTGGCCGTGGCTGCCAACGCCAGCGCCTCGAGCTTCATCGTCACCACCGACGCCGTGGTTGGCGCGCTGAAGTCCTCGTCGGACGCCACGTCCGACGTCAGCTCTTCGCTGCGTGACAACAAGGTCGTGATCGCCGCGCGTGATGACGCAGCCAGCTTCGTCGCCAGCGAAGGCCAGATCCGAAGCGTCAAACTGGAAAGTGCCCTGGACCTGATCCGCCATCAGGCACCACAACTCAACGCGACCGACTTCCAACTGGCGCAAGCCATTCTGGCGATCTGATCGGACGTTGCCAGACGGGGCACGCCAGTCGTGTCCCGATGTTTCGCCACTGGCTCTGGCCCGGGCATTACGCTAGCCTTGAGATTCGCTAGCCGTTATCGAGTCCCATGCGTTTTCTGACCAACCTGCTTATTCCCTGTGCCTTGTTCAGCGCCTGCTGGGCGACCTCGGTCGATGCCTTTGATGTCTCCACGCAAAATACTGTGGTGACGGTCTGGGCCACCGGAATGGTGTCTTCCGCGCCATTCGACCGTAAACTGATCATCGCCGCTCATGATGACGCGGCGGCGTTTGTTGCCAGTGACGGTGAATTGCGCGGCGCGCAGCTCGAATCCGCCCTGCATTACTTGCGCAAATCCCGACCGAAACTTCATGTCAGCGACCTTGAACTGGCACAGGCAATTCTCGTCCAATAGTTATCTCAGTCCTTCGTTATCATTGCCCTTCCGGAGTCGTTCCATGCGTAGCCCGCTGATTGCTGCCGCCCTTGGCCTGTTTGTATTGGCCGACGTGGCCCAGGCGCACACCCTGGTAGCCACCAGTAACATCATCGTTCGTGCCTCCCAGCGCACCATCGATTTCACCTCCGATACCACCACGTCGATTCGCGATTCGAAAATCATCCGCGAAGCCCATGACGATGCCGCCAGCTTTGTTGCCACCAACGGCGATATCCGTGGTGCTCACCTGGAAGCCGCCCTCAACACCTTGCGCACCCGCGTGCCGGAAGCCCGCGACGCCAGCGATCAGGTGCTTGCCGAAGCCATTCTTGCCCTGTGAAGTCACTCGGCGCCTGGCTACTGGCCGGGGCGTTGTTGCTGCTTGGCAACAGCGCCCACGCCAGCCTGCAATTGCGGCTCAAGACCGACGGTCTGAGCCCCGCCCAGCAACAGGCCAGTCAGGCGCTGCTCGATGAAGCGATGCAGAAGCTGCCGCCCAGCTTCGTCGAACAGCTGGACCGGCGCATCGACGTCGGCTGGTCCGACGACATGCCCGGCAACGCCTACGGCCAGGCGACCCTGGTTGCCGAACTCGACCTGAACCGCAAACTGCTCGCCGGCCTCACCGACGGCAGCGCGGCCAAAGAAAAGACCAATCGCCCTCACGGCACCGTGCGCCAGGAGCTGCTGGCAACCGTGTTGCACGAGCTCACCCACATTTATGACCGCGCGCGTCTGTGGCCCGCCGCCGAGCGCACGCTGATCCAACGCTGCACTCGCCGCAGCAACAGCGCCGGCCTGATCGGCATTCCCGACGAGTGTCGCGGCCAGACCGAACGCCGCTTCACCCTCAGCGATGACCCGCGCCTGCTCGACCTCGCCGGCTGGCAACAGTACGTCGGGCGGCGCGGCGAGCGTGAACAGCACAACCGCCAGGTGGCCCGCAGCCCGGATCTGTACGAGATTTCCAGTCCGAAAGAGTTTGTCGCGGTCAACATGGAGTATTTCCTCCTCGACCCGAGCTACGCCTGCCGACGTCCTGCGCTCTATCGCTACTACAAGGAGCGCTTCGGCTGGGCACCACCGGCCAGGGACACCTGCAGCAACACCTTCGCCTTCCTCAATGCCGGCAACGACTTCGCCAAACAGCCACTGGGACAGGTCGATCCGGAGCGGGTGTATGCCGTCGACTATTTGCTGGCCGAAGCCAACCAGAACTGGGTCAGCCGCTGGGGCCACAGCATGCTGCGCCTGGTGATCTGCGCGCCGGGTCGACCACGGGGCCCGGATTGCCGGCTCGACCTCGACCAGCATCTGGTGCTGTCTTACCGCGCCTTTGTCGGTGACGTGCAGCTGTCGAGCTGGGACGGACTGGTCGGCAAGTACCCGTCACGGCTGTTCGTGCTGCCGCTGGCGCAGGTCATCGACGAATACACCAAGACCGAACTGCGCAGCCTCGCTTCGGTACCGCTGAACCTGTCGCGCAAGGAAATTGAAGAGGTGGTCGAACACGCCGCCGAGATGCACTGGAGTTACGACGGCAACTACTTCTTCCTGTCCAACAACTGCGCCGTGGAAAGTCTCAAGCTGTTACGCAGCGGCAGCAATAACAAGCAATTGGTCGGTCTGGACAGCATCATGCCCAATGGCTTGCTGGAAGTATTGAAAGGTCGTGGCCTGGCCGACACCAGCGTGCTGGACGACCCCAAGGAAGCCTTGCGCCTGGGCTATCGCTTCGACTCGTTCCGCGATCGCTATCAGGCGATGTTCGATGTGTTGAAAAAGCAGCTGCCGATCAAACAGACCACCGTCGAGGACTGGCTATCGCTGTCTGCCGAGGAACGCCGGCAGTGGTTCGAGCGCGCAGACCTGCGCACCAGTGCGGCGTTGTTGCTGTTGGAACAGGCGAGTTATCGCCGCCAGTTGCTTCTGGCCCAGGATGAGGTCAAGCAACGCTACCTCGGTGCCCGGGAGCTGGAGAACGGTGGCATGGACAAGGCCAACGCCACCCTGCAGGAAATTCTCGCCAACAGCGGCTTCCTCAGCCGCCCGGCGGAACTGCTCGACAGCCGCGGTTACGGTTTGCCGCAACCGAGCGAGTTCAAGCGCCTGCAAGACGAAAGCGCCCAACGCCAGAAACAACTGCTGGCGCTGAGCGGCGATCTGGATAAGGAAGTGCGCAAGTTGCTGGAACCCAAGCGAGCGGCCGAAATTGCCGCCAGCGAAGCCAACGTGAAGCAGATCGGCGAGCACCTGCGCAAACTGCACAAGGCGTCCGGCGGACTGGAGCTACCCTGAGACAGAAGACTGGAACTGAATCTTGTGGCGAGGGAGCTTGCTCCCGCTCGGCTGCGCAGCAGTCGCAAATTGGCTGAATGCCTAATTTTCAGGGCCGCTCCGCGCCCCATCGGGAGCAAGCTCCCTCGCCACAGATGATCGTGCCAAATCAGTACAAAACACCGTCCAGAATTTCGTAAACGATCCCGGTACCCACCGCGATCAGCACAATGTCCCCACCGGCCCGGCGCCACTCATAACCCGGATACACCGGCAGACGGCTCAGCGCCCGCCCGTCCAGCCGCTCGCCGTAGTAACCGTGCGGCAACGGCCGGCCGCGTTCCAGATGGATACCCGGAGGTGGCGGTGCGCCACGTACGAAGTAGCCGTGGTTGTCGCGAATGGTCTGCCGCACCGGGCCGAAGTCGTGTGGCGGGCCACCACGGTGATCGTTCTGCGGGCCACGGTGATCGTCACCACGGTTATCGTAGTGGCCCGGTTGCGGGCCGCCGTGGTCATGATCATCGCGTGGATCGGCGCTGGCCAGCAGCGGCGTCGCGCTGAGCATCAGCACGCCCAGTCCGGCAATCAGACGTTTCGGCATTTTCATCGGGTCTTTCCTCACGGCACCAACAGCAAAAAAGGGATTCAGAACGTGGTTCTGAATCCCTCGGTCTTGCTCATTTAGGCTGTGTTGTTAGGTGCGAATTCCTCTGTATCAGGAACTTTACCTTCAGTTGACGCGGGCCTGACGCACGCCTTCGGACAGCGCCTTGCACAGACCCAGCACACCATCGACAGCCTGGGCCGGCGTGGTCGCATTGGCGATGTGATCGATCAGTGCCGACCCCACCACCACCCCGTCCGCCAGGCGGGCGATGGACGCTGCTTGCTCAGGAGTACGGATACCGAAGCCGATGCTGATCGGCAGGTCGGTATGCCGACGCAGACGAGCCACGGCTTCTTCGACATGCTCCAGAGTCGCGGCACCGGCACCGGTCACACCGGCCACCGACACGTAGTAGACGAAGCCCGAACTGCCATTGAGCACTTTCGGCAGACGCGCATCGTCCGTGGTCGGGGTGGTCAGGCGGATGAAGTCCAGACCGGCAACCTGCGCCGGATCGCACAGCTCGGCGTTGTGCTCCGGCGGCATGTCGACCACGATCAGACCATCGACACCCGCTTCCTTGGCATCAGCGATAAAGCGCTCAACGCCATACATGTGGATCGGGTTGAAATAGCCCATCAGCACCAGCGGCGTGTCGCTGTTGCCTTCGCGGAACTCACGCACCATCTGCAGGGTTTTCGCCAGATTCTGCCTGGAGCCCAAGGCACGGATGTTCGCCAGTTGAATCGCCGGACCGTCGGCCATCGGATCGGTGAACGGCATGCCCAGCTCGATCACGTCGGCGCCAGCGCCCGGCAGGCCTTTGAGGATCGCCAGCGAGGTGTCGTAGTCCGGATCACCGGCGGTGACGAAGGTCACCAGCGCGGCGCGATTCTGTTGCTTGAGGTCGGCAAAACGGGTTTGCAGGCGGCTCATCAGTGTTTCTCCTGCTTGGACTGTTCCATGTGATGCATCACGGTCTGCATGTCTTTGTCGCCACGGCCGGACAGGTTGACCACCATCAGGTGATCCTTCGGCAGTTTCGGCGCGCGTTTGAACACTTCAGCCAACGCATGAGCGCTTTCCAGTGCCGGGATGATGCCTTCGAGGCGGCAGCACTGGTGGAACGCAGCGAGGGCTTCGTCGTCGGTGACCGAGGTGTACTGAACGCGGCCGATGTCATGCAACCAGGCGTGCTCAGGGCCAATGCCCGGATAATCGAGACCGGCGGAAATCGAGTGGGCGTCGATGATCTGGCCATCGTCGTCCTGCAACAGGAAGGTACGGTTGCCGTGCAGCACACCCGGCACGCCGCCATTGAGGCTGGCCGCATGCTTGCCGGTTTCGATGCCGTAACCGGCCGCTTCGACGCCGATGATTTCGACGCTTTGATCATCGAGGAACGGATGGAACAGGCCCATGGCGTTGGAGCCGCCGCCGATGCACGCCACCAGACTGTCCGGCAGACGACCTTCCTGAGCTTGCAGCTGCTCGCGGGTCTCCTTGCCGATCACCGCCTGGAAGTCGCGCACCATGGCTGGATACGGGTGCGGGCCGGCCACGGTGCCGATCAGGTAGAAGGTGCTGTCGACGTTGGTCACCCAGTCACGCAGCGCTTCGTTCATCGCGTCTTTCAGGGTGCCGGTACCGGCTACCACCGGGATCACTTCGGCGCCCAGCAGCTTCATGCGGAACACGTTGGCCTGCTGCCGCTCGATGTCCGTGGTGCCCATGTAGATCACGCAATCCAGACCGAAACGTGCGGCCACGGTGGCCGTCGCCACGCCGTGCATGCCAGCGCCGGTCTCGGCGATGATGCGTTTCTTGCCCATGCGCCGCGCCAGCAGGATCTGGCCGATGCAGTTGTTGATCTTGTGCGCGCCGGTGTGGTTCAGCTCCTCGCGCTTGAGGTAGATCTTCGCGCCGCCGCAGAACTCGGTCAGACGCTCGGCGAAGTACAGCGGGCTCGGACGCCCGACATAATCACGCTGGAAGTAGGCCAGCTCTTCCTTGAACGCCGGATCTTCCTTGGCCGCTTCGTATTCACGGGCCAGATCGAGGATCAACGGCATCAGGGTTTCCGCCACGTAGCGGCCGCCGAACGCGCCGAACAGGCCGTTATCGTCAGGGCCGCTGCGCAGGTTGGAGGTGTTCGAAGTCTGGGTCATGATGTGCTCCAGGTGAATTCGGGTCATAAGACAATGACGCCACTCTACCCCTGACCTTCCAGACTGAAAACCGATAAGATCGCCACAACCTGTCAGGAAAACTCACAGATACCATGAGCCATGACCTTCCCCCGCTGAACGCCTTGCGCGCATTCGAAGCCACCGCCCGACTGAACAGCGTCAGTCAGGCGGCCGAACAGCTGCACGTTACTCATGGCGCAGTCAGCCGACAGCTTAAGGTGCTTGAAGAGCATCTGGGCGTGAGCCTGTTCGTCAAGGATGGTCGCGGCTTGAAACTCACAGATGCCGGGGTCCGTCTGCGAGACGCCAGCGGCGAGGCCTTTGATCGCTTGCGCAGTGTGTGTGCCGAGCTGACGCAAAGCACCGCTGACGCGCCGTTCGTGCTCGGCTGCTCCGGCAGTCTGTTGGCGCGCTGGTTCATCCCACGCCTGGGCCGGCTGAATGCCGACCTGCCAGACTTGCGTCTGCACCTGTCGGCTGGCGAAGGTGATCTCGATCCACGGCGCCCAGGTCTCGATGCCTTGCTGCTCTTCGCCGAGCCGCCATGGCCGGCAGACATGCAGGTCTACGAACTGGCCGCAGAACGTATCGGCCCGGTGCTGAGCCCGCTGTTCAGCGGTCATCAACGCCTGCAGGCAGCGCCGGCGTCAGCCTTGCTCAGCGAGCCGCTGCTGCACACCACGTCGCGCCCGCAAGCCTGGCCGAGCTGGGCACAGCAAAATCACCTCGACGCCAAGGCGTTGAAGTTGGGGCAAGGTTTTGAGCATTTGTATTATCTGCTGGAAGCCGCGGTGGCCGGACTTGGCGTGGCAATCGCGCCCGAGCCGCTGGTGGCCGAAGACTTGAAGGCCGGTCGCCTGGTTGCACCGTGGGGCTTCTGCGAAACCCCGGCGCAACTGGCGTTGTGGCTACCCAAGCGCGCCGCAGACGGGCGCGCCCGGCAACTGGCGCAATGGCTCAAGAACGAGCTGCGCCAGACGGATCACTCGCCGCGCTTGAACAGCAGGTAAGCGGCCAGCAGACCGATTGCACCGACGGCCACACCGGCAGTGGTCCAAGGATGTTCCTGAGCGTAATCGCGGGTGGCGATGCCGGTCTCGCGGGTTTTCACTTTGACTTCTTCATAGGCATCGCTGAGCAGGCTGCGCGAATGTTTCAGCGCGCTTTCAGCGTTGCTCTTGAGCGCCTTGAGGGTCTTGCGCGACTCGTCGGACGCGTCGTCCTTCAGGCTTTCCAACGATTTGAGCAGACTCTCGATCTCGGCTTCCATGCTTTGCAACGAGGCTTTACGTAAAGAGGTGTTGGCCATGGTGGCTCTCCTGCATTGGTGATGAGTGGCGTGTGTTGGTTGGGACTTCAGCGGTTTGAGAAAGTGCAGAAAATCTGAACTTCGCTTGCATCGCGCCGCCGAAATCAACAGTGCAGATTCACTGCTAGTCTCAAATCCACACGTCAAGGAGATCGCCATGAGTGACCATCACACCTACAAGAAAGTCGAGCTGGTCGGCTCGTCCACCAGCAGCATCGAAGACGCCATCAACAACGCGCTGGCCGAAGCCAACAAGAGCATCAAGCATCTGGAGTGGTTTGAAGTGGTCGAGACGCGTGGCCACATCAAGGACGGCAAGGCTGCGCATTTCCAGGTAACCCTCAAAGTCGGCTTCCGCATTGCCAGCAGCTGAGTTTGGGCTACGCTTCTGAACTTGCGCGCTGGCCGAGTGCCATAGGAATGGCAAAGCGCTACAAGGTGAGCGCATCGGCAGAGCCGGTGCCCGCCTCTTTTAATCCGACCAGGGAGTGCGACCGATGAAGAAGTTCATATTGGCAGTAGGTTTGTTGAGCCTTGCGGGTGGCGCGTTGGCTGCTGGCAAGCCTTGTGAAGAGTTGAAAAGCGAAATTGCGGCGAAGCTGGATGCCAAGCACGTTTCCGGGTATTCACTGGAGGTTGTCGACAAGGGTGCGGCCGCTGACGGCAAAGTCGTCGGCACCTGTGAAGGCGGCGCCAAGGAAATCGTCTACAAACGCGGTTGATTGCGCCTGAAATGCAAAAGCCGACGCGAAGGCGTCGGCTTTTTTGTGGGCGATGATTTACATGCAGGAGCTGCGGCACGCTGCGATCTTTTGATCGTGGCTTTGAAAAATCAGATCAAAAGATCGCAGCCTCGTTTCACTCGACAGCTCCTACAGGGCGCCGCGTTTATCCTTTCATGACCTGCGCCAGCAGTTCGTAGGAATGCAGGCGATCGGCGTGTTCATACAGGTCGCAAGTGAAAATCAGCTCGTCGGCCTGAGTCTGCTCGACCAGCACTTCCAGTTTCGCGCGGATCTTCTGCGGGCTGCCGACCATCGCCAGGCCGAGGAAATCCCCCACCGCCTCGCGCTCATGAGGCAGCCACAGGCCGTCCATGGTTTTCACCGGCGGACGCTGCACCAGACTCTGCCCACGCATCAGCGCCAGAATTCGCTGATACACCGAGGTCGCCAAGTAATCGGCCTGCTCATCGGTATCCGCCGCCACCAGCGGTACCCCGAGCATCACGTACGGTTTATCGAGCACCGCCGAGGGCTTGAAGTGGTTGCGATAGACGCGAATCGCCTCATGCATGAACCGTGGAGCGAAGTGCGAGGCGAAGGCGTAAGGCAAGCCGCGCTCACCGGCCAGTTGCGCGCTGAACAGGCTGGAGCCGAGCAGCCAGATCGGCACATGGGTGCCGGTGCCGGGCATGGCGATCACCCGTTGATCCGGAGTGCGCGGGCCGAGGAAGCGCGCCAGCTCGGCGACGTCTTCCGGGAAATCGTCGGCACTGCCGGAGCGTTCGCGGCGCAGAGCGCGGGCCGTCATCTGGTCGGACCCGGGCGCGCGGCCCAGCCCCAGATCAATGCGTCCCGGGTACAGGCTTTCAAGAGTGCCGAACTGCTCGGCGATCACCAGCGGTGCGTGGTTGGGCAGCATTACCCCGCCGGAGCCGACGCGAATCGTCGAAGTCCCCCCGGCCAGATAACCCAGCAGCACCGAGGTGGCGGAGCTGGCGATGCCGTCCATGTTGTGGTGCTCGGCCACCCAGAAGCGGGTGTAGCCGAATTTCTCGACGTGCTGCGCCAGATCCAGCGAGTTGCGCAGCGATTGCGCCGGGCTACCGTTCTCGCGCACCGGCACCAGATCGAGGGTGGAAAACTTTACGTCGGACAGTTGCTTCATAAACCTGCGTCTCCGAGTGGGTGCAGGTTTTTTCTTGCGAACGAAAACCTGCCGAATTCATAAGCGTGTTCTGTGCAATGAGGGCATATACCCGAGTTTCAATAGCTGAGGGAAAAATCCTACTAAAAAAGTCAACGATTCACCTGAGCTGAACTTTGTCCCGGCGTCTATCCTCAGAAGCCTTGCAAGCAAAAACCACGACGGCGCGGCGTTTCGCGCCAGATCTTGAGGAGGCAGACATGGCTATCGTGAAGAAAGCATCCGCGCATTGGGCAGGCGATCTGAAAACCGGCATCGGCTCGATCTCTACCGAGACCGGCGTCCTCAGAGAAGCGCCTTACGGCTTCAAGGCCCGCTTCGAGGGCGGTAAGGGCACCAACCCGGAAGAACTGATCGGCGCCGCGCATGCCGGCTGTTTTTCCATGGCATTTTCGATGATTCTCGGTGATGCGGGTCTGAAGGCCGAGAGCATCGATACTCAGGCAGAGGTCACACTGGACCAAGTGGATGGCGGCTTTGCTATCACTGCAGTCAAACTGATTCTCAAGGCGAAAATCCCGGGGGCGACTCAGGCGCAGTTTGAAGAACTGAGCACCAAGGCGAAGGAAGGGTGCCCGGTATCCAAGGTATTGAATGCGAAGATTACCCTTGAGGCTTCGCTGGTCAGCTGATTTGCGCAGGCTTCGACAAAGGCGTTGCTGGCACTGACGCCTTCGCGGGCAAGCCCGCTCCCACAGGATTTGGGTCGGCCCCTAACCTGTGGGAGCGGGCTTGCCCGCGAAGGCGATTTGAATAGCACCGCAATTGCTGAAGATGTGAGCGACATCAGAACCTGCGCTGCAAGAATATGGTCGAATAAGTGACAGCAGCTTCAGCGCACGCCCGTGCGCGCTGCCCCATGGAGCTTCAGGATATGAAACGTATTGGCTTGGCGATCCTCTGCAGTGCATTGGCCACAACGGTTCTTGCCGCACCGAAAGACTGTGAAGAACTCAGAAAAGAAATCGAAGTAAAGATCCAGGCGAACGCCGTGCCGTCCTACACGCTGGAAATCGTCAGCAAGGAAGAGGCCGACAAGCACGACGTGGCCATGGTCGTGGGCACCTGTGAAAACGGCAGCAAGGCAATCATTTACCAGAAGAACGACAACTGATCCGTCTCAGCTGAGGCAGTCCATGTCGTGATCCTCGGCTACGATCTCATGCTTGGCGTTGTACAGGCGGGCGCTCGGGGTGAACCCTAGCGAGCGACCTTCCAGCAGATAACGCTGGCCGGCTTCGAAATGGTCGTAGCGGATGTACAGGTAGCACAGCCGCTCGATCGGGCCGGTCATCAGCGCACCGCCGCCACCAAACACCTCGAAGTCAAACCGCACCCGCAGCTCGTGGCTACCAGGCGTGACCTGAAAGAAACGCCCATCGGTCAGCCGTTGATTGTCCAGGCGCTCGGCCATCAGCAGTTTTCCGCCGGGGGTCGGGGTCGAGAAATCGACCCAGGCCATTTGCGGATCGACCGGTGGCAGTGGCGTCTGGCAGCCGGCGATAGCGCCGACTGCGAGCAACAACATCAACTTGCGCATGATGGATGTCCAAGGATTCAGACTTCCAGCATAGCGCTGATCACGTGCGCTGACAGCCTGCCGGCGTACCTTGGCCGACCACATTGTGCTGCTCGTCATAAAGCTTCGCCCATGGCCGGAAACCGATGCTGCCAGCTTGCAGCTGATAGCGCTGACCGGCGTTGAAGTCCTTGAATTTCAAATTCAACTGGCAGTCGCGCCATAGCGGTTCGGCATCGGGGCCGATGTTGGTGGCTTCGACCGGGAATTGGTAGCGCACCTTCAGTTCGTGGCTGCCGGGCTGCACTTCGAAATAACGTTTGTCGACCGTGGCCCGGCTATCGACCTTCAGCGCTTGCAGCGCCGTGTCCTGTTGCCGGACATCGAGATCGATCCAGGCTTGCGAGGGGTCAGGGTCGGGCATTCCGAATCCGGCACATCCGGCCAGCGTCAGCAGGCCTCCTGTCAGCAACAACATGCGCATAGCGAAGCTCCAAATGGCGGGATAGTCTTGCGGGCAGACTTTCCAAAGGATTTTTATTTTGAGCAGGCCGCTTCCAAGCCATGGGTTACTTGATCGCGTTTTTCGGATTTTGTTTCCGGGTGTGATGTTTTTGTTGCTCAACGGTTGTTCCAGCGCCAGCTATTACAGCCAGTTGGCGAGCGGCCAATTGCAGTTGCTGCGCGCGCGCGAGCCAGTGGCCAAGGTGATCGCCGACCCGAGCCGCGACGCCAAGCTGCGCACGCACCTGAGCCAGTCACAGAAGGCCCGGAACTTTGCCAGCGAACACCTGCACCTGCCGGACAACCAGAGCTATCGGCTGTACGCCGACATTGGCCGGCCCTATGTGGTGTGGAACGTGTTCGCCACCCCGGAGTTTTCCCTGAAGCCGCAGAACCATTGCTTCCCGATCGCCGGTTGCGTGGCCTATCGCGGCTACTACAGCCAGAGCGCCGCGCGCGGCGAAGCGGCGATCCAGCGTCTGCAAGGCATGGATGTGTCGATTGGCGGCGTCGAGGCCTATTCGACCCTCGGCTGGTTCAATGACCCGATCCTCAATTCGATGATGGGCTGGGGCGATGAGCGTCTGGCTACGCTGATCTTTCATGAACTGGCGCATCAGCGCTTTTATGTAAAGGACGACACCGAGTTCAACGAATCCTTCGCCACATTTGTCGAGCAGGAAGGCACCCGCCAGTGGCGGGCGTTTCGTGGCCTGCCTGCGGATACCGACTCGCGGCTAAAGCAGCGTGATCAGTTCATTGAGCTGGTGCTGGAAACACGCTCACGCCTGGAAAAGCTCTACGCCCAGCCGCTACCGGCCGAGCAGATGCGCGAGCGTAAAGCGGCGGCGTTCGAGCAGTTTCGGCGCGATTACCGGGTCATGCGCGACAGCCAGTGGGCTGGGGACAAGCGTTATGACGCGTGGGTGAATCTGCCGCTGAACAATGCGCGGTTGTTGCCGTTTGGGCTGTATGACCAGTGGGTGCCGGCGTTTGCGGCGCTGTTCAGGCAGGTTGGCGGGGATTGGGAGCGGTTTTATGTTGAGGTCGAGAAGCTAGGCGGGTTACCTGTCGCGGAGCGTAAAGCGGCCTTGAAAACTTTGGCCGGATCTTGAATTGATGTCGGCTGATCCGGCCTCATCGCTGGCAAGCCAGCTCCCACATGGATTCAGGTGAACCTGCGCACACTGCTCACCTGTGGGAGCTGGCTTGCCAGCGATGGCGCTATGATCAACGCCGCAAAAACGCCTGATGCAACTCCGCCAGCGTTTCAAAGTGATAAGCCGGCGCCTCAGCGCTCAACTCTTCAAAACTGCCAAACCCATACCCCACCGCCGCCGCGTCCACGCCGTTGCTGCGCGCGCCGATCAGGTCATGTTTGCGGTCGCCGATCATCAGCGTATTGGCCGGATCCAGCCCTTCTTCAGCGATCAGATGCGCAATCAGCTCGACCTTGTTGGTCCGCGTGCCATCCAGCTCACTGCCGTAGATCACCTTGAAGTGTTTGGCGAAGTCGAAGTGCCGGGCAATTTCCCGGGCGAACTCCCACGGTTTGGAGGTCGCGATGTACAGCTGTCGCCCTTGCCCGCTCAGGGTCTCGAGCAACGGTGTGACGCCATCGAACACACGGTTTTCGTACAGGCCGGTGACTTTGAAGCGTTCGCGATAGAAATTCACCGCCTCCCAGGCCTTGGCCTCGTCGAAGCCATAGAACTGCATGAACGCCTGCAACAGCGGCGGGCCGATGAAGTGTTCGAGTTTGCTCAGGTCCGGCTCGTCGATGCCGAGTTTGCTCAAAGCGAACTGGATGGATCGGGTGATGCCCTCTCGCGGGTCGGTCAGGGTGCCATCGAGGTCGAACAGTACGGTCTGGTAATGCATGAGAAATCCTGAGCAGGTGTAGGTCGATTCAGAGCTGGTCGTAGCCTTCGGCCAGATGCAGGTCCTTGAGCTTCACGTAGTTCGCCGCGCTGTAGGTGAAGAAGGCGCGTTCCTTGTCAGTCAACGGACGGACCTGTTTCACCGGGCTGCCCACGTACAGGAAGCCGCTTTCCAGGCGCTTGCCCGGTGGTACCAGGCTGCCGGCGCCGATGATCACATCATCCTCGACCTGCGCGCCGTCCATGACAATGCTGCCCATGCCGATCAATACGCGGCTGCCAACGCTGCAGCCATGCAGCATGACCTTGTGGGCGATGGTCACGTCATCGCCGATCAGCAGCGGAAAACCGTCCGGGTTGAATGGACCGGCGTGGGTGATGTGCAACACGCAACCGTCCTGCACGCTGGTGCGCGCACCGATGCGGATGCGGTGCATGTCGCCACGGATCACGGTCAGCGGCCACACGGAGCTGTTTTCGCCGATTTCGACGTCGCCGATCACCACCGCGGAGGCGTCGACAAACGCGCCTTTACCGAGCTGCGGGGTGTGATTCTGGTACTTGCGAACGGACACGATAATTTCTCTCTCTGTCGCCGATAGCTGCGGTGAGTGCCGATTGTAATTAAGATGGGCGCATGTTTCTCCCAGCCAAGGTGCCAACCGTGAGCGTGAACAACCCTCTTCTGCAGTCCTACGACCTGCCGCCGTTCTCCACGATCCGTGCCGAACACGTGCTGCCAGCCATTGAAACGATCCTGGCCGACAACCGCGCCGCCATCGCCGAAATCCTCAAGACTCAAGTCGAGAACCCGACCTGGGCCGGCCTGGTATTGGCGATGGACGAACTCAATGATCGCCTCGGCGCTGCGTGGAGCCCGGTCAGCCACCTCAACGCCGTGTGCAACAGCGCTGAACTGCGCGAGGCCTACGAGTCGTGCCTGCCGGCCCTGAGCGCCTACTCCACCGAGATGGGTCAGAACCGCGAGCTGTTCCAGGCTTATGAAGCGCTGGCCAACAGCCCGGAAGCCGCCAATTTCGACGTGGCGCAAAAAACCATTCTGGAACACGCCCTGCGCGATTTCCGTTTGTCGGGTATCGACCTGCCGGAAGCCGAACAGAAGCGCTACGCCGAAGTGCAGAGCAAACTGTCCGAGCTGGGCAGCCGCTTCTCCAACCAGTTGCTCGACGCCACGCAAGCCTGGACCAAGCACATCACCGACGAAGCCGCCCTCGCCGGCCTGACCGACTCGGCCAAGGCGCAAATGGCCGCTGCCGCCCAGGCCAAAGGCCTTGACGGCTGGCTGATTACCCTGGAATTCCCAAGCTACTACGCGGTGATGACCTACGCCCAGGATCGTGCGCTGCGCGAGGAAGTCTATGCCGCCTACTGCACCCGTGCGTCGGATCAAGGCCCGAACGCCGGGCAGAACGACAACGGCCCGGTGATGGAAGAGATCCTCGACCTGCGTCAGGAACTGGCAAAACTCTTGGGCTTCGCCAGCTTCTCCGAGCTGAGCCTTGCCACGAAGATGGCCGAGTCCAGCGATCAGGTGCTGAGTTTCCTGCGCGACCTGGCCAAGCGCAGCAAACCGTTTGCCGCGCAGGATCTGCAGCAGCTGCGCGCCTTCGCCGCCGAACAGGGCTGCGCCGATCTGCAGAGCTGGGACAGCGGTTTCTACGGGGAAAAACTCCGCGAGCAGCGCTACAGCGTCGCTCAGGAAACCCTGCGCGCCTACTTCCCGATCGATAAAGTCCTCGGCGGCCTGTTCGCCATCGTTCAGCGTCTGTACGGCATCGAGATCGCCGAGCTGAAAGGCTTCGACACCTGGCACCCGGACGTGCGTCTGTTCGAAATCAAGGAAAACGGCCAGCACGTCGGGCGCTTCTTCTTCGACCTCTACGCCCGCGCCAACAAGCGTGGCGGCGCGTGGATGGACGGTGCCCGCGACCGTCGCCGCACCGTTGACGGCGTGCTGCAAAGCCCGGTGGCCAACCTGGTGTGCAACTTCACCCCGGCCGACAGCGGCAAGCCTGCGCTGCTGACCCATGATGAAGTGACCACCCTGTTCCACGAATTCGGCCACGGCCTGCATCACCTGCTGACCCGCGTTGATCACGCCGGTGTTTCCGGGATCAACGGCGTGGCGTGGGATGCGGTCGAGCTGCCGAGCCAGTTCATGGAAAACTGGTGTTGGGAGCCGGAAGGCCTGGCGCTGATCTCCGGTCACTACGAAACCGGCGAGCCGCTGCCACAGGATCTGCTGGAAAAAATGCTCGCGGCGAAGAACTTCCAGTCCGGGCTGATGATGGTCCGTCAGCTGGAATTCTCGCTGTTCGACTTCGAACTGCACGCCACTCACGGTGACGGCCGCAGCGTGGCGCAAGTGCTGGAAGGCGTGCGCGACGAGGTGTCGGTGATGCGTCCACCGGCGTACAACCGCTTCCCCAACAGCTTCGCGCACATCTTCGCCGGCGGTTACGCGGCCGGCTATTACAGCTACAAGTGGGCGGAAGTGCTGTCGGCGGATGCCTTCTCCAAATTCGAAGAGGATGGCGTGCTCAACGCCGAGACCGGTCGCGCCTTCCGCGAAGCGATTCTGGCGCGTGGCGGCTCGCAGGCCCCGATGGTGCTGTTCGTCGACTTCCGTGGCCGTGAGCCATCGATTGACGCACTCTTGCGCCATAGCGGCCTGAGTGAGGACGCAGCAGCATGAGTGAGGCACCTGTGATTACCAAGAAGCGCTTTATCGCCGGGGCTGTCTGCCCGGCGTGCAGCGAACCGGACAAACTGATGATGTGGAACGAGGACAGCGTGCCGCACCGCGAGTGCGTGGCCTGCGGTTACTCGGATACGCTGAACGAGCAAGGGCTGTCGGTTCCCAAGGAACTGGGCACGCGGGTCAATACCAGCGCGCTCAAGCCGGCGCCGGACAAGACGGTCCAGGCCGTGCAGTTCTTTCCGAATCCGAAGCTGAAGAAAAAGTCCGAAGACTGAGCCGGCAAATAACCCTCCACGGTGCAATGCCGTGGAGGGTGCGGCTTACTTGAGGTTGACTGACTGGAACCAGCTCTTCATCGAGCAAGTGGCAAAGGCACTGGTGCTGCAGTCGCCGTTGGCCAGCGCGGTGCGCAGTTTGTCGACATCGGCCTGCATCACGTAGCGCACGCCATCCTTGAAATGGCCGCTTTCACCAAAACCGCCCTGCGTCATTTCATTCAGGGCGTCTTCCTTGCTCCAGCCCTGCACCACGATTCGGTACATCGCCGCCATCAGGCCGGTGCGGTCAGAACCGTGTTTGCAGTGCATCAGCACCGGGCCGTTGGCTTCGGCAGCCTGAATCGCGCGCAGTGTCTTGAGCACATCGGCGTCATCGACGTGGTTGGTGCGATAAGGCAGTTGCACTTGATTGATGCCCGGCTCGGACAGCCAGCTGCTGTCGGCTTCCGGCAGGAAGTTGATCACCGTCGCCACTTTGAGATTTTTCAGCAACGGCACCGCGCCGCCATCCGGCAAGGCACTGCGGTACAGCGTTGGCGACATCTGGAACAGGTTGTACTGCACTTCCACCGGTTGCGCCCACTCCGGCGGGCGCGATGTGACAGCGGCATCAGCCTGGGCCGGCATCAAGTGCAGCAGAGTGACAAGCGACAAACACAAAACAGGAAAAAGACGCACTCGAGACATGCTGGGCTGACCGTAATCGGAATTCATCAATGAAAGGCCTCGCAGCTTCCACGTCTGACGGTCAAAGCCCTGTGAGGCTCTTGTCAAAGAATTGTGAATCCGGGCGATTTCATTGAGCGCCGGGTAAAAAACCGAGGCTTTTTCCCACTGAATCGGTTCATCCCGATGATTAGCCTGCTACCATTTGTCACACGATGTTGCAGGCGTCCTCTTTTTCCCGGTCAAACGGGCCGCGCGCCGCGACGAAAAAATGCTCACGCCGTTCGCAGAAACGGCGGACAACCATCAATGCCTGATGAGGTGCACCCCCATGTCTGACGCAGATCGAGACAACCCGCGGCGTGAGTTCTTGCGCAAATCCCTGACCCTGATTCCCGTGGTCACCCTCGCCGGTACCGGTCTGGGCAGCAGCGTATTGCAAGCTGCACCTGAAGCGGCCCCGGCGACACCCGCAGCCACACCGGCCAAGGCTGACGCCAGCGCTTACCAGCCGAGCTATTTCACCGCCGAGGAATGGGCCTTCATCAACGCCGCCGTGGCGCAATTGATCCCCAATGACGAGCAAGGCCCGGGGGCTCTGGAAGCCGGCGTGCCGGAATACATCGACCGCCAGATGAACACCCCGTACGCGGCCGGTGCCCTGTGGTACATGCAAGGTCCGTTCAACACCGACGCTGCGCCGGAGATGGGCTGGCAGAGCAAACTGGTGCCCAAAGAGATCTATCGCCTGGGCATCGCTGCCACGGATCAGTGGGCAAAATCCCTCAACGGTAAAACATTTGCTGAGCAAGACAGCGCTACCCGAGAAGATTTGCTCAAGCAGCTCGAAGCCGGCAAACCGCAGTTCGATGCGGTTCCCGCGAAGATTTTCTTCAGCCTGCTGCTGCAAAACACCAAGGAAGGGTTCTTCTGCGACCCGATCCACGGCGGCAATAAAGGCATGGTCGGCTGGACCATGATCGGCTTCCCCGGCGCCCGCGCCGATTTCATGGATTGGGTGGAACGCAACGAGCAGTACCCCTTCCCGGCAGTTTCGATTCGCGGCGAGAGGGCTTGAGCATGGCAACCGTAATGAAGAAGGTCGACGCGGTGATCGTCGGTTTCGGCTGGACTGGCGCGATCATGGCCAAGGAGCTGACCGAAGCCGGGCTCAACGTGCTGGCGCTGGAGCGCGGGCCGATGCAGGACACCTACCCTGACGGCAACTATCCACAGGTGATCGACGAACTCACCTACAGCGTGCGCAAAAAACTCTTTCAGGACATATCGAAGGAAACCGTCACCATCCGCCACAGCGTCAACGACATCGCCCTGCCGAACCGCCAGTTGGGTGCGTTTCTGCCGGGCAATGGCGTCGGCGGCGCCGGTTTGCACTGGTCGGGCGTGCACTTTCGCGTCGATCCGATCGAGCTACGCATGCGCAGCCACTACGAAGAGCGTTACGGCAAAAGTTTTATCCCCAAGGACATGACCATCCAGGACTTCGGCGTCAGCTATGAAGAGCTGGAGCCGTTCTTCGATTTCGCCGAAAAGGTCTTCGGCACCTCCGGCCAGGCCTGGACCGTGAAAGGCCAACTGGTCGGTCAGGGCAAGGGCGGCAACCCTTACGCACCGGATCGCTCCAATCCGTTCCCGCTGGAAGCGCAGAAGAACACCGTTTCCGCACAGCTGTTCGGCAAAGCGGCGGCAGAGGTCGGTTACAAACCCTACAACCTGCCGTCGGCGAATACTTCAGGCCCGTACACCAACCCCTACGGCGCACAGATGGGCCCGTGCAATTTCTGCGGATTCTGCAGCGGTTACGTGTGCTACATGTATTCGAAGGCATCGCCGAACGTGAACATTCTGCCAGCGCTCAAGCCGCTGCCGAATTTCGAATTGCGGCCCAACTCGCATGTGCTGCGGGTCAATCTCGACAGCACCAAGTCCAAGGCCACCGGCGTGACTTACATCGATGGCCAGGGCCGCGAGATCGAGCAGCCGGCGGATCTGGTGATTCTCGGCGCCTTCCAGCTGCACAACGTGCGCCTGATGCTGCTCTCGGGCATCGGCAAACCGTACGACCCGATCAGCGGCGAAGGCGTGGTCGGGCGTAACTTCGCCTACCAGAACATGGCGACCATCAAGGCGTTCTTCGACAAGGACACCCACACCAACAACTTCATCGGTGCCGGCGGTAACGGCGTGGCGCTGGACGATTTCAACGCCGACAACTTTGACCACGGCCCGCACGGCTTCGTCGGTGGCTCGCCAATGTGGGTCAACCAGGCTGGCAGCCGCCCGATTGCCGGCACCTCGAACCCGCCCGGCACCCCGGCTTGGGGCAGCCAGTGGAAACGCGCGACCGCCGATTACTACACCCACCAAGTGTCGATGGACGCCCACGGCGCGCACCAGTCCTACCGTGGCAACTACCTTGATCTGGATCCGGTGTACCGCGATGCCTACGGCTTGCCGCTGCTGCGCATGACCTTCGACTGGCAGGAAAACGACATCAAAATGAACCGCTTCATGGTCGAGAAAATGGGCAAGGTCGCTCAAGCCATGGGCCCGAAAGCCATCGCGGTGATCGGCAAGCAGGTCGGTGATCATTTCAACACCGCGGCCTACCAGACCACCCACCTCAACGGTGGCGCAATCATGGGCACCGATCCGAAGAAGAGCGCCCTGAACCGTTATCTGCAGAGCTGGGACGTGCACAACGTGTTCGTGCCAGGTGCGTCGGCGTTTCCGCAAGGCTTGGGTTACAACCCGACCGGGCTGGTGGCGGCGTTGACCTACTGGTCGGCCAAGGCGATCCGCGAGCAATACCTGAAAAACCCCGGCCCGCTGGTTCAGGCTTAAGGAGCGATGACCATGAACAATCTCGTTATCGCCACCCTGGCCCTGCTCGGCAGTGCTGCCGTGCACGCCGCCGACGTCGATCAGGCGTTGATCAAACAAGGCGAATACCTCGCCCGCGCCGGTGACTGCGTGGCCTGCCACACCGCCAAGGGCGGCAAACCGTTCGCCGGCGGCCTGCCGATGGAAACGCCGATCGGCACGATCTACTCGACCAACATCACCCCGGACAAAACCGGCGTCGGTGATTACAGCTTTGAGGATTTCGACCAAGCGGTGCGCCACGGCGTCGCCAAAAACGGTAGTACGTTGTACCCGGCGATGCCGTATCCGTCCTACGCCCGGGTCAGCGAAACCGACATGCAGGCGCTGTACGCCTACTTCATGCACGGCGTTGAACCGGTGGCGCAGGAGAACAAGGCCAGCGACATCCCATGGCCGCTGAGCATGCGCTGGCCGCTGATGGGCTGGCGCTGGCTGTTTGCGCCGAAAGTCGAGGACTACAAGGCCACTTCGGACGACCCGGTGATCGACCGCGGCGCCTATCTGGTCGAAGGCCTCGGTCATTGCGGCGCGTGCCATACGCCACGGGCGCTGACCATGCAGGAAAAATCCCTGAGCGCGGCGGATGGCAAGAGCTTCCTCGCCGGCAGTGCGCCGCTGGAAGGCTGGATCGCCAAAAGTCTGCGCGGTGATCACAAGGATGGCCTGGGCAGCTGGAGCGAAGCGCAGTTGGTGCAGTTCCTCAAGACCGGACGCAGCGACCGCAGCGCAGTGTTCGGCGGCATGAGCGATGTGGTGACTCACAGCATGCAATACATGACCGACGCCGACCTCACTGCGATTGCCCGCTACCTCAAGTCACTGCCGGCAGTTGATCCAAACGATCAGCCGCACCAGTACGACGAGAAAGCCGCCAAAGCCCTGTGGAACGGCGACGACAGTCAACGCGGCGCAGCGGTGTACATCGACAACTGCGCGGCCTGCCACCGTACCGACGGCCACGGCTACACCCGGGTGTTCCCGGCGCTGGCGGGCAATCCGGTGCTGCAATCGGAGGATCCGACATCGCTGATCCACATCGTGCTCAAGGGCGGTACCTTGCCGGCGACGCACACGGCACCCTCGACCTTCACCATGCCGGGTTTCGCCTGGCGGTTGTCGGATCAGGAAGTGGCGGATGTGGTGAGTTTCATCCGTGGCAGTTGGGGCAACAAAGGGGCGCCGGTGAAAGCCGCTGACGTCGCCGAGTTGCGTAAGGAGGATATGAAGCACACCTCCGGCGATGACCTCGGTCAGGTCACGCAACACAACTGACCAGTCGCCCGACGGCACTAGCCAGATGAGCAACGCCCCGATACTGTATATGCACACAGTATCGGGGCGTTTTCATGTCTACTCCATTGCCACCGCGCGGTCGCGGCACCGCGACCAACCCGCACAACCGCTTTGCGCCGAACCGTTCGGTGGCCGAGGACGACGGCTGGTATCAGGAAGTGCCCGAAACGCAGAACACCGAGGTGATGATCGAAACCGCGAAAACCATCATTACCCGCAATACCTCGCCGGACCTGCCCTTCGACCGCTCGATCAATCCCTATCGCGGCTGCGAGCACGGCTGCATCTATTGCTACGCGCGACCCAGCCACGCCTATTGGGACATGTCGCCGGGGCTGGATTTCGAGACGAAGCTGATCGCCAAGACCAACGCCGCCCAGGTGCTGGAAGAACAGCTTGGGAAAAGAGGTTATCAGTGCGCGCCGATCAACCTCGGCTCCAATACCGACCCGTACCAACCCATCGAACGTGAACACCGGATCACCCGCCAGACCCTCGAGGTGCTGCTGCGCTATCGGCACCCTGTGACCATCGTCACCAAGGGCTCGCTGATCCTGCGCGACCTCGATCTGCTCACGGAGCTGGCGCAGCAACGGCTGGTGGCGGTGATGATCAGCCTGACGACGCTGGACGATGAACTCAAACGCATCCTCGAACCGCGTGCCGCGGCACCCAAGGCCCGGCTGCGGGCGATCCGGGTGATGCGCGAAGCAGGCATTCCGGTGGGGGTGCTGTGTTCGCCGATGATCCCGATGATCAACGACAGCGAAATCGAAAGCCTGCTGACCGAGGCACATGCCGCCGGTGCACAAAGTGCCGCCTATATGATGCTGCGCCTGCCGCTGGAAGTGGCGCCGTTGTTCGAGGAGTGGTTACAGGCGCACTATCCGCAGCGTGCGGCCCATGTCCTGAGCCTGATCCGCCAGAGCCGTGGCGGCGAGCTCTACGACAGCCGTTTCGGTGCACGCATGCGCGGCGAGGGGCCGTTTGCCGACCTGCTCGCGCAACGTTTCGCCAAAGCCATTAAACGTCTCGGTTTAAACCACCGTGAGGGCTATAACCTGGACTGCACGGCCTTCTGTCCGCCGGGTCGCCAGATGTCGTTGATTTAGCGTCAATTTGCCTATGGTTGCTGGGTTGGAGTCCTTCCGTCGAAATACCTCAGTCACGTTTTTTGTGACCTGGAACACACGTTCTAGAGCGCTTGATTCAGTTTGAGTTAAGTTTCGGCGGCTACCTTGTTCATCGAGTGACTGACGGGTCGGGATGGCCCGGATGTTTTAAACAGCCACTGGCTTCATACCGGAATACACGGGAACGACTCCCCGAATCCGCCAAAGAGGATGAATCATGAGTGACAAGGATAAACAGCCGTTGGCTGCGTCGGCGCAAGCCGTCCCTGGGGCGGAATCCGCCGATGCAGCGCTGCGAACGATCGTTGACGGCTTTTTGCATTTTCATCATGAGGTCTTCCCGCAACAGGAAGAACTCTTCAAGAAACTCGCCACGGCGCAATCGCCACGGGCAATGTTCATCACCTGCGCCGACTCGCGCATCGTGCCCGAGCTGATCACCCAGAGTTCGCCAGGCGATCTGTTCGTGACCCGTAACGTCGGCAACGTCGTGCCGCCTTACGGCCAGATGAACGGTGGCGTTTCCACTGCCATCGAATACGCGGTACTGGCGCTGGGCGTGCAACACATCATCATCTGCGGCCACTCCGATTGCGGTGCCATGCGCGCAGTGCTCAATCCGGACAGCCTGGAAAAAATGCCGACGGTCAAAGCCTGGCTGCGTCATGCGGAAGTGGCGAAGACCATGGTGCATGACAACTGCAACTGCACCGACGAAAAAGAAAGCATGCCGATCCTCACCGAGGAGAACGTCATCGCTCAACTGCAGCACTTGCGTACCCATCCTTCCGTAGCCTCACGCATGGCGAACGGTCATCTGTTCATCCATGGCTGGGTCTACAACATCGAAACCAGCGAAATCAAAGCTTACGACGCGGATCAGGGACGCTTCCTGCCGCTCGACGGCAGCCATCCGATTCCGGTGGCGACGCCCAAAGCGCGCTTCTAAATCTTCCTAAAAATCTGTGTGGTTTGACGCCAGCCGCTGTTTCAGCGGTGCGGCGAAGCCACGCCTGAAGAAAACTTCGGGAGAGTCACCATGCGTGCTGCTCAATTGAAAGCGGTTCTGCCACGGGAGTTGCTGGCTTCGGTGGTTGTGTTTCTGGTCGCCCTGCCGCTGTGCATGGGTATTGCGATTGCTTCCGGGTTGCCACCGGCCAAAGGCCTGATCACCGGGATTATTGGTGGTCTGGTGGTCGGTTGGCTGGCGGGCTCGCCGTTGCAAGTCAGCGGGCCGGCGGCGGGGCTGGCGGTGTTGGTGTTCGAGCTGGTGCGCCAGCACGGGATCGAGATGCTCGGGCCGATTCTGCTGCTCGCCGGTTTCCTGCAACTGGTGGCCGGGCGTTTGAAGCTCGGTTGCTGGTTTCGGGTGACGGCGCCAGCGGTGGTCTACGGCATGCTCGCGGGGATCGGCGTGCTGATCGTTCTGTCGCAGGTGCATGTGATGCTGGATGCCAAGCCGCAGCCCTCGGGCCTGGATAACCTCACGGCCTTCCCCGGCGCGGTGGCGCAAGCCTTGCCGTCGTTTGGCTGGCAGGCCGGACTGCTCGGGCTGGCGACCATTGCGGTGATGTGGCTGTGGGAGAAATTGCGTCCGCATTCGCTGCGCTTCATTCCCGGTGCGCTGCTCGGCGTTGGCCTGGCCACGGGCGCCAGCCTGCTGCTGGCGTTGCAGGTGAAACGGGTCGAGGTGCCGGAGAATCTGGCCGAAGCCATCGACTGGCTGAAACCGGCGGATTTGCTCAGCCTTGCTGATCCAACCCTGCTGATTGCGGCTTTTGCCGTGGCATTCATCGCCAGCGCCGAAACCCTGTTGTCGGCGGCGGCGGTGGATCGCATGCACAGCGGTGTGCGCTCGGACTTCGACCGTGAACTCTCAGCGCAGGGCGTCGGCAACATGCTTTGCGGACTGGTCGGTGCGCTGCCGATGACCGGGGTGATCGTGCGCAGTTCGGCCAACGTCCAGGCTGGCGCAACCACCCGCTATTCGACGATCTTCCATGGTTTGTGGCTGCTGGCGTTCGTGCTGTTGTTGTCGAGCGTGCTGCAAAGCATTCCGGTGGCGAGTCTGGCAGGCGTGCTGGTGTACACCGGTTTCAAACTGGTGGACCTCAAGGCCTTTCGCGGTCTGGGTCGTTACGGGCGGATGCCGATGTTCACCTACGCCGCCACGGCGCTGGCGATCATTTTCACCGACCTGCTGACCGGTGTGTTGATCGGTTTCGGTTTGACGATGTTGAAACTGGCGTTCAAGGCGTCGCGCCTGAAGATCAGCCTGATCGACCTGCCGCAGGACGGTGAGATGGAATTGCGTCTGGTGGGCGCGGCGACCTTTCTCAAGGTACCGGCACTGACCCAGGTACTGGGCAGCATTCCAGCGGGCACAACGGTGCATGTGCCGCTCAACCACCTGAGCTACATCGACCATTCGTGTCTGGAATTGCTGGAGGAGTGGGGCCGGGCGAATGCGGCAAAGGGGTCGAAGCTGTTGATCGAGTCACGTGGGTTGAAGCGACGACTTGAGGGGCGGGTTCGCACAACAACAGGCATCGGCGCTGCCGGTTAAATCCCTCATATACAAATAAACCCTGTGGGAGCTGGCTTGCCAGCGATGGCGGTCTTTCAGTCACTGAAAATGTCGACTGATCTACCGCTATCGCTGGCAAGCCAGCTCCCACAGGAATTTGTGTGGAACGCGGGTTACGCAGCGGGCTGGTCGAGCTCCAGGCCAACGCCCAGGCGGCGGCCCATGCACGGCCAGCGCTTCCATGCAGCACCAGTGTCCGGGCTGCTCAGTTTGTCGCGGTAGGCTTCTACCGATTCCAGCGCAAAACTCTCGTCGTCGAGCATCTCGTCGATGGTGTGATGCACGACTTCATCCAGTTGATTGGCAAATTCCTCACCGAGCAGCTGGTGAGCAATCAGGTTGGCGACCGTCATGTCCAAGGGGATCAGTGGCTGGCCGAGGTGTTTGATGTACAGGTCGTTGACCTCTTCGACAAAGCGGTGCGCCAGATAGGCTTCGTCCAGCAGGCTGTCCAGACCGACCGGCGGCTGGAGGAAGTACTGCTCGGCGATTTTCAGCACCGGTTTGATCTGCGACTCGATTCCCGCTTCCCTGGCAACTTCATTGGCTGCGTCCAGCATGTCTGGTACTTCATCGATATAGGCGGTGACAAAACTCGTCAACGCGTCTTCGCGATTAGCGTCCGGCAACTGAATGGCCGAATGCAGATGAGGCAACTTGGCTTCCAGCTGACGCTTGAGCCGTCCGGTTTCGTTTTCGGTCTGTCGGGCTTTTTGGATCTGCTCGCGCAATGCGGCGGTGTTCATGAAAACTCCAGGGAACAAGGCAATGAAATAGGGAAGACATAACTTAGCTGGCTTACGAAAAATGCTAAGACGCATTTGTCATAATTATTTCATCCTTGATGCAGCAGCGTTATATCGGTTCGCCACCACTCGTCTGCATCCTTCTCTATTCGTGCCCTTTAGCGCAAGTCCCGGCTGTTTCAGAACATTAACGCCACGACATTGCAATTTCCGGCGGCTGTCTATACTCGCCATTGAATGGAGTTAGCTGATGACGCCCGACTGCCCACGCAGCAAGGCCCGGCGATTCAAGTTCGTAGTCTGATGCAGCCGCTCCCTTGCCGAAGGCGTTGCGCCTACGGGATAACAAGAACGATAAGGGGAACCCGCAATGATGCGACATCCACACGTCTGGATGGGCCTCCTGTTGTGGTCGATTTTCAGCCCGGCTCAGGCGGCCTGGACTGTGAATATGGCGCCTGGAGCGACTGAAATCAGTCACGCAGTATTCGACCTGCACATGACCATTTTCTGGATCTGTGTGGTGATCGGGATCATCGTCTTCGGTGCCATGTTCTGGTCGATGATCGTGCATCGCCGCTCGACCGGGCAGGTCGCCGCAAAATTCCACGAAAGCACCACCGTTGAAATTCTCTGGACTGTCGTACCGCTGCTGATCCTGGTGGCGATGGCCGTTCCGGCGACCGCCACCCTGATCCGCATGTACGACACCAGTGAGCCGGATATCGATATCCAGATCACCGGTTATCAATGGAAGTGGCACTACAAATACCTGGGTCAGGACGTCGAATTCTTCAGCAACCTGGCCACCCCCGCCGAACAGATTCACAACAAGGAAGCCAAGGGCGAGCACTACCTGCTCGAAGTCGACAAGCCGCTGGTGTTGCCGGTCGGCGCCAAGGTGCGCTTCCTCGTGACTTCCGCCGACGTCATCCACTCGTGGTGGGTGCCGGCGTTCGCGGTCAAGCGCGATGCGATTCCGGGGTTCGTCAACGAAGCCTGGACGCGCATCGACAAGCCCGGCCTCTACCGTGGCCAGTGCGCCGAGTTGTGCGGCAAGGACCACGGCTTCATGCCGATCGTGGTCGACGTCAAGGAGAAGGCCGACTACGACAAGTGGCTCGCCGAGCGCAAAGCCGAAGCCGCGCAGCTCAAGGAGCTGACCAGCAAGGAATGGACGCTGGACGAACTCAAGGAACGTGGCGACAAGATCTATCACACCACCTGCGTGGCCTGTCACCAGGCTGAAGGTCAGGGCCTGCCGCCGATGTTCCCGGCGCTCAAGGGCTCACCGATTGCCACCGGGCCGAAAGCCGACCACCTGCACCGCGTGTACTTCGGCAAACCCGGCACCGCCATGGCGGCGTTCGGCAAGCAGTTGTCGGAAGTCGATATCGCAGCGGTGGTGACCTACGAACGTAACGCCTGGGGTAACAACAAGGGCGACATGGTCACGCCAAAAGAAGTGCTTGAGCTCAAACAGGCGGAAAGCAAATGAGCCGGTCTATCGCGAACTTCGTGAATCGGTCGGGGCAATGCGCCCCGGCCCGCCCCGTCCACTCACGTAAAGGAGACCGGCCATGAGCGCTGTAATCGATGACCACGGTCATGCCGACCACGCCCACGGCCCCGCCAAAGGCCTGATGCGCTGGGTGCTGACCACCAACCACAAGGACATCGGCACGCTGTATCTGTGGTTTGCCTTCTGCATGTTCCTGCTCGGCGGCACGTTCGCCATGGTGATCCGCGCCGAGCTGTTCCAGCCCGGGCTGCAGATCGTCGAACCGGCATTCTTCAACCAGATGACCACCATGCACGGTCTGGTGATGGTCTTCGGCGCGGTGATGCCAGCGTTCGTCGGCCTCGCCAACTGGATGATCCCGTTGATGATCGGCGCGCCGGACATGGCCCTGCCACGGATGAACAACTTCAGCTTCTGGCTGCTGCCGGCGGCGTTCCTGCTGCTGGTCTCGACCCTGTTTACCGCCGGTGGCGGGCCGAACTTCGGCTGGACGTTCTATGCGCCGCTGTCCACCACCTACGCGCCGGAAAGCGTCACCTACTTCATCTTCGCCATCCACTTGATGGGGATCAGTTCGATCATGGGCGCGATCAACGTGATCGCCACCATCCTCAACCTGCGCGCCCCCGGCATGACCCTGATGAAAATGCCGCTGTTCGTCTGGACCTGGCTGATCACCGCGTTCCTGCTGATCGCGGTGATGCCGGTGCTGGCCGGGTGCGTGACGATGATGCTGATGGACATCCACTTCGGCACCAGTTTCTTCAGTGCCGCCGGTGGAGGTGATCCGGTGCTGTTCCAGCACGTGTTCTGGTTCTTCGGGCATCCCGAGGTGTACATCATGATCCTGCCGGCCTTCGGTGCCGTCAGCCAGATCATCCCGACCTTCTCGCGCAAGCCGCTGTTCGGCTACACCTCGATGGTCTACGCCACGGCGAGCATCGCGTTCCTGTCGTTCATCGTCTGGGCGCACCACATGTTCGTAGTCGGCATCCCGCTGGTGGGCGAACTGTTCTTCATGTACGCGACCATGCTCATCGCCGTCCCGACCGGGGTGAAGGTATTCAACTGGGCCAGCACCATGTGGCAAGGCTCGCTGACCTTCGAGACGCCGATGCTGTTCGCCGTGGCGTTCGTGATCCTGTTCTCGATCGGCGGTTTCTCCGGGCTGATGCTCGCTATCGCCCCGGCGGACTTCCAGTACCAGGACACCTACTTCGTGGTCGCGCACTTCCACTACGTGCTGGTGCCGGGGGCGATCTTCGGCATCTTCGCCTCGGCCTATTACTGGCTGCCGAAGTGGACCGGGCACATGTACGACGAAACCCTTGGCAAGCTGCATTTCTGGCTGTCATTCGTCGGCATGAACCTGACCTTCTTCCCGATGCACTTCGTGGGACTGGCAGGAATGCCGCGACGGATTCCGGACTACAACCTGCAGTTCGCCGACTTCAACATGGTCTCCTCGATCGGCGCATTCATGTTCGGCGCCACGCAGATCTTCTTCCTGTTCATCGTGATCAAGACCATTCGCGGTGGCGCGCCAGCCCCGGCCAAACCGTGGGACGGCGCCGAAGGCCTGGAGTGGAGCGTGCCGTCGCCGGCGCCGTATCACACCTTCACCACGCCGCCGGAAGTNGGCCAAACCGTGGGACGGCGCCGAAGGCCTGGAGTGGAGCGTGCCGTCGCCGGCGCCGTATCACACCTTCACCACGCCGCCGGAAGTGAAATGAAACGCTCCTCTGTTAACGCGACCCCTGTGGCGAGGGAGCTTGCTCCCGCTTGGGTGCGCAGCGCCCAAAAAATCTTTGGGGCTGCTGCGCAACCCAGCGGGAGCAAGCTCCCTCGCCACAAAGGCTCACCCGCACCTTCGAGGGAGGCATGACTCATGGCTGACTCGATCTCGCTGAAAAAACTGGTCACCCGCCTGCTCGGCGTGGTGGTGGCGATGTTTGTCTTCGGCTTTGCCCTGGTGCCGATCTACGACGTGATGTGCAAGGCCTTCGGCATCAACGGCAAGACCGCCGGGCAGTACGAGGGCGAGCAGGTGGTGGACAGTTCGCGGCAAGTTCGCGTGCAGTTTCTGTCGACCAACAACATCGACATGCCGTGGGAGTTCTACCCCAAACACGATGAGTTGACCGCCAACCCCGGTGCGGTCAACGAGATGATTTTCGTCGCGCGCAATCCCACCGACAAACCGATGAGTGCGCAAGCCGTGCCGAGCATCGCGCCGAGCAATGCGGCGGCGTATTTCCACAAGACCGAATGCTTTTGCTTTACCCAGCAGGTGCTGCAGCCGGGTCAGCAGATCGAGATGCCGGTGCGTTTCATCGTTGACCGCGACATGCCCAAGGACGTGAAGCACCTGACGCTGTCCTACACGCTGTTCGATATCACCGCCCGACATCCTCCGGTGGCTGCAAACACTGGCGGTTAAGCGTGCCCGATAAGGAGAACAATAAATGGCAACTCATGAGCACTATTACGTCCCGGCCCAGAGCAAATGGCCGATCATCGCCACCTTCGGCATGGTCATCACCGTGTACGGCCTGGCGACCTGGTTCAACGATCTGAAGGCCGCGCGCCCGGAATCCCACGGCCCGTACATCTTTTTCGTCGGCGGACTGTTGCTGGCGTACATGCTGTTCGGCTGGTTCGGGGCGGTGATCAAGGAAAGTCGCGCCGGGCTGTACAGCCCGCAGCTCGATCGCTCGTTCCGCTGGGGCATGAGTTGGTTCATCTTTTCCGAGGTGATGTTCTTCATCGCCTTCTTCGGTGCGCTGTTCTACGTGCGGCATATTTCCGGCCCGGCGCTGGGGGGCGAAGGGCCGAAAGGCATCGCCCACATGCTCTGGCCGAACTTCCAGTTCACCTGGCCGCTGCTGCACACGCCTGACCCGAAACTGTTCCCGCCGCCCAAAGAAGTCATCAGCCCGTGGGGCCTGCCGCTGATCAACACGATTCTGCTGGTCAGTTCCAGTGTGACCATCACCATCGCCCACCATGCCTTGAAGAAGGGCCATCGCGGCGCGCTGAAAATCTGGCTGGCGATCACCGTGCTGCTGGGCTGCGGCTTCCTCGCCTTGCAGGCCGAGGAATACATGCACGCCTACCACGAACTGGGCCTGACCCTGGGTTCGGGCATCTACGGCGCGACGTTCTTCATGCTCACCGGTTTCCACGGTGCCCACGTGACCATCGGCACGATCATTCTGTTCGTGATGCTGATGCGCATCATGAAGGGCCATTTCGATGCCGAGCATCAGTTCGGCTTCGAGGCGGCGAGCTGGTACTGGCACTTCGTCGATGTGGTGTGGATCGGCTTGTTCATCTTCGTTTATGTGCTTTGAGCACTGATCACCAAGGCGCGTGCGACACCAATTGGCCGCTGTAGAAGCCCCAGGCAATCAAGCCGACGGTGGCAGCGGCCAGGGCCACCCGAACACTCAAGGCGATTACCAGACGATTGGAGCTGCTGTCGTCCTTGACCAGGAAAAACAGGCCGCTGAACAGGCTGATCACCGTGGCAATCAGCAGCACGACAATGGCTGCTTTGAGCATGGGAAGAACTCCGGGGGACAGGCGATGCAGTTGAGTATAGCGATCGCGACGACTGACTTTGTGGCGCGGCCATGAAGCGCTTCCGCCCGGGCGTGATACCGACCGTGGTGGTGGCGCTGTTGCTGCCGTTGCTGGTGTCGCTGGGTTTCTGGCAGCTCGGTCGGGGCGCGGAGAAAACCGCCCTGCTCGCCAGTTACGCCGAACGCCGCGCGGCCGAGCCGATGGCCAGCAGCGAATTGCTGCACAGCGCCGACCCGGCCTTTCGCCGCGTTCATCTATATGGTCAGTTCGATAGCGCTCACAGCCTGCTGCTGGACAACCGTCAGCGTAACGGCAAGGTCGGCATCGAGTTGCTGCAACCGTTTCAGGATCGGGCCAGCGGCCTGTGGCTGCTGGTCAATCGCGGCTGGCTGGCTTGGCCGGACCGCCGCGTTACCCCGCAATTCAAAACCCCGGCCGATGCCGTGAATATCGATGCCTGGGTGTACGTCGCCCCCGGCGCGACCTTCCAGTTGCACGCCGACCCCGCCAGCAGCACCTGGCCGCAAACCGTCACCGCCGTCGAGCCGGCCAAGCTGTGGAAAACCCTCGAACGCGACGGCTTCGCCTACGAACTTCGCGCCGAACCCGGTCCCGCCAGTTACGAGGCCGACTGGCCGGTGGTGGCCATGGGTCCGGAAAAACACCTTGGATACGCCGTGCAGTGGTTCGCCATGGCCACCGCCCTGCTCGGTCTCTACCTCTACCTTGGATTGCACAACGCAAAGGAGAACCACCATGGGAACGGCCATGAATCCACCCAGCATGTCTGAGGCGAAAACCCCGGCCACCAGCCGCCGTGGGCGGATCCAGCTGTTGCTGATTGTGCTCGGCGTAGTCGGCCCGATGATTCTCGCCACCGGCATGTACAAATTGCAGTTCTGGGTGCCGGAAGGCCGCAGCTATCACGGCGAACTGATCGGCAATGGCCAGACCCGCGCCGACCTCGGCGTGCAGGCCGATGAGCAACGCTGGCAGATGCTGGTCACCGCACCGAAGGACTGCGCGGTGGACTGCCAGCAACTGGTGTACCTCGCCCGGCAGATCCAGATCGGCCTCGGCCGGGATGCCGGGCGCGCCAGCCACGCCCTCGCCGCTGCACAGCCGCTGAGCGCCGACTACGAAGCCAAGCTGACCCGCGAATACCCGCAGCTGCAACGCTACCCGCTGGACAGCGCAGCGTTGAGCAAGGCCACCGGCGACAAGGCCACACCGCAACTGTGGATCATCGACCCGCACGGCAACCTGGTACTGCGCTACGAGCCGAGCGTGAAGGGCAAGGATCTGCTCAACGACCTGCGCCACCTGCTGAAACTGTCGAACATCGGATAAGGGCATCGTCATGGCCAAACCTGGATTTCGCCTCGCGCTGTTTGCCACCCTGCTGGCACTGATCGTCGTGCTGCTCGGCGCCTACACCCGCCTGACCCACGCCGGCCTCGGCTGTCCGGACTGGCCGGGCTGCTACGGCTTTATCAGCGTGCCGAAAAGCGAAGCCCAACTGGCCCATGCCGAACTGCATTACCCCGACTCGCCGGTGGTGGCGCACAAGGGCTGGAACGAGATGATCCACCGCTACTTCGCCGGCACTCTCGGCCTGCTGATTGCGATTCTGGCCGGGCGTGCCTGGGTCAATCGTGGTCATCCGGGACAGCCGCTGAAGCTGCCGCTGTTTCTGCTGGCAGTGGTGTTCGCGCAAGCGGCATTCGGCATGTGGACGGTGACGCTCAAGCTCTGGCCGCAAGTGGTCACCGGGCATTTGCTCGGCGGTTTTGCGACCTTGAGTTTGCTGTTCCTGCTGACGTTGAGGCTGTCCGGCGTGCTGCCGGCGCTGACCGTGCCCAAGCGCTTGCAGTATTGGGCGACGGCGGGGTTGTTGCTGGTGATCGGCCAGATCGCGCTCGGTGGCTGGGTCAGCTCCAACTACGCGGCGGTGGCCTGCATCGACTTCCCGACCTGCCACGGTCAATGGCTGCCACCGGCGGACTTTGCCAACGGCTTTCACCTGACCCAGCACATCGGCCCCAATTATCTCGGCGGCCAACTCGACAGCGATGCACGCACAGCGATTCACCTGACCCACCGCATCGGCGCGCTGCTGGTGACGCTGGTGCTGCTCGGCTTGGCCTGGCAACTGAAAGCCGTCGGCATGACACGTTTGGCCGGGCTGGTCGTCATCGCCCTCGCTGCACAAATCACCCTCGGTATCAGCAACGTATTGTTCCATCTGCCGCTGCCGGTGGCCGTGGCGCACAACGCCGGTGGCGCCGCGCTGCTGCTGAGCATGGTGCTGGTCAATTATCACGCGCGCACCAGTCTGGTCCGGGTCAAACAGCCGGTGCTTGCGCGCTGGCGCCTCAGCCCGCGTAAACACGTGGCGGCGCCCATCACCATTAAAGGAGAAACGCCATGGCGCTTCTGATCGGCGAACGCCCCGCGCAAGCACTGTGGCGTGACTATCTGGAGCTGACCAAGCCGAAAGTGGTAGTGCTGATGCTGATCACCTCGCTGGTCGGCATGTTCCTCGCGACCCGCGCCGGAGTGCCGTGGACGGTGCTGGTGTTCGGCAATCTGGGGATTGCGTTGTGTGCTGGCGGCGCGGCGGCGGTGAATCATGTGGTCGACCGGCGCATCGATGCGGTGATGGCGCGCACGCACAAACGGCCATTGGCCGAGGGCCGGGTTTCGCCGGCAGCGGCGCTGACCTTTGCGCTGGTGCTGGCGCTGCTCGGGCAGGCGATGCTGCTGACGTTCACCAATCCGCTGACCGCGTGGCTGACCCTCGCTTCGTTACTCGGCTACGCGGTGATCTACACCGGCTTCCTCAAACGCGCGACGCCACAGAACATCGTCATCGGCGGTCTTGCCGGCGCCGCCCCTCCGCTGCTCGGCTGGACCGCCGCTACCGGCCATGTCAGCGCCGAACCGTTGCTGCTGGTGCTGATCATCTTCGCCTGGACCCCGCCGCATTTCTGGGCGCTGGCGATTCATCGCAAGGAGGAATACGCCAAGGCCGACATCCCGATGCTGCCGGTGACCCACGGCGAGCACTACACCAAGGTGCATATTCTGCTGTACACCTTCGCGCTGCTCGCGGTGAGCCTGCTGCCGTACGTGATCCACATGAGCGGCGTGCTCTACCTCATCTGCGCCCTCGCCCTCGGCGCAAGGTTTCTGCAATGGGCCGTGGTGCTGTACCGTGGCACTCGGCCGCACGCGGCGATCAACACCTTCAAGTACTCTATTTATTACTTGTTCCTGTTGTTCATCGCCCTGCTCGTAGACCACTACTTACTGTTGAACCTATGACTCGAACCCAGAAAACCGTCTTCATCCTCGTCGCCGTGATCGCGCTGATCCTGGGACTGACCGTCAACAAAGTACTGAGCGGCAAGGGCCAGGGCGACCCCACCGCGCTGATCGACGCCGGCATCATCCTGCTGCCGCAGAGCCGCACGTTGCCGGGCGTGACCATGACCAATCAGGATGGCCAACCGGTCGCCATCGACGAGTTGAAAGGCAAATGGAGCCTGCTGTTCTTCGGCTACACCTTCTGCCCGGACATCTGCCCGACCACCCTCGCCCAACTGCGCCAGATCAAGAGCGAGTTGCCCAAGGATGCTGTGGATAAGTTGCAGATCGTGCTGGTCAGCGTCGATCCGAACCGCGACAACCCGCAGCAGTTGAAGCAGTACCTGGGCTACTTCGATCCGCAGTTCGTGGGACTGACGCCGAAGTCGATCGAAGAGCTGCAGAAAGTCGCGAATGCGGTGAGTATTCCGTTCATTCCGGCCGACACCAGCAAGCCGAATTACACGGTGGATCACAGCGGCAATCTCGCGGTGATCGGCCCGGACGGCACGCAGCGCGGGTTCATCCGGGCGCCGCTGAACAACGCCAAACTGGTGGCGCAGCTGCCAGTAATGCTCAACCGTAAATAGCCAAGATCAAAAGCCACCCCTCACCCTAACCCTCTCCCGGAGGGAGAGGGTTAGGGTGAGGGATGCTGACGAAATACGCCGACCTGTAAGTCCTTTGCCGAATCCATAATCGACCCAATCTTTCAGGTCGATGTACAACGCAAGACACCTCGGTCGGCTCCCTCTCCCTCCGGGAGAGGGCTGGGGTGAGGGGCAAATACACAGCAGGTCCAAAACCGAACACTCGGCCACAAAAAAGGGGACGCCATTGGCGTCCCCTTTTCATTGCAGCAATCTGTATCAGAACGCCGGCAATACCGCGCCTTTGTACTTCTCGGTGATGAATTTCTTCACTTCCGGGCTGTGCAGCGCAGCCGCCAGTTTCTGCATCGCGTCGCTGTCTTTGTTGTCCGCACGGGACACCAGGATGTTCACGTACGGCGAGTCGTTGCCTTCGATCACCAGCGCATCCTTGGACGGATCGAGCTTGGCTTCCAGCGCGTAGTTGGTGTTGATCAGCGCCAGATCGACCTGGGTCAGCACGCGCGGGATGGTCGCGGCTTCCAGTTCACGGATTTTCAGGTCTTTCGTGTTCTGTGCGATGTCTTTCAGGGTCGACAGGATGTTGGTCGGATCCTTCAGGGTGATCAGGCCGGCCTTGGCCAGCAGCAACAGCGCGCGGCCGCCGTTGGTGGCGTCGTTCGGAATCACCACGTTGGCGCCGCTTGGCAGATCCTTCAGATCCTTGATCTTGTTCGAGTAGGCGCCCAGCGGCTCCAGATGCACGCCGGTCACCGCCACCAGGCTGGTGCCCTTGGCCTTGTTGAACTCATCGAGGTACGGCTGGTGCTGGAAAAAGTTGGCGTCCAGGCGCTTCTCGGCCACCTGTACGTTCGGCTGAATGTAGTCGGTGAAGACCTTGACCTTCAGATCCACGCCTTCCTTGGCCAGGGCCGGCTTCACGAACTCGAGGATTTCCGCGTGCGGCACCGGAGTGGCGGCAACGGTCAGGGTTTCGGCGTGGGCCGAAAAAGCGGCTACGGCAGCGAAAGCAGCGATCAGTTTTTTCATTCAGCTAACTCCTTTTCAAAGCGCCCGTGTGGCGCCTGCCAGCGAATGGCCGGCTCATTTCTTGATTACAAAAACCGGTTATTTGCGCGAGAAATGCACGACCAGACGGTCGCCGACCATTTGCAGCACTTGTACCAGAATCAGCAGCAACACCACGGTGACGATCATCACGTCAGTCTGGAAACGCTGGTAGCCGAAACGGATCGCCAGGTCACCCAGACCACCGGCGCCGACCACACCGGCCATTGCCGTGTAGGACACCAGGGTAATCGCGGTCACCGTAATCGCGGCGAAGATGCCTGGACGGGCCTCCGGCAGCAAGGCGTTCATGATGATCTGCCGGGTGGTCGCCCCCATCGATTGAGTGGCTTCGATGATGCCGCGATCGACTTCACGCAGCGCGGTTTCCACCAGACGCGCGAAAAACGGAGTCGCACCCACCACCAGCGGCGGAATCGCACCGGCCACGCCCAGCGAAGTGCCGGTGATCAGCACGGTGAACGGAATCATCACGATCAGCAGAATGATGAACGGCAGCGAACGCAGGATGTTCACCGCCAACGACATGAAGGCGTAGAAGCCACGGTTTTCCAGCAACTGACGCGGGCTGCAGAGGAACAGCAGCACGCCCAGCGGCAGGCCGAGCAATACGGTGAACAGCAGCGAACCACCGAGCATCAGCAGGGTGTCGCCGGTGGCCAGCCAGATTTCCAGCCAATCGATGTTTTCGAAGAAAGCCTTGAGCATTTCCATTAACGCAGCACCTCCATATGAACGTCAGCGGCGGTGAAGCGGGCGAAAGCCGCTTCCATGTCGCCACCGGTGACGGCGAGGGTCAATTGCCCGTAAGGAATGTCTTTGATGCGGTCGATGCGACCGGCGAGGATGCTGTAGTCGACCCCGGTTTCCCGGGCAACGGTACCGAGCAACGGCGCGTAGGTCGCTTCGCCCTGGAAGGTCAGACGCACGATGCGACCCGGTACGTGAGCGAAGTCATCGCGCTGTTCGCTTTCGTCGATCTGCTCGCTTTCCTGGACGAAACGCTTGGTGGTCGGGTGCTGCGGATGCAGGAACACATCGGCCACCGAACCTTGCTCGACGATCACCCCGGCGTCCATCACTGCCACCTGATCGCAGACCCGACGGATCACATCCATCTCGTGGGTGATCAGGACGATGGTCAGCTTCAGTTCACGATTGATCTCGGCCAGCAGTTGCAGAACCGACGCGGTGGTCTGCGGGTCGAGGGCGCTGGTGGCCTCGTCGCACAGCAGAATTTTCGGCTTGGTCGCCAGGGCGCGGGCGATGCCGACACGCTGTTTCTGGCCGCCGGACAGCTGCGCCGGATACTTTTTGGAGTGATCAGACAGACCGACCCGCGCCAGCAATTCGGCGACGCGCTGATTGATCTCGCTGCTCGACAGTTCGCCGGCCAGGGTCAGCGGCAGCGCGACGTTGTCGGCCACGGTCTTGGAAGCGAGCAGGTTGAAGTGTTGGAAGATCATCCCGACCTGCTGGCGGAAACGGCGCAGGCCGTTGGCGTCCAGCGCGGTGACTTCTTCGCCGTCGACGATGATCTTGCCGCCGCTGGAGTCTTCCAGGCGATTGATCAGACGCAGCAGGGTACTTTTTCCCGCACCGGAATGGCCGATCAGGCCGAAGACCTGACCGTTTTCAATCGAAAGACTGGTCGGGTGCAGGGCGGGGATGTCCTTACCGGCGACGCGGTAAGTTTTGTGGACGTTTTGAAACTCGATCACGTAGCGAACCTTGTGGGGCGCGTTAGAAAAGGATCAGCGGTTAGCCGGGCGCGCATTTTAGCCTGTCCGTATAGAGGTTCTTAGCATTTATTTCGCAATTAACCTTCGATTTGGCAATAACAAGATCAAAGGTCATAAAAAAGGAACGCTCGTTCCTGCTCATTGGTCACTAGTTCAGCGACTTGAAACCCTGGGTAACCGTGCCCGGAAACGCTCAAGAGTCCCCGTGGAAACGGGGTCAACCGAGGAGTTTACGTCTGATGAGCAGCAAGAAACCTACCACCGACAAAAGCCAGCTGGCCGGAACCGATACCAAGGATCGCGCCAACACCAACGCCAAACTCGACAGCCTGGAGAAGTTTCGCTCCGACGCTACCGGCCAGGCCCTGCGCACCAACCAAGGGGTAAAGGTCGCCGATAACCAGAACACTCTCAAGGCCGGCCCGCGCGGGCCGTCGTTGCTGGAAGACTTCATCATGCGTGAGAAAATCACGCACTTTGACCACGAACGCATTCCGGAGCGCATCGTCCATGCCCGCGGTACGGGCGCTCACGGTTTCTTTCAGGCCTACGAGAACCATTCGGCGCTGACCAAGGCCGGTTTCCTGCAGGACCCGGGGAAAAAGACTCCGGTGTTCGTGCGCTTTTCCACGGTGCAGGGGCCGCGTGGTTCCGGCGATACCGTGCGTGACGTGCGCGGTTTCGCGGTGAAATTCTTCACCGACGAAGGCAACTTCGACCTGGTCGGCAACAACATGCCGGTGTTCTTCATTCAGGACGCGATCAAGTTTCCCGACTTCGTCCACGCGGTGAAACCCGAGCCGCACAATGAGATCCCGACGGGCGGCTCGGCCCACGACACGTTCTGGGACTTTGTCTCGCTGGTGCCGGAATCGGCGCACATGGTGATCTGGGCCATGTCCGACCGGGCGATTCCGAAAAGCCTGCGCAGCATGCAGGGCTTTGGCGTGCACACCTTCCGCCTGATCAATGCCGAGGGCAAATCGCGCTTCGTCAAATTCCACTGGCGCCCGACCGCCGGCACCTGCTCGCTGGTGTGGGACGAGGCGCAGAAGCTCGCCGGTAAAGACACCGACTACCACCGTCGCGATCTGTGGGAAGCCATCGAGATGGGCGACTACCCGGAATGGGAGCTGGGCGTACAGATCATCGAGGAGGAAAACGAACACGACTTCGATTTCGACATCCTCGACCCGACCAAGCTGATCCCCGAAGAAATCGTGCCGATCACCCCGCTGGGCAAGATGACCCTGAACCGCAACCCGGACAACTTCTTCGCCGAGACCGAGCAGGTCGCGTTTTGCCCCGGCCACATCGTGCCGGGAATCGACTTCTCCAACGATCCATTGCTGCAAGGTCGGCTGTTTTCCTACACCGATACGCAAATCAGCCGACTGGGTGGGCCGAACTTTCATGAGCTGCCGATCAACCGCCCCGTGGCACCGTTCCACAACGGCCAGCGCGATGCCCAACACCGCACGGTGATCGACAAGGGGCGCGCGTCCTACGAGCCGAACTCGATTGATGGCGGCTGGCCGAAGGAAACCCCACCGGCGGCTAAAGACGGCGGCTTCGAGAGTTATCCGGAACGCATCGATGCGAACAAGATCCGCCAGCGCAGCGAGTCGTTCAGCGATCACTTCTCGCAAGCACGGCTGTTCTTCAAGAGCATGAGCGAGCACGAGAAGGAACACATCATTGCCGCTTACAGTTTCGAGCTGGGCAAGGTCGAACGTGAGTTCATCCGTGCACGGCAGGTGAATGAGATTCTCGCCAACATCGACCTGGAACTGGCTAAACGTGTGGCGGCCAACCTCGGATTGCCAGCGCCGAGCAAAGGCACGGTCGAGGTGCGCAAGACTTCGTTCGATCATTCGCCGGCGCTGAGCCAGGCGAATCTGCTGCCAGAGGACATCAAAACTCGGAAAGTGGCGATTCTTGCCGCTAACGGCGTCGATGGTGCGGCGATCGATGCGATGAAGAAGGCCTTGGCTGCACAAGGTGCGCACGCCAAGCTGCTCGGCCCGACGTCGGCACCGGTGAAGACTGCCGACGGCAAAGCCCTGCCAGTGGACGCCTCCATGGAAGGCATGCCTTCAGTGATCTTCGATGCGGTGTTCGTGCCCGGTGGCGCGGCGTCGATCAAGGCGTTGAGCGCTGATGGCGTGGCGCTGCACTACCTGCTGGAGGCGTACAAGCACCTGAAGGCGATTGCGCTGCACGGCGATGCCAAGCAGTTGCAGGATCTGCTGAAGCTAGAGGCGGATGCAGGGTTGCTGCAGGGCAAGGATGTGCCGGGATTGACCAAGCCGTTCTTTGCGGCGATCGGGCAGCATCGGGTTTGGGCGCGGGAGCCTAAGGCCAAGGCCATTCCAGCCTAAAGCAAAAGATCGCAGCCTTCGGCAGCTCCTACAGGGTTTACTTGCACCTGTAGGAGCTGCCGGAGGCTGCGATCTTTTAGGGTTTGGCTGGAATCAAGACCATCTGCGCCGGCACGGTGCGCAGGATCTGTTTCTCAATCTTCAACTCGAAATCCGGATTCAATTTCTTCACACGTTTTTTCAGCAACGTCGCCAGCCAAGGGTAATCCTGAGTCCGCGGCGCCTGAATGCTCACAGCGCACTCGTAATTCACCACATCGGCGGCGATCGCATCCAGTTGCCGGCGAAGTTTGCGGCTGTCGTTGATGTTCAACGCCACCGTGGTGCTTTCGGCAGTCGGATCAATGACCTTGGCTTTCGGTTTGGCTTCGGCCGCCAGCAGCGCCGCTTCGGCTTTTTCCAGCTCGGCTTTGCGGGCTTCGGTGATGGCGCCATTGACGCCACCGGTCAGCGCCGGGGCTTTGGGCATCAGGGCACGGGCGCGGCTCAGCGCGGTGGCTGCCGCATTCACATCACCTTTCTGCAATACGATCTGGCTGCGGCGCAAGTAGGCTTCGGCCAGCTGGCGCTGGTATTGCTCAAGGGACTGATCGTTGGGGTTCTGTGCCTGCAAGGCGGCCAATTGGTCTTCGGCGGTGGCCAGTTCGCTGCTGGCCAGGCTTTGCTCCAGCTGTGCGATGGCCGTGGCCCGCGCGTCGGGGGCGTCGGCCACCGGCGGCGTGCTTTGGCAGGCGCCCAGCAGCACGGAAAATGCGACAAGGAGCAGATAACGGGAGGCGAACGGCTTCATTCCTGCGACTCTCTAATTGCGCAAAAAGCGAGCAAGTCTACACCCCTCGACGGGGCAGAACAAAACTCAGCAGAAACAGTGCGGCCGCCGTCACAACGATGGACGGCCCCGCCGGGGTGTCCTTGAACCATGACAGCGCCAGCCCGCCACACACCGCGAGCATGCCCAGCAGGCTCGCGCCCAGCGCCATCTGCTCCGGCGAACGGGCGTGACGTTGTGCCGCAGCCGCCGGGATGATCAGCAGCGAAGTGATCAGCAACACACCGACGATTTTCATCGCCACCGCGATCACCACCGCAATCAACAGCATCAGCGCCATGCGCAGGCCCGCTACCGGCAGACCTTCGACCTTGGCCAATTCTTCATGCACGGTGATCGCCAGCAGCGGTCGCCACAGCGTCACCAACAACACCAGCACTGCCGCGCTGCCGCCGAGGATCCACGCCAGGTCGGTCGGACTGATCGCCAGCAGGTCGCCGAACAGATAGGCCATCAGGTCGATCCGCACTTCATGCATGAAGCTTAGTACCACCAGGCCAAGAGAGAGCGTGCTCGGTGCAAGAATCCCCAACAGCGTGTCGGAGGCCAGCGGTTGACGCTGCTGCAAGGTCACCAGCAACACTGCCAGCAGCAGGCAGCCGACGGTCACCGCGACCGTCGGGCTGACATCCAGCAGAAAGCCCAGCGCCACGCCCAGCAACGCGGCGTGGGACAGAGTGTCGCCGAAGTAGGCCATGCGCCGCCAGACCACAAACGAACCAAGCGGCCCGGCGACCACCGCCAGTGCCAGACCTGCAAGCAGGGCATACAACAGAAAATCAGCCATGCTTGCAGTGGTCTCCGTGAACGTGGGTGTGGCCCGCACCGGGCGCCTTGACCACCGAACCGTGCAGGTCATGGGCGTGGTCGTGATGGTGGTGATAGATCGCCAGGCTCGGCGCATTCTTGCCGAACAGCTCGACGAACGCCGGATCGCCGCTGACCTGCTCGGGATGCCCGGAGCAGCAGACGTGGCGATTCAGACAAACCACCTGATCAGTGGTACTCATCACCAGATGCAAATCGTGGGACACCATCAGCACGCCGCAGCCGTGACGGTCACGCAGGCGAGTGATCAGGCTGTACAGCTCGGCTTGCCCGGCGACATCGACGCCTTGCACCGGCTCGTCCAACACCAGCAGTTCCGGCTCGCGCAACAGCGCCCGGGCCAGCAACACACGCTGCATTTCGCCGCCGGAAACACTTTGCACCGGGCTGTCGATGACGTGTTCGGCACCGACTTCTTTCAGCGCCGCCAACGCGCGCGGGCGGTCTACACCGGGCACCAGGCGCAGGAAGCGCAGCACCGACAGCGGCAAGGTCGGGTCGACGTGCAGCTTTTGCGGCATGTAGCCAACGCGCAGTTTCGGCTTGCGCCAGACGCTGCCGCTGTCCGGCTTCAGCAGCCCGAGTACGGCGCGCACGAGGGTGGTCTTGCCGGCGCCGTTGGGGCCGATCAGGGTGACGATCTGCCCCGGCTCGACGCTCAGCTCAATGTTGTCGAGCACGGTCTGCCCGGCAAACGTGACAGCAACGTGCTGAAGACGGATCAACGGGTTGCTCATCAAGCCCCCTGGCAACCGGCGCACAGGCCGACCACTTCGACGGTCTGCGCTTCGACAATGAACCCGACGTCTTTGGCGCTGTGGATAATCGCGTCGCTGATGGCTTTTTGTTCCAGCTCGATTGCGGCGTGGCACTCGCGGCAGATCAGGAACTGGCCCTGATGCGCATGCTCCGGATGCACACAGCCAACGAAGGCGTTGAGTGAAGAGATGCGGTGCACCAAACCGTTTTCCAGCAGGAAATCCAGCGCGCGGTATACGGTTGGCGGCGCGGCGCGACGGCCGTCCTGCTCGCTCAGTACCGCGAGAATGTCATAAGCGCCCAGTGGCTTGTGGCTCTGCCACACCAGTTCCAGCACCCGCCGGCGCAGCGCAGTCAGGCGCAGGCCTTTCTGGGCGCACAAGGTATCGGCCTCGGTCAGTGCGCTGTGCACGCAATGAGAGTGGTCGTGGGGACGGCTGGCAATCGGTGTAATAGGCATGGGCGGCGACGAGTTTTGATAGAGACGTTATTATGTTACCCGTTCTCGCCTCCTTGAGTGGTCATCGTGTCCCGACTTTTTTCTGTTTTTGTGGCTTTTGTCGCCAGTTTTCTGCTGATCGGTTCGGCTCAGGCCGAGGTCAAGGTTCTCACCAGCATCAAACCGTTGCAGTTGATCGCTGCAGCGGTCCAGGACGGTGTGGCCATCCCGGAAGTGCTGCTGCCGCCGGGTGCTTCGCCGCATAACTACGCACTACGCCCGTCCGACGTGCGCAAGGTGCAATCGGTGGACCTGCTGTACTGGATCGGCCCGGACATGGAAGGTTTCCTGCCGCGTGTGCTGAACGGTCGAACGCTGCCGAGCGTCGCCGTGCAGGATCTGCCGGGCATGAAATTGCGCCGCTTTGCCGAAGACAGCCATTCCCACGCCGAAGACGCCGACGAGCATGATCACGATCATCGTCCGGGTACGCTGGACGCGCATTTGTGGCTATCGCCGGTCAACGCCCGAGTCATTGCCGGGAAAATGGCTGCCGACCTCAGCGCTGCCGATCCGGCCAACGCCGAACGCTATCAGCGCAACGCCAAGGCCTTCGATGAGCGTCTCGATGCGTTGGACGCGCGGCTGAAGCAGCGTCTGACCAGCGTTGAAGGCAAGCCGTATTTCGTATTCCACGAAGCCTTCGACTATTTCGAAGATGCTTACGGCCTGAAACACACTGGCGTGTTCAGCGTGGCCGCCGAAGTGCAACCGGGCGCGCAACATGTCGCCGCGATGCGCAAACGCCTGCAGGAAGTGGGCAAGACCTGTGTGTTCAGCGAACCGCCACTGCGTCCACGCCTGGCGGAAACCCTGGTGGCGGGCCTGCCGGTGAAGCTGGCGGAGCTGGATGCGCTGGGTGGCTATACGCCAGCGACCGCTCAGGGGTATGAGCAGGTACTGGAGAAGTTGGGCAACGATTTGGCCGGCTGCCTGGAATCGTTGTAGCAACGCAAAACCTGTGGCGAGGGAGCTTGCTCCCGCTTGAGTGCGCAGCACTCACAAAAATCAGACTGATTGCCAGAATTTTGGGGCTGCTTCGCAACCCAGCGCGAGCAAGCTCGCTCGCCACAATTTAAAGCGCGAACGGTAGAGGGGTGCTGACCTGCTGCCGCTGCGCCAACCGCAACTCAAATTCCCGTGGATCATGAATCAGCACGTCCTGCCCGGCAAACTGCTCGGCGGCGATCAACCGTGACAGCCAGAACCGCACACAGGCCACGCGCAGCATGGTCGGCCAGAGTTCAGCTTCAGCGGCAGTGAACGGACGCAGCGCCGCATAGGCGCCAAGGAATGCGCGGGCACGCGGACCATCAATCAGGCCATCCTCGTCCGAACACCAGTCATTCAATGCGATCGCCACGTCGTAGAGCATCGGCCCCGAGCAGGCGTTGTAAAAATCGATCAACCCGGTCAGGTGCGTGCCTTCGAACATCGCATTGTCGCGGAACAGATCGGCATGAATGTTCGCCCGTGGCAACGCAAGAATTTTGTCTTTCTGCAGGGTGATTTCATCCAGCGCCTTGTGCAGCAGCGCACGCGGCTCGTCACTCAAGTGCGAGAGGAACTCGTTACCCTCCTCCAGCATCCAGTCCAGGCCACGATCGGTCTTGCGCTTGATCATGCGCTCGCCCTGGGTCGCCAGGTGCAGATGCGCCTGCAACTCACCGACCTGCGCGCAATGCTGGGCGTTGGCGACCTTGATGTGCTTGCCGGACAGCCGTGGTTGCAGCAGCGCCGGCTTGCCCTTGAGCTCACGCAATGCCACGCCGTCAGTGGTGCGCAGCGCGTAGGGCACCGGCAGATCAGCCTCGTGCAACACGTCGAGCAGGTCGATGAAGAACGGCATTTCCTGCACCGGCCCACGTTCGACCAGGGTCAGGACGAATTCGCCCTGCTCCAGGCTGATAAAGAAGTTGGTGTTTTCGCTGCCGGCGGCGATCCCCTGGAAATCAAGCAGACGGCCAAGCCCGTAAGGGGCAAGAAAGGTTTCCAGCTCTGGCCGAGCCAGGGGGGTGAACACAGACATGGTTAAAAACTGCTCAGTTCGGGCGCCGCGATCAAGCGGCGCCGATTAAAAAGTCAGGAATCTTACTTCCAGGTAAAGATTTCCCACGACGGAATCAGCATATCCGGCTGGTCGGAACGGATGTAGTTCACGTCCGAACCATCGGCGCGCACCAGGAAATACGGTTTGCCGCCCTTCGGCGTGACCTTGATCGCATACACGAAGCCACTGCGGCTGTATTCCTGAATGACCTTGTCGCCCTCGGTGTGCGTGTTAATGGTAACTTCCGGCTCCTTCGACGGCGCATCATCCGCCGCCATCGCGGCCAATGGTGAGACAGCAATCAAACCGACCAGCAGCAAGCGATTTAACGTACGCATGATAACCTTGTCCCTTTGTCGTCAACGGTCCCGCTATTCTAGCGCCGGGCCCGCCGAAAAGGTTGATTCTGCTCATGAGCCAAGCCCCCCTCGTCCTGGTGGACGGTTCGTCTTACCTGTACCGCGCTTTCCATGCACTGCCACCGCTGACCACCTCCAAAGGCCTGCCGACCGGTGCGGTCAAAGGTGTGCTGAACATGCTCAAGAGTCTGCGCAAGCAGTATCCGGACAGCCCGTTCGCCGTGGTTTTCGATGCCAAGGGCGGGACGTTTCGCGATGAGATGTACGCCGAATACAAGGCCAATCGCCCCAGCATGCCCGACGACATGCGCGTGCAGATCGAGCCGCTGCACCAGAGCGTGATTGCTCTCGGCTTCCCGCTGTTGTGCGTGGAGGGCGTCGAGGCAGACGACGTGATCGGCACCCTCGCCCGCAGCAGCGCGGCAGCCGCTCGCCCGGTGATCATCTCCACCGGCGACAAGGACATGGCGCAACTGGTCGACGGCCACATTACCTTGGTCAACACCATGTCCGGTAGCTCGATGGACGTTGAGGGCGTAAAGGAGAAATTCGGCGTCGCTCCGGAGCAGATCATCGATTATCTGGCACTGATGGGCGATTCTTCCGACAACATCCCGGGCGTTCCCGGCATCGGCCCGAAGACCGCGTCCGGCCTGCTGGTCGGCGTTAACGGCGGCCTCACCGAGCTTTATGCAAACCTCGACATCGTCCCGACCCTGCCGATTCGCGGGGCCAAGACTCTGCCGGCCAAGCTTGAAGAGCACAAGGAGATGGCCTTCCTCTCCTATCAACTGGCTACCATCAAGGTCGACGTGCCGCTGGACATTGGCCTCGATGACCTGCAAATGGGCCCGGAAGACCCGGCCAAGCTCTACGAGCTGTACACCCTGCTGGAATTCAAGAGCTGGCTGAATGACCTCGATCGCGACGCCAAGCGCCAGGAGCTGAGCGCAGCCGCCGAGCCTGCGCCGGCTGGCGATCTGTTTAGCGCGCCGCCAGCCGAAGTGCCCGCCGCCCCTGCCGAAGCCGCTTACGAAACCATCCTCGATCAGGCGCGTTTCGATGTCTGGCTGGAAAAACTGAACAACGCCAGGCTGTTCGCCTTCGACACCGAAACCACAGGCATCGACGCGCAACAGGCGCAATTGGTCGGTCTGTCGTTCGCGGTGCAGGCCAACGAAGCGGCCTATATCCCGCTGACCCACTCCTACATCGGCGTGCCCGAGCAACTGGATCGCGACACTGTGCTGCGCGCGCTGAAGCCGATCCTGGAAGACCCGAACAAACTCAAGGTCGGCCAGCACGCCAAGTTCGACATGAACATTCTGGCCAACTGCGCCATTGGCGGCGATCAGAGCCAAGGCATCAATGTGCGCGGGATTGCCTTCGACACCATGCTTGAGTCCTACGTACTCAACTCCACCGCCACCCGCCACGACATGGACAGCCTTGCGCAGAAGTACCTGGATCACACCACTGTGAGTTTTCAGGACATCGCCGGCAAAGGCGCCAAACAGCTGACCTTCGACCAGATCGCTCTGGAGCAGGCCGGCCCATATGCCGCCGAAGACGCCGACATCACCCTGCGTCTGCATCAGACTCTGTTTGAAAAACTCAGCGCGATCCCGAGCCTGGCCAGCGTCCTGACCGACATCGAAATCCCGCTGGTACCGGTGTTGGCGCGCATCGAGCGTCAGGGCGCGTTCGTCGACGCCGAGCTGCTCGGCATCCAGAGCATCGAGTTGGGCAACAAGATGGTCGCACTGGAGCGCGAAGCGTTCGAGATCGCCGGGGAAGAGTTCAACCTCGGCTCGCCGAAGCAGCTGGGCGTGATCCTCTACGAAAAACTCGGCCTGCCGGTGCTGAAGAAAACCGCCAAGGGCCAACCATCGACCGCCGAGGAAGTGCTGGCGAAACTCGCCGAAGACGATCATCGACTGCCGAAAGTGCTGATGGAGCATCGCTCCATGAGCAAGCTGAAAAGCACTTACACCGACCGCCTGCCGGAGCAGATCAACCCGCGCACCGGACGTATCCACACGTCGTACCATCAGGCTGTGGCGTCCACCGGACGCTTGTCTTCCAGCGATCCGAACCTGCAGAACATTCCAGTGCGCACCGCTGAAGGCCGCCGCATTCGCCAGGCTTTCGTCGCGCCGAAAGGCTACAAATTGCTGGCGGCGGACTATTCGCAAATCGAACTGCGGATCATGGCCCACTTGTCCAAGGACGAAGGCTTGATGAACGCCTTCCGCAACAATCTGGACGTGCACACCGCCACCGCTGCCGAAGTGTTCAAGGTCGAGCTCAACGAAGTGACCTCCGACCAGCGCCGTGGCGCCAAGGCGATCAACTTCGGCCTGATCTATGGCATGGGCGCGCAGAAGCTCGGCAAGGACATCGGCGTCGACACCAAGACCGCCAAGGCCTACATCGACACCTACTTCGCCCGCTACCCGGGTGTGCGCGAATACATGGAGCGCACCCGTAAGCAGGCGGCGGATCAGGGTTACGTCGAGACCTTCTTCGGTCGACGCCTGTACCTGCCGGAAATCAACTCGAACAAGCCGCAGGAACGCGCCGCCGCCGAACGCACGGCGATCAATGCGCCGATGCAAGGCACCGCCGCCGACATCATCAAGAAAGCCATGGTGGCGGTGGATAACTGGCTGACAGCGTCCGGGCTGGACGCCAAGGTCATCCTGCAGGTACACGACGAACTGGTGCTGGAGGTTCGCGAGGATCTGGTTGAGCAGGTGAGCCAGGAAATCCGCCTGCATATGAGCGAAGCGGCGAAACTGGACGTACCGTTGCTGGTGGAAGTCGGCGTCGGCAACAACTGGGATGAGGCGCACTAAGGCGTCTGGACCGGGCGTTTGCCGCGACACACTGTCGCGGCAAACGCCCGAAATGGCCTTATTTCGAATCGCGCTTGGGCTTATTCCAAAGCTTTTTGAAAAAAATCTGAACTAATCTGACAACTCACTACTCAGAGATACTGAATGGCTGGTGAAGCCCTTCGATGCTCCTATGTTGTGTTAAGTGTTGGCAGATATCTGAACCCCGCCCTAGCGGTTCGGAACTTAAACCCCGGAACTTCTCCCTCCCCATATGAAGTCCGGGGCTTTTTTTGCCCCAAAACTGCCTATGGCGCAGCCATGCTGCGTTAAAAGCGCAACAAAAAATGCTCATTTAGGTCCCCTAAACTCCGCTTTTTTGTCGCACTTTTGCCTTGCCTGGCAGCACCACAGACAGTTTTGAAAATTTCTTATTCAGCTGTTGTTTCCGAACCCTTGTCCGCGAGTTCCATCCAGTCTGCCAACACAGTGTAGGCCTCTTCCAGGCCCATGCGTTTGGGCGCGGAGAACAGCTGGATCGTCACCTGATCACCCCAGCCCTTGCGGATTTCCGACTGCACCTTGAGCAGCGTGTTCTTGGCGGCGCCGTAGGTCAGCTTGTCGGCCTTGGTCAGCAGAATGTGCATCGGCATGCCGGCGGCAACGGCCCAGTCGAGCATCAACAGGTCGAAGTCGGTCATTGGATGACGGATGTCCATCATCAGAATCAAACCCTTCAAACTCTCGCGGCCACCGAGGTACGCCTCGAGGTGACGCTGCCAGTGTTGCTTGAGCGGGATCGGTACTTTTGCATAACCGTAGCCCGGCAGGTCGACCAGACGCCGTTCATCGTCTAGCTTGAAGAAGTTCAACAGCTGTGTGCGACCCGGAGTTTTCGAGGTGCGCGCCAGGCTGGCGTGAGTCAGGGTGTTCAGCGCGCTGGATTTACCGGCGTTGGAACGACCGGCGAACGCCACTTCGAAGCCTTCGTCGTCAGGGCATTGATCGACTTTGGCGGCACTGAGCATGAACGTGGACTGTTGGCACAGGCCGAGGATGGGATTCTTGAGTTGCATGGGATTTCCGATGTGGGCGGCGCCGGGATTGGGCGCGGAACGCGGTGTCGCTTCCGTTTCAGTGACGCCAGTATATAATGCCGCAGATTTTGTGTGTGCTTTGTCCCAGCGAAGGATGAAGTTCACGAGAGCCAAAGACCTTGATTGCGCATCAGAACGCAGAACGCTCTCAACCCTGAAAAGGTCGTTTTATGACGAAATGGCTGCTGGCTGCCGGAGTCCTGATACCGCTTTGCGGCGCACAGGCTACACAGGAACCGGAAGCCGTGTACAACCGTGTTTGTGGTGCCTGTCATTCCGGCCAACTACCCATGGCGCCCGAAAGAGGCGATCAGGCAGCTTGGACGCCGAGGTTGGCGAAAGGTATGGAGACGCTGGTGCAACACGTGACCCAGGGTTTCAAGGCGATGCCGCCGCGTGGTTTGTGCATGGACTGCAGTGCCGAGGATTACCAGGCCATCATCCTTTGGATGAGCGAGAGTAAACCCGGTCCATAACTCTTAACCCTTAGCCGTAGTTGGATTAGCTGATGAACAAATTGATCGTGAGTCTGCTGTTGACCGTGGGAATCTCCGGCATCGCCCATGCTGCAGGTGATGCAGCAGCCGGCCAGGCAAAAGCTGCCGTGTGCGGAGCCTGCCATGGCCCGGACGGGAACAGCATGGCACCCAACTTCCCGAAACTGGCCGGTCAAGGTGAACGTTACCTCGACAAGCAGTTGCATGACATCAAGTCGGGCAAACGCCAGGTTCTGGAAATGACGGGCCTGCTGACCAACCTGAGCGATCAGGACCTGGCCGATATTGCCGCCTACTTTGCCAGTCAGAAGGGCAGCGTCGGCGCCGCCGATCCAAAAATCGTCGCCCGTGGTGAAGCCCTGTTCCGTGGCGGCAACCTGGACAAAGGCCTGCCAGCCTGCACCGGCTGCCACTCGCCGAACGGTGCCGGCAACGCCGCCGCCGGCTTCCCGCACCTGGGAGGCCAACACGCTCAATACATCGCCAAACAGCTGACCGACTTCCGCAAGGAAGAAGGCGGTCGCGCCAACGACGGCGATTCCATGCCGATGCGCACCATCGCACGCAAACTCAGCGACGAAGACATTGCTGCGGTCGCCAGCTACATTCAGGGCCTGCACTAACCGCCCTGCATCGAGCGTTACCGGTGATGGACATCTCCTGCAACGTTAACGCTCGATTAATCCGTCGCAGCAAGTATAAAAAGGGTGGCTTTGGCCGCCCTTTTTTGTGGCCGCTGCCGTTACACTACAGAACTCATGCCCGCCAGGATCTGTCTGAAAACAGGTCGCGCGAGGCGACCAAAATTGTCCAGGAGTAAAGCATGCGTAATCTGATCATCAGTGCCGCTCTCGTCGCTGCCAGCCTGTTCGGCGTGACCGCCCAGGCCGCCGAAGCACCCGCTGCCCCTTATGTCGAACTGGCCAACCCGGTGCCAGTGGCAGAGCCTGGCAAGATCGAAGTCGTGGAGCTGTTCTGGTACGGCTGCCCGCATTGCTACGCGTTCGAGCCGGTGATCAATCCCTGGGTTGAAAAACTGCCGTCGGACGTCAACTTCGTGCGCATTCCTGCCATGTTCGGTGGCCCGTGGGATGCTCACGGTCAAATGTTCCTGACCCTGGAAGCAATGGGCGTCGAGCACAAGGTTCACGCTGCGGTATTCAATGCGATCCAGAAAGAACACAAGAAGCTGACCGACAAGAACGACATGGCTGACTTCCTCGCCACACAAGGCGTGGACAAGGACAAGTTCCTCGCCACCTTTGACTCGTTCGCGATCAAAGGGCAGATCGTCAAGGCGCGTGAGCTGGCCAAGAAATATGAAATCACTGGCGTTCCAACCATGATCGTCAACGGCAAATACCGCTTCGACATCGGCTCTGCCGGTGGTGCGGAAGAAGCCTTGAAGCTGGCTGATCAACTGGTCGCCAAAGAGCGAGCGGCCAACAAGGCAGCTGCCAACTAAGCGCGGTAATCGCCATGCGCCGCTGGGGCACCGAACGCATCGTTGGCCTGCATGATCCACAGGTCAACGAGCATCACCTGGAGTCCACGGGCCTGCCCGCAGACCATCGTCTGCGCTTGCTCAGCTTCAACATCCAGGTCGGCATCAGCACCGAACGCTATCGGCATTACCTGACCCGCAGCTGGCAGCACCTGCTGCCGCACACCGGGCGCTCAGGCAATCTGCAGAAGATCGGCGACCTGCTTGGCGACTTCGACCTGGTCGCCCTGCAGGAAGCCGATGGCGGCAGCCTGCGCTCAGGCTACGTCAATCAGGTCGAACACCTGGCCCACCTCGGCGCCTTCCCTTACTGGTATCAACAACTCAATCGCAACCTCGGCCGGCTGGCCCAGCACAGCAATGGCGTGCTCAGCCGACTGAAACCGTGGGCGATCGAAGACCATCCGCTGCCGGGCCCGAAAGGTCGCGGCGCGATCCTGCTGCGCTTTGGCGAAGGCCCGGAAGCGCTGGTGGTAGTGATGATGCACCTGGCCCTCGGCGCCCGGGTGCGCAGCCTGCAACTGGCCTACATTCGGGACCTGATCGGTGGCTACAAGCACCAGGTATTGATGGGCGACATGAACACCCACGCCAGCGATCTGCTACAACAGTCACCGTTACGCGATCTCGGCCTGCTGGCCCCGCAGATGCAAGCCACGTTTCCCAGCTGGCGGCCGCAGCGATGCCTGGATCATATTTTGCTCAGCCCGACCCTGACTCTGGAAAAGGTCGAAGTGCTGGCCCAACCCATTTCCGATCACCTGCCGGTCGCGGTAGAGATTCGTCTGCCGGGTTCGCTCACGGCCGATGCATTGCCCGCGTTGAGTCCTGCCCCTCGCGGAACCCCTGAATGAGCGACGACGCCCAGCGCTGGAAAGAGAAGTACCTCAAAAGTATCGAACAGCAGGACAAGCTCGAACGGCGCTGGGCCGCCCGGCTCGACTTGCTGCGCCGCGGTCTGGTACGCAGTACGCTGGCTGCTGAAGGCACCGACAAGGTTGTTGATCAGTGCATGAAAGAGATGCGCGACGTGGTGCGCACCGACGACATGGATGCCGGCCTCGCCGCCCTGCTGCCGCGCCTGGAGAAAGCCGTACTCGACTCCGAGCAGCGCCGCGAGACCCGCATTGATCAGGTCAGCACCGCGTTGACCGCGCTGGTTACCCAACTGCAAGCGTTGCCGCTGCCGCGGGAAGTCGCCCAGCCGCTGAAGAAATTCGCCAAGCAACTGGACAGTCGGGTCGGCCAGGCGCGGGAAATGCCGTTGCTGTTGAGCGAACTCAGCGGTTTGCAGGGCAAAGCGTTGAGCCAGCTGGAAACCCCACCCGCGCCGGACCGCCCGGGCTTTCTGCAACGCCTGTTTGGTAATCGCGAAGCCGAAGAAACGCCAGGGCCGCCAGGCCCGGAGCAAGCTCAAGCGCCTGCGCCAATATCAGCGCCGCCCTCAGCCAACACTGAACCTGATGTCGAGCCCGCACAGACGCCAACAGGCGAACCGACTCCGGCACCGGTCAGCGCCGCGCCGCTGTTGCAACCGGCAGAGGCAAGCCCTCAACAGGCACCTGCAGCGCAACCGCAGGCCGAATCGCCTGTGCTTTCGTTTGTGCCGCCGGTCATTGCCATCGAGACGGCACCCGAACCACTGCCTGAACTCAAACCGCCCCTCGAACCTCTGGCCCTGCCGCTTGCGCCACCAGCCCTCACTGCGGCGATCAACCCTGACGAGTTGATCCACCCGGGCGACGCCCCGGCCCCCTTGCTCCTCGACAGCCTGCCCCTGCCGGCCCCGATTGCCCAAGCCTTGGCTGCCATCGATCCGGAGCAGCCCGAGCAAGACATTCTTTACGCCCTGCCCGATTCGCCGGAGCCATCCTACAGCTCGGTGGCCAAACACATCGAAGACACGCTGATCGGGCTGCTCGACGACCTAACCTTGCCAGAGCGCCATCGCCCTCAAGCCGAGGCCATGCGTGATCGTTTGAAAAATGGCCTGAACTGGTACGAACTTCTGCCCATTCTCGACGACCTTGCCACCTTGATGCTGGCAATCACCGACAGCGGCCAACACGAATTCGAAGCCTATCTGCAGCGGCTCAACGAACGCCTAGAAGCATTCCAAAGCAATTTGCAGGCCGCCAGCGAGGGCCATGCCGACAACAGCTCGGCAGCCCGGGCGATGGACACGCAGATTCGCGAGCAAGTCGACGGCTTGCAAACCAGCGTGCAGGAAGCAGCCGATCTGGATGATCTCAAGCGAGTGCTGGAGAACCATCTCGAAGGCCTGCTCGGTACCATGGACCAGCATCAGCAACAACGCGATGCCCGCGAGCAGGAAGTGGCGGCACGTCTCAAAGGCCTGGCCGAACGTGTGGCGCACATGGAGCAGGAAGCCCTGGGCTTTCGCGAACATCTGGAAGAACAGCGACAGAAAGCCCTGATCGACCCGTTGACCGGCCTGCCCAACCGCGCTGCCTGGAGCGAACGGCTGGAACACGAGATCAGGCAATGGCAACAACACGGCAACACCTTGAGCCTGGCGATGCTAGACCTTGATCATTTCAAGCGCATCAACGACAACTACGGCCATCTGGCGGGCGACAAGGTATTGAAAATCATCGCCACGGTGCTGCGCAAACGTCTGCGTGGGGCGGATTTCATTGCTCGCTTCGGCGGAGAGGAATTCGTTTTGCTGCTGCCAGCCACCACGCCGGCCGTCGGCGCCAAATTGCTGGAAACCCTGCGGGCGGCCATCGAAGCGTGTCCGTTTCACTTCAAGGGTGAACGAGTGACGATCACCATTTCCATGGGACTGGCGTCGTTCAAGCCGGGAGAACACAGCGATCTGGTGCTTAAAAGAGCCGATCAGGCGTTGTACCGAGCGAAAAACGGCGGACGTAACCGGGTCGAACTGGGCTGAGCAAGTTGTTCCAATTTGTTTAAATCAGCCCGTCAGGCGTCGATACGCAAGGCAGTACGTTACACTGTTGCATTATTGTCTTGCGCGTACTGCCTTCTGCCATGAAATTTTTTACCCTCCTCGCGTCGCTGCTCGTTCTGGCCGGTTGTGCCAGCGGCCCGCGTTATGACACCAGCCACCCTTCGGCCAATCACGACAGCCGCGTGCAGTTCGTGATCGTGCACTACACCTCCGCTTCCCTCGCCCGCTCGCTGCAACTGCTGACCCACGGCGAAGTCAGCAGCCACTATCTGATCGGCGACGACAAGGGCGGCACCATCTACAAACTGATGGATGAAAACCAGCGCGCCTGGCACGCCGGCGAGAGCCAGTGGCAGGGCCGTACCTGGCTAAACTCCAGCTCGATCGGCATCGAAATCGTCAATCCGGGCTTCAAGGACACGCCGACCGGGCGCCTGTGGTACCCGTACAGCGAAGCGCAGATTCAATCGCTGATCGTTCTGCTCAAGGACATCAGCCAGCGCCAGGGCATCAGCCCGCGCCATATCATTGGCCACAGCGACATCGCGCCCCTGCGCAAACTCGACCCGGGGCCCTTGTTCCCATGGAAACGCCTGGCCGCCGAGGGCCTGGGCGTATGGCCCAATGAACAAGCGGTGGCTCGGCAGCAAGTGCAGTTCAACGCCGAACTGCCAAGCATCAGCTGGTTCCAGGAACAACTGGCGCGCGTCGGTTACGACACCCCGCAGACCGGCGAGCTGGACGTCGCGACTCGCCATGTCCTGGCAGCGTTCCAGATGCACTTTCGCCCTTCACGCTTCGACGGTATACCGGACGCGCAAACAGCAGCGTTGTTGCAGGTCCTCAATCAGACAAAATAATGACGCCCGCCCGACGGTCAGGGCGAAAGCGTAATCAGCAGCTATAACTCATTGGTAATTCTTCGGATATTCCATGATGGTTGCTACCCGAGCGACGCTGCGTAGCTGGTTTTATCGCCCGTGGTTTTTGGCGATGATCGCGGCTGTCTTCAGTGCGGCATTGCTGATAGCCGGCGGAATGTTCGTCGCCATGCGCCAGATCGAACAGAACGAAAGCCAGGAAATGAACACCCAGGGCGAGCGCTTTCTGGCACGCCTTGAGCAGCTGTTCGGACAACTGCGCGAAAGCCTCGATGACCTCGAAGCGCAGCCGCTGCGCAGTTGCGACGAGGAAATGATCGCCACCCTGCAACAAGTCACCTTCAACTATCGCTTCGTCTATGAAGCGGCCTACATGGATGGTGCGCGGATATGCTCCAACCGGCCCCGCCAGGAAGGACTGTCGGTGGTTCGCGCACCGGATATCAAAGGACCGACCTACAGCTACTGGCTCAACACCACCACCGAACCGGATGAAAACCGTGCTGCGCTGATGCTCGGGCGCGGCAATTTTCGCGTGGCGACATCACGCGGGCATTTGACCGACATGGTCGACCTGCCGCCGGACAGCAGCCTGCTGGTGGTGCTGGACCACGGCAAACGGGCGATTCCGGTGCTGGGCACCGCGCAGACGTGGCCACCAACCGAAGCGTGGCCACCCAAAAGCCGCGCGCCCCTGCAAGTCACCCAGTCACGGCTGATCTACCGCATGCCAACCAACAATCCGGAATACCAGTTGGTGCTGATCACCCCGCGCAGCGGCATGCATATTCCCAGCGTCTGGTGGTGGATGGTGCCGATCTGCCTGCTGCTGGGGGCGTTTGTCGGGTTCTTTGTGTTTTTGCTGGTGCGCCAGCGTCAGTCACTGGACGCCGAACTCCAGGGCGCCATTCGACGTGGCGAGCTGCAAGTGTTGTATCAGCCGATCTTCGATCTCGATAGCCGCAATTGCGTAGGCGCCGAAGCCCTGCTGCGCTGGCGTCGCCCGGACGGCACGCTGACCAGTCCCGATCTGTTCATTCCATTGGCGGAAAACACCGGGCAGATCCGGCAGATGACAGACTTTGTCCTGCAACGGCTGCTGGAACAACTGGGACCGGTGCTGCGCGCCAATCCGCAGCTGTACATTTCGGTCAACCTCGCCGCCTGCGACGTGATGGTGCCGCGCATCGGCCAGGTCATGGCCAGGCTGCTGACGCTGCACCGGGTCGCCGCGCGACAGATTGCCTTTGAAGTCACCGAGCGCGGACTGATCGACGTGGTGGTGGCGCGGGAGAACCTGCAAGCCTTGCGCGATGTCGGCCATCAAGTGCTGATCGATGATTTCGGTACCGGTTATTGCAGCCTCGCCTATCTGCAGACGCTGCCGGTGGATTGCCTGAAGATCGACAAGGCCTTCATCGACGCGCTCGGCCATGATGCGGCTAGCAGCGGCGTTGCGCCGCACATCATTCACATGGCGCAGGCTCTGGAGTTGAAAGTGATTGCCGAAGGCATCGAGCACGAAGCGCAAGCCGTGTTTCTCAGCAGTGAGGGGGTCAAGTTCGGTCAGGGCTGGCTGTTCGCCCAGGCCCTGAGTGCGGTGCAGTTCATCGAACTGATCACCCGTGGGCGGCGCCTCACCGGGCGCCGCCTGGACGACGAAGCCTAGACCGCCAGCGCCATGTAGAACTGCGTGCCCTGCCCCGGCCGCGAATAGACGCCCATCCGCCCGCCATGCAGCTGGACGATTTCCTTGCACAGCGCCAGACCCAGCCCGGCGCCACCCTTCTTGCGCCCGACCTGCACGAACGGCTCGAATATCCGCCCCTGCTGACCGTAGGCAATGCCTTCGCCGTTGTCTTCGACGCTAATGATCACCCGTTCGCCATGCCGCCGTGCCTGCAGGCGAATCTGGCCGTCGCGGGCGGTATGGCGCAGAGCGTTGTCGATCAGGTTGTCGAGCACCCGCTCAAGCTGTGCCTGATCGGCCTGCAGACGCGGCAACGGCCCTTGCACTTCGACGCTCAGGGCAATGCCTTTGCCCGCAGCGCAATCGGCGAAGCGCGACTGCGCCTGCTCCAGCAAATCTTCGATGGAGCACGGCGCCAGGGTGAGTTTCTGCAAGCCGTTCTGATAGCGCGAGAAGTTGAGCAAGTCGTTGATCAACTGCATCAAGCGCTGCATCTCTTCGTTGACCGTGTCGAGCAGGTCCGCCTCGCGTGACTCCGGGGGGAACTTCGCACGTTCGCGAAAAAGGCCGAACGCCATGTGCATGCCGGTGACCGGCGTACGCAGCTCGTGGGAGGCGCGCAGCACGAACTCGCTGCGCACGCGCTCGAAGGCGCGTTGCTCGGTGACATCGTGCAGCACCATCACCGCCCCCAGAATATGCCCCTGGATGTGACTGACCGGGGTCAAGCTGTAGGTCAGCAAGCGCGATTCGCCATCGACTTCAATGCTCAAATCTTCCGGGGCGCGCTCAAGGGTGCCGCCGCGCAGCACCAGTTGCAGTTGCGCGTCGAGCTCCGGGCGCTCGAGCGCGGTGCCCAGGCCTTGGCCGAGACGGTCACTGTCCCAACCCAACTGACGCTGAGCCACTGGATTGAGGTGTTCCAGATGCCCTTCACGGTCGATCATCAACAAGCCGTCGTCGATGCTGTCGAGCACCGCCTGCAGGCGTTGCTGACCGGCCAGCAATTCGTCCACGTTAGTCGCCTGATGCTCGCGCAGCGCCTCGGCCATCAGCCCGAAGCGCTTGGTCAGCTGGTTCATTTCCATCGCCGAGGAAATCGGCAGCGTCACTTCGAAATTGCCTTGGCCGATGTTGTCCGCCGCTTTGGCCAGCGCCTCGATGGGCGCGCCAAAACGCCGGGCAATGGCGTGCGCGGTGACGAAGCCGATGATCAGCACCGCCAATCCCACCAGCCCGAGCAGACCGGAGACCAGCAGAGCCCTTTCCCGGGCGTCATGCTGCACTGCGTTGATGTTGTCCAGTGCGTGCTTGTGCTCGGTAATCAAACCGTTGCGCAAGGTGTTGAAGCGTTCCCTGAGGTCGCTGTTGCCACTGAGCACATTGCCCGGATCACGCGACATCTCGAACGCCTGGAGAAAACTCAGGTAGTCAGCCTTGGCCTGGGTAAACCCGTACTGTCGGCCATCACTCTCTGCCTCTTGGGAAATGCCTTCATCCAGCAATTGCAGGTAGTGCTGCTTTGACGCTTCGAACGCGGCCGGGTCGGGCTTTTCGGCCAGCATCAGCACCAGTTGATCGCCGAGGGTCTGGCGCAGTTTGAGCCCCAGGTCGAGGGTCACGAAGTTGCTGCGGATCGTTGCTTCCTGAGTACCGGCCATCTGCATCACGCTGACCAGCCCGAGCAATAGCCCGAGCAAGGCGACCGTGATCAGCGCAGAGATGCTCAGAAACAAGCGAGTGCGCAACTTCATCGCCAGTTTCATCGTCGGGCGCTCACAGGTTGTACTGCTTGCGCTTGCGATACAGGGTCGACGCGTCGATGCCCAAGGTTTTCGCCGCCTGATCAAGGGTGCCTGCCGTTGCCAGCACCGCGCCGATGTGGGCTTTTTCCAGTTCATCGAGGCTCAGCGCGGCACCGACTCGCGGTGCGTTGTTCGCCGGTTGCTCGGCCATCCCGAGGTGGCTGATTTCCACGCGTTCCTGCGGGCAGATGATGCTGGCCCGTTCCACCACGTTACGCAGCTCTCGGATGTTGCCTGGCCAGCGATAACCCAGCAGCGCCTCGCGCGCCTCGTCACTAAAGCCCCGTGCCGGGCGCGCGTACTCTTTGACGAAGCGCGCGAGAAAGCGGTCGGCCAGGGTCAGGATGTCCTCGGCACGTTCGCGCAATGGCGGCAGATGCAGGGTGATCACATTGAGGCGATACAGCAGGTCTTCACGGAAGCGCCCGTCGCGCACCATGTCCTCAAGATTGAGGTTGGTCGCGGCGAGAATCCGCACATCGGCGCGGCGGGTCACTGGATCCCCTACCCGCTCGTATTCCTTGTCCTGAATAAAACGCAGCAACTTGGGTTGCAAAGTTAGCGGAAAATCGCCGATCTCATCGAGAAACAGCGTGCCGCCGTCCGCCTGATTAACTCGACCCAAGGTGCTCTCACTGGCGCCGGTAAACGCACCGCGACTGTGGCCGAACAGCTCGCTCTCCATCAGTTCCGCAGTCAACGACGGGCAGTTGATGGTCACGCAGGATTTTTTCTCGCGCTTGCTCCAGCCATGAATGGCGCGAGCCAGTTCGCCCTTACCTGTGCCGGATTCGCCAAGAATAAGGATGTTGGCGTCGGTACCGGCGACCTGCCGCGCAGTTTCCAGCACGACTTTCATCGCCGGGCTGTGGGAGTCGAGGCCGTCCTTGGGTTTGCGGATCTCGCCTTCGAGGGCTTCCAGACGCGCCGAGAGCTGACGCACTTCCAGTTGTTTGGCGGTGGCCAGGCGCAACTGGTCGGGGCTGCACGGTTTGACCAGATAATCGGCGGCGCCCGCCTGGATCGCGTCCACTGCGGTATCAACCGCCGAGTGGGCGGTGACAATGACCACGCGCATCCACGGCGCCTGAATGCGCATCTGCGCCAGCACGTCGAGACCGTTGTCCTCACCCAGACGCAAATCAAGGAAGCACAGGTCAAACACCTGACGTTGCAACAATGCCTCGGCCTGAGCCGCGCTGTTGGCGGTGGCCACTGTGTAACCTTCGTCTTCGAGGCAGTAACGAAAGGTTCGCAGGATGGCGGACTCATCGTCCACCAGCAGAATGCGGCCTTGATGCTCAGTGGCAGATTCCATTTTTCCTACGCTCCATAGTGATTGATCTTGGGTTAGTCCCGGAAAAATCGGGCAAGTTGCATGGTTGATTCTGAACGATGCGAGCCATAGGAGGGTAGCTCTCTCCTGCCTTAACGGCCAATCCATTGATTTTGTTGAGTTTTTAAACAATCACCGATTTGCAGAGGATTCCCTGCGTACTTTTCTGACATCCAGGACGTGCTCTCAATTCCATAAGAATGAAATCTCCTACGAAATAATCGTGCATTCCGCACGACCGTAGACGACCCATCGTGCAGGATGCGTCCGTCACTGAATTTTAAGTACTCATAAGCTATTGATTTTATTGAATAATTTTCAATGAAAAAACTGGCATGCAGCCTGCAATACCTCATTCAGCCCGGGCAGATTCCACTGCCCCAACCGAATAAGAGTGAGGAACCCAGGATGACTCGCCAACGTGCCGCCCAAGTGCGTATCTCGCCACTGCATATCCAGCAAGGCCTGTTTGGCGTGCTTGCACTGTTGATCACCCTGATCGCCTGCCAGCAATACCTGAGCTGGGAAAACAGCCAGAAGCCTGAGCCGCTGATCTCGATTAAACACAGCACGCAGACGCACTTCAGCGCCGTCAGCAGCAGTCAGGCCGAAAGCGCCTCGATGCGCATGATGGATGTCGATCAGCCGCAGCCGCGGGATCAACTGCCACGTGAAGAGCGCTGGGTTTTCTGACGAACCAACGAATTCGGGCGCCTGGCGCCAGGACACGCAATATCCCTAAATAGAGAAGTAAGGAGAATCACCATGTTGAGTTGGGCAATTACATTCTTGATCATTGCCATCATCGCCGCCGTCCTGGGCTTCGGTGGTATCGCGGGCACCGCCACGGGTATCGCCAAGATTCTCTTTGTCGTGTTCCTGGTGATGTTCATCGCTTCCTTCTTCTTTGGCCGTCGCGGCCGAGGTTAACGATGATTGCGTTAAAGACACTGGCAGCCGCCCTGCTTCTGGGCGGTAGTGCCATGGCGATTGCGGCCAATGATGGCCAGGCGCGGGTCAACGAGCTGCTCAGCTCCGACCCGCAATACCGGGAAACCTGGCAAGGCGTTGTGAAGCATGAAGAGCGCCTCCCGGAATGGGTGATGAACCTGTCCGGTACGCCAGAGCAGCAGATGAATGCCGTGACCGAAGATGGCGACAAGTATCTGGTCGGCCCGCTCTGCGAATCCGCAGACAAGTGCCTCAACCACCGCTTGATCGTAGCGTTCAGCTTCGACAAGAAAGATGCCTACGCCATGCTCGTCGATGTGCCCGAAGGACTGCCGGCCGACAAGTCGCCCACGCGACATGCCACCTACCGCTTCCTCGGCAAACCGAATCAGGGCATGCAGAACCTGCTGATGGAAACGCTGAAGAAAGACCCTAAGTGGTATTGATTCGAACATGAGGGCAGCGCCCCGCTGCCCTTTATTGCGCCTGCCCGAGGAAGGCCGGCGCATGACCAGGGGGCCGGGACGTTCTGACTGTTGCAGGGTCGGAGTGACCTACGGGTACAGGGAGTGCCTGCGCAAGGGCCGGGTCAGGGTAAAAGCTGCGACGCAGGTTCGCCGACCCTCAGCGGCTCGACGGACTTGCGCTGAGCTTTGCGCGATACAAAACATTGATCCAGAGCGTCCTGCTCGCCTTTTTATGGTTCAGACTGCGCGCGAAAACATTTCGCCGTGTTTCCTGGCGACCGTATATCGAGAAAGAGCCCCTTTAAACTGTGGGACTTCTAGTCTGCAAATGTAGGCTTTTTCCTGAATTTTTCGATGAATTCACTCGTTCAAAAAACAACCAACCTAAGCTGAAATGGCCGGTTCACGGCACTTATGCCGGCTGAAATGTCGTAATCGAACCGCTTGGGACGCCAGTTTCATTTAAAAAATCTCATGCCGATTCGGCATAGGGTAGGCGTTTACGGCATTAGACGGCGCAACCTTGCATCGGAATAGTTGCGCCTTTTTTCGCCTGCCGAAGAGCCGTAAATACGCGCTTCGGGGCACCTTATACGGAGGCAGATGCACAGACTTTTCCGCTAAAGAGCGTTCCAGTTGCTGCATGTGCCTGAGTCAAACGCAAGTAAGGGTAAAGATAATGAAGAAGGCAAAACTCAGCCTCGCCTGGCAGATCCTCATCGGTCTGGTTTTAGGGATTGCAATTGGTGCGTTGCTCAACCACTTCAGTGCCGAAAAAGCCTGGTGGATCAGCAACGTCCTGCAACCGGCAGGCGATATCTTTATCCGTCTGATCAAGATGATCGTGATTCCGATCGTCATCTCCTCCCTGATCGTCGGCATCGCCGGCGTGGGCGACGCCAAGAAACTCGGGCGTATCGGCCTGAAGACCATCATCTACTTCGAAGTCGTCACCACCATCGCGATCATCGTCGGCCTGCTGCTGGCCAACCTGTTCCACCCGGGTGCCGGCATCGACATGAGCACCCTGGGCACCGTGGATATCTCCAAGTACCAGGCGACCGCCGCCGAAGTACAACATGAACACGCGTTCATCGAGACCATCCTCAACCTGATCCCGTCGAACATCTTCGCGGCCATGGCCCGCGGCGAAATGCTGCCGATCATTTTCTTCTCCGTACTGTTCGGTCTCGGTCTGTCGAGCCTGCAGTCGGACCTGCGCGAGCCGCTGGTGAAGATGTTCCAGGGCGTCTCGGAAAGCATGTTCAAAGTCACCCACATGATCATGAACTACGCCCCGATCGGCGTTTTCGCCCTGATCGCGGTGACCGTGGCCAACTTCGGTTTCGCCTCGCTGCTGCCGCTGGCCAAGCTGGTGATCCTGGTTTACGTCGCCATCGCTTTCTTTGCTTTCGTGGTGCTGGGCCTGATCGCCAAGCTGTTCGGCTTCTCGGTGATCAAGCTGATGCGCATCTTCAAGGATGAGCTGGTCCTGGCTTACTCCACCGCCTCCTCGGAAACCGTGCTGCCACGCGTCATCGAGAAGATGGAGGCCTATGGCGCACCGAAAGCCATCTGCTCCTTCGTGGTCCCGACCGGTTACTCGTTCAACCTCGACGGTTCGACCCTGTACCAGTCGATCGCAGCGATCTTCATTGCCCAGCTGTACGGCATCGACCTGTCGATCAGCCAGCAACTGCTGCTGGTGCTGACCCTGATGGTCACCTCCAAAGGCATCGCCGGCGTACCGGGCGTGTCCTTTGTGGTGCTGCTGGCGACGCTGGGCAGCGTCGGTATCCCGCTGGAAGGCCTGGCGTTCATCGCCGGTGTCGACCGCATCATGGACATGGCCCGTACCGCACTGAACGTGATCGGCAACGCCCTGGCGGTACTGGTTATCGCACGTTGGGAAGGCATGTACGACGACGCCAAGGGCCAGCGCTACTGGAACTCCCTGCCGCACTGGCGCAGCAAGGAAAAACTGCCGGCTGGTGAAATCTCGAAGCCGTAATGCAAAACCTGTGGGAGCTGGCTTGCCAGCGATGAGGTCGGCACATTCAACATTTATGCTGAATGACATACCGCCATCGCGGGCAAGCCCGCTCCCACAGTGACTGATGCAAGCCTTACCGACAAACCCCGGAGAAATCCGGGGTTTGTCGTTTCTGGCGACCCCGCTATCATTCGCCGCATCTTCCGGGGGATTTGACTGATGCTTAATGGCCTGTGGCTTGGCTTCTTCGTCGTGGCAGCAATATCTGCGCTGGTGCAGTGGCTGGTCGGCGGCAACGCCGGGATTTTCGCAGCGATGGTGGAAAGCATTTTTGCCATGGCCAAACTCTCGGTCGAGGTCATGGTGCTGCTGTTCGGCACGCTGACCCTGTGGCTGGGCTTTCTGCGCATCGCCGAAAAAGCCGGGATCGTCGAGTGGCTGGCAAAAGTGCTGGGCCCGCTGTTCCTGCGGCTGATGCCGGAAGTCCCGGCCGGGCACCCGGCGCTCGGTTTGATCACCCTGAACTTCGCCGCCAACGGCCTGGGCCTGGACAACGCCGCCACCCCAATCGGCCTCAAGGCCATGAAGGCGCTGCAGGAGCTCAACCCCAGCGCGACCATCGCCAGCAACGCGCAGATCCTGTTCCTGGTGCTCAACGCCTCATCGCTGACCCTGTTGCCGGTGACCATCTTCATGTACCGCGCCCAGCAAGGTGCGCCGGATCCGACCCTGGTATTCCTGCCGATTCTGCTGGCGACCAGTTGCTCGACTATTGTCGGCTTCCTTTCGGTGGCGTTCATGCAACGCCTGCGCATCTGGGACCCGGTGGTGCTGGCCTATCTGATTCCCGGCGCACTGATCCTCGGCGGCTTCATGGCGCTGCTGGCGACGATGTCGGCCACGGCGCTGGCCGGGCTGTCTTCGATCCTTGGCAACCTGACGCTGTTCGGCCTGATCATGCTGTTCCTGGTGATCGGCGCATTACGCAAGGTCAAGGTCTACGAGGCATTTGTCGAGGGCGCGAAGGAGGGCTTCGACGTCGCCAGGAACCTGCTGCCGTATCTGGTGGCGATGCTCTGTGCGATTGGCGTACTGCGTGCCTCGGGAGCGCTGGACTTCGGTTTGGATGGCATTCGGCATCTGGTGCAGTGGGCCGGTTGGGATACGCGGTTTGTCGATGCGTTGCCGACGGCGATGGTCAAACCGTTTTCCGGCAGCGCCGCACGGGCGATGCTGATCGAGACAATGAAGACCTCCGGCGTCGACAGCTTCCCGGCGCTGGTGGCGGCGACGGTGCAGGGCAGTACCGAAACCACGTTCTATGTGCTGGCGGTGTATTTCGGTGCGGTGGGGATCCAACGCGCAAGGCACGCCGTTGGATGCGCGCTGCTGGCCGAACTGGCCGGCGTACTCGGCGCCATCGGCGTCTGCTACTGGTTCTTCGGCTGACCACAAGAGCTTCGGGCAACCAATTTCTCTGTGGCGAGGGAGCTTGCGCCCGCCGGGGCGCGAAGCGGCCCTGAAAGATGGGGCTGCTACGCAGCCCAGCGGGAGCAAGCTCCCTCGCCACAAAAGCAATATTGATCGATCAGGGTCTCTGAGGGGCGACTTTCTGGCCTTGATCTACCGCCCACGCAACAACCTTGGCCGTCAGCCGATCACTGGCCTGTCCAAACCCTGCCACCACTGCCGGCACCTGCACATCGCTCAGCGGTTGGCGCTCTTCAAAGCGCCGACTGGCGAGAATCTTCTGATCATAACCGCGCACCAGCAGCGCATCGACGCGCACCACGACGCTGGCCTGATTGCCCTGATACTCGGTCTGAAACGCCTGCAAACTGCCGCCCAGCTCCAGATCCGCAGCGAAGTTGCTGTCATCGGTACTGAGTAGCGTCACCCGACCATCCCGGGCAAAACCATCGAGCAGCCGATTACGCAGCAGCACCGGCGCCGGATCGCTCCAGCGCGAGGCCTTGTAGCTGCTGATCACGTCACCCTGTGGAATCACCGCGATGTTCGGCCGGTTCAGCGCTTCGCTGGCCTGTAGCTTGTTCAGGCGCAGCGACCAGTGCTGGGTCGCCGATGAACTGGCCGAGGCGGACGCTTGCGCGGCGGGCAGGCGATAGACGTCCGAAGGTTCGGCCTTGGGCAGGATCGAGCACGCCGAGAGCAGCGAGAAACTGGCGAGGAAGGCGAAGTGAGTCAGCTTCATGGGGTGAATTCCTTGTTCTTGTCACTGCCCAGCAGGTAGCCGCTGGGGTTGGCCTCAAGGCGTTGGGAAATGCCGCGCAGCGAGGTCAGGGTTTCGCGCAGTTCGCGGATCGCCGGCGCCAGGCCATTGAGGCCCTGCATACCGTTGTCGAGCGAGTTCTGGTTCTTGCTCAGCAGGCCGTTGATGGTGGCGCTGCTTTGCTCCAGCGACTTCATCGCCTGCTCTGCACTGCCCAGCGCCTGCTTGCCCTGATCGTTGAGCAGGCCGTTGGCGTTGCGCATCAGCGCCGAGGTTTGCTCGAGCATGCTGCCGGCTTGCTTGCCGACGCTCGCCAGTTGCTGCATGGCCTGACGCAAGTCGCCGCGCTGATCGTTGATCGAACCGGTGGTCTGTTCCAGATGCGCCAGGGTGTTGCTGACGCGCTCGACGTTCTCCGGAGAAAACATCTGGTTGGCATTGTTCAACAGGGCGGTGACGCCGGTCATCAGGTCGTTGCTGTCGTTAAGCAGCCGGGAAATGGGCGAAGGCGCCGCGACGATGGTCGGCAATTCGCCGTCGTGTCCGCGCAGTTTCGGACTCTCCGGGGTGCCGCCGCTGAGCTGGATGATCGAAGTGCCGGTGATCCCGGCCAGCGCCAGTTTGGCCTGGGTGTCTTCCTTGACCGGGGTGTCACCACCCAGACGAATCCGCGCCAGCACCCGGCGCGGGTCTTTCGGGTCGAGGCGCAGGCTGACCACGTCACCGACCTTGATCCCGCTGTACTGCACAGGGCTGCCCTTGGACAGACCGCTGACCGCCTCATTGAAGACGATTTCATAATCCTTGAACTCGCTGTCGACGCTGGACTTGGCCAGCCACAGACCGAAGAGCAGGGCGCCCGCAACGACAATTACGGCGAACAGGCCGATCAACACATGATGGGCTCGGGTTTCCATGTCAGACCTCGTTGAGCAATTTGGCGGCGTCCAGCGCCGAGCGGCCACGCGGGCCGTGGAAGTATTCGTGAATCCACGCGTCATCGGTTTCCGAGACCACGTCGATCGGGCCGGCGACCAGTACCTTCTTCTGCGCCAGCACCGCCACACGGTCGGTGATGGTGTAGAGCGTGTCGAGGTCGTGGGTCACCAGAAACACGCTCAGGCCCAGCGCATCACGCAGGGTCAGGATCAGTTGATCGAACTGCGCCGCGCCAATCGGATCGAGGCCGGCGGTGGGCTCGTCGAGAAACAGGATGTCCGGATCCAGCGCCAGGGCCCGGGCCAGCGCGGCGCGCTTGATCATCCCGCCGGACAGCGACGCCGGGTATTTGTCCGCCGCCGACAGCGGCAGCCCGGCCAGCGCCAGTTTCACCGCCGCCAGATGCTCGGCGTCGTTGCGGCTCAGACCGGCGTGTTCGATCAGCGGCAGGGCGACGTTTTCGGTCACCGTCAGCGAGGAAAACAGCGCGCCTTTCTGGAACAGCACGCCGAAACGCCGCTCGACCAGTGAGCGCTCATGCTCGGACAGGCTCGGCAGGTTCTGGCCGAAGACTTTCACGTTGCCTTCGCTGGGCCGGCGCAGGCCGACAATGCTGCGCAGCAGCACCGATTTGCCGCTGCCGGAACCGCCGACCACGGCGAGGATTTCGCCCTTGTACAGATCCAGGTCGAGATTCTCGTGCACGCTCTGGCTGCCAAAGCGATTGCACAGGCCACGGACTTCGATCACCGCCTCCGAGGGCGCACGGGGTAAACGACTCACCAGCCCATCTCCATGAAGAACAGCGCAGCCACCGCGTCGAGCACGATCACCACGAAAATCGACTGCACCACGGCGGACGTGGTGTGCGCGCCGACCGATTCGGCGCTGCCACTGACCTTGAAGCCTTCCAGGCAACCAATGGTTGCAATCAGGAAGGCAAACACCGGCGCTTTGACCAGCCCAACCAGAAAGTGCTGAATGCCGATGTCGCTCTGCAACAGCGAGAGGAACATCGCCGGCGAAATCCCCAGCGACACCGCGCACACCACGCCGCCGCCAATGATCCCGCAGAGCATCGCCAGAAACGTCAGCATCGGCAGCGCCACCAGCATCGCCAATACCCGCGGCACTACCAGCAGCTCCATCGGATCAAGGCCGAGGGTGCGGATTGCGTCGATCTCTTCGTTAGCCTTCATCGAACCGATCTGCGCGGTAAACGCGCTGGCGGTGCGTCCGGCCATCAGGATTGCCGTGAGCAGCACACCGAACTCACGCAGGAAGGAGAAGCCCACCAAGTCCACGGTAAAGATCGTCGCACCGAAGCTGGCCAGCACCGTGGCACCGAGAAACGCCACCACCGCGCCCACCAGAAAGGTCAGCAGCGCGACAATCGGCGCGGCGTCGAGGCCGGTCTGTTCGATGTGGGCGACGACGGGGGTGATGCGCCAGCGCTTGGGACGAAACAGGCTGCGGGCGATGGTTTCGAGGATCAGGCCAATGAAACCCAGTATTTGCAAGGTGTCCTGCCAGACCGTTTCCACCGCGCGCCCGATGCGGGTCAGCAGTTGCACGCTGACGCTGACTTCCGGCTCCTTGATCGGCACACAGAAGTCGGTCAGCGAGCGATACACCGTTTGCAGCAGCGCGCGGTCAGCCTGGGAAATCGTGCAGTCAGGATGTTCGGCGGAGCGGCCCAGACGCTCGGAACCGAGCAGCTCCACCAGCAACGAAGCGCCCGCAGTGTCGAGGGCACCGAGGCTGTTGAGGTCGACCACGGTGTTGGCGTCGTACTGGCCGGTCAGTTGTTCGGTCAGGTGCTTGAGGTCGGCGTAATGGGCAAGCGTCCAGTCCCCGGAAACCCGCAGGCGGGCAGGGCTGATTGACGTGTCCAGCTGGGCATTACCGCTCATTGAGCTGCTGATCATAAGCTCCGTGCTTGTTCGGCTATTAAGCGAACTAACGTAATAGCACGAACCGGATTACTTTTCTTTGATCGCTGTGCTGTCTGTCACTTCGAAACGCAACACGCCGATCACCTGACCGTCTTCAGTCAGCACCCGCACCTGCCACTTGCCCGCCGGGTTGCCGGGGAAGTTCTGCTTGTGGGTCCAGGCACGGTAGCCTTCCTTGCGCCCGCCGTGGATGTCGAGGGCGATGCGGTCGACTTCCTGGCCGTTGAACTGCCACACGTGGTAGATCCGCTCATCCAGCCCGCGCGGCGCATTGATGGCGGTGTAGGCGTAGAGGCCGCCATTGCGAATCTGCTCGGCGCTGACCTCGTCGAGGCTGGCGCCAGGCGTGCGGTCCTGCAACTGCGTGCTGATCGCCACGTCGGTCATCCACAGCGTCGCCGGCGGCACCCACGAGCGCAGGGTCCAGCCGACCGCGCCGATGCCGACGGTGATGCACAGAATGGCCAACGCGTTGCGCACGGTGCGGATCGGAAAGATCGACGCCAGACTCGGGAACGACAGCACCACCGCCGTACCCAGTGCCCATTTGAAACTCTGTGCGGTGGTCAGGTGCATGATCACCGGCAGCGCAGTGAGCAGGGCGGCGAACAGGGTCAGGGTGTGCAACGCGAGAAACGCCCAGCGCCGTGGCGCCAGCCATTTGTAATAGAGCGGATCGACAATCGAGATCAGCGCGGCGATGCACAGCAGGCCGGTGAAGATCAGTTGGCCGCTGTTCCACGTAGTCGTGATGAAGAAGAACGGCAGGACGAAAAACAGACTTTCCTGGTGGATCATCTGCGTCGCGTAGCGCAGCAGTGGCTGGGGGATTTCGCGCTTGAAGATGCGCGTGAACAGCCCGGTCAGGGTGTTTTCCAGCATCAGCCAGATCCAGCTGAGCAGCATGATGATGGTGATCCAGCTCGCCAGCCCCTGCTGCCGATCGACCAGAATGAAACTGCCGACCCCGGAGATGAAACCGCCGAGCGCAATCACCCCGGGATAGCGCTTCATCAATTCGAGGATGCGCTGGATCAGGAGGGGGATTTTCTGCATGGTGGCGGTTCACGACTGGATAGGGAAAAACCTCGACAGAGTACCGTCCGCCGGGCGAGGTGGCGAGGCTCCCGGTCAGTAAAGCCTCTTATTTCTGTGGCGAGGGAGCTTGCTCCCGATCGACTGCGCAGCAGTTGCAAAACCTCAGTGCGCGGTGTTCCTGAAACATCTGAGTCGTCGGTATTGGGTCTGCTTCGCAGCCCAGCGGGAGTAAGCTCCCTCGCCACAGGATTCTCTTCATCCTTCGTCTTTGTGTTTGTCCCGGCGGTGCAGGCGCCAGCCGATCAAGATCAACAGCAGAACCCCGAGACCACCGGCAATCAGCCACAAAACTTCATCATCACTGAGCAACGGCTTTTCGATCCGCAGATACCCCGGCTGCAACAGCAACTCGCGCATGGCCTTGTTCGCCGTTTCCAGGGTCACGCCTTGCAACTCGCGGGCAGGGTTGGCAAAGCGTCCGTCCTCGTAATCGCCGAGCGCACTCCAGTAATAGTCGGCCATCGCGCTGTTGCCCTGTACCGCCCAGGCCTGATGGGCGATGGCGGCCTGTTTGATCCGGGCGAAGGTGTCGGGGTCGAGGCCGTTTTTCAGCAGGTCGGCCTTGAGGTCTTCCAGCACCTGTCTGGCCTCGACGAGATCATCGCGATCGACATCGGCGTTGAGGCTCATGAAACCGACCCCGCCGAACACTTCACGCTCGGCCCACGGCCCGTAGGACAAGCCATGGTTCAGGCGAATCTGCCGGTACAGTGCCCAGTCGAGGTAGTCCTTGAGGATGTCGAAAGTCTCGTCGTACTGATCGTCGAGCATCGGCTCCGGCACCAGCCAGTGCAATTTGGCGCTGTCGCCGATGAAGCCGCGGGTAAGGGTGCGTTCATGGGCGGCGCTGGTGCGGATGTCCGGCAGCTCACGGTGCTCGGCCGGATCCACCGCTTCGAGCGCGCCCCAAGTGCGTTCCAGATAGGCCGGCAGCAGTTTGTCGAGTTCGCCGACGACGATCAGCGTCATATTGTTCGGCGCGTACCAGGTCTTGCGCACCTTCTCCAGTTGCTGCTGGGTCAGGTGCCCGACCTCAGCGCGTTGCGGGCATTTCAGGCCCAGCTCCACCGCCAGCTGATTGCTGGCGGTGTGGCCCAGGTCCTGGCGGTCGAGAAAACGTTGCAGACGCGTGTAATGGCCACCGTCCTCGCGCTCGACCACGCGTTTGGCGGCGTTGATCGCATTGTCGTCAATGCGGGTCTGGGTCAGCAGACCGAGCAGCAGGTCGAGCACTTTGCGCTGATTCTTCGCCGGGGCTTCGATGACGAACGTGGTGTCGGCGTTGCTGGTGAACGCGTTCCACTCACCGCCCAACGCCTGCATGCGCTCCTCAAGGCCACCTTCGCCAGTGGCGTCGACGCCGCTGAACAACAGGTGCTCGAGCAGGTGCGGCAGCTCTTTTTCATCGCAATCGAAATCGTCGAGGCCGACGCCGACCACCAGACGAATCGCCACATGCCCGCGTTCAGTGCCGGGTTTGAGCAACAGCTGCAATCCGTTGGGCAGCGCGTAGCCTTCGACCTGAAAGCGATCAACGGCGAAGACGGGCAGGGAACCGAGCAACAGACAGGCGAACAACAGGCAACGCATAACAGGCTTCCGTACGGCTGATTTGGAGATCCGTGTCGCTATTCAGGCCGCTTTCGCGAGCAGGCTCGCTCCCACCTTGAAATGCATTCCCTGTGGGAGCGAGCCTGCTCGCGAATATCTTGCGGCTGAATCAATGTTACTGACTGACCCCAGCCCCAGACGTTCAAGGCGAATGCGTAATGTCGGCAATATCATCCGCTTCCAGCGCTCCGGTATCTGCCGTTTCCAGCACCACGTAAGCACTGCTGCAAAACAGCGAATTCAAGCGCTTCATATCGGCAATCAGCTCCAGGTGCAGCGAACTGGTTTCCAGACTCTGCACGATCTTACGTTGCAAACGGCTGACATGGGCATGGGCCAGACGCCGTTCCTGTGCGCGAAAGCGACGTTTCTCGCGCAACAGCTGACGGGCGCTTTCCTTGTCACCGCTGAGGAACACCGACAGGCCCAAGCGCAGGTTGGCGATCAGTTGCTGATGCAACCCGGCCAGATCCTCCAGGCCTTCTTCGGAAAACGACCGACGCTGGGAAGTTTTCTGCTGCTGCACTTTGCGCAGCATGCGTTCGATCAGGTCGCTGGCCAGTTTCAGGTTGATCGCCAGTTCGATGGTCTCTGCCCAACGCCGACTGTCCTGCTCGCCGAGATCCTCGCGGGGCATTTGCGCCAGATACAGCTTGATCGCGCTGTACAGCGCTTCGACGTCATCGGTCAGTCGGCGCATTTCCTGGGTAATGGCGGTCTGCTTGCCGCGCAGCACATCGAGCATCGCGTCGAGCATGTTGTCGATCAGATCGCCCATGCGCAGGGTCTCGCGGGCCGCGTTGGCCAGCGCCAGGCTAGGTGTCGACAGTGCCGTCAAATCAAGGTGACGCGGCTTGGCGGCGCCGTTGACTTCCGGGCGCTCCGGCAGCAACCAGGCGCACAGCCGCGCCATCGGGGCGACGCTGGGCAGCAGGATCAGGCAGCGCGCGGTGTTATAGAGCAGGTGGAACCCGATGACCATTTCTTGCGGGCTGAAGTCGAGCCCGTCCATCCAGTGCACCAGCGGATCAAGCACCGGAATGATCAGCAACAGCCCGATCAGTTTGTACAGCAGGCTGCCCAGCGCCACTTGCCGCCCGGCCGCGTTCTGCATGCTGGTGCTCATGAACGCCAGCACGCCGCTGCCGATGTTGGCGCCGATCACCAGACCGATCGCCACCGGCAGGCTGATCACACTGGCACCGGCCAGCGTCGCGGTTAGCAACACAGCGGCGAGGCTGGAGTAGGAAATCATCGCGAACAACGCACCGACCAGGGCGTCGAGGAGGATATCGCCGGTCAGCGACGCAAAGATCACCTTCACGCCTTGGGCGTGGGTAATCGGTGCAGCGGCTTCGACGATCAGTTGCAAGGCGAGAATGATCAGGCCCAGACCGATACTGACCCGGCCCATCTGCCCGAGGCGCGTCTGTTTGCGCGACAGAAAGAAAATCACCCCGAGGAAAATCAGCAGCGGCGACAGCCACGACAGGTCAAAGGTCAGCACCCGCGCCATCAGCGCCGTACCGACGTCGGCGCCAAGCATGGTCGCCAGCGCCGGGGTCAGCGCCATCAAGCCCTGACCGACGAAGGAGGTGACGAGCATGGCCGTGGCGTTGCTGCTCTGCACCATCGCAGTCACGACGATGCCGGCGACGAACGCGAGCCAGCGTTTGGACATGTTCTGGCCGATCACATGGCGCAGATTGGTGCCGTACACCCGCAGGATGCCGGTTCGGACGATGTGCGTGCCCCAGATCAGCAGGGCCACGGCAGACAGCAAATTGAGCAGGGTGAGCATGCAGACCCCCTGTAGTAGCAGCGCCCCAAAGGGGCAAGTTGACGGTACCGCGCGGTTTCTACGTTTTTGATACTTAAGCTGTAGTTGGCTAACGGACTGGGCGCCAGCATTGCACAGCTAAAGTGCGGATTGAAACAAAAGTGTCATGAAAACAGCTTTATCCACACCCCGCGCAATCACCCCAAATCCCTGTGGGAGCTGGCTCGCCAGCGATGACGGCAGCACTGGCGACATTGATGTTGCCTGACACGCCACTATCGCTGGCAAGCCAGCTCCCACAGGTTTTGTATTGCTGTCGGACTACCGGGTTACTGCCCCGGCACGTCCTTGCGCAGCTTCACCGGGTCCTGTTGTTTTTTCTTTTTGGCGATCGCGGTGCGCATCTTGATGTTGATCGCTTCCACCGCCAGCGAGAACGCCATGGCGAAGTACACGTAGCCTTTTGGTACATGCACATCGAACGCCTCGGCGATCAGTACGGTACCGACCACCAGCAGGAACGACAGCGCCAGCATCTTCAGCGACGGGTGCTTGTCGATGAACTCGCTGATCTTGCCCGAGGCCGCCATCATCACCAGCACCGCGACGACGATTGCCGCGACCATCACCGGCACATGGGAGACCATGCCGACGGCGGTGATCACCGAATCCAGCGAGAACACGATGTCGATGATCGCGATCTGGATGATGGTGTAGAGGAAGTTGCCGCCCTTGCCCGAAGGCTCGTCGCCGCTTTCGTCTTCGCCTTCCAGCGCGTGGTACATCTCTTGCGAGCTCTTCCACAGCAGGAACAGGCCACCGAAGAACAGGATCAGGTCGCGCCCGGAAATGCCCTGGCCGAACACCACGAACAGGTCGGCGGTGAGGCGCATGACCCAGGTGATCGACAGCAGCAACAGGATCCGCGTGATCATCGCCAGACCCAGGCCGAAGATCCGCGTGCGCTGCTGCATGTGCTTGGGCATGCGGCTGACCAGGATCGAAATCATGATGATGTTATCGATGCCCAGAACGATTTCCAGGGCGGTCAGAGTAAAGAAGGCAACCCAGATTTCGGGGTTGGTCAGCCAATCCATGTGTATTCCTTTGAGCGAGTGTTAAACCATGACGCCAGCAAGCAGCTGGCGTCATGGTGAGTGAATGCCGTTACATCGTGCTGAACAGCGGGAATGTCCCCAGCAGCAAGGCGGCCACCAGTATGCACAGGCAGACCAGCACTGCCCACTTCAGGGTGAAACGCTGGTGGTCACCGAACTCGATACCGGCCAGCGCCACCAGCAGGTACGTCGACGGCACCAGCGGGCTGAGCAAGTGGACGGGCTGACCGACGATCGAGGCACGGGCCATTTCCACCGCGGTGATGCCGTAATGGCTGGCCGCTTCGGAGAGCACCGGCAATACGCCGTAGTAGAACGCGTCGTTCGACATGAAGAACGTGAACGGCATGCTCACCAGCGCCGTGATCACCGCCAGGTACGGGCCGAGGAAGTCCGGAATCACTGCCAGCAGACTTTTCGACATGGCGTCGACCATGCCGGTTCCGGACAGGATACCGGTGAAGATACCCGCAGCGAAAATCAGACTGACCACCGACAGCACGCTGCCGGCATGGGCCGCCACGCGGTCCTTCTGCATTTGCAGGCACGGGTAGTTGACGATCATCGCGATGCTGAACGCCACCATGAACAGCACCGGCAGCGGCAGCAGGCCGGCGATCAGGGTGCACATCAGCGCCAGGGTCAGCAGGCCGTTGAACCAGATCAGCTTCGGACGACGGGCATCGGGGAACTGCGAGACGCTGATTTCGCTGTGGTCGATCTCGTCGCCGATCAGGTGCAGCTCACCCAGACGCGCACGCTCACGTTTGCCGTAGAAGTAGGCAATGATCAGGATCGCCACCACACCGGCAGCCATCGCCGGGATCATCGGCACGAAGATGTCCGACGGGTCGACGTGCAGCGCACTGGCCGCGCGAGCGGTCGGGCCACCCCACGGGGTCATGTTCATCACGCCACCGGCGAGGATGATCAGACCGGCCATGATCCGCGGGCTCATGCCGATGCGGCTGTACAGCGGCAGCATGGCGGCCACGCAGATCATGTAAGTGGTCGCGCCGTCACCATCGAGGGAAACGACGAGCGCCAGCACGGCGGTACCGACCGAAACTTTCAGCGGGTCGCCCTTGACCAGTTTGAGGATCTTGCGCACGGCCGGGTCGAACAGGCCGGAGTCGATCATCAGGGCGAAATACAGAATGGCGAACATCAGCATCACGCCGGTCGGCGCAAGCTTGGTAATACCTTCGAGCATCATCGGGCCGATCTTCGGCGCGAAACCACCGAACAGGGCGAACAGGATCGGGATGATGATCAGGGCGATCAGCGCAGACAGGCGCTTGGTCATGATCAGGAACATGAACGTGATGACCATGGCGAAGCCAAGGAAAGTCAGCATGGGATTACTCCAGGCGTAGCGCGGCTAATTGAGTGAGCGGATCGGAGGGGATCAGCGCAGAACGGGAAGCACGAGACGTACGGGCGGAGTTTCAGCGAGAAGGCGGGCTACAGAGGACATCAGAATCACCATTGTTGTTGTTAATTGGGCCTGACGTGCGAGCGATCACACGCGTTGGCCAACCGGTCTGTTGCCGGTAGTGGCGGCGATCCTAATCGGGCAACCTTTCAGCTACCTTTCGTTGACCGGAAAACAGACAGGTCCAGCGGCCGCATCGCGCCCATCCAGATTGCGTGCTCGGTGTGATCGAGCAAATCGTCGCCGGTGTCGGGGTGAAGGAACACCACCAGGCCCTTGCGATTGAGCGCCAGCCACGGCAATACCTCGCCGATCATCTGCGGGCCGAAGGCCAGCTGGCAGCTCCAGTCAGGGTGCGGGCCGACCGGGCGTTCATGGACGCGGCCCATCTTCAATGGAAACAACTGCGCGGCTTGCTCACACAACGCGCGTGCCTGATCGATGGTATCGGCATCGAAATAGACGTGGGCGTGGTAGCCCTTGATCGCTGGCATTTGAAACCCTCGGAAATCGGTTCGAACCCTGGGCGGTACCCATATGTCACACGCCATACAAGGGATTATAAAAAGGATCAGCCATGAAAAATGCCGAAACCCCGACGGTGAAAGTGGTGCTCTATGGTGCCATGGCCAGCCTGGGCGGTGCGTTGATGGCTGAGTTGCTGCGACGCCAGCACGAAGTCATCACGATTCTCGACGATTTGAACGTACTCGCGCCACGTCCCGGCCTGCGCACCAAAAGCGGCGATTTGTTCGATGCCGAGCGGGTCAAGCAAAGCGTAGCGGGCAGCTCGGCAGTGATCTGTCTGCTTGATGCACCGGGCTTGCCGTTCAGCAGCGACCATGTGGAACGGTCGGTGGTGCTTGGGCCGGTGGAACAAGTGCTGGCGGTCGATGCGCTGGTCGACGGCCTGCAGGCAGCCAATGTTTCACGGCTGTTTCTGGTGGGGAATTTTGCCGTGCTCGACGAGCCGGAACTGGACGACGGCCTGCAACGCCACGCCGCCGAAGAAATCCGCGAAGCCCTGCAAAGCAGTCCATTGCAGTGGACACTGGTGAACGCGCCTCACGGCGTGGCGGGGCTGACTATCGAGCATTTCAGCCAGGTCGGCGGCAATCTTGAGCCGGGGCTGGCGGAGCCGCTGGAACGGCTGAATCGGGTCGCGGTGGGGATTGCCGATGAGCTGCGGCTGAACCTGCATGTGGGGCAGCATGTGAATTTTGTCGCGACGTCGGATACGTAAAAAGATCGCAGCCTGCGGCAGCTCCTACAGGGAATTGCCGCAGGCTGCGATCTTTTTCTATTCACACCGCAATCGAAGGTACCTCCAATCCAGTCAGAGATTCGGCGCTACTGGCCTGTTCGGCCATCAACCAGTCGACAAATTGCTGAATCAACGCGCCCCGGCGTTTGCGTTGCGGCAGCACCACGTAATAACCCAGGCGCGACAACGTGGTCTCGGTGATCGGCCGACACAGCAAGCCCTGGGTCAGCAAGTTATCCACAAGGTGGCGCCAGCCGATGGCCACGCCTTGGCCGCCAATCGCCGCTTGAATCAACAGCGTGTAGTTGTCGAAGCGCAATTGCCCCGGCGCCGGCGGGGTAGTGATGCCCAGTTCGCGAAACAGCCCGCTCCAGTCAAACCAGTTGCTGCTGTTTTCCCCGCGCAAGTGCAGCAGCGGGAACTCCAGCAACGTCTGGGCAGGCAAGGGCAGGGCACGCTCCTTGAGCAGTTGCGGGCTGCACACCGGGAATACTTCTTCGCTGAACAGCCAATGGCTTTCGCCCTGTTTAAAGCGCCCGTCACCAAACAGGATCGCGACATCGATGTCAGTGCGCAGCATGTTGTGGTTGCGCTCGCTGGTGACCAGGCTGACATCGACGTTCGGGTTGGCTTCGTGGAAGCGGTGCAGACGTGGCATCAGCCAGTAGGCGGCGAAAGCGAAATCGGTGGCGACCTGCAATACCTCGTGTTGTTGCTGCGTACTGATCGCACTCAATCCTGCGTCGATATTCTGCAAACCGAGCTGAACCTGCTCGAACAGGATCGCGCCGCCCTCGGTCAGTTCGATGCCGCGATAGATCCGGTCAAACAGTCGTGCTCCCAGCTGTTCTTCCAGACGCTTGATCTGCTGGCTGATCGCTGGCTGCGTGGTGCCCAGCTCAACCGCCGCCGCAGTAAAACTGCGGTGACGGGCCGCCGCTTCGAAAGCGCGCAACAGGTCGAGAGACAGATTGCCGAGGGCTTCATACATAAGCTGTGCTTATCCTAGTCATTGTCCGGCGCGGGCTTTACCCGACAGAGCATGGACTCCATGCTCGATCGCAGCAATGTCGCATAACTGTTCACTATGGAATGCCGCGATCACATGAAGCGCAAGAACATTCTTTTCATCATGGCCGATCAAATGGCCGCGCCAATGTTGCCGATCTACGGCCCGTCGCCGATCAAACTGCCGAATCTTTCGCGCCTCGCCGCCCAAGGCGTGGTGTTCGATGCCGCTTACTGCAACAGCCCGCTGTGCGCGCCGTCGCGTTTCACCCTGGTCAGCGGCCAGTTGCCGAGCAAGATCGGCGCCTATGACAACGCCGCTGATTTCCCTGCCGATATTCCGACCTACGCCCACTACCTGCGCCGCCTCGGCTACCGCACCGCGCTGTCAGGCAAGATGCATTTCTGCGGCCCGGACCAATTGCACGGCTACGAAGAGCGTCTGACCAGCGACATCTACCCGGCCGACTACGGCTGGGCGGTGAACTGGGACGAGCCGGACGTGCGCCCGAGCTGGTATCACAACATGTCGTCGGTGCTGCAGGCCGGGCCGTGCGTGCGCACCAATCAGCTCGACTTCGACGAAGAGGTGGTGTTCAAGGCCCAGCAATACCTGTTCGACCACATTCGCGAGGACGGCGACCAACCGTTCTGCCTGACCGTGTCGATGACGCACCCACATGACCCGTACACCATCCCCAAGGCGTTCTGGGATTTGTACGACGATGCGGATATCCCGCTTCCGACGACACCGGATCCACATTCCCTCGATCCACACTCGCAACGCCTGCTCAAGGTCTATGACCTGTGGGACAAGCCACTGCCTGTGGATAAAATCCGCGACGCACGGCGAGCATACTTCGGTGCTTGCAGCTATATCGATGCCAACGTCGGCAAACTCCTGCAAACCCTCGAAGATTGTGGGCTGATGGAAGACACCGTCGTCGTCTTCTCCGGCGACCATGGCGACATGCTGGGAGAGAAGGGCCTCTGGTACAAAATGCATTGGTTCGAGATGGCCGCTCGCGTGCCCCTGTTGATAAGTGCACCCGGTCAGTTCAAATCGGGCCGTGTCAGCTCTGCCGTCTCCACTGCCGACCTGTTACCGACCTTCGTCGAACTGGCCGGCGGCAGCCTGGAACCGAATCTGCCGCTGGACGGCCGCTCCCTGCTGACGCACCTGCAAGGGCAGGGCGGGCATGACGAAGTGTTCGGCGAATACATGGCCGAAGGCACGGTCAGCCCGCTGATGATGATCCGCCGTGGCGCGTACAAATTTATCTACAGTGAAAGCGACCCGTGCCTACTCTTCGATGTGCACAACGACCCGCGTGAACTCGAAGAACTCAGCCAGTCGCCGCAACATCGCCAACTGTTCGACGATTTTCTCGCCGAAGCGCGGGCAAAATGGGACATGCCGGCCATTCACCGCGAGGTCCTCGCCAGCCAGCGCCGTCGTCGTTTTGTCGCCGATGCCCTGACCATCGGCAAGCTGAAGAGCTGGGATCACCAGCCGCTGGTGGACGCCAGTCAGCAGTACATGCGCAACCACATCGACCTCGACGATCTGGAACGCAAGGCCCGTTATCCACAACCCTGCCAAAACCAATAATGTAAGGGGAAGTCCATGCGCAAGTTATCCACAGCACTGACGATAGGCCTGCTGGCTCTGGGCAGCGCCTCGGCATTTGCCGAGCAAAGCTGCGACACCGTGAAAATGGCCGATCCGGGTTGGAGTGACATCGCCGCGACTAACGCCATCACCGGGTTTCTGCTGGACGGCATGGGCTACAAGGCCAAGGTCGACACCCTCGCGGTGCCGATCACCTTCGGCGGTTTGAAGGACGGCCAGGTGGATGTCTTTCTCGGTAACTGGATGCCGGCGCAGCAGGGCTTCTACGACAAGTTCGTCGCCACCGGCGACGTCACGCAACTGGCGAAGAACCTCGACGGCACCGAGTTCACCCTGGCCGTCCCGGATTATGTGTGGGATGCCGGTGTGCATAACTTTACCGACCTGAACCAATACGCCGACAAGTTCGACAAGAAAATCTACGGCATCGGCTCCGGTGCACCCGCGAACATTTCGCTGCAGGAAATCATCAAGAAGAACGACTTCGACCTTGGTCAGTGGAAGCTGATCGAATCCAGCGAACAAGCGATGCTCGCCGAAGTCTCGCGGGCCGTGAAGAAGCAGAAATTCGTCACCTTCCTCGGCTGGACCCCGCACCCGATGAACGTGCAGCTGAAGATGCATTACCTCAAGGGCGGCGAGAAGTATTTCGGCGACACCGGCAGCGTCTACACCCTGACGCGCAAGGGCTACGCCGAGGCTTGCCCGAACGTGGGCAAGTTGCTGACCAACCTGTCGTTCACCCAGGACATGGAGAACAGCATCATGGCTGAGGTGGTGAACAAGAAAGTCAGCAATGCCGAAGCGGTAAAGGCATGGATCAAGGCCAATCCGGCGGTGCTGGATAAATGGCTGGATGGGGTGAAGACGCTGGATGGCAAGGATGCGTTGCCTGCGGTCAAAGCCAAACTCTGACGCACTTTTGTGGCGAGGGAGCTTGCTCCCGCTGGAGTGCGCAGCGCTCCCAACTGGGCTGACCAGGTTTTCGCAGACAAACCGAGTGGTCTGGTTTGCGACTGCTGCGCAGTCGAGCGGGAGCAAGCTCCCTCGCCACAGTGATTGACGCGTCCTGATAACCTTGCATTAAACCCACACACCAAGAGGCCCCATGGCCCTGCCCAGTCGCCACTCACTCTTCCCCTTCCTGACCTGGCTGCCGCGGCAAACCCGCGCCAGCGTCGGCCGGGATCTGGTCGTTGGCCTCAGCGGTGCCATTCTCGCGCTACCGCAGTCAATCGCCTACGCGCTGATCGCCGGCCTGCCCCCGGAATACGGCCTCTATGCGGCGATTATCCCGGTGCTGATCGCCTGTTTGTGGGGTTCGTCGTGGCATCTGATCTGCGGCCCGACGGCGGCGATTTCGATTGTGCTGTATGCCAGCGTCAGCCCTTTGGCCGTGCCCGCGTCGCAGGACTACATCACGCTGATTCTGCTGCTGACCTTCCTTGCGGGAATTTTTCAGTGGCTGCTGGGGTTGCTGCGCTTCGGCGCTTTGGTGAATTTTGTCTCGCATTCAGTGGTGCTCGGTTTCACCCTCGGCGCGGCAGTCGTGATTGCCATCGGCCAGTTACCCAATCTGCTGGGGCTGGATCTGCCGGCCAAAGCCACGGCGCTGGCCAGTCTGATGGATTTGTTGAACCACCTCAGGGCTGTGGATAAACCCTCTTTGCTGCTCGGCCTGGCCACCGTGGTGGTTGGCGTGGTGCTGAAACAACTGCTGCCGCGCTGGCCGACGTTGTTGATTACGTTGGTGTTGGCCAGCCTGCTGGTGTGGCTGTGGCCATCAATGTTCGGCCATGTACATCGGGTCAGCGCCTTTGTCGGGCGCTTGCCGCCGTTCAGTAGCTTGCCACTGGATCTGGATCTGATCCTGCGCTTGCTGCCGAGCGCGGTGGCGGTGGGTATGCTCGGGCTGGTCACCAGCCTGTCGATTGCCCGTTCGATTGCCGCGCGTTCGCAGCAGTTGCTCGATGCCAATCAGGAAGTCCGCGCGCAAGGTTTATCGAACATTGTCGGGGCGTTCTTTTCCGGATCGTTGTCGGCCGGCTCGTTCACCCGCTCGGGCCTGAGTTACGAAGCGGGTGCCTGCTCGCCGCTGGCCGGGGTGTTTTCGGCGATCTGGGTCGCGCTGTTCGCGATTTTCGGCGCCGGGCTGATTTCGCACATTCCCATTCCGGCCATGGCCGGGAGCATTCTGCTGATTGCCTGGGGTTTGGTGGATCATCGCGGGATCCGCTCATTGCTGCGGGTCAGTCGCGCCGAGTTCGTGGTCATGGCGCTGACCTGCCTCGCCACGCTGCTGCTGGAATTGCAGACGGCAATCTATGCCGGGGTGCTGGCGTCGCTGTTCTTCTACCTCAAACGTACTTCGCAACCGCGGGTGCAGCATTGGCGCGAGGGCGAAGAGGACGTGCTGCGGGTCGGCGGCTCGATCTTCTTTGGCGCCAGCCATTACCTGCAAGTGCGCCTGCAACGGCTGCACGGCACGCGGGTGGTGATCGAAGCGCAGCAGATCAACTTCATCGATTACTCGGGAGTGGAAATGCTGCATCAGGAGGCGCGGCGCCTGCTGCGTCAGGATCGCAGCCTGACCCTGCGCCGGGCGCGGCCGCAGGTGGTAGAGGAATTGCGCAAGCTGGAAGGGCCGGAAAAATGCCCGATCCGGTTTGAGGACTGACCTGCTGGCCATACCAGACCTCTGTGGCGAGGGAGCTTGCTCCCGCTGGCTGCGCAGCAGCCCAAAGCCGGTTGCGGGCGCTTCGCACCCGAGCGGGAGCAAGCTCCCTCGCCACAAAGGCTCTGTTATTGCGCCAACTGGCGGCGCAGCTCGGCCAATACCGGCGCTGTATCCGGACGCACTCCGCGCCACAGGAAAAACGCCTCGGCAGCCTGTTCAGCCAGCATCCCCAGACCATCCATCGACACCGCCGCGCCATGCTCGCTGGCCCAACGGCAGAACGCGGTCGGTTCCTTGCCGTACATCATGTCGTAGCACAGGGTCTGGCCTGGCTCGATCAAACTTGCTGCAATCGGCGGCACGTCGCCGGTGAGGCTGGCGGAGGTGGCGTTGATAATCACGTCCACCGGCTCCCGCAACCAGTCGAAACCACTGGCCGACACCGGCCCCAGATCACAGAACAACTCCGCCAGCAGCTCGGCTTTGTCCACCGTACGATTGGCGATAATCACCGACGCCGGTTTCTCAGCCAGCAATGGCTCAAGCGCACCACGCACCGCGCCGCCAGCGCCGAGCAGCAGAATGCGCTTGCCGGTCAGGCTGAACCCGGCATTCACCGTCAGGTCACGCACCAGACCGGCGCCGTCGGTGTTGTCGCCCAACAGCGAACCGTCGGCCAGTTTGCTCAAGGTGTTCACCGCACCAGCGCGTTGTGCACGGGCGGTCAGGCTGTTCGCCAGACGATAGGCCTCTTCCTTGAACGGCACGGTGACGTTGGCGCCACGACCTTCCTGGAAGAACGCCGTGGCGCAGGCACTGAAGTCGTCCAGCGGCGCCATCAGGGTGTTGTAGTCCAGGCGCTGCCCGGTCTGTTCGGCGAACAGTTTGTGAATCATCGGCGACTTGCTGTGGCCGATCGGGTTACCGAAAACGACGTAACGATCCATCAACAGTCCTCAGGCCTGGGCCAGCCAGTCGCGGTCTTGCAGGAAGTAGTCGGTCAGGCGCGCTTCCTCGCTGCCGGGCTCGGCCTTGAAGTCATAGGCCCAGCGCACTTGCGGCGGCAGCGACATGAGAATCGACTCGGTACGCCCGCCCGATTGCAGGCCGAACAGCGTGCCACGGTCGTACACCAGGTTGAACTCGACGTAACGGCCACGGCGGAATTCCTGGAATTCACGCTGTTTGGCGCTGAACGCCTCGTGCTTGCGGCGCTGCACGATCGGCAGGTAAGCGTCGATGTAGGCGTCACCGATGGCGCGCATGAAGGCGAAACTGGTGTCGAAGTCCCACTCGTTCAGGTCATCGAAAAACAGGCCGCCGATGCCCCGCGGTTCGTGGCGATGCTTGATGTGGAAGTAGGTGTCGCACCACGCCTTGTAACGCGGATAGACGTCTGCCCCGAACGGCGCGCAGGCTTGCTCGGCGACGCGGTGCCAGTGGATGCAGTCTTCTTCGTTGCCGTAATACGGGGTCAGATCGAAGCCGCCGCCGAACCACCAGACGGGTTCTTCACCTTCCTTCTCGGCGATGAAAAAGCGCACGTTAGCGTGGGACGTTGGCACATGCGGATTGTGCGGGTGAATCACCAGCGACACGCCGAGGGCTTCGAAACCGCGACCGGCCAGTTCCGGACGATGGGCGCTGGCCGACGGCGGTAGACCACTGCCGAACACGTGGGAAAAGTTGACGCCACCCTTTTCGATCACCGCACCGTTCTCGATCACGCGGGTACGACCGCCACCACCGGCAGGCCGGCTCCAGGCGTCTTCGACGAAGCGCGTGCCGCCGTCCTCGGTTTCCAGCGCGGCGCAGATGCGGTCTTGCAGGTCGAGCAGATAGGCCTTTACGGCGTCGGTGCGGGTCGTCATGGCTTCACCTTGAATCGGGCATAACTACGCGCACGCCCCGCAGGCAGGGGGCGGCGCAAATGGGCGCGTAGCATAACACCGCAGGCAAGCGTGCCGCAGTTGACGAAGATCAAGCAGGGGAGTTGGATAGGGGGCTTACAAACGACCCAAGGAGAGCAGGCAGATGGCAAAGCGTATCCAGTTCCGTGCCCATGGCGGTCCCGAAGTGCTCGAGTATGTTGACTACCAGCCCGCCGCGCCCGGCCCGAATCAGGTGCGTGTGGCCAACAAGGCGATCGGCCTGAACTTCATCGACACCTATTACCGCAGCGGTCTGTATGCCCCGCCAGCCTTGCCGTCCGGCCTGGGCGCGGAAGGTGCCGGCATCGTCGATGCGGTGGGCAGCGACGTCACCCGGTTCAAGGTCGGCGACCGCGTCGCCTACGGTAGCGGCCCGTTGGGTGCCTACAGCGATTTGCACACCCTGCCCGAAGCCAATCTGGTGAAGCTGCCGGACGAGATCAGCTTCGAGACCGCTGCCGGGGTCATGCTCAAGGGCCTCACCGTACAGTATCTGCTGCGCCAGACCTATGAACTCAAGGGCGGCGAAACCATTCTGTTCCACGCCGCTGCCGGGGGTGTCGGTTCGCTGGCCTGCCAATGGGCCAAGGCGCTGGGCGTGAAACTGATCGGTACGGTCAGCTCGAAGGAAAAAGCCGAACTGGCCAAGGCCAACGGCGCCTGGGCGACCATCGATTACAGCCACGAAAACGTGGCAGAGCGGGTGCTGGAGCTGACCGATGGCCAGAAAGTCCCGGTGGTGTACGACGGCGTCGGCAAGGACACCTGGCTGACCTCGCTCGACAGCGTCTCGCCGCGCGGACTGGTGGTGAGTTTCGGCAACGCCTCCGGTGCAGTGGACGGGGTCAATCTGGGGATTCTCGCGGCCAAGGGTTCGCTGTACGTGACCCGGCCAACCCTGGCGACCTACGCCAACAACGCCGAGAACCTGCAGCGCATGGCCGACGAGCTGTTCGAGATGATCATCAGCGGCAAGCTCAAGGTCGACATCAGCCAGCGCTATTCACTGGCTGATGCAGCGAAGGCGCAGACCGAACTGTCGGCGCGACGCACCACCGGCTCGACCATCCTGCTGCCCTGATCCACCTTCGGCGGCTTGCCAGTCAGGGTTGCAACTTCCTGGCTGGCAACACCCTTCGAACGCGTTCAACACCTCGGCAGATGACACTCCAGCGGTTTCTGCACCAAATGGCCAACCGTCGCGTGATCCGGCGGTTGAACCGCCGCGAGGATTTGCCGCCATTCGGCTGACACCACCCAGTAATCGCCGAGTGCGCGCTGTTCGATGTGCAGCGCGTTGGAGGCGATCGGCATCAGCCCGAAACGCTGGTAAAAGCGCAGCTGTTGCGATCTGCACAACGCGGTCACGCCCTTATAGCCGCGTTTGATGGCCCATTCGGTAGCGGCGGCCAACAGACCATTGACCGCGATGGGTAGCTGATTGGGTGTGTAGGAGATCAAGCGGCTGAATTCGACATGGCGCGACAGCGCCGCCGTGGGAGAAACGTGTTGCTGCGCCAGCGATACCCATTCGAACGGTGCCGGAGTCGCCCTCAGTACCGCCAGCAGTTGATCGTGGCGATACAGCAGAAAGTGAGTACTGCGCGACTTTATCGCCAGTCTGGTTTCGAGCATCCGCGCCCGTGAAGTCAGCATGTAATGCTGCAGCCGAAGCCGAAATTGTCGATCGATAAACCGGTCGAACTCCTGAGTATCCGCCCCCGCCTCAAGCATCACGATGCGACACCCGTCATGGTGACTCTTCAACGTCACCTGAAGCGCCCGCAGGTAATCCGTGAGTTGCAAATTCGTAGTGTCCATTCTTTCTCCGCAGACCTTAACTTATCGAAGTGTTTCAAGTGCAGGGAAAGGATGGTTGCTTTTGGCAATTCCGCCACGCCAGAAAGTCTGATAATCAGGTGGGAAATATCAATGAATACGGACACTTGGCGACTTTTCCGACATGGAAAACAGCGTCATTGCAGGATAAATCGCAGGCAGGCGTAGTCTTCCTCGCCATTCAGGCGAAGAAGACTCACGGTAAAGGTTTTCGACGCAGGATCAGTCGGGACGAATGACCTTGCCGGTTGCCAGATCGCGGATCACGCTGGGGTTCTTGCGCCCACCCAGTTGGCCGCCGAGGATCAGATCGATCTGCCCACGGAAATACTGCTCGACGCGCAACCGCGTGCGCGCCGCCGGCCGCCCCTGCGGGTTGGCCGAAGTCGAGATCAACGGCCCGACCATCGAGCACAGATCCCGCACCTGCGGATGATCGCTGACCCGCAAAGCCACGGTGTCATGCACGCCCGTCACCCATTCCGGCAACAGGTTCTGATGCGGCACCAGCCAGGTGTTCGGCCCCGGCCAGGTGCTGGCCATGCGGTCGATCCATTCTTGCGGGAAATCTTCGAACAGGAAGTCGAACTGACGGATATTGTCGGCGACCAGGATCAGGCCCTTGTCCACCGAACGGTTCTTGATCGCCAGCAGTCGATCCACCGCCTCTTCATTCCACGGGTCGCAACCCAGCCCCCAGACGGCTTCGGTTGGATAGGCAATCACCGCCCCGGCGCGAATCTCTCGTGCGGCTTGTTGCACACGCCAACTGTTGACCATGAAAAAACTCTCCGCAAACAGGTTTTGCGCAGTTTACCGATCTTCCCTGTAAAACCTAGCGTGTCCTGGCCAGCCAGCGACCGTTTTCACACACCGCACGGCCGTCCATTTCCAGTTCGGTCAGCGCCGCCAGCACTTTGGGCAACGCCCAGCCACAGCTGTCGGCCAACGCCTCACTGGTGTGCGGCGCTGCATGCAGCAAGGCAAGCAACGGGTGTCCGGCCTCCGGCATATCTGTGGATAATGGCAGCTGCTGCCAGCCGCGCAGGGCTTCGAGGATGTGTTCGATGGTTTCCACCAGCACCGCACCGTCGCGGATCAACTGGTGACAGCCGCGCGCGCCGGGGTGGTGAATCGAGCCAGGAATCGCATAGACCTCGCGGCCCTGTTCCGCCGCCAGTCGTGCGGTGATCAGCGAACCGCTGGCGACACTGGCCTCTACCACCAGCACGCCCAGGGACAGACCACTGATGATCCGGTTGCGTCGGGGAAAATTGCTCGCCGTCGGGCCGGCGTCCAGGGGAAATTCTGAAAGCACCGCACTGCCGGAGGCGATCATTGCATCTGCAAGGCGTCGATTGCGCTGTGGATAAAATTTTTCCAGTCCCGTGCCAAGCACGCCGACGGTTTGTCCGCCGACGTCCAGCGCTGCTTGATGGGCCGCCGCATCGATACCCAAGGCCAGACCACTGGTGATGACAAAACCGGCCCCGGCCAGGCTACGGGAAAACGCTGCGGCGGTGTCCATTCCCGGACGTGAAGCACGGCGACTGCCAACCATCGCCAGTTGCGGTTTTTCCAGCATCAGCGGATTGCCGGCCACAAACAACAGCGGTGGCGGGTCGGGAATCTGCGCCAGCAACGCCGGATAATCCGCTTGATCCCACATCAGCACATGCTGCTGCGGCTGCTCTAGCCAGCGCAATGCATGGCTCGCGCCGTCGCGCACTTCGCAACTGCGCCGAGCGTCACTGCACGCCGCCGGCAAACCCAGCGCACGCCAGGCACTGCCTGGCGCACTGATGGCTTTTGACGCCGAGCCGAAGGCTTCAAGCAGCTTGGCAAAACGTTTTGGGCCGATTTCCGGCAAGCGGTGCAGGCGCAAACGCGCTTCCAGTTCCGCAGGGGAAATGGAGGTACTGGCAGACAGCATCATGGATCATCCTTGATCGTTATAAGTCCCGAACCATTCGGAACAAGCTGTGGATAACTCTGTTGGTAACTTGTTAAGCCTGCTAAGGATTTCGCACCTTGTCGAGCACCGCCAACGAGCGTGATGCGTTGAGTACGAGGCCGTAACTGAGCTTGTCGTAGGTCCGGAACACCATCAGCAGACCGGCCCGTTCGTCAGGAATTTTCAGTGGCTGGCCGGTGATCCGGTCACGCACGGTTTCCCCGGTTTTCATCACCACCAGCACATTGCCTTCGGCGAGGCCGTCGCGCCTGCCCTTGTTCAGGGTGACCACGTCCATTACGCCGATCTGCGTGACACCACGCGGCACGTCGATGATCAGTCCATTGATGTGGGTGCTCGGGGCGCTGGGCATGAAGGTCGAATTGATCGAGCGCTCTTCGCCGCTGAACAGACGGTCGCCCAGACGTACTTCCTGGGTGGTGCGTTGCAGGGCGAGGGTGGCGACGTCGCCTTCGGTGGCGACGATTTCACCGCCACCGATATCGTCGGCGTTGATCCCGAGAAACTCCTTGGTCTGCGGGTCGGTATAGACCTTGCCCTGGCGGAAGATGCCGTACACCGGCTGGTTCGGGTCAAAATGCCCGCGAGCGAAGATTCGGTCACCGGTGCCGCTCAACACGCGCTCGGCATCGCCGGCGACGATGTACGGCGCCTTGTCGAAGTCCTCGACCTTGTCGACGATGCGGTTGCTCAGCAGAAAGCTGTTGATCGATTTCAGCGGAATGCTCGGAATCGCCTCGGCCACCGGGCTGGTGCGGATGCGTGGCGACAGCTTGATGGTGCCCCGTGACTCGCCGCGCTTGAGCGTCAGTTGCGGCTGGCCGTTGACGTAACTGAGCGTCAGCGTGTCGCCGGGGTAGATCAGGTTGGGGTTTTCAATTTGCGGATTGGCCCGCCACAGCTGTGGCCATTGCCAGGGCTCGCGCAGGTATTTGCCGGAAATGTCCCAGAGGGTGTCTCCCGAAACCACCGTGTATTGCTGTGGAAAACCATCCCTGAGTTGCACTTGCCCTTGCGCAGCCGCGGCCGAAGCCAGAAGCAGCAGGGCGAGTAGTGTTTTCCTCATGCAGCGAATCCCTTTATCATGTGCGTTCGCGTGAACCGTCAGAGCCCCCGTGGCTCGCTACTGCAAATTGCATTAGCTACGCTTCACAACGGTAGCCTGCATCTTCGGACCTGCCAGGCCATCGACCCGACTTTACTCAATACGTGCAGCAATCAGCCTATGGCCATTTTAAACATCCTCGAATTCCCGGACCCGCGTCTGCGTACTATCGCCAAGCCTGTGGCTGTAGTGGACGACGAAGTGCGTCAGTTGGTCGATGACATGTTTGAAACAATGTATGAAGCGCCGGGCATCGGCCTCGCCGCGACCCAGGTCAACGTGCACAAACGTATCGTCGTGATGGACCTTTCCGAAGACCGCACCGAACCTCGGGTGTTTATCAACCCCGAGTTCGAATCGCTGACCGACGAGATGGATCAATACCAGGAAGGCTGCCTGTCGGTGCCGGGTTTCTACGAAAACGTCGACCGCCCGCAGAAGGTCAAAATCAAGGCACTGGACCGCGATGGCCAGCCTTACGAACTGATCGCCGAAGGCCTGCTCGCGGTGTGCATCCAGCACGAATGCGACCACCTCAACGGCAAGTTGTTCGTCGATTACCTGTCCACGCTCAAACGCGACCGGATCAAGAAGAAACTGGAAAAGCTGCACCGCCAGAACGCTTGATGCCCCTCTTCAAAGGCTTGCTGCGGCAAGCCTTTTTCTTTTTATGAGACTCCTTTCATGACTGAGCCACTGCGCATCGTTTTTGCCGGTACCCCGGAATTTGCCGCCGAACACCTCAAGGCCCTGTTGAACAGCCCTTACGAGATCGTTGCGGTCTACACCCAACCGGATCGTCCGGCCGGTCGTGGGCAAAAACTGATGCCGAGCCCGGTTAAGCAGTTGGCGCAGGAAAATAATATCCAGGTGTTGCAGCCGCCGACCCTGCGCAACGCTGAGGCTCAGGCTGAACTCGCCGCACTGAAGCCGGACTTGATGGTGGTGGTCGCCTACGGCCTGATCCTGCCGCAAGCGGTGCTGGATATTCCGCGCCTTGGCTGCATCAACAGCCACGCTTCGCTGCTGCCACGCTGGCGCGGTGCGGCGCCGATCCAGCGCGCCGTGGAACACGGTGATGCCGAAAGCGGCGTGACCGTGATGCGCATGGAAGCGGGCCTCGACACCGGGCCGATGCTGCTCAAGGTCGTGACCCCGATCAGCGCCGACGACACGGGCGGCACGCTGCACGACCGTCTCGCCGAAATGGGCCCGCCCGCCGTGGTTCAGGCAATTGCCGGCCTGGCCGCCGGAACCCTCGAAGGCGAAGTGCAGAACGACGAGCTCGCCACCTACGCCCACAAACTGAACAAAGACGAAGCGCGCCTCGACTGGAGCCGTCCGGCGGTCGAACTGGAGCGTCTGGTCCGTGCTTTCAACCCATGGCCGATCACCCACAGCACCCTCAACGGTGAAGCGCTGAAAGTGCTGGCCGCAACGTTGGCTGACGGCAATGGCGCACCGGGTGAAATCCTCAGCGCCAGCAAGGACGGCCTGATCGTCGCTTGCGGTGAGCAGGCACTGTGCCTGACCCGCCTGCAACTGCCCGGCGGCAAGGCGCTGAACTTCGCCGATCTGTTCAACAGCCGCCGCGAGAAATTCGCCGTCGGCACCGTGCTCGGCGCCGTGGTGGACGCACAATGAACCCGCGTCTGGCCGCCGCCAAGGCACTCGCCGCCGTGCTCAGTGGCAAGGCATCGCTGAACAGCTCCCTGCCGACGCAACTGGACAAGGTCGAAGACCGTGATCGCGGTTTCACTCAGGATCTGGCGTTCGGTACTGCGCGCTGGCAGCCACGGCTGTCGGCACTGGCGGAAAAGCTTTTGCAGAAGCCGTTCAAGGCTGCCGACGCCGATGTCGAGGCGTTGCTGCTGGTCGGTCTCTATCAACTGCTCTACACCCGCGTGCCGCCGCACGCGGCCATCGGCGAAACCGTCGGTTGCGCCGATAAGCTGAAAAAGCCGTGGGCCAAGGGGTTGCTCAATGCCGTGCTGCGCAACGCCCAGCGCGAAAGCGAGACGATTTTCGCGGAACTTGAGCGCGACCCGGTGGTGCGCACCGCCCACCCGCGCTGGCTGCAAAAATCCCTGAAAGCCTTCTGGCCTGAGCAGTGGGAAGCGATCTGCGCGGCGAATAACGCGCACCCGCCGATGATCCTGCGGGTCAACCGCCGGCATCACGACCGCGATGCCTACCTCGGCTTGCTCAGCGACGCCGGCATCGCTGCCACGCCGTGTGTTTACAGCCGCGACGGCATCGTCCTCGAAGCCGCCACCGACGTGCGCAGCCTGCCGGGTTTTGCCGAAGGCTGGATCAGCGTGCAGGACGAAGCGGCGCAATTGGCCGCCGATCTGCTCGATCTCGCCCCCGGCCAGCGCGTACTCGACGCTTGCTGCGCTCCGGGTGGCAAGACCTGCCACATCCTCGAAGCCGAATCGGCGCTGGCCGGCGTGGTGGCCGTGGATCTGGAAGCCAAACGTCTGGTGCGGGTGAAGGAAAACCTTGAGCGACTGGGCCTGAGCGCCGAACTGATCGCCGCTGACGGACGCGACACCGCAGCGTGGTGGGACGGCAAGCCGTTCCAGCGCATCCTGCTCGACGCGCCATGCTCGGCCACCGGCGTGATCCGCCGCCACCCGGACATCAAGCTGACTCGTCAGGCCGACGACATCGCTGCCCTCGCACAGCTGCAAGGCGAGCTGCTCGACGCCCTGTGGAAAACCCTCGAAGTCGGCGGCATTTTGCTCTACGCCACTTGCTCGACCTTGCCAACCGAGAACACCGACGTCATCGCCGCGTTTCTCGAGCGCACGCCGGGTGCCCGCGAACTGGATCTGGCGACCACCGCCGGGATCAAACAGCCCCACGGTCGCCAATTGCTGGCCCAGCAGGGCGGGCATGACGGGTTCTACTACGCCAAGCTGATCAAGATCGCTGCCGCGCGCGGCTAAACGGATTCAACGGAGTGACTGGATGAAAATCATCATCCTCGGTGCGGGGCAGGTCGGCGGTTCGCTGGCCGAACACCTGGCGAGCGAAGCCAACGACATCACCGTGGTCGACACCGACGGCGAGCGCCTGCGCGACCTCGGCGACCGTCTCGACATCCGCACCATTCAGGGCCGCGGCTCGCTGCCGTCGGTATTGCGTCAGGCCGGCGCCGACGATGCCGATATGCTCGTGGCGGTGACCAACAGCGACGAAACCAACATGGTCGCCTGCCAGGTCGCGCACACGCTGTTCCACACCCCGACCAAGATCGCCCGGGTGCGCGAAGCGTCCTACCTCAATCGCGAAGAACAGCTGTTCCAGAATGAAGCGATTCCGGTCGACGTGCTGATCAGCCCCGAGCAAGTGGTGACCAACTACATCAAGCGTCTGATCCAGCATCCGGGCGCGCTGCAAGTGATCGATTTCGCCGAAGGCCAGGCGCAACTGGTGGCGGTGCGCGCCTATTACGGCGGACCGCTGGTGGGCCAGCAACTGCGCCAGTTGCGCGAGCACATGCCGAATGTCGAGACGCGTGTCGCGGCGATTTTCCGCCGTGACCGACCGATCCTGCCGCAGGGCGATACGGTGATCGAGGCCGATGACGAAGTTTTCTTCATCGCCGCCCGTGAGAATATTCGCGCGGTGATGAGCGAAATGCGCCGTCTCGACGAAACCTACAAGCGCATCGTGATTGCCGGTGGCGGGCAGATCGGCGAGCGTCTGGCCGAGGCCATCGAAAGCCGTTATCAAGTAAAGATCATCGAAATGAACCCGGCACGCTGCCGTTATCTCTCCGACACCCTCGACAGCACCGTGGTGTTGCAGGGCAGCGCGTCGGACCGTGATCTGCTGCTGGAAGAGAACATTGCCGACGCCGACATCTTCCTCGCGCTGACCAACGATGACGAAGCCAACATCATGTCGTCGCTGCTGGCCAAACGGCTGGGGGCGAAGAAGGTGATGACGATTATCAACAACCCGGCGTACGTCGACCTGATTCAGGGGGGCGACATCGACATCGCCATCAGTCCGCAACTGGCGACCATCGGCACTTTGCTCGCTCACGTACGGCGTGGCGATATCGTCAGTGTGCATTCACTGCGTCGGGGTGCGGCGGAAGCCATTGAGGCGATTGCCCACGGCGATGCGAAGTCGAGCAAGGTCATCGGCCGGCCGATCGAGAAAATCGGCCTGCCGCCGGGCAGCACGATCGGTGCGATCATCCGCAACGAAGAAGTGATCATCGCCCACGACGATACGGTGATCGAAACGGGTGACCATGTGATTCTGTTCCTTGTGGATAAAAAGCATATCCGCGATGTGGAGAAGCTGTTTCATGTGGGTCTGAGCTTCTTCTGATCCTGAATGAGCGGTGCCTTCATTGGCCCCATCGCTGGCAAGCCAGCTCCCACAGGTTTTTCGGTTGTTCACAAATGTGATGTGCACCCGAGATCCTTGTGGGAGCTGGCTTGCCAGCGATGGCGGCACCGCAGATCTTTCTGACGCACTAGAAAAGGACTCCACCGATGCTCGAATCCCTGGAAAAAATGCTCGCCAAGGGTGTGGATAACTCATTGCTGCGCTTTGGCCTGGGCAAGGGTTATCTGGATTTGGGAGAGAACGCCAAGGCAGCCGAGCATTTCCAGCGCTGTGTCGGTTTCGACCCGAAGTACTCGGCGGCGTGGAAACTATTGGGCAAGGCTCAGCTTGCACTGGGCGAGTACGCCGCCGCGCGGCAGGCGTGGGAGCAAGGTCTGGAAGCCGCCCGCGCCCATGGCGACAAGCAGGCGGAGAAGGAAATGACCGTGTTTCTGAAGAAGCTCGACCGCCAGGCGCAATAAGCTAGAGATAACGCAGGCCAATGCCCTCGGCATCCACCGTGACCACTTCCATTCGCACCCGTGGCGCGCCTGTGGGTAAACCTTGCACCTGACCATAAACCACCGCGCCTTTGGGCAACGAAGCCAGGCCTGGATGCTGGACATACACGCCGGTGGCCGACAGATTGCGCGTCTGCCCCAGGCACTCACCGAAGCTGTCGTGGGTGATCTTGATGCGGAAGGATTTGCGTTGTTCGGACATCTTTATGCGCCCTTGTATGAACGAGGCTGTGGATAAGCCGCAGAAGCTGGATCAAAAGATCACAGCCTGCGGCAGCTCCTGCAGGTTATCCACAGAGTGTGCCAACTTGCTCAGTACCAGCGCGCTTCGCCCGGCGGGCGTTTCTTGAAGCGCTTCATGCTCCACATGTACTGGCTCGGATACGCCGCGACATAGCGCTCGACCACTTTGCTCATGGCCGCACAGGACTCCTCGGTATCGGTGCTGTACATGGCTTCGGGCGCCGCCTCGAGGATCACTTTGTAGCCGGAACCGTCCGGCAGACGCAGGGCATGCAGGAACACGCCGACCGCTTTGCCGCCGGCGAGCATGTTCGGCACGAATTTGCTGGTCAGCGCCTGGGTGGCGAAGAACGGCACGAAAATCCCGGCGGACTCGGCCGGTTCCGGGTCAGCCGGAATGCCCACTGCACCACCTTTGCGCACTTCCTTGATCACGCTGAGGATGCCTTCCTTGGTGGAAGCAGCGACTTTGTTGCCCAGTTGCACGCGTTGCTTGCGCAGCAATTCATCCACCGCCTTGAGCTTCGGCGGGCGGTAGAAAATGATCGGTTTGCACTGGCTGCAATAAAAATGGTTGAGCACTTCCCAGTTGCCCAGATGGCTGGTGATGCCGACCACGCCTTTGCCCGAGGCCAGCGCATCCTTGAGGATGTCGAGGCCTTCGACTTCGCGCACCAGATCGATCGAACGCTGGGCCGGCCAGATCCAGGCGCACGCGCTTTCGGTCAGGGATTTGCCGATGTCTTTCAGGCTCTGGCCGACCAGGCGCTCGCGCTCGGCCGGGTCCATCTGTGGAAAACATTTGGAAAGGTTGATCCGCACCACGTCGCGGGAACGGTTGGGGGTTTTCCACATGATCCAGCCGATCGCCGAACCCACGGCCTGCACGGCCCGCCATGGCAGCAGGGCAAACAGCCGCAGAGCGCCTACCAGCAAGGCGCCTTTAAACTTTTCCACAGGTCACTCCTGATTTTGTGCTGTGCGCGAGGCGGCCATTCTAACCGCCGTTGACCAGCTGCGCGTAGCGGTCACAGTCCTGAGTGTGATCCATGACCATGCCCGAAGCCTGCATCAGTGCGTAGCAAATGGTTGGGCCAACGAAGGTGAAGCCGGCCTTTTTCAGGGCCTTGCTCATGGCCAGCGCTTCGGGCGTGATCGCCGGGACTTCGCTGCGATCCTTGAAATGATTGATGATCGGGCGGTCGCCGACAAACGACCAGAGGAAGGCCACCGGGTCTTCCAGCGCCAGCCAGGCCTGGGCATTGCGCCGGGCGGCATTGAGTTTGAGGCGGTTGCGGATGATCCCCGGATCGAGCATCAGTTCATAGATCTCGGCGTCGCTCATCTGCGCCACGCGCTGCACGTCGAAGCCGTACAACACCTCGCGGTAGCGCTCGCGTTTACGCAGCACGGTGATCCACGACAGCCCGGCCTGGAACCCTTCGAGCAAAAGCAACTCGAACAAACCCTGCGCATCGCGTAGCGGCGTGCCCCACTCCTGATCGTGATAAGCCATGTACAGCGGATCTTCGGTACACCAAAAGCAGCGTGGCATAAGGCTCCAGGGGGTGGAGGTGCGACTGAATCGGGTATACTCCCGCTCTTTAAATCGCAGCCCAAGAAACAGGTGAATTTCGTGAGCCAGCCTACGCCAGCCGTGCGTACCTTCCAAGACTTGATCCTCGCGCTCCAGCAATACTGGGCCGAGCAAGGTTGTGTGGTACTTCAGCCCTACGATATGGAAGTAGGCGCCGGCACTTTCCACACCGCGACCTTCCTGCGCGCCATCGGCCCGGAAACCTGGAACGCCGCGTACGTGCAGCCAAGCCGCCGTCCGACTGACGGCCGCTACGGGGAAAACCCGAACCGTCTGCAGCACTACTATCAGTTCCAGGTGGTCCTGAAGCCGAACCCGGACAATTTCCAGGAACTGTACCTGGGCTCGCTCAAGCATGTCGGCCTGGACCCGCTGGTCCACGACATTCGCTTCGTCGAAGACAACTGGGAATCGCCGACCCTCGGCGCCTGGGGTCTGGGCTGGGAAGTCTGGCTCAACGGCATGGAAGTGACTCAGTTCACTTACTTCCAGCAGGCTGGCGGCATCGAGTGCTACCCGGTGACCGGCGAGATCACTTACGGTCTGGAACGTCTGGCCATGTACCTGCAGGGCGTGGATTCGGTCTACGACCTGGTCTGGGCTGACGGTCCGTTCGGCAAAGTGACCTACGGCGACGTGTTCCACCAGAACGAAGTGGAGCAGTCCACCTACAACTTCGAACACGCCAACGTCGACAAACTGTTCGAACTGTTCGACTTCTATGAAAGCGAAGCCAAGCGCCTGATCGAACTCGACCAGCCGCTGCCGTTGCCAAGCTACGAAATGGTCCTGAAGGCCTCGCACACCTTCAACCTGCTGGATGCGCGCCGGGCGATCTCGGTGACCGCGCGTCAGCAATATATTCTGCGCGTTCGCACCCTGGCGCGTTCCGTTGCGCAAGCCTACCTGCTGGCGCGCGCCAAGCTGGGCTTCCCGATGGCGACCCCGGACCTGCGTGACGAAGTACTGGCCAAGCTGGAGGCTGCACAATGAGTGCTCAAGATTTTCTGGTTGAACTGGGCACCGAAGAACTGCCGCCAAAAGCCCTCAACACCCTGGCTGAAGCGTTCCTCGCCGGTATCGACAAGGGCCTGCAAGCTGCCGGCCTGAGCTACGAAAGCAAAACCGTCTACGCCGCGCCACGTCGTCTGGCCGTGCTGATCACGGCGCTGGCCACCCAGCAGCCGGATCGCAGCATCAACCTCGACGGCCCGCCACGTCAGGCCGCCTTCGACGCTGAAGGCAATCCGACTCAGGCCGCCCTGGGCTTCGCCAAGAAGTGCGGCGTCGAGCTGAGCGAAATCGACCAGAGCGGTCCGAAACTGCGCTACAGCCAGAACATCGCCGGCAAGCCGACCGCGAGCCTGCTGCCGACCATCGTCGAAGATTCGCTGAACGACCTGCCGATCCCGAAACGCATGCGTTGGGGGGCGCGCAAGGAAGAGTTCGTGCGTCCGACCCAGTGGCTGGTGATGCTGCTCGGTGACCAGGTCATCGACTGCACCATCCTCGCGCAGAAGGCTGGCCGCGACTCCCGTGGTCACCGTTTCCATCACCCGGAAAGCGTGCGCATCGGTTCGCCGTCGAGCTACCTGGCCGACCTGCGTGCTGCTTATGTATTGGCCGACGCCAACGAGCGTCGCGAGATCATCAGCAAGCGCACCGAAGAGCTGGCGACCCGTCAGGAAGGCACTGCAATCGTGCCTCCGGCGCTGCTCGACGAAGTGACCGCGCTGGTTGAATGGCCGGTGCCGCTGGTGTGCTCGTTCGAGGAACGTTTCCTCGACGTGCCGCAGGAAGCGCTGATCACCACCATGCAGGACAATCAGAAGTACTTCTGCCTGCTGGATGCCGAGGGCAAGTTGCTGCCGCGTTTCATCACCGTGGCGAACATCGAATCCAAAGACCCGCAGCAGATCATCGCCGGTAACGAGAAAGTGGTTCGCCCACGTCTGACCGACGCCGAGTTCTTCTTCAAGCAAGACAAGAAGCAGAAACTCGAAGATTTCAACCTGCGCCTGCAGAACGTGGTGTTCCAGGAAAAACTCGGCAGCGTCTACGACAAAGCCGAGCGCGTTTCGAAACTGGCGGCATACATTGCCGCGCGCATCGGCGGCAACGCTTCGTGGGCGGCCCGTGCCGGCTTGCTGTCGAAGTGCGACCTGGCCACCGAAATGGTCGGCGAGTTCCCGGAGATGCAAGGTGTCGCCGGTTACTACTACGCGCTCAATGACGGCGAGCCGGAAGATGTCGCGCTGGCGCTGAACGAGCAGTACATGCCACGCGGTGCCGGTGCTGAACTGCCGGCGACCCTGACCGGTGCCGCTGTCGCGATCGCCGACAAACTCGACACTCTGGTCGGTATCTTCGGTATCGGCATGCTGCCAACCGGCAGCAAAGACCCGTATGCCCTGCGCCGTGCGGCGCTGGGTGTGCTGCGCATCCTGATCGAGAAACAACTGGATCTGGACTTGAACGACGCCGTGGCCTTCGCCGTGACTGCGTTCGGCGCCAAGGTCAAGGCTGCCGGTCTGGCCGATTCGGTGCTGGAGTTCATCTTCGACCGTCTGCGGGCGCGTTATGAAGACGAAGGCGTGGATGTTGCCACCTACCTGTCGGTTCGTGCCCTGAAGCCGGGTTCGGCGCTGGACTTCGACCAGCGTGTGCAAGCGGTACAGGCCTTCCGCAAACTGCCGGAAGCGGCGGCGCTGGCGGCGGTCAACAAGCGTGTATCGAACCTGTTGAGCAAAGTCGAAGGCTCGGTGCCGACCGTGGTCGAGGCCAAATACTTCGACAACGCCAACGAGTTCTCGCTGTATTCGGCGATCCAGCAAGCGGATCAAGCGGTGCAGCCAATGGCCGCAGCGCGTCAGTACAACGAATCGCTGGCGCGTCTGGCGGCATTGCGCGAACCGGTAGATGCGTTCTTCGACGCCGTCATGGTCAATGCCGAAGACGCCAAGGTCCGGGCCAACCGCTACGCGCTGCTGGCGCGCCTGCGTGGTCTGTTCCTCGGGGTTGCCGACATTTCGCTGCTGGGTTGAGGGACTGCTGTTGAAACTGCTGATTCTCGATCGGGACGGAGTGATCAATTACGACTCCGATGCTTACATCAAGTCGGTGGAAGAGTGGATTCCGCTGCCCGGCTCGATCGCAGCGATTGCGCAGTTGAGCAAGGCCGGCTGGACGGTGGCGGTGGCCACCAACCAGTCGGGTATTGCTCGCGGCTATTACGACCTCGCCACCCTCGACGCCATGCACGCGCGCTTGCGCGCGCTGGTGGCGGAGCAGGGCGGTGAAGTCGGGCTGATCGTGTATTGCCCGCACGGGCCGGATGAAGGTTGCGACTGTCGCAAGCCGAAACCGGGGATGTTGCAAACCATCGCGGCGCATTACAACGTGGCGCTGACGAATGTCTGGTTCGTCGGCGACAGCCTTGGTGACCTGGAGGCCGCCAAAGCCGTCGATTCACAGCCCGTTTTGGTAAAGACCGGGAAAGGCGAAAAAACTCTGGGCAAGACCCTTCCGGTCGGCACCCTGATTTTTGACGATCTGGCGGCGATTGCCGCAGAACTTATCCACAACTAGAGTGCTTCTGAAGTTCCTGACCAGGGATTGATCGGGAGTGCGCTTGAACAGTCGGGCAGTGCCCGTAACGGTAAACGTCGCCATGTCGATACTGCAGGCCATCAGAATTTTTCTCTTTTACCTGCTGCTGGGCACCACTGCCTTGCTGTGGTGCAGCCTGAGCTTTTTTATCGCGCCCTTTCTGCCGTTCAAGGCGCGTTATCGTTTTATCAACGTGTACTGGTGCCGTTGCGCCTTGTGGTTGACCAAGGTGTTTCTCGGCATTCGTTACGAAATCAAAGGCGCGGAAAACGTGCCGGACCGGCCCTGTGTGATTCAGTCGAACCACCAGAGCACCTGGGAGACGTTCTTTCTCTCCGCTTATTTCTCGCCCTTGAGCCAGGTGCTCAAGCGTGAATTGCTGTACGTGCCGTTCTTCGGCTGGGCCATGGCCATGCTGCGGCCGATCGCGATTGACCGCGACAACCCGAAAGCCGCACTCAAGCAAGTCGCAGCCAAAGGTGATGAACTGCTCAAGGACAACGTCTGGGTATTGATCTTCCCGGAAGGCACCCGCGTTCCCCACGGCACTATTGGCAAGTTCTCGCGCAGTGGCAGCGCCTTGGCGGTGAATGCGGCGCTTCCGGTCCTGCCGATTGCACACAATGCCGGCAAGTTCTGGCCGAAAATCGGCTGGGGCAAGACGCCGGGTGTGATCACCGTGGTCATCGGTCAGCCGATGTACGCCGAAGGCACTGGACCTCGCGCCATCGCCGATCTGAACGACCGGGTACAGGCCTGGAACGAACAGACTCAGCGCGAAATGGGTTCGCTGCCACCGGCGCCGCAGGCACCTGCCGCGAATGATCAGCTGGCTGTCTGAGATTTTGTGGATAACCTGTGTACGGTTTTGTAGAAAAAGCCTGAATATTGAAAGTAACTTATTGATTTACTTATATATTTCTCAAGCTCATAAAATACCGTAAAAGGTGCATAAGTTTTTTTCGGAAGTAAAGAAACCGGCTGATATAGCCGGTTTTTTGTGCCTGTTCACTCGGCCATCAACGGTAGCTGCAGCCGGAACGTAGTGCCTTGATCGACGATGCTGTGGCACTCGATGCGACCGCCATGATGATCAATCACTGCCTTGACCATCGACAGCCCCAGCCCGATACCATCAATTCCCTGCGCCGATGAAAATCGTCGGTATTGAGTGAACAGATCCGGCAGTTCCTCGGCGGCAATGCCTTTGCCCTGATCGGTCAATTCACAGCACAGCCACTCGCCTTGGCAACTGACGCTCAACTGAATCGTGGTGCCTGCCGGGCTGTACTTGATGGCGTTTTCCAACAGGTTGAACAAGGCCCGGGTCAACAGGCCTTGATCCGCGCTGATCAGGCGTTCCTGGGATTGCTCATCCATCGCGTGCAACAGTTTGATGCTTTTCTGCTGAGCAATGGGCAGCGCCTGATCCAGCACGTCCAGCACCAGCATCGCGAACAGACTGGGTTGAAACTGGTAAGCCTCGGATTCCGCACGGGCCAGCAACACGAAACCATCGGTCAATTCCAACGCGCGGCGTACCTGGCGCTCGATCTGTTCGAACAGCGGTGAGTCCGCTCCGGCTTGATGGCGATGCACATCGAGCAGGGCCAAAATCGCTGAATGTGGGGCGCGCAGGTCGTGGGAAAGAAACCGCAACAAGACCCCACGCTGTTCTTCGGCGGCGCGTTCGGCACTCAGGTCTGTGAGGCTCAGCAGCCAGCCGATGGGGGTATCGCCATCCACCGGCAGCAAAGCCGCCCGTTCCAGACGCAAGCTGCGTTCCTTGTGATCGCGAAACTCCAGCAGCGCCAGGGTGGAAAGCGCCGGACGTGGTTCTGTGGACAACTCCGGATAACCGAGGCGGGCCAGATGCTCGAGGACGTCGTCGCCAACCAGCGGGTGATCAAACAATACCCGCGCCTTGCGATTGCCGAGCAGTATCTGCCCCTTGGGATCGCTGATCAGTGTCGCCACCGGCAGGTATTCCAGACCGTCGGCAATGAAGCGCCGGGTATCGCGCGTGCGGCTCATGGCTTGCTCCAGTGCCATGATTTGGCCCTGCAGCTGGTCAGCGCTGGTGAATTGCGCGCGGCGCCGTTCCGGGAATACTTTCGGCTCGCGATCCAGCCGTGCCAGCTCCCAGCCAAAGTACGTCAGCACCACGCTCAGGCGCCGCCAGTTCCAGACCAGGTAGCCGAACAATATGCCAAGCGCTGCCGGCGTCGGTGACCACCAGTGACGAACTTCCGCTAGTGCGGCGCTGGTGAGCAACACACCCGCCACCCCACCCAGCGTTACCCAGATCGCCCAGCGCGGACGCCACGGCAGCAAACCGAGGACAACCGCCACCCATCCCGCCGAAAGCAACGCGCTCCAAACCGGTGACGCATCGTGCAGATTAATCTGCGCGCGATACGACAACAGGGCAGTCAGCGGCAACAGCACTAGACTTATCCACAACCACTCACGCACCAATCGCCGAAACAGGCGCTGAACCTGACTCGGCTCGCGGCTTTCACGCCGACGCGGGCTAATCATGACAAACAGGGCAGGGGACAGTGAATGGTTTCATGGGCCACAGGTCTGAGGATGTAGATCCGAAGAATCATAGCGGACGTCGACCGATGGTGAACGGCTTACTTTTATTGCTCAGGCCGAGCCGTTAACGTGGCCGGCCACTGCCCAAGCAACAAGGAACCCACGCGTATGCGCGTTGCGATACTGGATGATGAACCCGCCGAACTGCGTCGGGTCGAGCAAACCCTGCAGCAGATGGCTGCAGTGGGAGAGCAGCCTTGGTCGCTGCACAGCTTTGAACGGGGTGAGGACCTGTTGCGCCAGTTGCGTCGGGACACCTTCGACTTGCTGATCCTCGACTGGCAACTGCCCGACATCACTGGCCTGGCGCTGCTGCGCTGGACCCGCGAACACATGGAGTCGCCGCCCGCCGCGATCATGCTGACCAGCCGCGACGGCGAAAGCGATATCGTCCAGGCGCTGAACGCCGGTGCCGACGATTACGTCAGCAAGCCTTTCCGCCCCAACGAGCTGAAAGCCCGAGTCGCCGCCGTCCTGCGCCGGCACAGCCAGCCACGCAGCAGTGCTGCCGAAGTCCTGACCTTCTATGACCTGACCTTCGACGATGCCGAACTGAGTGTCACCCGCGAGGGAAAGTCAGTCGTCATGACCGAACGTGAGTACCGCCTGGCGCGGTGCCTGTTCAGTAACCTGGGTCGGCCGTTATCGCGGGAGTATCTGTACGAACGCTTCTGGCCGCATGAAGAAGTCGCGTCATCACGGCCGCTGGATACGCACATCTATCGCCTGCGCAACAAACTGGGGCTGACGGCAGATCGAGGTTGGCAGTTGCTGACGATTTATGGGTATGGGTATCGGTTGGAGAGTGTGGCGGTTGCATCCGAGTAAAAATCAAAAGATCGGACCGCGTTCGGACGATCTTTTGATCGGCCAATAAAAAGGCCAACGCTTGAGCGTTGGCCTTTTTGTTTGACGCCGACCGGGATCAGAAATCCAGGTTGGATACCGCCAACGCATTGCTCTCGATGAAGTCACGGCGAGGTTCGACCGCATCACCCATCAGGGTGTTGAAGATCTGGTCTGCGCCAATGGCGTCTTCGATGGTGACTTTCAGCATGCGGCGCACGCTTGGGTCCATGGTGGTTTCCCACAGCTGATCCGGGTTCATTTCGCCCAGACCTTTGTAGCGCTGGATGGTGTGGCGCTTGGTGCTTTCAGCCATCAGCCAGTCGAGGGCTTCCTTGAACTCGGTGACGGCTTTCTTGCGCTCGCCGCGCTGGATGTACGCTCCTTCGTCGAGCAGGGTGCTCAGTTGAGCGCCGAGGGTGACGACGGTCTTGTAGTCGTTGCTGCCGAAAAAGTCGCGGTTGAAGGTGACGTAGTTCGACAGACCGTGGGAGATCAGCTCGACCTCCGGCAGCCACACGCCACGTTCACGGTCTTCACGCAGGCTGGCCTTGTAGACCAGGCCCGACTTCTCGACGGTGCGTAGACGCACTTCGTACTGGGCCAGCCAGTCTTGCATCTTGGCGTGGTCGCCGAGCATTTCCAGGCTCACGGCCGGCAGGTAGATGAAGTGCTCGGTCAGCTCCTGCGGGTACAGGCGCGACAGACGCTTGAGGGTTTTCATTACCATGCGGAAGTCGTTCACCAGACGCTCGAGCGCTTCACCGGAAATGCCCGGGGCCTCTTCGTTCAGGTGCAGGCTTGCATCTTCCAGGGCCGACTGCGTCATGTACTCTTCCATGGCGTCGTCGTCTTTGATGTATTGCTCTTGCTTGCCTTTCTTGACCTTGTACAGCGGCGGCTGGGCGATGTAGATGTAACCGCGCTCGATCAGCTCCGGCAACTGACGGAAGAAGAAAGTCAGCAGCAGGGTACGGATGTGCGAACCGTCGACGTCAGCATCGGTCATGATGATGATGTTGTGATAGCGCAGCTTGTCGATGTTGTACTCTTCGCGACCGATGCCGCAGCCCAGTGCGGTGATCAGGGTGCCCACTTCCTGGGACGAGATCATCTTGTCGAAGCGTGCTTTCTCGACGTTGAGGATCTTGCCCTTCAGCGGCAGGATCGCCTGGGTCTTGCGGTTACGTCCCTGCTTGGCAGAGCCGCCCGCGGAGTCACCTTCCACGAGGTACAGTTCGGACAGCGCCGGGTCTTTTTCCTGGCAGTCAGCGAGCTTGCCCGGCAGGCCGGCGATGTCCAGCGCGCCTTTGCGGCGGGTCATCTCACGGGCCTTGCGCGCCGCTTCACGGGCACGCGCCGCGTCGATCATCTTGCCGACGACCAGCTTGGCTTCGTTAGGGTTTTCCAGCAGGAAGTCGGAGAAGTACTTACCCATCTCCTGCTCGACCGCGGTCTTCACTTCGGAAGACACCAGCTTGTCTTTGGTTTGCGAGCTGAACTTCGGATCCGGCACTTTCACCGAGATGATCGCGGTCAGGCCTTCACGGGCATCGTCACCGGTGGTGGCGACTTTGTGCTTCTTCGCCAGACCTTCCTGCTCGATGTAGTTGTTCAGGTTACGCGTCAGTGCGGAACGGAAACCCACCAGGTGAGTACCGCCATCGCGCTGTGGAATATTGTTGGTGAAGCACAACAGGTTCTCGTTGAAGCTGTCGTTCCACTGCAGAGCGATTTCCACGCCAATGCCGTCTTCACGCTGGATGTTGAAGTGGAACACCTGATTGACCGCAGTCTTGTTGGTGTTCAGGTATTCAACGAACGCACGCAGGCCGCCTTCGTACTTGAACAGCTCTTCCTTGCCGCTGCGCTCATCCTTGAGGACGATGCCGACACCGGAGTTGAGGAAGGACAGTTCACGAATGCGCTTGGCCAGGATGTCCCAGCTGAAGTGAATGTTCTTGAAGGTTTCGCTGGACGCCTTGAAGTGGATCTGGGTGCCGGTGGTTTCGCTGTCGCCAACGATCGCCATCGGTGCCTGAGGCACGCCGTGAACGTAGGTCTGTTCCCAGATCTTGCCGCTGCGGCGTACGGTCAGTACCAGCTCTTCGGAAAGGGCGTTCACGACCGACACACCTACACCGTGCAGACCGCCGGAGACCTTGTAGGAGTTATCGTCGAACTTACCGCCAGCGTGGAGGACGGTCATGATGACCTCGGCGGCGGAAACGCCTTCCTCTTTGTGCACGTCTACCGGGATGCCACGGCCGTTGTCTTTGACGGTGATGGACTCATCCGGGTGGATGATGATGCTGATGTCGTCGCAGTGGCCGGCGAGGGCTTCGTCGATCGAGTTGTCGACCACCTCGAACACCATGTGGTGCAGACCGCTGCCATCGTCGGTGTCACCAATGTACATACCGGGACGTTTGCGTACGGCATCCAGGCCTTTCAGCACTTTAATGCTCGTTGAGTCGTACGTATTTTCTTCGCTCAATGCCTTCACTCCCGATGGTCGTGGGTCTGGGTGATACGGCCCTGTTCCACGTGGAACAGAGCGACTGGCGTTTCCGTCTGCCAGCCTTCCCTCAATAATTCGTGATCTACACAGGTGATGAAAACCTGGCAGCGTAAGTCTTCCAGCAAGCGGCACAGCGCGCGACGGTGGCTCTCGTCCAGCTCGGACGGCAAGTCATCCACCAGATAAATACACTGGCCGCGTCGGGCCTGGCTCACCAGATGCCCCTGGGCAATTCGCAAGGCACAAACCACCAGCTTCTGCTGACCCCGGGACAAGATGTCCGCGGCATTGTGTGCGCCCAATCTAAGACGCAAATCAGCCCGTTGCGGTCCGGCCTGGGTATGACCCATTTGCTGGTCCCGTTGCACGGAGCCAGCCAGTACGGCACTCAATTCCCGGTCCTTGTCCCAGCCTCGGTAATAGCTGAGCGTCAAACCTTCAAGCTCAACCAGTTCGCTCAAGGTTTGTTCAAAGACTGGTTTCAAGGCTTTGATGTAAGCGCGGCGGTATTCATCGATTTCAGCGCTGGCCTGGCACAGTTCCCTGTCCCAAACCGCTTGCGAAACGGCGTCAAGTGTACCATGCCGCAGCCAGGAGTTTCTCTGGCGCAAGGCCTTCTGCAAACGCTGCCAGGTCGCCATGAAACGCGGTTCGACGTGGAACACGCCCCAATCGAGAAACTGCCGGCGAATCTTCGGCGCACCTTCGAGCAAGCGGAAGCTATCGGGGTTGATCAACTGCAGTGGCAGGATCTCGGCCAATTGCGCAGCGCTGCGGGCGTTCTGCCCGTCGATGCGAATCTGAAACTCACCCTGACGGTCGCGAGATATGCCCAACGCACTGTGGCCACCCTCGGCCAATTCGACCTGACCGAACACCGTGCAGGCGAGTTGCTCGTACTGGATGACCGGCAACAGCCGCGTGCTACGAAACGAACGGGCAAGCCCCAGCAGATGAATGGCTTCCAGAACACTGGTTTTGCCGCTGCCGTTGGCGCCGTAAAGAATGTTGATGCGGGGGGAGGGGGAGAAGGTCACCGGGTGCAGATTGCGCACCGCGGTGACCGAAACACGACTTAACGACATCCAGGATCAGCTGATTACAGACGCATCGGCATGACAACATAAGCCGAGTCGTCATTGTCGGACTCTTGCACCAGCGCACTGCTGTTGGAGTCGGACAGGATCAGGCGAACCTGTTCGGTGGTCATCACGCCCAGCACGTCGAGCAGGTAGCTCACGTTGAAGCCGATTTCCAGCGAACCGCCGTTGTATTCAACGCCCACTTCTTCTTCGGCTTCTTCCTGCTCCGGGTTGTTGGCCTGGATCTTCAACTGACCGTTGGCCAGTTGCAGACGGATACCACGGTATTTCTCGTTGGACAGAATTGCGGTACGGCTGAAGGCTTCACGCAGTGCCTGACGATCGCCCAATACCAGCTTGTCGCCGCCCTTAGGCAGAACGCGCTCGTAATCCGGGAACTTGCCGTCGACCAGCTTCGAAGTGAAGGTGAATTCGCCGGTGGTGGCGCGGATGTGGTGCTGACCCAGAACGATGCTGACGTTGCCGTCCGGCTCGGTAAGCAGACGCGCCAGTTCGAGGATACCTTTGCGCGGCACGATCACCTGGTGGCGATCCGGCTGACCGATATCCGCCTGCATCGAGCACATCGCCAGACGGTGACCGTCGGTGGCCACGGCACGGATCACACCAGCCGAGACTTCCAGCAGCATGCCGTTGAGGTAGTAGCGCACGTCCTGCTGAGCCATGGCGAAGCTGGTGCGTTCGATCAAACGACGCAGTTTGCTCTGCTCCAGGCTGCAGGTCAGCGAACCCGGGCCTTCTTCAACCGTCGGGAAATCGTTGGCCGGCAAGGTCGACAGGGTGAAACGGCTACGACCGGCCTTCACCACCAGTTTCTGCTCGTCGACCTTGATGTCGATCAGTGCGTCGTTGGGCAGGCTCTTGCAGATGTCCATCAGCTTGCGCGCAGGCACGGTGATGGACCCGGTTTCGGCCGGTTCTTCGAGTTGCACGCGCCCCACCAGCTCGACTTCCAGGTCGGTACCGGTCAGCGACAGCTGCTGGCCGTCGACGACCAACAGCACGTTGGACAGTACCGGCAAGGTCTGTCGGCGCTCGACGACGCCTGCGACCAGTTGCAGGGGTTTCAACAGGGCTTCGCGTTGAATGGTGAAATGCATGGTCTAGTCCCTTGCCTTAATAAGCTGCGCTGGTGTTCATCAAGTGGTCAGTGTACGCAGCAGGTTCTTGTAGTCCTCGCGGATGTCCGCGTCGGATTCCTTAAGTTCGTTGATCTTGCGGCAGGCGTGCAACACCGTCGTGTGGTCGCGACCACCAAACACATCGCCGATTTCCGGCAGGCTGTGGTTGGTCAGCTCCTTGGACAATGCCATGGCCACCTGACGCGGACGTGCCACCGAGCGCGAACGACGCTTGGACAGCAGGTCGGAAATCTTGATCTTGTAGTACTCGGCGACGGTGCGCTGAATGTTATCCACAGAGACCAGTTTGTCCTGCAGTGCCAACAAGTCCTTCAGGGATTCGCGGATCAACTCGATGGTGATGTCGCGGCCCATGAAGTGCGAGTGGGCGATCACGCGTTTCAGCGCGCCTTCCAGCTCACGGACGTTGGAACGAATTCGTTGGGCGATGAAAAAAGCCGCATCGTGAGGCAACTCGACTTTGGCCTGATCAGCCTTCTTCATCAAGATCGCCACGCGGGTTTCCAGCTCCGGCGGCTCGACGGCAACCGTCAGGCCCCAGCCGAAGCGGGACTTGAGGCGCTCTTCAAGGCCTTCGATTTCTTTCGGGTAGCGGTCACTGGTGAGAATGACCTGCTGGCCACCTTCAAGCAGGGCGTTGAAGGTGTGGAAAAACTCTTCCTGGGAACGCTCTTTACGGGCGAAGAACTGAATGTCGTCGATCAGCAGGGCGTCCACCGAACGGTAAAAACGCTTGAACTCGTTGATCGCGTTCAGTTGCAGCGCCTTGACCATGTCGGCCACGAAACGCTCGGAATGCAGGTACACGACCTTGGCATTCGGGTTCTTCTTTAATAGATGGTTACCCACCGCGTGCATCAAGTGGGTTTTACCCAGGCCGACGCCGCCATACAGGAACAGCGGGTTGTAACCGTGCTTGGGATTGTCCGCCACCTGCCAGGCCGCCGCGCGGGCGAGCTGGTTGGACTTGCCTTCGACGAAATTCTCGAAAGTGAAGGTGCGGTTCAGGTAACTGGTGTGCTTGAGCGCGCCTTCGACCTGCACTGTGCGCTGTTCGGCGCGAACCGGGGCCTGTTGCGAAGCCGCACCGGCCATCGGGTCAAAGCTGTCGCGGGACGGCTCTTCACTGACTTCCTCGGTTTTCTGCGTCGAGCGCTTGGCCGGAGCTGCACTTGGAGCCGGGGCTGGCGCGCTGGCCGGCGCGGTATTGGCCTGCGCCTGGGACACCTGCGCAGCGGCCAACGGCGCATTCGGCGCGGCACGCGGTGCCGAGCTGCGTTTGCTGCCTATTAATAAGGAAAGCGCTGGCGCCATTCCGTTGCCGTGCTCATCCAGCAGTTCAAGGACGCGACCGAGGTACTTTTCGTTGACCCAGTCCAGCACAAAACGGTTCGGTGCGTAGACGCGCAACTCGTCGCCTTCGGCTTCGACCTGTAGTGGACGGATCCAGGTGTTGAATTGTTGGGCAGGCAGCTCTTCGCGCAAAAGCTCCACGCACTGCTGCCAAAGTTCCACTGACACGGATATCCCCTAAGTTGAAAGCCGGTGAGGCAAAAACAAGCGGCCATTGTAGCGGCGAGCCGTCCACTTATCCACATGCAGGTTGTGTGGTGACCATGATTAATCAATGCGTTAACCGGTAAAAAGGCGACCAACGGTGTGTGCATAAGCTCTGTGGATAACCGCCTCTGAGGGCACTGGACAACTGGGGGTGGAACTCGGTGGATAACCAGCCTGTGGATAACAGGCCATTCCACACACAGGTTATCCGACAGCGCAGCACAGGCTGAACACGGTTTTCCACTGTAGTTGTCATTCTCTGTACATCAAGCTTTATAAGGGCTGAGCATGGTTATCCACAGAAGAGGGGCGCCCTAGCTTTTACAAGCTTTACAGAAAAGCTTTAAATAATTCCTTTCTTTATTTTTATGTCTGGCAAACAGGATTTCGCTTCCGCAAGCTCCAGAGATCTATTTATAAGGAAACGCTGGTTGGAAATTGACCTGAGGGCTTGCTTTCTCTAGAATCCCCGGTCTCTTAAAACGGGGGCCATTCCGGCCCGTTGTGGACGAACCAGGTAACACGACATGAAACGTACTTTCCAACCAAGCACTATCAAACGCGCTCGTACCCACGGTTTCCGTGCTCGCATGGCTACCAAGAACGGTCGCGCTGTCCTGTCGCGTCGTCGCGCCAAAGGTCGTGCGCGTCTGGCAGTTTGATAATCCGGTACTGGAGGTGAGTCAGGACTTCAGTCGGGAAAAGCGTCTGCTTACCCCCCGGCATTTCAAGGCAGTCTTTGACTCCCCTACCGGCAAGGTTCCGGGGAAAAATCTCCTGCTCCTTGCGCGCAACAACGATCTTGATCACCCCCGTCTCGGGCTGGTTATCGGGAAAAAGAGCGTAAAGCTCTCCGTTGAGCGCAATCGCCTCAAACGTCTGATGCGCGAATCGTTCCGTCTGCACCAGGATTCTCTGGTCGGCTGGGACATCGTTATCGTCGCGCGCAAAGGTTTGGGCGACGTAGAAAACCCCGAATTGATTCAGCATTTCGGCAAACTCTGGAAGCGCCTGGCCCGTAACAAGCCAGTTTCAGCAGTCAAAACCGAAACTGTAGGGGTAGACAGTCCAGATGCGTAAACTGGCCCTCGTTCCGATCCAGTTTTATCGCTACGCCATTAGTCCTTTGATGGCCAATCACTGTCGTTTCTACCCCAGTTGTTCTTGCTACGCGTATGAAGCCATCGAAAATCATGGCCTTCTGCGCGGTGGCTGGCTGACCTTTCGTCGTTTAGGTCGCTGTCATCCGTGGAATCCCGGTGGTTATGACCCGGTTCCACCTATCCCTACCTCCCGTTCTTCTTCGATGGCCGAGTAATCATGGATATCAAACGCACGATCCTGATCGTCGCCCTGGCAATCGTGTCCTACGTCATGGTTCTTAAATGGAACCAGGATTATGGCCAGGCTGCCCTGCCGACTCAGAATGTTGCTTCCAGTACGACTGCATCCGGTTTGCCGGACACCGTTCCTGGCAATAACGCTTCCGCCAGTGACGATATTCCGCGTGCCGCCAGCGATACCAGCGCACCTGTGGAAACGCCAGTCGCTGCCAGCAAGGATCTGATCCAGGTCAAAACCGACGTGCTCGATCTGGCGATCGATCCACAGGGCGGTGACGTTGCTCAACTGACTTTGCCACTGTATCCACGTCGTCAGGATCGTCCTGATGTACCGTTCCAGCTGTTCGACAACGGCGGCGAACGTACTTATCTGGCACAAAGCGGCCTGATCGGCACCAACGGTCCGGACGCAAGCCCGGCCGGTCGTCCTGTTTATGCTTCGGAGAAGAAAAGTTATCAACTGGCTGACGGTCAGGATCAACTGGTTGTCGACCTGAAGTTCAGCAAGGACGGCGTCAATTACATCAAGCGTTTCACTCTGAAACGCGGCCTGTATGACGTGACCGTGACCTACCTTGTGGATAACCAGAGCGCTCAGCCTTGGTCGGGTTCGATGTTCGCCCAGCTGAAGCGCGATGCCAGTGCCGACCCTTCGTCGACCACTGCCACCGGCACTGCGACTTACCTGGGCGCTGCCCTGTGGACAAGTTCCGAGCCGTACAAGAAAGTGTCCATGAAAGACATGGATAAAGGTCAGCTCAAGGAAACCGTCACCGGTGGCTGGGTAGCCTGGCTGCAGCATTACTTCGTGACTGCGTGGGTTGCGCCGAAAGGCGAAAACAACATCGTTCAGACGCGTAAAGACAGCAAAGGCAACTACATCATCGGTTACACCGGTCCTTCGCTGACCGCTGCACCGGGTGCGAAAGTTGAAACCAGCGCCATTCTGTACGCCGGGCCGAAAAGCCAGGCCGTGCTGAAACAGTTGTCCCCAGGTCTGGAACTGACGGTCGACTACGGCATTCTGTGGTTCATCGCTCAACCGATCTTCTGGCTGCTGCAACACATTCACGCGATTGTGGGTAACTGGGGCTGGTCGATTATCTTCCTGACCATGCTGATCAAAGGGATCTTCTTCCCGCTGTCGGCCGCCAGCTACAAATCCATGGCGCGCATGCGTGCCGTTGCGCCGAAACTGGCTGCATTGAAAGAGCAACATGGCGATGACCGGCAGAAAATGTCGCAAGCCATGATGGAGCTGTACAAGAAAGAGAAGATCAATCCGCTGGGCGGCTGCTTGCCGATCCTCGTGCAGATGCCGGTTTTCCTTTCGCTGTACTGGGTTCTGCTGGAAAGCGTGGAAATGCGCCAAGCGCCATTCATGCTGTGGATCACTGACCTGTCGATCAAGGATCCATTCTTCATCCTGCCGATCATCATGGGCGCGACCATGTTCATTCAGCAGCGTTTGAATCCGACTCCACCGGATCCGATGCAGGCGAAGGTCATGAAAATGATGCCAATCATCTTCACCTTCTTCTTCCTGTGGTTCCCGGCTGGTCTGGTGCTGTACTGGGTTGTGAACAACTGCCTGTCGATTGCCCAACAGTGGTACATCACGCGTAAGATCGAAGCGGCGACGAAAAAAGCCGAGGCGTAACTTACTCTGTGGATAACACCACTCAAAACGCCCCCTAGTGGGGCGTTTTGCTATCTGCCACTTTTGTCTGGATTCCGGTTTATGAGCGCACCTCGTGAAACCATCGCCGCTGTCGCCACCGCTCAAGGTCGCGGCGGTGTCGGCATCGTCCGTATTTCCGGGCCGTTGGCCAGCGTCGCAGCCAAAGCCATCAGCGGCCGTGAACTGAAACCGCGTTACGCGCATTACGGTCCGTTTTTCAGTGATGATCAGCAAGTGCTGGACGAAGGACTGGCTCTGTATTTCCCGGGGCCGAACTCGTTCACCGGCGAAGACGTGCTGGAGCTGCAGGGCCACGGCGGCCCGATTGTTCTGGATATGTTGCTCAAGCGTTGCCTGGAACTGGGTTGCCGTCTGGCCCGCCCCGGCGAATTCAGCGAGCGCGCGTTCCTCAACGATAAACTCGACCTGGCTCAGGCCGAGGCGATTGCCGATCTGATCGAAGCCAGTTCTGCACAGGCTGCACGCAATGCCTTGCGCTCGCTGCAGGGAGCGTTTTCCCAGCGTGTGCATAACCTCACTGAACAACTGATCGGCCTGCGCATCTACGTGGAAGCTGCCATCGACTTTCCGGAAGAGGAAATCGACTTTCTTGCCGATGGCCATGTGTTGAGCATGCTGGACAAGGTACGTGAAGAGTTATCCACTGTGCTGCGGGAAGCCGGACAGGGTGCCTTGTTGCGCGACGGTATGACCGTAGTGATTGCCGGTCGTCCGAATGCCGGCAAGTCCAGCCTGTTGAATGCCCTGGCGGGACGTGAAGCCGCGATCGTGACTGAGATCGCCGGTACCACGCGGGACATTCTGCGCGAACATATCCACATTGATGGCATGCCGTTGCACGTGGTGGACACCGCCGGTCTGCGCGATACCGATGATCAAGTGGAAAAGATTGGTGTTGAACGAGCGCTGAAGGCGATCACTGAAGCCGACCGGGTGTTGCTGGTGGTCGATGCCACTGCGCCGGAAGCGGCTGATCCGTTTGCCCTGTGGCCGGAATTCCTCGAAACCCGGCCAGATCCGGCCAAAGTCACCTTGATCCGCAACAAGGCTGACCTGACGGGTGAGACGATTGCCCTGGAAGTCAGTGACGATGGCCACGTGACCATCAGCCTCAGCGCCAAATCCGCCGGCGAAGGTCTGGAATTGCTGCGCGACCACCTCAAGGCCTGCATGGGCTATGAGCAAACCTCGGAAAGCAGCTTCAGTGCCCGTCGCCGCCATCTGGAAGCACTGCGCCATGCCAGTGAAGCGCTGGAACATGGTCGTGCACAGCTGACGCTGGCAGGTGCCGGTGAACTGCTGGCCGAAGATTTGCGTCAGGCACAGCACTCACTGGGCGAAATCACCGGGGCATTCAGCTCCGATGACCTGCTCGGCCGGATCTTTTCCAGCTTCTGTATCGGTAAATAAGCCCTCTGCTGTAAGCAGACAGGCCCATTCGCGGCCTGTCTGCACCCTCATTTCCAATTCCTTTCTCCAGTGCCGGGCAGATTCCCTCTCCCTCAGCGGATTTCACTCGGCCGTCGTACAGTCACTCAGCGGATTTCTGTGGATTAAGCCCTGTGAATAACTGCCACTGAGGACAGTTGATAACAGGGCGCCAAAACTGGATATAACTGCCTCTGTGGATAACCACCTCATTCATCCACAGGCTTAAACCGGTTATCCAAGGGCCTCATTGGCACCTGGTCACAGGGTTTTTAAACGCTGTACACATTGAAATATATAGCCTGTAGCGATCTATCCACAGAAAGGATGGTCAGTAAGAATAAACATAAAAACAAAGGTTTTATAAATTTCTCTCTTTTTTATTCTTTTGATCTCGAGTTCTCCACAGCTGGTTAAATTTTGTGCAAAGGGTTCTTTAGGAAGGGCGAAGTCCCTATACTTGTCGACCAGGTTCAGAAACCTGATCTCAAACTATTCCTGAATGACCTACTTAAGCAGGCACGAGGTGCGTGGTGGATTTCCCTTCCCGTTTTGAAGTGATCGTCATCGGCGGCGGTCATGCCGGTACCGAGGCAGCACTGGCCTCAGCACGTATGGGGGCAAAAACCCTGTTGCTGACGCATAACGTGGAAACCCTCGGTGCCATGAGCTGCAACCCGGCCATCGGTGGCATTGGCAAAAGCCATCTGGTCAAGGAAATCGATGCCCTCGGCGGCGCGATGGCCGTGGCAACCGACCTGGGCGGTATCCAGTTTCGTGTGTTGAACAGCCGTAAAGGCCCGGCCGTGCGTGCAACCCGTGCCCAGGCGGACCGGATTCTGTACAAGGCCGCTGTCCGCGAAATCCTGGAAAACCAGCCGAACCTGTGGATATTTCAGCAGGCTGCTGACGACTTGATCGTCGAGCAGGAACAGGTGCGTGGTGTGGTCACACAAATGGGTCTGCGCTTCTTCGCCGATTCCGTGGTACTGACCACCGGAACGTTCCTCGGTGGACTTATCCACATCGGTTTGCAGAACTTCTCCGGCGGTCGTGCCGGTGATCCGCCATCGATTGCCCTCGCACATCGTCTGCGTGAACTGCCGCTGCGTGTCGGTCGCCTGAAAACCGGTACCCCACCGCGTATCGATGGCAAGTCTGTGGATTTCTCGGTGATGACCGAGCAACCAGGCGATACGCCGATCCCGGTGATGTCGTTCATGGGCAACAAGGAACAGCATCCACGCCAGGTCAGTTGCTGGATTACTCACACCAACGCCCGCACCCACGAAATCATTGCGGCGAACCTCGACCGTTCGCCGATGTATTCCGCTGTCGGCGAGATCGAGGGCATCGGCCCGCGTTACTGCCCATCGATCGAAGACAAGATTCATCGCTTTGCCGACAAGGAAAGCCATCAGGTGTTCATCGAGCCGGAAGGCCTGACCACCCACGAGCTGTATCCGAACGGGATATCCACAAGCCTGCCGTTCGACGTGCAATTGCAGATCGTGCAATCGATTCGCGGCATGGAAAACGCGCACATCGTGCGTCCGGGTTATGCGATCGAGTACGACTACTTCGATCCGCGCGACCTGAAGTACAGCCTGGAAACCAAAGTCATCGGCGGTCTGTTCTTCGCCGGGCAAATCAACGGCACCACCGGTTACGAAGAAGCCGGTGCCCAAGGTTTGCTTGCCGGGGCCAACGCTGCGCTGCGCGCCAAGGGCAAAGAAGCCTGGTGCCCGCGCCGCGATGAGGCGTACATCGGCGTACTGGTCGACGACCTGATCACCCTCGGTACCCAAGAGCCGTACCGCATGTTCACTTCCCGTGCCGAGTACCGCCTGATCCTGCGTGAAGACAACGCCGACCTGCGTCTGACCGAAAAAGGCCGCGAACTGGGTCTGGTCGATGACGCGCGTTGGGCGGCGTTCTGCAAGAAGCGCGAAAACATCGAACTGGAAGAGCAGCGCCTGAAAAGCACCTGGGTTCGCCCGGGCACGCAGCAGGGTGATGCGATTGCGGAAAAATTCGGCACACCGCTGACTCACGAATACAACTTGCTCAACCTCTTGAGCCGTCCGGAAATCGACTACGCTGGTCTGGTCGAAGTGACCGGACAGGGCGCCGAAGATCCACAGGTCGCCGAACAGGTTGAAATCAAGACCAAATACGCCGGTTACATCGACCGTCAACAGGACGAAATCGCCCGTCTGCGCGCCAGTGAAGACACGAAACTGCCTGTGGATATCGATTACACCAACATTTCCGGTCTCTCCAAGGAGATCCAGAGCAAGCTCGGTGCGACGCGTCCGGAGACGCTCGGCCAGGCTTCGCGGATCCCGGGCGTGACCCCGGCAGCGATTTCGCTGTTGATGATTCATTTGAAAAAACGCGGCGCGGGCCGTCAGTTGGAGCAAAGCGCTTGAGTTCTAAGGTCACTTCGCAACACGCCGAAGAGTTATCCACAGGAGCCCGCGAGCTCGGTGTCAATCTCAGCGCAGCCCAGCACGAATTGCTGCTGGGTTACCTGGCCCTGTTGATCAAATGGAACCAGGCCTACAACCTGACTGCAGTTCGCGATCCTGACGAAATGGTTTCGCGGCATTTGCTCGATAGCTTGAGCGTTATGTCGTTCATCGAAAACGGCCGTTGGCTCGACGTCGGCAGCGGCGGCGGCATGCCGGGGATCCCGTTGGCGATCCTGTATCCGGACTCGCACGTCACCTGTCTGGACAGCAACGGCAAGAAAACCCGCTTCCTGACTCAGGTCAAACTCGAACTCAAACTGGATAACCTGCAAGTTATCCACAGTCGCGTCGAAGCTTTCCAGCCTGCCCAGCCATTCAACGGGATCATTTCCCGGGCATTCAGCAGCATGGAGAACTTCACCAACTGGACTCGCCACCTCGGCGATGCCGACACGCGCTGGCTGGCAATGAAGGGCGTTCATCCGGCCGATGAGCTGGTAGCATTGCCGGCAGACTTCAAACTCGATAGCGAACACGCCCTGGCCGTCCCCGGTTGCCAAGGCCAACGCCATCTGCTGATACTGCGCCGCACGGCATGATTGGGAACACAAGCAAGAATGGCTAAGGTATTCGCGATAGCGAACCAGAAGGGTGGTGTGGGCAAGACCACCACCTGCATCAACCTCGCAGCATCCCTGGTCGCGACCAAGCGCCGGGTGCTGTTGATCGATCTCGATCCACAGGGCAACGCCACCATGGGTAGCGGTGTGGATAAACATGGCCTGGAAAACTCGGTCTACGACCTGCTGATCGGCGAATGCGATCTGGCCCAGGCCATGCACTTCTCCGAGCACGGCGGTTATCAACTGCTGCCGGCCAACCGCGACCTGACTGCGGCCGAAGTGGTCCTGCTGGAAATGCAGATGAAGGAAAGCCGTCTGCGCAGCGCGCTGGCGCCGATCCGTGAAAACTACGATTACATTTTGATCGACTGCCCGCCGTCGCTGTCGATGCTCACATTGAACGCACTGGTCGCCGCTGACGGGGTGATTATCCCCATGCAGTGCGAATACTTTGCGCTCGAAGGCTTGAGCGACCTTGTGGATAACATCAAGCGCATCGCCGAATTGCTGAACCCCAACCTCAAGGTCGAAGGTCTGCTGCGCACCATGTACGACCCGCGGCTGAGCCTGATGAACGATGTTTCGGCGCAGCTGAAGGAACACTTTGGCGAGCAGCTGTACGACACGGTGATCCCGCGCAACATCCGCCTGGCCGAAGCACCGAGCTACGGTATGCCGGCACTGGCCTACGACAAGCAATCGCGCGGCGCGCTGGCCTATTTGGCCCTGGCGGGCGAGATGGTTCGCCGTCAGCGCAAAAATTCACGCATCGCCGCTGCCCAGCCAACTTAAGGAATCCCCATGGCCGTCAAGAAACGAGGTCTCGGACGTGGACTGGATGCACTGCTGAGTGGTCCGACCGTCAGCGCGCTGGAAGAACAGGCGGCGCAGGCCGATACCCGTGAACTGCAACATCTGCCGTTGGACCTGCTGCAGCGTGGAAAATACCAGCCACGCCGCGACATGGATCCGCAAGCGCTGGAAGAGCTGGCGCAGTCGATCAAGGCGCAAGGCGTGATGCAGCCGATCGTGGTGCGCCCGATTGGCGGTGGCCGCTTCGAAATCATCGCCGGTGAACGCCGCTGGCGCGCCAGCCAGCAGGCCGGCCAGGAAACCATTCCGGCGATGGTTCGTGATGTGCCGGATGAGACCGCGATCGCCATTGCGCTGATCGAGAACATCCAGCGTGAAGACCTGAACCCGATTGAGGAAGCCGTCGCCTTGCAGCGTCTGCAGCAGGAATTCCAGCTCACTCAACAGCAGGTGGCCGAGGCTGTGGGTAAGTCCCGCGTGACTGTGGCTAACCTGTTGCGACTTATTGCACTGCCGGAAGTCATCAAGACCATGCTGTCCCACGGTGACCTGGAAATGGGTCATGCCCGTGCTTTGCTCGGTCTGCCGGACAATCAGCAGGTGGAAGGGGCGCGACATGTTGTCGCACGCGGCCTGACTGTGCGCCAAACCGAGGCACTGGTTCGTCAGTGGTTGAGTGGCAAACCGGAGCCTGTGGAAGCGGCCAAACCCGACCCGGATATCGCCCGGCTCGAACAGCGTCTGGCCGAGCGCCTAGGCTCTGCGGTGCAGATTCGCCACGGCAAGAAGGGAAAAGGTCAGCTGGTGATCGGTTACAACTCCCTCGATGAGCTTCAAGGTGTGCTCGCACACATCCGCTGAAACATTTCCTCATGTAGCGCGCAGTCGGAAATCACTACCTGACAGTTGAATAGGGGCAGAACCGCCCCTATACTCTGCGCGCATTTTGTCGGCACAAATTATGCCAAGTTATTGAATTCTGGCAGCCGACCATTGGAGAGCAAACGTGATGGAAACCCGCAAGCCAAACCGCCTGCCGTTCCATCGCCTGGCGGTTTTTCCGGTGTTGATGGCTCAATTTGTCATTTTGCTCATTGCCGCTTTGGCGCTCTGGCAATGGCACGGAGTCGTTGCCGGATACTCGGGACTTTGCGGAGGCCTGATAGCCTTGCTGCCCAATGTTTATTTCGCTCACAAGGCATTTCGGTTTTCCGGCGCCCGAGCAGCCCAGTCCATCGTCCGGTCATTTTATGCCGGCGAGGCAGGCAAACTGATTTTGACGGCAGTGCTGTTTGCACTGGTGTTTGCAGGTGTGAAGCCATTGGCGCCGATCGCAGTATTCGGCGCTTTCGTGCTGACTCAGTCGGTCAGCTGGTTCGCTCCCCTGCTGATGAGAACAAGACTTTCGAGACCTTAGGGCGTTTGAGGCAACCATGGCAGAAACAACCGCTTCGGGCTATATCCAGCACCACTTGCAGAACCTGACCTTCGGTCAGCTACCTAACGGCGGCTGGGGCTTTGCCCATACCGCAGCAGAAGCCAAGGAAATGGGCTTCTGGGCTTTCCACGTCGATACCCTCGGCTGGTCGGTCGCGCTGGGTCTGATCTTCGTTTTCCTTTTCCGCATGGCGGCAAAGAAAGCAACATCGGGTCAGCCAGGTGCTTTGCAGAACTTCGTTGAAGTATTGGTCGAATTCGTCGATGGCAGCGTGAAAGACAGCTTCCATGGCCGTAGCCCGGTGATCGCACCGTTGGCACTGACCATCTTCGTCTGGGTGTTCCTGATGAACGCCGTCGACCTGGTACCGGTCGACTGGATTCCTCAGCTGGCCATCCTGATCACCGGCGACCACCACATCCCGTTCCGTGCCGTGTCGACCACCGACCCGAACGCGACCCTGGGCATGGCGTTCTCGGTTTTCGCACTGATCATTTTCTATAGCATCAAGGTCAAGGGCATCGGCGGCTTCATCGGCGAACTGACCCTGCACCCGTTCGGCAGCAAGAACATCTTCGTTCAGGCCCTGCTGATCCCGGTGAACTTCCTGCTGGAATTCGTGACCCTGATCGCCAAGCCGATCTCTCTGGCCCTGCGTCTGTTCGGCAACATGTATGCCGGCGAGCTGGTGTTCATTCTGATCGCTGTGATGTTCGGCAGCGGCCTGCTCTGGCTGAGTGGCCTGGGCGTTGTTCTGCAGTGGGCGTGGGCTGTGTTCCACATCCTGATCATCACCCTGCAGGCGTTCATCTTCATGATGCTGACCATCGTCTACCTGTCGATGGCGCACGAAGAAAACCATTAAGAGCAGCCTCGGCTGATCTGATGTCCCTCCCGGTCAAACGGGAGGGGGCTCTTAACCGGGCCTCTGAAACGATTTGTTTTACCGCTTTAATCTAAAAAACCTAAACCATACGACGTAAAAGTCGGGAGGAAAGATGGAAACTGTAGTTGGTCTAACCGCTATCGCTGTTGCACTGTTGATCGGCCTGGGCGCACTGGGTACCGCAATTGGTTTCGGCCTGCTGGGCGGCAAGTTCCTGGAAGGCGCAGCGCGCCAGCCAGAAATGGTTCCAATGCTGCAAGTTAAAATGTTCATCGTTGCCGGTCTGCTCGACGCCGTAACCATGATCGGTGTTGGTATCGCTCTGTTCTTCACCTTTGCGAACCCGTTCGTTGGTCAGATCGCTGGCTAATTACCCGGATTCTTCCGAGTAATTTGGTGTGATGGACAACGTAACTGCGAGGTGTTGGCGTGAACATTAATGCGACCCTGATTGGCCAGTCCGTTGCGTTCCTGATTTTTGTACTGTTCTGCATGAAGTTCGTATGGCCTCCGGTCATCGCTGCTCTGCACGAACGTCAAAAGAAGATCGCTGATGGTCTGGACGCTGCCAGCCGTGCAGCTCGCGACCTGGAGTTGGCCCAAGAGAAAGCGGGTCAGCAACTGCGCGAAGCGAAAGCTCAGGCAGCTGAAATCATCGAGCAAGCCAAGAAACGCGGTAACCAGATCGTTGAAGAGGCTGTTGAAAAAGCCCGTATCGACGCTGACCGTGTGAAGGTTCAGGCTCAAGCCGAGATCGAACAGGAACTGAACAGTGTCAAAGACAAGCTGCGCGCCCAAGTGGGCTTGCTGGCTGTCGGCGGCGCCGAGAAGATCCTGGGTGCCACAATCGATCAAAACGCGCACGCAGAGCTGGTTAACCAACTGGCTGCTGAAATCTAAGCGAGGGCGATCATGGCAGAACTGACCACGTTGGCCCGACCTTACGCTAAGGCGGCCTTCGAGCACGCTCAGGCCCACCAGCAACTGGCCAATTGGTCAGCCATGCTCGGCCTGGCAGCAGCGGTGTCGCAAGACGACACCATGCAGCGCGTGCTCAAGGCCCCGCGACTGACGAGCGCAGAAAAGGCCGCCACGTTCATTGACGTGTGCGGCGACAAGTTCGATGCCAAGGCACAGAATTTCATCAATGTCGTTGCCGAAAACGACCGTCTCCCGCTTCTGCCGGAGATCGCCGCTCTTTTCGACCTGTACAAGGCCGAGCAAGAGAAATCGGTAGACGTTGAAGTGACCAGTGCTTTTGCATTGAACCAAGAACAGCAAGACAAACTCGCCAAGGTTCTCAGTGCACGACTCAACCGGGAAGTGCGCCTGCAAGTTGCGGAGGATGCTGCCCTAATAGGTGGTGTCGTTATCCGCGCCGGCGACCTGGTTATCGATGGCTCGATTCGCGGCAAAATCGCGAAACTTGCCGAAGCATTGAAATCTTGAGTTTGAAGGGGCAGCAGAGCAATGCAGCAACTCAATCCTTCCGAAATAAGTGAAATTATCAAGGGCCGCATCGAAAAGCTCGATGTGACCTCCCAAGCCCGTAACGAAGGCACTGTCGTCAGCGTATCTGACGGCATCGTGCGGATTCACGGTCTGGCCGACGTCATGTACGGCGAGATGATCGAGTTTCCGGGCGGCGTCTACGGTATGGCCCTCAACCTGGAGCAAGACTCCGTAGGTGCCGTTGTACTGGGCGCATACACCAGTCTGGCTGAAGGCATGAGCGCCAAGTGCACCGGCCGCATCCTCGAAGTTCCGGTAGGTAAGGAACTGCTGGGTCGCGTAGTCGACGCACTGGGTAACCCTGTTGACGGCAAAGGTCCACTGGGCAACACCGAGACCGACGCGGTCGAGAAAGTTGCACCGGGCGTGATCTGGCGTAAGTCGGTAGACCAGCCTGTACAGACTGGCTACAAGGCTGTCGATGCCATGATCCCTGTCGGCCGTGGCCAGCGTGAGCTGATCATCGGTGACCGTCAGATCGGTAAAACCGCTCTGGCGATCGACGCGATCATCAACCAGAAAGACAGCGGCATTTTCTGCGTCTACGTGGCAATCGGTCAGAAGCAGTCGACCATCGCCAACGTGGTTCGCAAGCTGGAAGAAAACGGTGCACTGGCTAACACCATCATCGTTGCAGCGAGCGCTTCGGAATCTGCAGCACTGCAATTCCTGGCTCCGTACTCCGGTTGCACCATGGGTGAATTCTTCCGCGACCGCGGTGAAGACGCGCTGATCGTTTATGACGATCTGTCCAAGCAAGCAGTGGCTTACCGCCAGATTTCCCTGCTGCTGCGCCGTCCACCAGGCCGTGAAGCTTACCCAGGCGACGTGTTCTATCTCCACTCCCGTCTGCTGGAGCGCGCATCCCGCGTTTCGGAAGAGTACGTAGAGAAGTTCACCAACGGCGCAGTGACCGGCAAAACCGGTTCCCTGACCGCACTGCCGATCATCGAAACCCAGGCTGGCGACGTTTCCGCGTTCGTTCCGACCAACGTGATTTCCATCACCGACGGTCAGATCTTCCTGGAATCGGCCATGTTCAACTCGGGCATCCGCCCTGCAGTGAACGCCGGTGTTTCGGTATCCCGTGTGGGTGGTGCCGCTCAGACCAAGATCATCAAGAAGCTGTCCGGTGGTATCCGTACCGCTCTGGCTCAGTACCGTGAACTGGCGGCATTCGCCCAGTTCGCTTCTGACCTGGACGAAGCGACCCGCAAGCAACTTGAGCATGGTCAGCGCGTTACCGAGCTGATGAAGCAGAAGCAATACGCACCGATGTCGATCGCTGACATGGCGCTGTCGCTGTATGCCGCTGAGCGTGGGTTCCTGACTGACATTGAAATCGCCAAGATCGGCAGCTTCGAACAAGCGCTGATTGCTTTCTTCAACCGCGATCACGCCGATTTGATGGCCAAGATCAACGTTAAAGGTGACTTCAATGACGAAATCGACGCTGGCCTCAAAGCCGGTATCGAGAAGTTCAAGGCCACCCAAACCTGGTAAGCCGCAGCGGGAGCCGCAAGGCTCCCGCTTGCTAACCTGATAGGTGTTACATGGCAGGCGCAAAAGAGATTCGCAGTAAGATTGCGAGCATCAAAAGCACGCAAAAAATTACCAGCGCCATGGAAAAAGTGGCGGTCAGCAAAATGCGCAAGGCACAAATGCGCATGGCTGCTAGCCGTCCTTATGCGGAACGTATCCGCCAGGTAATTGGGCATCTGGCCAACGCCAACCCGGAATACCGCCACCCGTTCATGATCGACCGTGAAGTAAAGCGCGTCGGTTATGTCGTAGTGAGCAGTGACCGTGGTCTGTGCGGCGGCTTGAACACCAACCTGTTCAAGGCCCTGGTCAAGGACATGGCGGTAAACCGCGAAAACGGCGTCGAGATTGATCTGTGTGTTGTTGGTAGCAAGGGTGCGGCCTTTTTCCGCAACTTCGGCGGTAACGTCGTTGCAGCTATCAGCCACCTGGGTGAAGAGCCGTCGATCAATGATCTGATCGGCAGCGTTAAGGTGATGCTGGATGCCTACCTGGACGGCCGTATTGACCGCCTGTCCGTGGTATCCAACAAGTTCATCAACACCATGACGCAACAGCCTACCGTGGAGCAGTTGATTCCACTGGTGGCGACCCCGGATCAAGAACTCAAGCACCACTGGGACTACCTCTACGAACCAGACGCCAAAGAGCTGCTAGACGGCTTGATGGTGCGCTACGTGGAGTCGCAGGTGTACCAGGCGGTGGTCGAGAACAACGCGGCCGAACAAGCTGCGCGGATGATCGCGATGAAGAACGCTACCGACAACGCCGGTGATTTGATCAGCGATTTGCAGCTGATCTACAACAAGGCGCGTCAGGCTGCGATCACCCAAGAGATCTCGGAAATCGTCGGCGGCGCTGCCGCGGTTTAACGGTTCAAATATTCAGAGGATCCAGCTATGAGTAGCGGACGTATCGTTCAAATCATCGGCGCCGTTATCGACGTGGAATTCCCACGCGACAGCGTACCGAGCATCTACGACGCCTTGAAGGTTCAAGGCGCCGAAACCACTCTGGAAGTTCAGCAGCAGCTGGGCGACGGCGTGGTACGTACCATTGCGATGGGCTCGACCGAAGGCTTGAAGCGCGGTCTGGACGTCAACAACACTGGCGCAGCCATCTCCGTACCGGTCGGTAAAGCGACTCTGGGCCGGATCATGGACGTACTGGGCAACCCGATCGACGAAGCTGGCCCGATCGGCGAAGAAGAGCGCTGGGGTATTCACCGCGCCGCTCCTTCCTTCGCTGAACAAGCTGGCGGCAACGAGCTGCTGGAAACCGGCATTAAGGTTATCGACCTGGTTTGCCCGTTCGCCAAGGGCGGTAAAGTCGGTCTGTTCGGTGGTGCCGGTGTAGGCAAAACCGTAAACATGATGGAACTGATCCGTAACATCGCCATCGAGCACAGCGGTTATTCCGTGTTCGCCGGTGTGGGCGAGCGTACTCGTGAGGGTAACGACTTCTACCACGAGATGAAGGACTCCAACGTTCTGGACAAAGTGGCCCTGGTTTACGGTCAGATGAACGAGCCGCCGGGAAACCGTCTGCGCGTAGCACTGACCGGCCTGACCATGGCCGAGAAGTTCCGTGACGAAGGTAACGACGTTCTGCTGTTCGTCGACAACATCTATCGTTACACCCTGGCCGGTACTGAAGTATCCGCACTGCTGGGCCGTATGCCTTCGGCAGTAGGTTACCAGCCGACTCTGGCTGAAGAGATGGGCGTGCTGCAAGAGCGCATCACTTCGACCAAGCAAGGTTCGATTACTTCGATCCAGGCGGTATACGTACCTGCGGACGACTTGACTGACCCGTCGCCAGCGACCACCTTCGCCCACTTGGACGCCACCGTCGTTCTGTCCCGTGACATCGCTTCCCTGGGTATCTACCCAGCGGTAGACCCACTGGACTCGACTTCGCGTCAGCTGGATCCGAACGTGATCGGCAACGACCACTACGAAACCGCTCGCGGTGTTCAGTACGTGCTGCAGCGCTACAAAGAGCTGAAGGACATCATTGCGATCCTGGGTATGGACGAGCTGTCGGAAGCCGACAAGCAGTTGGTAAACCGTGCTCGTAAGATCCAGCGCTTCTTGTCGCAGCCGTTCTTCGTGGCTGAAGTCTTCACCGGTGCTTCGGGTAAATACGTTTCCCTGAAAGACACCATTGCTGGCTTCAAAGGCATCCTCAACGGTGACTACGACCACCTGCCAGAACAAGCGTTCTACATGGTTGGCGGCATCGAAGAAGCGATCGAGAAAGCCAAGAAACTGTAATCCCGGCGCCCGGCAACGGGCGCTAATTTAGGTTGAGGCAATCAGATGGCTATGACAGTCCATTGCGATATCGTCAGCGCGGAAGGGGAAATCTTTTCCGGCCTGGTCGAGATGGTGATTGCGCACGGTGCACTGGGTGATCTTGGTATCGCTCTGGGTCACGCGCCGCTGATCACTAATCTGAAGCCAGGTCCGATCCGCCTGATCAAGCAAGGCGGGGAAGCCGAGGTGTTCTACATCTCCGGTGGTTTCCTCGAGGTTCAGCCGAACATGGTCAAGGTGCTTGCCGATACCGTGCAACGTGCCGCCGACCTGGATGAAGCTCAGGCTCAAGCAGCCCTCAAGGCTGCCGAAGCTGCTCTGCACGAGAAGAGCGCAGATTTCGATTACGGAGCTGCGTCCGCACGTCTGGCCGAGGCTGCAGCTCAGCTGCGCACCGTCCAGCAGATCCGCAAGAAGTTTGGCGGTTAATCCGTCAGCCAATTGTTGTGCGATTGATAAAAAAGGGTAGCCTCGGCTACCCTTTTTTCTTTTCCGATTTTTACAACCCGGTCGCAGTTGCTGACCGCCCAGGATTGGTAGCCAGTCATGTCTCTCGAAATCGTTATTCTCGCGGCCGGTCAAGGCACCCGTATGCGATCGGCGTTGCCGAAAGTGCTGCACCCGGTTGCCGGCAACTCCATGCTTGGGCATGTTATCCACAGTGCACGGCAGCTCGATCCACAGCGCATTCATGTGGTGATCGGCCACGGTGCCGACGTGGTGCGCGAACGTCTGGCGGCTGACGACCTGAATTTCGTCCTGCAGGACAAGCAATTGGGCACAGGACATGCCACGGCTCAGGCGGTCCCGTTCATCAGTGCTGATACCGTACTGATCCTTTACGGTGACGTGCCTTTGATCGAAGTCGAAACCCTGCAGCGTCTGCTCAAGCACGTCGTACCGGGGCAGATGGGCCTTCTGACCGTTGAGCTGGAAGACCCGACCGGTTACGGCCGCATCGTGCGCGGCGCTGACGGCAAGGTTGCTGCCATCGTCGAACACAAAGATGCCAGCGAAGCCCAGCGCGCGATCACCGAAGGTAATACCGGCATCCTGGCTGTCCCGGCCAATCGTTTGGCCGACTGGATGAGCCGCCTGTCAAACAACAACGCACAAGGTGAGTACTACCTGACCGACGTGATCGAAATGGCGGTCAACGATGGTCTGGTGGTGGCCACTGAGCAGCCACACGACCCGATGGAAGTGCAAGGCGCCAATGATCGCAAGCAACTGTCGGAACTGGAGCGTCATTACCAGCTGCGCGCCGGCCGCCGCCTGATGGCGCAAGGTGTGACCCTGCGTGACCCGGCGCGTTTCGATGTGCGTGGCGAAGTCACCGTCGGTCGCGATGTGCTGATCGACGTCAACGTGATTCTCGAAGGCAATGTTGTCATCGAGGACGACGTGGTGATCGGCCCGAACTGCGTGATCAAGGACAGCACCCTGCGTAAAGGCGTGGTGATCAAGGCCAACAGCCACATCGAAGGTGCGGTGTTGGGTGAAGGCAGCGATGCCGGTCCTTTCGCCCGTTTGCGTCCCGGCACGGTTCTGGAAGCGCGCGCGCATGTGGGTAACTTTGTCGAACTGAAAAACGCGCGCATGGGCGAGGGCGCCAAGGCCGGGCATCTGACCTACCTGGGCGACGCGGAAATCGGTGCACGCACCAACATTGGCGCCGGCACCATCACCTGTAACTACGATGGCGCCAACAAATGGAAAACCGTGTTGGGCGAAGATGTATTCATCGGCTCCAACAACTCGCTGGTCGCGCCTGTGGATATCTCGTCCGGTGCAACCACGGCGGCTGGCTCGACCATTACCCAGAATGTGGATAACGCGCAATTGGCCGTTGGTCGGGCGCGGCAGAAAAATATCGATGGCTGGAAGCGGCCGGAGAAGATCAAGAAGAGCTGAGTTTTCCACAGCAGTTTTAACATCAAAAGATCGCAGCCTTCGGCAGCTCCTATAGAGGAGGGTGCCGGGGGTTGCGATTTTTTTATGGCCTGAGCTTGACGATTGAAGGGCAATAGGTTTTGATTGCTTACGTTATCTTTCGAAACGAAACTTAAGCCGCCATGTCGAAACGCAATACACCCCAGCGCCGCCACAACATTCTCGCCTTGCTCAACGAGCAGGGCGAAGTCAGTGTGGATGAACTGGCCAAGCGCTTCGAAACCTCGGAAGTTACGATCCGCAAGGATCTGGCTGCGCTGGAAAGCCATGGTCTATTGCTGCGCCGTTACGGCGGGGCAATCACGATGCCGCAGGAGCTGGTGGCGGAACCCGGCCAAAGCGTTTCGAAGTACAAACAGGCGATTGCCCGCGCTGCCGTCAAACGTATCCGCGAGCACGCCCGCATCATCATCGACAGCGGCAGTACCACCGCCGCCATGATCCCCGAGCTGGGCCAGCAGCCGGGTCTGGTCGTCATGACCAACTCGCTGCATGTCGCCAACGCCTTGAGCGAACTCGAGCACGAGCCGGTGCTGCTGATGACTGGCGGCACCTGGGATCCGCATTCGGAGTCCTTCCAGGGCCAGGTGGCGGAGCAGGTACTACGCTCTTACGACTTCGACCAGTTGTTTATCGGCGCCGATGGCATCGATCTGGTGCGCGGTACCACCACATTCAACGAGTTGCTCGGTTTGAGCCGGGTGATGGCGGAAGTGGCGCGGGAAGTGATCGTGATGGTCGAGGCCGACAAGATCGGCCGCAAGATTCCCAACCTGGAGCTGCCGTGGAGCAGCGTCCATACCCTCATTACCGATGATCGCCTGCCACAAGAGGCCCGCGATCAGATTCAGGCCCGCGGTATCACATTGATTTGCGCGGCTGTCAGTCAGGAGAAATAAGCATGTGTGGAATTGTCGGCGCAGTTGCTGAACGTAACATCACCGCCATCCTGCTTGAAGGCCTCAAGCGCCTTGAATACCGCGGCTATGACAGTGCCGGGGTGGCAGTTTTCACCAACGACGAAAAGCTCGAGCGCATGCGCCGCCCGGGCAAGGTCAGCGAGCTGGAAGCAGCATTGGCCGCACAGCCGCTGGTTGGCCGTCTCGGTATCGCCCACACCCGTTGGGCGACCCACGGTGCACCATGCGAGCGTAACGCGCACCCGCATTTCTCCGGTGATATCGCCGTGGTGCACAACGGCATCATCGAGAACCACGAAGCCCTGCGTGAGCAACTGAAAGCGCTGGGTTACGTGTTCACTTCGGACACCGATACCGAAGTCATCGCGCACCTGCTGAGCCACAAACTCAAGGATCAGCCTGACCTGACCGTCGCGCTGAAAGCCACCGTCAAAGAGCTGCACGGCGCCTACGGTCTGGCCGTGATCAACGCACAACAGCCGGATCGTCTGGTTGCCGCGCGCAGTGGCAGCCCGTTGGTGATCGGTCTGGGCCTGGGTGAGAACTTCCTCGCCTCCGACCAGTTGGCCCTGCGCCAGGTCACTGACCGCTTCATGTACCTGGAAGAAGGCGATATCGCCGAAATTCGCCGCGATAATGTGCAGATCTGGGACGTCAATGGCAACGCCGTCGAACGCCAGACCGTGCAGTACAGCGATGGTGCCGAAGCCGCCGACAAGGGCGAATTCCGCCATTACATGCTCAAGGAAATCCACGAACAGCCCGTCGTGGTGCAGCGTACCCTCGAAGGTCGTCTGAGCAACAATCAAGTGCTGGTGCAGGCCTTCGGCCCACAGGCTGCCGAATTGTTCGCCAAAGTGCGCAATGTGCAGATCGTCGCCTGCGGTACCAGTTACCACGCCGGCATGGTTGCGCGTTACTGGCTCGAAGAACTGGCCGGTATTCCGTGCCAGGTCGAAGTCGCCAGCGAGTTCCGCTACCGCAAGGTGGTGGTGCAGCCGGATACCCTGTTCGTCACTATCTCGCAGTCCGGCGAAACCGCCGACACCCTGGCCGCGCTGCGCAACGCCAAAGAGCTGGGCTTCCTCGCCAGCCTGGCAATCTGCAATGTGGGCATCAGTTCGCTGGTGCGTGAGTCCGACCTGACCCTGCTGACTCAGGCTGGTCGCGAAATCGGTGTGGCTTCGACCAAGGCGTTCACCACGCAACTGGTCGGCCTGCTGTTGCTGACCCTGTCGCTGGGGCAGGTGCGCGGCACGCTGGGTAAAGACGTTGAAGCCACGCTGGTGGAAGAGTTGCGTCGCCTGCCGACCCGTCTGGGTGAGGCACTGGCCATGGACAGCACCGTGGAAAAAATCGCCGAACTGTTCGCCGAGAAGAACCACACCCTGTTCCTCGGCCGTGGTGCGCAATTCCCGGTGGCGATGGAAGGTGCCTTGAAGCTCAAGGAAATCTCCTACATCCACGCCGAAGCCTACCCGGCTGGTGAACTGAAGCACGGCCCGCTGGCGCTTGTGGATAACGACATGCCGGTGGTCACCGTGGCGCCGAATAACGAACTGCTGGAGAAGCTCAAGTCCAACCTGCAGGAAGTCCGTGCCCGTGGCGGTGAACTGATCGTATTCGCTGACGAGAAGGCCGGGATGACCAACGGCGAAGGCACCCACGTGGTGCAGATGCCGCATATCCACGACATTCTTTCGCCGATCTTGTACACCGTCCCGCTGCAACTGCTGTCGTACTACGTCGCGGTGCTCAAGGGCACCGACGTCGACCAGCCGCGTAACCTGGCGAAGTCGGTGACGGTGGAATAAGTTATCCACAGCTGACATTGACCTGTGGCTTTGAACAATAAAGATTGACACAAAACAATAAAGTTTGACACTCATGAACATAGATTGACACAAGGCTCAAACCCCCGTATCTACGGGGGTTTTTCCTTTCCAGGCTTTCCCTTTGGTCTGGATTCATCGCTTCAACTCTCTGCGGGTGTAGTCTAGAAAATGCTTTGAATATGGCCGCTACGGCGGTCGTGTTCTTCTACGACTTTTCTCGGCGTGAGGTGAAGCGGTCCGCATCGACTGAGGAGGCGTGGGTTGCGAGGTCGTAAGTTTGCATCACAGCAGGACATTGAACGGCACATTGCAAATGGATTTGGCGAAGGCGCCGGGGCAAGCTACGTGCCTTGGCTGCGGGTACAAGATGTCCCGTCGATAGGTCGTTCGCACAAAATCCAAGGTGTGAAGATCGAGAGGATTCATCACCTACTGTCAGATCTCGAGCGTTCGTACTTCCTTGTGTGTGAATTTTCTGAAGACGTCGTGGATATCCGTGAGCAATATCCGTTACTACCCACAGAGCGCGCGCAAGCGATAGCGTCGGCAATAGATGTACGTTATCCCAGATACCCTAGAACGACACTGCCCTATGTAATGACAACAGATTTCCTGCTAACCGTTAAGGACTTGAGCGGAAACTTTAAGTCGGTAGCTAGAACGGTGAAGTATCGATCCGACCTAGTTGGCAAAGGAAGTAACCGCACGCTTGAAAAACTTGAGATTGAAAAGCGCTTTTGGCAAAGCCAAGGTGTTGATTGGAAAATCGTCACAGATGAATTTTTTACACGAGATTTGATAAAAAATCTTGGACTAATCAGAAAATACTCGAAGCTCCCTCGCGATTTAATGAAAGTCCCTTTGCATTCGAGTTTTATCGAGTGCCTAGCAAACAGCCGGGAATATTCGTGGACTTTGGCCACCTGTCTAAGAAAAATAGCGTCCCTTCTGTCCATCTCTTATCTAGACGCTCAGGCAATTTTCTTCCATCTGGTTTGGAACAAGGTACTGAAAATAGATTTGATTAACACTCCTCTCCACCTTACTAGTCTAGTTCCTGAATTCGAAGTTTTCCAGATCCCTGTCCAAGGATCGTTGAAGGAGAAAATGTCATGACTGTCCTCGTTAATGAGGTTTTTGAGCCTGTTACCGATCTGTCGGTCATCGCTACGATAGCTAGGCTCATTTACCAAGATGAAACGCATGACTTGGCTGTGGTGATAGATCTAGCAGACCCACCCCGGCAGCCCTACGCCATTGGTCTCGAAGAGTTGCGTCGTTCGTTAGCGTCTGGTCACACGAAACCAGCAGCCATTACCACACCCGAGTTTATGCTTGTGCTTGAGGACCAGCTGGATGAGAGAGCCAAGCAAGGCCGGGACGAAAAGTGGGCGGTCATAGCCCCGCTGCTAGATCCTGAATATCCAGGACAAATATTTGTACGGGGAGAGTTAGGCCGGCTTGTTACCAAACGGGCGTCAGAGCTCGGAATTCAGCGAAAAACGATCTATCGGCTTCTTTACCGATATTGGTTTTATGGTCAAGTTCGAAACTCATTACTTAATAATTACTCGGCGGTAGGAGTTGCCGATAGAAAATATGATCCGAGTAGGCCTCCAGGGCGAAAACCTACGTTTCAAGGCGTTCTCACTGCGCCTTCCAAGATGCTCAGTGCGGTTGATAAACGATGCATACGAGTTGGATATGCCCTTTATGTAAAAGATAAGAAATCTTCTATTTCGAGCGCATATGACGAAATGTTGAGAAGATTCTACTCGGTTCGAGACATCTCTAAAAACAGTGAAGAAGAGCTTCGTTTGCTACCTAGCTTAGAGCTGCCCAGCCTGAGGCAATTCAGATATTGGGGACAGATTTTTTTCGACGAAATTGAAACCGAGCGTGGCCGTAAAGGGTTGAGGAAGTGGTTAAAGGACTGCCGTCCGCTTTCAGGTACCGTTCGCGATTGGCTGCGTGGACCGTGTCATCAGTTTGAAATCGACGCAACTATTGCCGATATTTATTTGGTCAATAGCTACTCTAGACGGATGCTTATTGGCCGGCCCGTAGTTTATATCGTTGTGGATAGTTTCTCCGGAATGATTGTTGGCCTCTATGTAGGATTGGAAGGTCCCAGTTGGAACGGGGCGAGGCAAGCGCTGTTCAACGCGTTTACCCCCAAAGTCGAGTTCTGCGCTCAGAACGGCGTTGAAATCAATTCAGATGATTGGAATTGTCACCACCTGCCCCACCAGATTTACGCCGACAGGGGAGAGATGTTGTCACTGGCAGCAGAGGGGCTATCGTCAGGCTTGGGAATTGAGATGGGCACGGCTCCGCCTTATCGGCCTGATTGGAAGCCTATGGTAGAAAGTCGGTTTGGCATTTTGAATGATTTGACGGGTATCAGATGGCTACCTGGCGGGGTAGCTGCGCGAGACAAAGAGCGAGGCGAGCGAGATTACCGGCTCGATGCCACGCTAAACCTCAAAGAGTTCACCCAGATCCTCATCAATTGCGTGCTCCACTATAACCGGCACCATCGACAGCCTGACCGACTGACTCAGGCGATGATGAATGACGGTGTTGAACCTACGCCCAACGGGATATGGAATTGGGCCTGCGAAAACGACCTGATCGAATCCAACAAACGTCCCGACGAGCTGGTTTACCTCCATCTCTTGCCGCGCGAGCGCGCGACCGTTCAAAAGGGCGGCGTGATGTTTCGCGGCATGCACTACGTTTGTGATATGGCCATAGAGAAAGATTGGTTTGCCAAGGCTCGCAAAGGGGGCGTTTGGTCAATAGAGTGTTGGTTCGATCCGAACTCTGCGGCGCACATCTGGATCCAGGGAGAGGCCAAGCAGTTTATCCGCTGTGATCTTCGACGATCGGATGCCGGTTACGCGAATTACCGCTCGGACGAGATTTTTGATCTGCTCGAAGCCTATCGCCAAAAACCGCCTACTCACCGGCGAGCCGAGCTGGAAAGCCGTGTGCAGCTTAGCGATCAGGTCCACCAGATCATCAGCCATGCGCTCGCAGAACGAAAATTGGAACCTGCTCCGCCCACCAAGGCGGAGGCCACTGGAAACATCCGCGAGAACCGCGCAGAAGAACGTCTCCGTGAGCGTGAAAATGCGGCTGTTCCTGAAGGCGTCAGGGCGGAGCCAGCTTCACTTCAATCTGAATCGACACCGAAAGCGCATGACTCATATGCCGGCGAGCGCACTGCGCAAGTTATCGATTTGCTCAAAAGAATTCGGCCAGGACAGGCAAAATGAAAGGTGCGCAGACGTTTGCCAATTACGTCAAACAGGACATAAGTGAGTATGCGGGCAATCCGCTTATCGAAGCTTTGCCTCCTATATTGTCGGAGGCGGCGGCTATTGAGCTGATCTCGAATTTTCCTCAGCCGGTGGATCCGAAAGAGCTGACCCTCGAAGGATCCACTCGAATTCACTGTATCGACCGATTAAGAACCGTGGTACAGCCGTTTTTGTTACACCTGGAACTGGAGGCCCTGTTTTCACTGCTCATCCGTCGAGGGTATGTTGGGCGTAACCCGATGTCGCCCGCTACCGTCCGGCATTTGCATTCTTTATCGGGGGCTCAGCGTTACCACGATGCGTTCAAGTCCACTGCTGAAACGTTTACCGTCGTCGGCCTGAGCGGTATTGGCAAGTCGACGGCACTCCACGCCATTTTGAGCCTTTATCCACAGACAATCCGTCATGAGCGCTATGAGGGAAAGCAGTTTGTTCATACCCAAATCACTTGGCTGAAGCTTGACTGCCCTCGGGATGGATCGCTGGCTGGATTTTGCCAGCAGTTTTTTTATGCGGTTGGTGACGCTCTAGGAGACAAGGACTATCACAAGCGCTACAGGCATCGAAATATCAATGATGCGCTGCAACAGATGGAGCAGGTGGCCAGCACGTTTTTCATCGGCGCCTTGTTAATCGACGAGCTGCAAAACCTCCACCTGGCGAAAACCGGTGGTAAGGAGAGCATGCTGAATTTCTTTCTGCACTTGGTTAACAACATTGGTATCCCGGTCGTTTTCAGTGGCACGAACTCTACGATTAGCCTGTTCTCAGAAGCCATGCGGACTGCCCGCCGAGTCTGTGGTGCCGGTACGCTGGAATTCAAACGATTCGAAAAAGAGGATGAGGAGTGGCGGTTGTTAGTCGAAAATCTCTGGAGCTATCAGTGGTGCAAGCAGACTGCTGAGCTGACTGACGAGATTTTCGACACGCTGTATGAGCACACTCAAGGCGTCACAGATTTCCTGGTCAAGCTGCTGGTATTGAGTCAGCGTTATGCGGTCCAGAGTGGCTCGGAGTGTTTGACTGCCGAGGTCCTGGTGAAGGTAAGCAACTCAAAAATGCAGATTCTAAAGCCAGCCCTTTCAGCTCTGCGTAGCCGAGATCCGAAGCGGATGCGGCAGTTCGACGATTTGCTGCCGATTGAGGATCAACTGAGCGAAATGATGGTCTTCGACGGTTTGGCACGAGAGGATCGCCTCGCCTTGCTTCGAAGCGTTGTGTCCCGTGAGAAGCCGGCAGACCAATCTCCAACCATTCTTGCGAAGGATCACCCATCGCCTATTGCAACTGGTGTGGAAAACTCAGAGGCTAAAGCCCTAAGCGAACAGGACGCTCCCCTCGATGCTCTGCGAGCTGCGGGCTGGCTCAACGAGGACTTGTTTGAGTTCTCACCGATGTATCACAAAGCGTGAGTCGGGGGGTGGCGAAGTGCACCTTAAACTCCATTTCTTCCCCACCGCGTTCCCCGATGAGACGCTGCACAGCGTGATATCTCGCTATGCCCGTCTTTGCGGTGTTCGTAATTGCCAAGCAGCATTTGCCGGCCTGAAATCGGCGGCAGCATTTTCGCAAAATGTGGCATTCCCAAGTCATTTAGGGGAGTTTGTCGACGCGCTACCCAGCGGTACCGAGCTATCGATAGCCGAGGTCCTTATGCGTCACACGCTATTACCCTACTATGCGCCGTTTTTGACTATGAGCCAGGTAGAACACGCTCGGACGCTGATGACTGCCGATGGGAAGGGTTTGATGTTGAAGCTGGGCGTCAACGCGAGCCGTATTGGATTCGCCTCCCGAGTGCGGTTATGCCCAGAATGTATCGCCCAAGATCAGGCCCAACGGGGAGTTGCTTACTGGCACAGGGTTCACATGCTTCCAGGCGTGCTGGTATGTCCGCATCACGGGACGTCACTTAGTATCCTTGATCCTCGCTGGTCCAGCCGCAGCTCTCGACAACTCAATCTGCCGAGTGATGAGAATGTGCAAGCTCACACGTTACGTCTCGATACCCCGTCGCTGAGCATGCCGCCGCTTCACGAAATAGCGTTGCGCTCACTTCAGGTCATCGAGTCTGAAGTCAGTGCTTTGTCAGCGGAGGCGGTGCGCTACACGTTTTTACAAAGGGCAACGCAGCTTAACCTTGCCTCTGATAACCATCGCTTGCACATGCACATGCTGGCGCAGCACATGGCCGATTTTTTTGCCGCACTCCCGCAAGAATGGGAATTTTCCATACTCGGAGAAGTTCGTGCAGGTACACCCGCCTCGTGGGTCACGAAGCTGCTTCGTACGCCAATAACCTCCCACCACCCGCTCAAATACATTTTATTGGCCGGTGCTCTGGGCATTGACATGGTGAACTTGCTGCATGGTCAACGCCCGGTGAAACAGGCGGTGGCGTGTGGTCCGATAGCTCACATTCAACTTCACACGCGCCTTTCTCCGGTGATGCCCGGTGAAGGCATGGACTGTTCGTCAGCCGCTGTGTGGAAACATGCTCTTGAGGGCGCTGATGCCAAAAAGATCGCTGCCGTTCTAGGCGTTTCATTGGCGTATGTCTATCGTCACATCCGAAATGTAGCCGGCGGGCAAGGTGCTTGGAGTGAGGCAAGATTTCACATTGAGCTATGCGCAAGACGCACGGCTTTCGAGGCTGATTATCGTTTTTACAAAGCACATGCATGCAGGGGGTATGCGTGGCTGTATCGCCACGATAGGCGGTGGCTTTCGGAGTCAACTGTAAACCCAAGCCCCCATCGTACGCCCCGTCTAAATAGCGCCGAAATGTTCGCTGCCCTCGATGCGAGACTGGCCGGCGAAGTCCGTCAGTGTGCTGAAGCGCTTTATGCTCTTGCGGGTAAGCCTGTCCGCATCTCGCGTACCAGAATTGGCCGGGAGCTTCATGTTCTGTCTCGCTTCGAAAAGCAGCTCTGCAAGCTTCCTCTCTGTGCAGCAATGCTCGACAAAGTATGTGAATCAATCGAAGGCTTCCACGATAGGCGTCTGCGATGGGCTAGAAGCAAATTGCTCTCGGAGGGCAAGCCTATATCACGTTCTTCGCTTTACAGGGTCGCGAGCATTCGGCCCACGCTGTAATCCAGCCAGCCATTCCCTCGATCTAAAAAAGTTCTGAATTTAATTCAACGTAAACACATTATTTTTCTGTTAATGAATATTTGCACCTTCCAGAATAGCTACGGCATACGCTGGATGACCACGATCAGCAAGTAAAACGTACTAACCCGCGATCAACAGAAATAGTTTTGCAATTGCCATGGGCTGACCTGCGCAGGTTATCGATACGTGTTTTGTATTCAAGAGTACGATCGCGGCAGGGCTTAGATGAATTCACTACGGTTAAAAGTTGAGCGGCTGGGTATCATTTCCAAATCGATACCGGATACAGAATTTGACGGGTTGCATATATACTGCCCCCGGATGCATATTCTCTTCGAGCCCTACCTTTAATCGGTAAATGATGTCTGATCTATTGTTTTTCCCCGTGTCGATGCCGGATGAAATGCTGCACTCTCGTGTCACCCGATATCACTATCTGTCAGGCAACAGAACCGCGACAGAAACCTACCGCGATTTGTTCGCATCGAAACCCTTTTGCATTGGTGGCATCGTACCCAATCAGATCGAGAGGCTCGCCCACAGACTGCCGGGGCAATCGGAGAGCAATCTCGCAGAGCTGATCAGTAGCAATACCACTTTTCCTGCTTACCGGCCTTTTCTTGGGGTTAAGCAGGGTCCGGAGAACAACGTAGGTCCGCTGGGTTATGACGGGGTGGTACGGGTGCCCCGCAGAGAGGAGTCCACCCATGGCAAGGCTAAGCTTTGTCCTACCTGCGTTCAGGAGGATTTGATTGATCGGGGTTCTGCCTACTGGCATCGATCTCACCAAATACCCGGTGTTGCCGTCTGTTGGCGTCATGGCGACACATTGATCCATGCCTGCCCCGAGTGCTCTCGCCCGTTCTACCGAAAATTGAAGCTACTTCCCAATCTGACTGAGCCATGCGCATGCGGTTGGAGCCCCTTAAACAGCGCAGCGACTCACAAGGGCTCAAAACTGGAACAGAAAGTCGCCCTGTTCGCACACGATATCTTGCAACGCAATATTCCTCCGATAGGCAGTACGGTATTAAGTTCTTGCTACGTCCGCCAATGCAAGAAACGCGGATATATTTTCGGAAAAAATGCAGGTATCGCAAAACTATTCGACAGCATCCAAAGCGCTTACGGTGATGAGCTTTTGTCGCAGATTGATCCAGCCTATAACACCGGGAAACATGAGCAATGGATCCGGCTCAAATCAGACAAAGGTCAGCTAAATATGCCGCTCGCGAGGCATTTGATCATTGCTCTTCATTTGTTTTCCAGTGCAGATGACTTTGAAGAGGCTCTGAAGAATGAGTCTATTCTGCTGAGTGCCTCTGTTTCTCCGCGAGCGTCCAAAGTTGAAGAATCGCATCCTAGCCAAAAAACTAGGTATCGCCAAAAAATTGAGTTGCTTTTAGCGCTACGTAACGACGCCGATGTCGAGTACCTCTGGAAGAAGGCGTACAAACCTACGCAATGGATTCTAGAACATGATAACGCATGGTTAATGGCAAAACTCCGTGCACCTAAAAAAATTGCAGTTACGGTCGAAAAGTCTGTCGACTCAAGAGACGGCGCGTATGCGGCCCTTATCGAAGCGGGCGTAGATGAGCTATATAAAGTTACGAAAGATCCGAAGAGAGTGAATATTCGGAATTTGCAATCGCTACTCCCAGGTTCGTTACCTCATGAGCTGGATCTACGCAAGCAGAGGTTTCCCCTTACTTATCAACAGATAAAGATTCATCAAGAGTCAGTATGGCATTTCCGTCTAAGAACTTTGATATGGACTGTCTCTGAACTCATCCGGATGAAGCTCCCGGTGAATTACTCGACGGTAAGATTGACTTCAGCGGTAGCAAGCAAGGTTTTCCTGGTATTTTCCAGTTTCTTCGAGTGGGATCTGACAAGCCTGGAAAAAACCGGAGTCGACGCGGAGGCCTTGCTCAGATCTACCGGCGTATCGAGGAATTGGGAGGGGCCACCGGTTCCAATAAGCTATTGAGGTCATCTGTGTTCCGTCAGCGTCTGCCAACCTTTGGTGATAACAAAAATGCCATCTGGCTTGAAAGCGTAAACGCGGAGTAGGGTTCACCTTTCACATTAGTAACCTTCGCGGCAGCTTTCTGAAAGCTTTCACTTGTTACTCTTTAACTCAGAAAATTGAGCTTAGGAGAAAATCATGAAAGCAATGACAGCAGTGAAAGCGTTTTGCGCCGCTTCGGTTTTGACCTTATCTTCATTAGCCATGGCTGAAGGAGGCGGTGACCGCGTGTATGGTCGGATGATGCAAGAAAACCAACAGGCGATGGAGCAATATGCCTTAAGAAATGGTAAGGCCGTCCCTGAAGTTGTTCATTATGAATATGGTATGAACCTCGATATTCAGAAGGTGATCAGTGTCACACAGGCCAACAAAAACTGTAGTGTTGCGCCTTCGCGCATGACCTATGAAGATTCGGCGGGCAAGCTTAATACCGTGGAATACAAGATTATGGGTACCGACTGCCCACATGGGAGTTAGCCCCTTAAGGTCATGTCTACATCAAATCATTCATTTACGCTTTTTAAGCATGCTTGCTGGTCGCTGACATAGAAGTAATTTTCAGGTCACGCTGAAGTTATCTTTTGTATGAAATTATGTCTGTCGGCACGTAGAGGGAATCCCTATGTGCCGGTGGCTTTTTATAATGATAAAAATATTTCATAAAGAAACTCTGCCAAGCAAAAGCCTGGAGTGTTAAATGAACAATAAAAGCTTTTATGGTCTTTCTCTCATTGCCCTTGGCATGAGCATGGGGCAAGTTGCAGTGGCCGTTGAGCAAAAACCTGAGGGGTTCATTGAAGGGAGCTCCCTTAGTCTTCTCAATCGTAATCTCTACTTCAATCGTGACAATCGAAAGGGCCAGTCAAGTCCCACAGGCAATGGTTACGCTGAAGAATGGGCTCATGGGATTATCGGGCGATTTGAGTCTGGCTTCACCCAAGGCACCGTCGGGTTCGGCATAGATGCATTTGCAATGGTAGGACTCAAGCTTGATTCGGGTGATGGGCGCTCGGGGGCTCGAAGCTCAGTGGATGTCATGCCCTACAACAGCAAAGGCCAACCTGAAGACTCTTACTCAAAAGTAGGCGGAGCCGCGAAGGCTCGCTTTATGGATACGGTGGTCAAAGTAGGAGATGTCTTTCCATCCACGCCTGTCGTGGCATATGGCGATTCTCGACTGCTGCCAGAGAGCTTTAAGGGGGCAACGTTCACCAACACCACCATTAAAGACCTGACCATTCAGGGGGGGCGGCTGCATGCGATGAGCCAACCCAACTCCAGCAGCATGCGTGACGGCTTTTCGACTTTCTATGCCGGTGCTGTTGATGCTCCATGGATTGCTTACCTTGGGGGCGATTACACCGTTAATGAGCATGTTGGTGTGAGTCTTTACGCCAGCCAATTTAAGGATGTTTGGAGTCAGTATTACGCAGGCACTTCCCTGAGCTACCCGCTCTCAGAGAGCGTCGCGTTGATCGGTGGATTTAATTACTACCGCGCGGTCGACGAGGGTAAAAAACTCCTGGACAGCTTTGATAACAATATCTGGAGTGGCAAAGCCGGGGTTAAATTCGGCGTCCACACGGTGACCGTTGGCTATCAGCGCAGCAACGGCAATGACGACTTTGATTACCTGCGCCAATCGGACTCGATTTTTCTGGATAACTCCATCCAGTACAGCGACTTCAACTCACCGAAAGAGCAATCCTTGCAGCTTCGCTACGACCTGGATATGCAAGCGTTCGGCATCCCAGGCCTTAGCTTCATGACCCGCTACGCGAAGGGGTGGGACGCTGATTATTCCAACGCGAACAGCGTGTATATGCGTCGCGGAGCAGATGGAGCGCCATTGCAAGACCAAAAGCGTTGGGAGCGAGACATTGAGGCTAAGTACATCATCCAGTCAGGCTCTCTGAAGGACATGTCGCTGCGTGTTCGCCAAGCAACCACGCGTGCTACCGATTTCGAATCTGATTTGGATGAGGTCCGACTGATTGTCGAGTACCCACTGCAACTGCTTTAACGAGCGCTAACCTGCGGCACCAATTGTTCGACTACCAGGTACACCCCGTCTCCTTGTTTCTCCTTTGGTTTGGGAGGCGGCTTAGGCGCCCTAGTGGCGCCTTTTTTTGTGTGGATTGACATAAGTGCGGGACGTCCTGTTGTCAGTACCTGTGTTCGCCCCGCTTGGCAAACCTGCTGTCTAGGAGCTTTTGATCCGTTGACAGGCAATCTCCATTCATAACTGAGACTGAAGGTGCAGAGTCATCGTCGATATTCACTTCGACTGCGTGCGCATCGTTTAGCTGAGGGCGTTATAGAGTGGGGCTGGGGGGAACAGCAGGAGAGACGGCCAACAGTAGCTCATTGTCTTTGCGTGTTACTTGAGCGCGGAATGGACAGTATGTGTCCCGCTGCATGGCTATGTCGCTAACCACGCAGGGACAGGATTGAGGGGCCAGATTAGTTTCCGGGGTATTCAGCAATGACCTGGTCTGCGCCTGCTTTGGACAAACCGATTACCTGGTAAGCATCATGTTTTCCGTTGACTTCCATGCCCGGGGATCCAGCCGGCATGCCAGGAACGGCGATCCCGAGAAGGTCGTCACGTTTGCTCATCGCAATGATTTGCTCGGCGGGCACGTGACCTTCAACAAACTTTCCATTGATCATTGCTGTGTGGCAGGACGAGAGTCGTGGAGCAACACCGAGATCCTGCTTGACCGCGCTCATGTTGGTTTCTACATGATCAACGACGGTGAAGCCGTTAGCTTCAAGGTGCTGGATCCACTTCTTGCAGCATCCACAGTTAGCGTCACGATGGACGTCGATCGTCAGCGACTCTGCTGCATGACCAGCTGAACTGATAAACAGAGCCGCAAATGCAGCGAGGCGAAGTGCCCGACCGGGACGAAGAAAGTTATTTCGCATGGGTATGTTCCTTCCCATCAGCGTGGGTATGAGTTTTTGGCTGAGTGGCCGGAGTTGCAGGGGCGTCATGTGAAGCCTCCACAACCTGAGGATGGGCGTGTTCGGTACTTTCATCCTGAGAAGGCGCTTCGGCCGCCTCATGGGCATGAGCGCTGTTTCTCTCGCCATGATGGTCGCCTGCTTCGGCTATTTCTTCGCCTGTACCCGCATCATGATGCCCCGCGACAGCGCCTTTTTGGCCCTCATGCTGGCCTTCATGGTTATGCATTTTGCTCTCGCCGCCACCGTGTTGATGACCACCGCTGCTGGTTGCGAGAGCTTTGTATTGCTCTGCATCCATTGAAGGCAGCTGCTGGAGAAATGCGACCATTCCCCATATGTAGGGATCGGCCATGCTTTTACCCCAAGCGGGCATGCCTGTGGATTTGATTCCATGCTTGATGATCCAGAAAGCTGCGGCAGGGTTTCCATCAACGCCCAGTTTTGAAAGATTCGGAGGTGCGGGGTAAAGGCTATTACTTAACTCGGTTCCTTCAATACCCGGAGCGAGATGGCAACCGATGCACATAGAGTTGTAGTTGCCAGCACCTGCGCGGATTAGAGCTTCTTCGCTCAGGTCGGGGACTTTAATGTCGCGTGAGCGCACTTCGATCGAGCGATCCCGAGCGGTGGAAAGTAGCGCGTAAACGGGATCGGAGTGTGGTTCATCCGCCCCAACATTGATCACACCAAAATAAACCACGCCGGCACCTGTTATTGCGGCAACCACCCCGGCAGCAGTCAATGTTTTCAACGTTCTTTTCATGTCAGGCTCTTAAAACCACATCCGAATACCGGCGACAAATCGCGCCTCGTTCGCATGCTCTCCTTCATCGCTGGCCAGGTCTGCCGTATTGCCGTAGGAGCGGCTCCAGCTAACCCCAATGTAAGGGGCAAATTGGCGAACAATCTCATAACGCAATCGGAGCCCTACTTCGGTGTTTGCCAATCCAGACCCAATGCCGCGTTGAGGATCATTTTTTCCGTAAAAATTGGCTTCGGCCGTTGGCTGCAAGATCAGGCGATTGGTCAGCAGAATGTCGTAGTCGCCTTCCAATCTAGCAGCGGTTTGACCGTTCTCACCGATATAGGCAGTCGCTTCGGCTTCAAAGTTATAGAGGGCCATGCCCTGAATACCGAGCGCTCCCCAAGTTTGTGGTGATCCGGGCTTGAAGTCTTGTCGTACGCCGGTGACGACATCCCACCATGGACCGATGGAGTGCCCCCAAAGGGCTGAGAGTTCAGCGTTTTCCGTTACGCCATTGGTACGTTCGCCTTCCGAACGCAACCACAGTCGGTCAACGTCACCGCCGATCCATCCTTTTGCATCCCAGGCCAACGCACTACCGTTGTCAGCATCCTGGTACTCAAACTTATCCAGCAGCATGAAGGAGTTGACCTTCTTGTCGTGAACGCCATGACCAGCCACATCAGGGAACGCGGCTGCACGGTCAGCGTCGGTCAGTACAGGGATTGGAGTTCGGCTGGTGGTGGTAGCCCCTCCATCCATACTTTCCATACCGTCCATTGCTCCATTGTCCATGCTCATCTTGCTGTGATCCATTGCCCCCATCTTGCTATGGTCCATAGCTCCCATCGAGCCGCGATCCATCTTGGAGTGATCCATCTCTTCTGCCGCCTGGGCCATGAAAGAGAAAGCAGGACTGGTAGAGACTGCCAGTGCCATCAACGTTGGACGTAAAAACTTACTGGTCATGATCTCAATCTGCCTTTTTGGTTTTTTGGTCATGACCCATCGACTCATGGCTCATCTTGCTGTGATCCATTGATCCGTGATCGGGCTTTGATTCTTTTGTCGCAGTTGCAGGCTTGCTCGTTGGCTCCGCAGGAGTAGCAGGTGAATGAACACTACTATCCTCGACTGCCAGCGCCACGGACGAGAGTCCACCCATCAAGCCGACGGCAAAGAGGCAACCGACCAGCGATTTACGATTTAGGTATGTGCTCACAGATCGTCTCCTTTACTCATCAACCCGTACTTCACGGAACATGCCCATTTCCATATGGAAAAGCAGGTGGCAGTGATAGGCCCAGCGACCTAAGGCATCGGCGGTGACTCGATAGCTGCGCTTGGTACCTGGTGGCATGTCGATTGTGTGCTTGCGCACCATGAACTTGCCGTTTTCATCTTCAAGGTCGCTCCACATTCCGTGAAGGTGAATGGGGTGCGTCATCATGGTGTCGTTTACCAAGGTGATGCGAAGACGCTCCCCATACTTGAGACGAAGGGGCTCAGCGTCAGAAAATTTGATGCCGTTGAAGGACCAGGAAAACTTTTCCATGTGACCGGTCAGATGTAGCTCAATGGTGCGATTGGGCTCGCGGCCATCAGGGTCCTCGAAAGTGCTTTTCAGGTCTGAATAGGTGAGGACTCGACGACCATTGTTCCGCAAACCGATGCCTGGATCGTTTAGCTTTGGCGTCGGGGTCATGGCTTGCATATCAACCAAGGGGTTGTTGGTTTCGGAGGCTGGGTGAGTCTGCATTTCTCCACCCATACCGCCCATGCCAGCCATCTTGCTGTGGTCCATACCGGCCATGTTGGACATATCGCCTTTGTCCATGCCCGCCATCTTGCTATGGTCCATGCCAGCCATGTTGGCCATGTCGCCTTTGTCCATACCAGCCATCTTGCTGTGATCCATACCAGCCATGCTAGTCATATCACCGCCGTCCATGCCGGTCATCCCGGTCATGTCACTTTGGTCCATGCCCGCCATCTTGCTGTGATCCATGCCAGCCATGCCGGACATGTCGCCGCTGCCCATACCAGCCATGCTGCCATGGTCCATACCAGCCATACCGCCCATTCCCATGTCATCCATGGACAAAAGAGGCCTAGGGTCGATCGCAGGCACTTGTGCCTTTAATCCTTCGCGAACTGCGAGGGTTCCGCGTGCATACCCGGTTCTGTCCATAGACTGGGCGAAGATGGTGTAAGCCTCTTCACTGGCGGGCTCAACTATCACGTCATACGTTTCAGCTACGGCGATGCGGAATTCGTCGACGCTGACCGGTTTGACGTGTTGGCCGTCGGCGGCCACAACGGTCATTTTCAAGCCAGGAATTCGAACGTCGAAATAGCTCATCGCCGAGCCGTTAATAAAACGAAGGCGCAGCTTCTCACCTGGTTTGAAAATACCGGTCCAGTTACCGTTGGGCGCCTGGCCATTCATGAGGTAGGTGTAAGTATCTCCACTGACGTCTGCGAGGTCAGTGGGGTTCATTTTCATTTCTGCCCACATCTTTCGGTCGGCTACGGTAGATGACCAGCCTTGCTTGCTGACATCGTCGATGAAATCGCCAACGGTACGTTTGTGGTGGTTGTAGTAGTCAGATTGCTTCTTAAGCTTCGCCATGACGCGACTAGGATCTTCATCGGTCCAGTCAGTCAACATCACCACGTAGTCGCGGTTGTATTGAAAAGGTTCAGGTTCTTTCGAGTCGATAACGATTGGCCCGTAAACGCCTGCCTGCTCCTGTAAGCCCGAGTGGCTGTGATACCAATACGTACCGTTCTGATGGATCTTGAATTTGTACTCGTACATACCGTCGGGTGCGATGCCATGGAAGCTTAATCCGGGTACGCCGTCCATATTGGCCGGCAGGATGATCCCGTGCCAATGGATGGAAGTGTCCTGGTCCAAACGATTTTTCACACGCAGTGTGACTGTCTCTCCTTCGCGCCAACGCAGCAAGGGTCCTGGCAATGATCCATTGATGGTCATGGCCGTGCGCGGCGAGCCGGTGATGTTTACAGGGGTTTCACCAATAAACAGATCAAATTCGTTGCCGGTGAGGACGCTCGGCAAGCCTGGACTGGTCACTGCCCATACAGGAGTGCGCCACAGACCAAGGCCGCCAAGGATGCCACCGGCGGCCAGGCCTTTAACGAATGTCCGTCTAGAGGTTTTGGAATGCATGCCGTTTATTTCCAATCAGTCAAAAGGGAGCCGTTCAAAACAACCCGTGAGTTGGCAAGATGAGCTTCGCTTACCGTTAAAAAGACGAATTTTTACAGCAAGCGAGCTCAGAAATTGCCACATCTAAACCACCTTAGTGATTACATTTCTGTCAGGTTGGCCGCGTGCCTAATCGTTCAGCAGTTTTTATGATCCATCGCTTTCGCTTTGCTCTCAGCGACAGGCGGTTGAGAGCTCTGCGTTTGAGCTACCTGGTACGATTCCATCGAATTATTTTTGGCCAATTCCATACGTGCGAAAGTCCGATCACCACCGCCCTCAGCCATAGCCAAAGATGAAATGCTCAGAGCAGCGATGACGAACAAGGATTTGATAGTGTTCATTTGGGGTTTCCTCAGATCAGTACTGGCCGCCCCTGAATCCAATCGTGCATTGATTCGTAGCGGGTGAGCATTAGGCTCAATAGGACTATAAGGGTCTCCCGCTGTCGGGAAGCTTAGGCCAATATTACAGTTGCGTCAGGTTGTGATATTTCTCTTGAAGAACATCGTATTTAGTCCTTAAGGTCTCGGTCTTCCAGCGCGCATCGATATTACTCACCAATAATATCAACGGGCGAACCTTTGTAGGTTTTCGTTACTCAAGGTGACTATGTCTTTGAACCTCTATTGGTCGGAGATGTGAATCCGGAGGTATCGCGTAGTAAATAAGTGAGCTTGTTGAGGATTATTGCTTGAGTATTAGTTTCGAAAAAGCGGTCGGCGTAGCGGAAAGAGCTTTGAATCTTCGTAGCCAAAGAGCCGAAATCCTGAGTAACAACATCGCAAATGCTGATACGCCGAACTACAAGGCCCGAGATTTAGATTTTTCTACTGTGCTCGCCCGCGAAATAGAAAAAACACCTGCCACTCTATTTTCTTTGGAAACAACAAATGTAAAACACATTGCCGGAATAGAATCCGTAAGCGATATTTATGGAATTAGTTTGCTTTACAGTACACCGGCTCAACCTGCCATTGACCAAAATACTGTCGATCAGCAGGTTGAGGTCGCAAAGTACACAGAAAATGGAATACGTTTCGACGCCGCTTTTACTCGGTTGAATGGAGCATTCAAAGGTTTGCTCAAAGCTCTGCGAGGTGATTAGTAGCGCAGGGGCTTGCGAGCGGTAATTGTGGTCGACGCTGCTATGGTATCCCTGAATGTTCACCAAGTGGATCCCCCCTGCAACGGGCGTCTGACCAGGGGCAGCTGTCAGCGCTTCAAGCGCTGATCTGGCAAGGAAAACCTACCGCCTCGACAGCTTTACGAATCTGCTCTGGGCTTTCGCTGCTTTCAACTCTCACCTTACCGGCTGACCGATCCACGGAAACCGTAGCTTCGTTATCCATTGACTGAATCGCCTTGGTGATTTTGCTGACGCAACTGCCGCAACCAATGCCGGAAACATTTAAAACGAACATGGTTTTTTACCTCTCAAGCTGAGCGGTTTCTTTTCGCCGCACCAACAGCATCGACGTTGACACGATGGCAAGGTCAACAGTTATCTGTTTCGGGTTGTGACCGTCATTGTGATGGGTAGTTGGGCAGACTTGACCACTCGTTTGCATTTGACCTGACCAACCATTTGCAGCGTATTCGACTTTGGCCATCGCCGGCAGAGAACGGTTAGAGGCGGACATTACAGCTCCTCTCGCTCCTCGCTCGCACTTGAGGCCTCTTTTCTGCCAGGGACTGTAGATGCTCTCTCCGCTCTATGATCTTGCATAGGCATAGGGGGTATGCCTATCATGCGCAATACATAGGTAGGGGGGGTATCCCATGGGCCATATTGCAGCAAACAAAGAAAATCTTCTCAAACGCGTAAAACGCATAGCCGGACAAATCCAAGCCGTTGAACGAGCATTGGAATCGGATCTCGATTGCGCAAAAACATTACACCTTGTTGCTGCCACTCGCGGAGCAATCAACGGCTTAATGGAGGAAATCATCGAGGACCACGCGCGGGAGCATGTCGCGAACCCTGCGCTCAGCGAAGAAGAGCGTAACAGGGGCGTCGAAGAGCTTCTTGAAGCCATTCGCCGTTACGCTAAGTGAACGCATCTAGGTACACACTCATGAGCAACACCAACATCAATTACACACACGACCACGTGTTCCTTGGCTCAGCGCACGACGAAAATGCCAAGCGTACGCTTTGGGTTGTGGCACTGACGGTGCTGATGATGGTCGGCGAGATCACCGCCGGCTATATTACGGGTTCGATGGCGTTACTGGCCGATGGCTTCCACATGGCAACCCATGCCGGCGCATTAGGCATCGCGGCGGCCGCTTACGGATATGCAAAACGCCATGCTTCCAGCGAGCGCTACAGTTTCGGTACCGGAAAGGTTGGAGACTTGGGCGGATTCGCCTCGGCACTGGTTCTCGGTATGGTCTCCCTGGGAATTGGCATTGAGTCTGTCATGCGCCTCTTGCAGCCAACGGAAGTTCAGTTCGGCACCGCTACGCTCATCGCGATTACCGGTTTGATTGTCAACATTGTCAGTGCGTTGTTGCTGGGCCACGGGCACAGTCATGAGCACGACCATGATGATCATGCCCATGCCCATGCCCATGCCCATGCCCGTCACGGGAACGACAACAACCTGAAATCTGCGTACGTCCACGTTATCGCGGACGCGCTCACTTCAGTTCTGGCCATTGCGGCACTGCTCGCCGGGCGTTATCTCGGTTGGGTTTGGCTGGATCCGGTCATGGGTATCATCGGCGCCATTGTTATCGCGCGTTGGGCCTGGACCTTGATGGGGGGCACCGCAGGTGTGCTGCTGGATCAGACAGATGCGCACGTTGCCGAGGAAATCCGCGAACTGGTTGAGAAGCCGGGGGATGCCATCATCACTGACTTGCATGTCTGGCGGATTGGGCCGCAAGCCCATGCGGCCATCGTCAGCGTCGTTGGTAAGGCCACTGCGAACGCCGACAGCATTCGTGAACGTCTCAAGCCGGTTCACGAAGTCAGCCATCTGACGGTCGAGTTTCGACCGGCCTGATTCAGAGCCTGCCCTCCATTGTCTCCAAAGGAACCCGCAATGCCACCAGGGAAACGCGAACTGGCGCGGATAGAACGCCGGTTGATTACCAGGCTCACCGAAGCGTGTGAAACAGCAAAAGGTGAAATCAAAGGCTTTATCTGGCTCACCCATACCGCTGACCTCAACGCGCTGGCTGAAACCCTGAAGGTCATCTGGGTATTCGAAACCTTGGCGGATAGAAAGCTCGCCTTGTTTGACGCGAAGGCGCGCATCTTTGAGCTGACGGCTATCGCGTTGAAGGAGGCCGACATCGTCCTGACCCCTTCAGACCACAGCGTCCACTTCGACTCTGAGGAGGAGTGTCAGCGAACTCACGGAGGTTACTGGAACACCCGCCTGACTCAATACGTGTGTCCAAAGGTGGCTGACAATGGCTAAAGAAATCGAGAATCCCTGCATCTCAGTTTGTCAACTCAGTGGTGATCTGTGTATGAGCTGTGGGCGAAGCAAGGAAGACATCAGAAAATGGAAACGCATGAAGCGGCCTGAAAAAATGGCCGCTGTGCAAAGGGCGAGTGTGCGCTTGAAGGACTGAAGAAAACACATGGGTAGTCCCTTGCCCAGATTTACCGCTTTGGGTCGTTATGAGCCCCTCAGCTTTGATGTCTGGTTGGTCAAATTCTCAATCACAGATCAGTCAAATGCGAATGACTGGTCAGGTTCTATGCAAACGCATGGCAAGTGCGCTGCAATTTTGAAGTTCAGTCAATTCGGGTATTCCTCAGTCTCAATGCATTGAAAACTACAGATGCAGAACTGACGCTCATGGCTATGGCAGCGATCATTGGCGACAAGAGGTGTCCCGTCAGTGGATAGAGCAAGCCTGCGGCAAGGGGGATACCCATCGAGTTGTAAAGAAAGGCGAAACCCAAGTTTTGCCGCATGTTTTTTACTGTTGCGACCGAAAGAGCCCTTGCTCGCAAAATCCCCATCAGGTCGCCTTTTACTAGCGTGAGTTGCGCGCTATTCATCGCAACGTCAGTCCCTGTCCCCATGGCAATGCCCACATCTGCTCGCGCCAGGGCTGGTGCATCGTTGATACCGTCACCGGCCATGGCGACCTTCCGGCCGTTTTGCTGAAGGTCTGCGACCAGACGCTCCTTGTCCTGAGGTTTCACTTCACCGTGGACTTCTTCAATCCCCATCTCCCTGGCGACAGCCCGAGCGGTGGTGAGCCCGTCGCCAGTAGCCATGATGATTTTGATGTCATCAGCCTTGAGCTTGGTGACTGCTTCTTTGGAGGTCGGCTTAATCGGATCTGATACTGCCAACAACCCTGCCAATACCCCGTCGACTGCGAGGTAGATGATGCTGATGCCGTCAAGTCGCAACAACTCTGCACGCTTTTGTAGGGGCTTGGTGCTGACACCTGCGGCTTCCATCAACGCGGTGTTCCCCAGTTGGATCTTCTTGCCATCAACGATGCCACTGACCCCGATACCTGAACCAGACTCAAAGGATCCTGGCTTGGTGAGCTTAATGTTCTCGGTTCGGGCGTGATCGACGATTGCATGAGCCAAGGGATGTTCGCTGCCCTGATCAAGGCTGGCAGCAAGCTGAAGAACATCGTGGGGATTGAAACTGGGTGTGGCCTCCACACTGTGAAACACTGGCCGTCCCTCTGTCAGGGTGCCTGTCTTATCGACAATCAGTGTGTCGATCTTGCATAGGTTTTCGATGGCACTGGCATCCCTGAACAGCACGCCCATGCTGGCTGCTTTACCTGTCGAAACCATGATCGACATGGGCGTAGCAAGACCCAACGCACAGGGGCAAGCGATGATCAGCACGGCGACAGCGTTGATCAGACCAAACACCCAGCTGGGCTCAGGGCCAAAAAGCCCCCAACCAACAAATGTCAGTATCGCAATCGCGATAACACCCATCACAAAGTAGCCGGCAATCGAGTCGGCCATTCGTTGCATTGGTGCTTTGGATCGCTGAGCCCGAGCGACCATCTGTACGATCTGTGACAGCATGGTCTCGGCGCCGACCTTCTGCGCCTCCATTACTAAGCTCCCATGTGTATTGAGCGTGGCACCGATCAGACTATCTCCAGCTCTCTTCATTACCGGCACTGGTTCGCCAGTAAGCATGGACTCATCCACCGCACTTTCACCTTCCAGTACTGAGCCATCAACTGGAACCTTTTCACCGGGTCTGACCCGTAGATGGTCTCCAAGGTGGACATGGGTGAGAGGAATGTCTTCTTCCTGTCCATCGGTATTGATCCGGCGTGCTGTCTTGGGCGACAGGCCGAGAAGGGACTTGATGGCGGCGGAGGTTTGCGATCGTGCTTTGAGCTCAAGAATCTGCCCAAGCAAGGTGAGTGAGATGATGACCGCTGCGGCTTCGAAGTAGACGCCGATGCGTCCATCTTGCATGAAGGTGGCCGGAAAGCTTTGAGGTAAGAGCGTTGCCATGACGCTGTAAAGGTATGCTGCGGCGGTACCCAACCCAATCAGTGTCCACATATTTGGGCTGCGATTTCTAATAGATGCTATGCCTCTGACAAAAAAAGGCCAACCTGCCCACAAGGTCACCGGTGTCGCCAGAGCCAGCTCGATCCAGTTTTGGATCGGGCCATGGAAAAGTTGTAACGTGTGTCCCGCCATGGCGAGCAAGGTCACTATCACGGTTAATGGCAGCGACCACCAAAAGCGGCGGGCGAAATCCCGGAGTTCAGGATTTTCTTCTTCATCGAGCGCGGGTATGACCGGCTCTAATGTCATGCCACATTTAGGGCAGTTGCCGGGTCCGGGCTGGCGTATTTCCGGGTGCATCGGACAGGTAAACTCAGTGCCTGTTTGTACCGCAGGCTCTGGAGTGGTGACGCGGGACTCGGCGCTCGAAACATTACTGCTGAAGCGTTCAGGATCAGCTCGAAACTTCTCCTGGCATTTCAGGCTACAGAATTGATACTTCTGTCCCTGATAAGACTCACCAAATTTACTTGATGAAGTGACTGCCATTCCGCACACCGGGTCACGTAGATCATCGTCATTTAGCGGAGCAGCATGGGCGTGACTGTGGTCGTGGTGGCTCGATATGTTAGGCATGTCTATTTCCCTTCTTTGTCCTTGTGGGTTGCTGCCTGATCGCCATGGCTATGTCCGCCATGGCTATGTCCAAAAAAATGCATTAATGGACAGATCAACAGAATCAGATAAGGCCAAAATGGATAAACGTGGCTGAAATGCTCCCGCAACACGTAGAAGGCACCAATCGCAATGAGCATGATTAGGACAACGCCTGTTTTGCGCCTCCAATATGGTGCGGTGGTGTTTCCATCCAGGCGCTGATGGTTACTCATGATCTAAGCCTCACTGTGTACTCTGCAACAGAGCGTAGCCAACTCCTGTGTCGAAGCGGTGGGAGAAGCCGGCTTAGGCTTATTTCAGGTCAAACTGACCGACCATTCCCGATTGGTAATGTCCGGGCACTTTGCAGGCAAACTGAAGGCCTGTGCTGTTGTTGAAGGTCCAGATCAGCTCTTGGGTTGCGCCAGGCTCAATCAGGACGCTGTTCGGGTCGTTGTGCTCCATTCCGACCATCTTCATTCCACCCATGCTGTGGCTCATACCGCTCATCGTTTTTCCGGTACCGGTGGGGTTAAGCGTCCCGTTCTGGAACATGCTTGCCATTTCTTTTTGGTGTGCTGCATGAGCAGAGGCTTTGCCGATGTTGAACTCGTGCAGCAGCGAACCATCATTGCGAAGGACAAATCGAATGGTTTCACCAGGCTTAACGTCGATGCTTTCAGGTTTGAAGAAAATATCGCCCATCTCGACCTCCACCGTACGAGTAACCTGAGAGGCGACTCCAGGCTGGCCGATGTCCTCTTTCCCATGCCCTGCGCTGGCCATAGCCGTAGCACCGAAGAGGAGAGTGATTGCTGCGATGACAGGGGTAACGAGCTTAGCTTTCATAGTGACCTCGAGAGTAAGAGGAGTGGGAGCACTGGCTATGCTAAAGACATGGAGCTGCCAGTTAACTGACCTGAACACTACATTTCTGTCAGTTTTCAAAAAAGCACGGCGTCCAAATGACGCCGTATTTAACGTTACTGTTCAAAAAGCCCATTGGAAGCCGGTTTTCACTGATGATTCTCTGAAAGCATCAATTTGTGCTCGCGCTGCATTTGGTTCAAAACGTCATCGACGATTTTGTCGTGCTTTTCCATCCAGGCGAGGTGCTGCTGAGGAGACATTGAGGCGTCTGGATGATCTTTATGGAGTTGGCTCATGAGCTCTCCCAGCATCTTCATATGCTCAGTCATGTGGACATGACGCTGACCTTCAGGAGCGTTTTCAGCTTGTATCAGGACAGCTTCTGCCTTGTTGCGCAGACCCTCCATACGCTCTATAACCCGGTCTCCGCCACTTTCAGCCCATACAGAAGCTGAGACGAGTATTGAGCTCACAAAAAACAGAATTTTCAGGCGATTCATGGGGCAACTCCTTATGGAATTGTTTTCCGGCTCCTAAACGTTTCATGCTGAAGAGTCGGTCGAGCACTAGGAAGTACTCATGCTTGAACCCTAGACAGCGCTCGCTGACATCTACCTGAAGCCAATATTACTTTTCTGTCAGTTGCTGGTTGGCTGCCGGTTTTCGTTGCAGACTCCGCTTCATCACTATCAGAGAACGACCTCATGAGACTTCTTGTCGCTGAAGACGAACCAAAAATAGGTATCTATTTGCAGCAAGGACTCACCGAGGCGGGGTTCAATGTTGATCGTTTTACTAATGGAAAAGAGGCGCTTCAGCACGCTTTGAGCGAAGCGTATGACCTGTTGATTCTCGACGTCATGATGCCTGGATTGGATGGCTGGGAAGTTCTGCAGAAGGTTCGCGCTTCCGGGAAAGACGTCCCCGTACTCTTTCTCACAGCGAGAGACCGCGTTGAAGATCGAGTTAAAGGACTTGAACTCGGCGCAGATGACTACCTGATCAAACCCTTCGCATTTTCTGAATTGCTTGCTCGAGTCAGAACGTTGCTGCGTCGCGGTAACAGCGCGCCTTCGCAAACCTACATGAAATTGGCTGATCTGGAGGTGGACCTACTCAAGCGTCGGGCCATTCGTGCAGGTAAGCGCATCGACCTTACGGCCAAAGAGTTTGCGTTGCTTGAGCTGTTGCTGCGACGTCGTGGGGAGGTGCTGCCAAAGTCACTTATCGCTTCCCAGGTTTGGGATATGAACTTCGATAGCGACACCAACGTTATCGAGGTTGCGGTTAGACGGTTGAGGGCCAAGATAGATGACGACTTTGAGGTCAAGTTGATTCATACCTCGAGGGGAATGGGTTACATGCTAGACGCGCCTGATTCGGAGTCGGAATGAATCGGATGTCCCTGACAACTCGCATGAGTCTGATGTTCATGCTCGCGGTAACGGCCGTGCTTACGGTCGCCGGACTTAGTTTCAACAACCTCAGTCGGCATCACTTTAAGATGCTGGATCAGCAGGCATTGAACGAAAAGCTCCACTCGACCCAGAGAATTTTGTCCGGGTTGAACACCATCGATCAATTCAGCGAATTTAAGCCTGAGCTGGAAGCGCTGCTGGGTGCTCACCGGGATTTGACGGCCCTAATAATCGATGGTGAAGGCAAGCTGCTGTTCGCAGATCCCGGTCCGGTAGATATTCCGAAGGAGTTCCGCACAACCACAAACAACAACGTCTGGGAGTGGCGGGAGCAAGAGCAGATGTTCCGTGGCGTGACAGCACAAGCCGTTGTGACGGGGCAAGACAAGCCGTTGACAGTCATTTTGATCTTTGACGTTACTCAGCATATGTCCTTTTTCGAGACGCTTGAGCGCTGGTTTTGGATAGGGCTGGTAATTAGCGCGCTGGTCAGTGCGGCGCTTGGCTGGATGGTAGCAAGCAGTGGCATGCGGCCTATTCGCCAGGTCACGCGGGTCGCCGCCTCTATGTCAGCAAAATCACTAAAAGAGCGCATCCCTTTAGCGCCTGTTCCTAAAGAACTTCAGCAAATGGTGCTGTCCTTTAACGCAATGCTGTCCAGACTCGACGATGCATTTGTCCGGTTATCGAATTTTTCCGCAGACATTGCCCACGAACTACGGACTCCTGTAAGCAACTTGATGACCCACACCGAAGTCGTGCTTTCAAGAAAAAGGGATATAGAAGACTACGAAGACAACCTGTACTCAAATCTTGATGACTTGAAGCGTATGAGTCGGATGATTGATGACATGCTATTTCTGGCGAAGTCAGACAATGGTCTGATCACCCACGAGAACAAACCAATAGATTTGGTGGAAGTCGTGGAGAAACTGCTTGAATACTACCGTCTTTTGGCAGATGAGCGAGGGATAGAACTGAAGGTTTCAGGAAGGGGCAGCGTCCGAGGCGATGTCCTTATGCTCCACAGAGCTATATCTAACCTGCTCTCTAATGCGCTTCGCTACACCTCGGAAGGGAAGATGATCAGTGTCGAAATCCTCCAGAAGGAGATGTCGGTATTGGTCGTCGTGGAGAACCAGGGTGAACCCATTGCCCCCGAACATCTTGAAAAGCTCTTCGATCGTTTTTATCGCGTGGACCCAGCGCGCAGGGAAGGAAGCCCAAGCAACGCAGGGCTAGGTTTGTCGATTACCCGATCAATTATTGAGGCGCATGATGGCAAAATCTGGTGTACGTCATGTGACGGTAAAACGGCCTTTCATCTCGAGTTTCCTAGTGTTGACTTGCAGGTCAGCTGAGCAATGCCGCATTTGTGATCAACGGCGTTAGCGCGACTTGGGCCTGCATCCAGTTTCGTAATTTTTTGAATGAGTGAATACCCCAGTATTTGCGGCGTGCGGTCTCGTTTCTAAGACTTGCGACCTTCGCCAATTCGATCCCAAACAGCGTGTCAAGCTGACTGAAATGTAATCGAACAGTTTGCGTTCGTGTGGCATCGTGTTCTTGCACTGTGACGTTGGGGCTTAGCGAGATTTTCGTGTTCAACCTGCACTAGAGATGGAAGCTCCGAGTTAACCATCAGTGGTTTTAAATTGAAAATTACAAACTAGTTCTTCCCAAACAAACCTCAAATCAACAGCTCTTGCTGTGAGGAGTCTTGCATGTCATTCCTTAAAACTACGACCGTAGCTGTTGCACTTACTGCTGGTTTGCTTCTGAGTGCCGTAGCTCAAGCACATCCAAAGCTCCTTTCTTCCACTCCGGCGGAAGGCTCGGATGCGGCGGCCCCTTCGAAAATTGAACTGCACTTTTCCGAGAATCTCACCACTCAGTTTTCCGGTGCAAAACTGATCATGACTGATATGCCTGGCATGCCGAACTCTCCAATGGGTGTAAAGGCCGCCGTCGCTGCTGGCGGTGATCCGAAAACGATGGTGATTACGCCGGCTGCACCTCTGACGACCGGTACCTACAAAGTTGAATGGCGTGCAGTCTCCTCGGACACCCACCCGATCACCGGCAACTTTTCCTTCAAAGTGAAATGATCCATGAGCGACTCAATAAATATTGTGGTTCGCTTTGCTCTCTATTTTGACCTGATGTTGTTATTTGGATTGGCCATATTTGGCTTGTACAGTCTCAGGGGAAAAGAAAGGGTATCGGGCACGGTCTTGAATTTTGAGTCGCTTCTTTACGGTACTTCTGTTGCAGGTGTAGCTCTGTCCCTTGCCTCGATGTTGTTGCTTGCGAAAGCAATGAGCGGTGTATCGGAGCTTATGGAGCTACATCACCACATTTTTGAAATGGTCATCATGGGCACCGACGTTGGGTTGACCTGGATGGTCCGAATAGCCGCCTTGGTTGGGGCAATTATGGGCGTCGCGTTGAACAAACGATTTCCGACACCCAGCCTCTGGATCGTCACCGTGTGTGGAGCAATCGCGTTGGCCACGCTAGCCTGGACAGGGCACGGTGCCATGGACGAAGGCAGCCGCCGCTACTGGCATTTTCTGAGCGATATTTTCCATTTATTAGCGGCAGGTGGCTGGTTGGGTGCTCTAGCGGCCTTCGCTCTACTGCTGCGGTTGAAATCGCTGAAGGGCGAGGAGGAAGCACGAATTCTTGCCCGCGTGCTGACTGGCTTTGAGTCGGCCGGCGGTGTGATTGTTGCGATCATAAGCGTAACGGGAGTCGTGAATTACCTTTTCATCGTCGGTCCAAACCTTGATGAGGTCATGCTGAGTACCTATGGTCAGCTGCTGTTTTTGAAGATCCTGCTCTTTGCCGGGATGATCGTTTTAGCCACACTGAACCGCTTTCACTTAAGCCCGCAGTTGGAGCGCTCAGTTCGCAATGGTCAATACTCTGTAGCGGTTAATGCCTTGCGCCGCAGCATGAAATTCGAATTCCTGATGGCAATCCTCATCATCTGTCTGGTCGCATGGTTAGGCACGCTAAGTCCTGAAATGGAAATGAGCGCGCAATAGAGGTTTCTGGCAGCTAACCAAGAAGCCGGGAACGGGATTGTTAGCACCATTTCTACTGGCTACACTTCAGTCCATGACACGCTATGTACGGTTTTGCCTGATATTCCTGATTAGCTTGGCGCTTCCCCTCAGTGGGATGGCGGGTGTTCAGGCGCCGACAGAGCCGTGTCCCATGCAAACCATGGGCATGGCGATGATGGACGGCATGGGCCAAGACTGCTGCCATGACATGAAAAGTCCCACCGAGCATGGTAAACCCTGCAAGCCGGGCCAGGAGTGTAAGACCGGCGGCATGCTGCAAGTCTCTATCATCAAGCCTCTGGTCCCCCTATCTAGCCCCCTCGAAGCGTCCATCTCCATAGACTCCCATCCTGTCCAAACCCCTTCAGGGGTATGGCGACCGCCCCGCATTTGATTCCTGTACCACACTGAGCCTCATTCCGCGTTAGCGGGATGGCATATCTGCGTGCATGTCTGATGAAGCGCGCAGTGGATCATCACAGGAATCGTGAACATGAACTCCAAGTGCTATTGCACAGGGTGGTCCCTCGTGGCCGGCCTGGCGGCAAGCGTACTGGCATTGCCGAGTCTCGCTGCCGCATTGACACTCGATGAAGCTTTGCAGCTGGCTGAAAACAATGCGCCGTCGCTGACTGCACAAGACGCGAAAATTCAGGCTGCCAGTAGTGCGGCCATCCCCGCTGGTGAACTACCCGATCCCAAGTTGCTGCTAGGCGTACAGAACTACCCCATTGGGGGGCCGGATCGCTGGAGCATCGACCAAGACTTCATGACTATGCGAATGGTCGGAGTCAGTCAGGAGATGCCCAGCAGCGCTAAGCGCAAAGCCCGAATCGAGGTCGCTGATGCGGCCATTGAACGCGCCGCCGCTGAGCGCCGGGTCGAACGTCTAAAGGTTCGTCAGGCCACGGCGTTGGCCTGGATCAACAGCTACTCGGTTGAGCGTAAAGACACTCTGTTTCAGGACCTCTACAAAGAAAACCGTCTGCTGGCCGATACCGTCCGGGCACAAATTGCCGGTGGCCGCGCTCAACCTGCTGATGCAGTAACGCCCAAACAGGAAGCGGCACAACTGGAAGAGCAGCAGGACGATCTGATTCGTCAGAGAGCGCAGGCCCGAGCTGCCCTGAAGCGCTGGATTGGACCAGCCGCCAATGACAAACCTGTGGGCAGCTTGCCTGAATGGCCTGTCGAAGCCTCTGACTACTCTCATAAGCTGCAACATCACCCAGAATTGGCAGCTTTTGCGCCAATGACCCGCGAAGCGCAAGCCAAGGTCCGTGAAGCCGAAGCGGAAAAACAGTCGGATTGGAGCTGGGAAGTCGACTATCAGAATCGCGGCCGACAGTTCGGCGACATGGTCAGCGTGCAATTTTCCTGGGATCTACCACTGTTTCCTGACTCTCGGCAAAACCCCAAAATTGCGGCCAAGCACGCTGAACTCAACCAGCTAGAGGCCGAGCGGGAAGCCCTGTCACGCAAGCATACCCAGCAACTGGAGGACGAGCTGGCCGATTATGAACGCTTGAATCGTGCCGTTCGCCGAACCCTGGACAGTCTGCTGCCTCTGGCCAAGGAGAAGGTCGAGCTCAGCATGGCCAGCTACCGCGCCGGCAAAGGCGATTTGAACTCCGTCGTGGCTGCTCGGCGCGAGCTTATCGAAGCCCGTCTCAAGCAGATTGATGTTGAAGAGCAGCGTGCTCTCACCAGCGCTCGCCTGTATTTCGCCTATGGGGAGTCCGCTCAATGATCTCTAGAACACGGAAAGGGGTATTTGTTGTCAGCATCTCAGTTGCTTTGGGGGTTGCCGGTGGTTACTGGTTGGCCCAACCGAGGGTGAGCTCGGTACCGGATGCAGCACCGGAGCAGAAGCCTGAGTCATCAGTCGATCGCAAAGTTCTGTATTGGTACGACCCCATGTACCCACAACAGAAATTCGATAAGCCGGGTAAGTCGCCCTTCATGGACATGCAAATGGTCCCTCAGTACGCGGATAGCAAGGGGGACAGTGACACTGTTCGCATTGATCCAAGCCTGACCCAGAACCTCGGTGTGCGACTGGCTACCGTCAGTCGAGGTGTGTTTGCTTCGAGTCTGGACGTTGTCGGAGTGTTGGCTTTCAACGAACGGGACGTCGCCGTCATTCAAGCCCGTACGGCGGGTTTCGTCGAGCGCGTGTATGCCCATGCTCCTGGCGACGTGATCAAAGCCAATGCCGCCATGGCGGATATCCTTGTACCTGAGTGGGCTGCGGCTCAGGAGGAATTTCTCGCACTCAAGCGCAGTGGCGATACAGGCTTGCTGGCAGTGGCTCGCCAGCGCTTGCGGCTCACCGGGATGCCGGCGGCATCAATTGCTCAAGTAGAGCGCAGTGGCAAAGTCCAACCAAACCTGACCCCCACCAGCCCTATTAGTGGTGTGCTGCAAGAGCTCAATGTGCGCGAGGGTATGACGGTGGCCGCCGGCGAGACACTGGCACGCGTTAATGGTTTGAGTAGCGTCTGGCTGGCCTTGGCCGTTCCGGAGACTGAATCTGGATCGATCCTCATGGGGCAAACGGCAGAGGCGCATTTGCCCGCGTTCCCTGGGGTTGTGCTCAAGGGCGTCGTCAGCGCGATTCTTCCGGAAACCAATCCGGATAGCCGCACCCTTCGCGTACGCGTCGAGTTACCCAACCCAGAAGGCCGTCTCAGGCCGGGTATGACCGCACGAGTGAGCCTCAATCGTTCAACGGAGCAAAGTGTGTTGTGGGTGCCGAGCGAGGCCGTCATTCGCACCGGTCGACGTGCTCTGGTGATGCTTGCTGAAGACGCTGGCCGCTATCGTCCTGTTGAAGTGTTGATCGGGCAGGAAAACGATGACAAGACGGCGATCTTGAAAGGTCTGGAAGAGGGCCAGAAGGTGGTTACCTCTGGCCAGTTCCTGCTCGACTCGGAGGCCAGTCTCAAGGGCATCGTTGCAAGCTCGGAGGAAGAGTCACCACCCAGCGCAGCAGTCTCCAGTTTTCATGAGGCGGATGGGCAGATCGTTGAGATCAACGACAAAGAAGTCACACTCGCCCATGGTCCCTTCAAAACGTTGGGCATGCCTGGCATGACGATGACGTTCCCACTCGCTACTCCGGCGCTGATGCTGGGCCTCAAAACGGGCGATAAGGTTCGGGTTGCGGTGAGTCAGACCGACGATGGCCTGCGTGTTGAGCGTCTAGACAAATCGGGGAGCCAGCCATGATCGCCGCCCTGATTCGCTGGTCAGTGGCCAACCGATTCCTGGTGCTACTGGCGACACTTTTTGTCACGGCTTGGGGCATCTGGTCGGTGCAGAGCACGCCCATTGATGCGCTGCCGGATCTCTCCGATGTTCAGGTGATCATCCGCACCCCGTATCCGGGACAGGCACCGCAGATTGTCGAGAACCAGGTGACCTATCCGTTGGCCACCACCATGCTTTCGGTGCCTGGCGCCAAGACCGTGCGCGGCTACTCCTTCTTTGGTGACAGCTTTGTCTATGTGCTGTTCGAAGACGGTACTGACTTGTATTGGGCCCGCTCGCGGGTGTTGGAGTACCTGAGCCAAATACAAAGTCGCTTGCCGGCCAGCGCCAAACCGGCGTTGGGGCCAGATGCGACAGGCGTTGGCTGGATTTTCCAGTACGCGCTGGTAGATCGCAGTGGCGGACACGATCTGGCGCAACTTCGTGCACTTCAGGACTGGTTCCTCAAGTTCGAACTCAAGACTCTGCCCAATGTTGCCGAGGTGGCCACCGTGGGTGGGATGGTCAAGCAGTACCAGGTGCAGCTTGATCCACTCAAATTGGCCAGCCTCGGTATCACGCAGGCCGAGGTGACCGAAACGATCGGCAAGGCCAATCAGGAAACCGGCGGCGCCGTCCTAGAGATGGCAGAGACCGAGTTCATTGTGCGGGCTTCCGGCTACTTGAAAACGCTCAATGATTTTCGGGCGATCCCACTCAAGCTGGGATCGGGCGGTGTGCCGGTGACCCTTAGCGATGTCGCCACGATCCAGTTGGGTCCGGAAATGCGGCGTGGTATCACCGAACTCGACGGCGAAGGCGAGACGGTTGGCGGTGTGGTAATTCTGCGCAGCGGCAAGAATGCTCGCGAAACCATTGCGGCGGTCAAGACCAAACTCGACGAGTTGAAAAGCAGCTTGCCGGCGGGGGTGGAAATCGTCACCACCTACGACCGCAGCAAGCTGATCGACCGCGCCGTGGAAAATCTCAGCCACAAGCTAATCGAAGAGTTCATCGTCGTCGCGTTGGTCTGCGGGATCTTTCTCTGGCACCTGCGTTCATCTCTGGTGGCAATCATCTCCCTGCCGGTGGGGGTACTGATTGCCTTCATCGTGATGCGCTATCAAGGGATCAACGCCAACATCATGTCCCTGGGCGGGATTGCCATCGCCGTCGGCGCCATGGTCGACGCTGCCGTGGTGATGATTGAAAACGCGCACAAGAAGGTTGAGGCCTGGCACGCGGCCAATCCTGGGGAGGAACTGAAAGGTGAACGTCATTGGCACGTGATGACTGAAGCGGCGGCGGAGGTAGGACCAGCACTGTTCTTCTGTTTGTTGATCATCACGCTGTCGTTCATTCCGGTGTTCACCCTGCAAGCGCAAGAGGGGCGGCTATTCGGCCCGCTGGCTTTCACCAAGACCTACGCCATGGCCGCGGCGGCGGGATTGTCAGTGACCTTGGTGCCGGTGTTGATGGGCTACTGGATTCGGGGACGAATTCCCAGTGAACAACAGAACCCGTTGAACCGCTGGCTCATCCGGATCTACCAGCCGGCTCTGGATGCAGTCTTGCGACGACCGAAGATCACGCTGCTGGTCGCGTTGCTGGTTTTTATCAGCGCATTATGGCCAATGTCGCGCTTGGGTGGCGAGTTTCTTCCACCGTTGGACGAGGGCGACCTGCTCTATATGCCTTCGGCTCTGCCGGGATTGTCGGCGCAGAAAGCGTCGCAACTGCTGCAACAGACCGACCGCCTGATCAAGACCGTGCCGGAGGTCGAACATGTCTTTGGTAAAGCCGGTCGTGCTGAAACTGCCACCGACCCGGCGCCGTTGGAGATGTTCGAAACCACCATCCAGTTCAAGCCGCAGGAGCATTGGCGTCCAGGCATGACTCAGGAAAAGCTAGTGGAAGAGCTGGATCGAGTGGTGCGAGTTCCTGGGCTGACCAATATCTGGATACCGCCGATTCGCAACCGTATCGACATGCTGGCTACGGGGATCAAGAGTCCTGTTGGGGTGAAAGTTGCCGGCACCAATCTGACGGAGATTGATGCCGCGACTCAGGCGGTCGAGCGAGTGGCTAAGGGCGTACCCGGTGTCAGTTCGGCTTTGGCCGAGCGATTAACCGGTGGGCGTTACATCGACGTGGATATCGACCGAAAAGCCGCCGCCCGCTACGGACTGAATATCGCCGATGTGCAGTCGATCGTGGCCGGCGCTATCGGCGGTGAAAATGTCGGCGAGACCATTGAAGGGCTTGCACGCTTCCCAATCAACGTCCGCTACCCTCGGGAGTGGCGGGATTCGCTCGGTGCTTTGGAGCAGTTACCGATCTACACCCCACTAGGCAGCCAGATCACCCTTGGCACCGTGGCGAAGATCAAGGTCAACGACGGGCCGCCAATGCTCAAGAGTGAGAACGCACGGCCTTCAGGCTGGGTGTACATCGACGTGCATGGCCGGGACATTGCCTCCGTGGTGGCCGATCTACGCCGGGTCGTCAGTGAGCAGGTAAAGTTGCAGCCCGGCATGAGCTTAAGCTACTCAGGTCAGTTCGAGTTTCTTGAAAGGGCCAACGCACGACTCAAACTGGTGGTGCCTGCCACGCTGTTGATCATCTTCGTGTTGCTCTACCTGACATTTGCACGCCTTGATGAGGCTTTGCTGATTATGGCCACGCTGCCATTCGCTCTCACGGGCGGGGCATGGTTTCTCTATCTGTTGGGATTCAACCTGTCGGTCGCCACCGGGGTCGGCTTTATCGCCTTGGCCGGTGTTTCTGCAGAATTTGGCGTGATCATGCTGCTCTACCTGAAAAATGCCTGGGCCGAGCGTCAAGACCTCGGTGACAACACAGAACACGGGTTAATGGCCGCGATTCGTGAAGGCGCTGTGCAGCGCGTTCGACCCAAGGCCATGACCGTTGCGGTGGTTATCGCTGGTTTGTTGCCAATACTTTTGGGAAGCGGTACCGGCAGCGAGGTGATGAGCCGCATTGCCGCCCCGATGATTGGAGGTATGGTTACGGCGCCCTTGCTATCGCTGTTTGTGATCCCGGCGGCCTATCACCTCATGCGTCGTCGACACTTGTCCGTTGAGCCTGGCAAGCACTGACGCGTAAAAATGCATACAAAAGGGGCTGCGCTTGCAGCCTCGTTTGAACTGCACAGCCCGTTTTCATCAGTCCTACGCGCGGTATGTATCGAAATTAGCAAGTTTATGTCTTTTGCATAAACTCGCTAATTTCGATACATACGCTGTGGTCAGTGCCGTTACCCACCAGCACTTGCCAGAAAAACGAACGCTGCCCTACTGTGTTTCGATGAGCCACAAACAGCATCCTGCTCAAAGCCGACTCAGCATTCGTCACCCTCAGATCACTCTTGAAATCGAGGCGAATGACCTTAATATGATCTTATCTTGCCATCATCGTTTTCAATCATGGATGTTTCTCTGGGGTAGGTCGGAATGGCAGAACAAGAAGACGCTAAGCCCGCGAGCGGGCGCTTTAACACGAATGATGAGACGAAGCGGATCGTATGGACACAGACCGCTGGTCATTGTGAACTGTGCGGCACGGATCTGACGTTCGATTATCGTGCCGGCAAGCCAATGAAATGGGGCGAAGTGGCGCATATCCTGCCCGCCAGTCCCAAAGGCCCTCGGGGACGCGCGGATCATGATGCTGAGGCGCACACAAACAATACCGCTAATCTGATGCTCCTGTGCCCAGGCTGTCATGACAAAATTGATCGTGACGCAGACGGTTATCCTGAAAATGATTTGAGTGGTTTACACCAAGCATACCTAGAGCGCATCCGAATCGCCGCAACGACCCCTGATGGTGGCAGAGCGATTCCTCTCATTGTCCAGAGTCAGCATTTCCAGACGATCAACGATATTCCCGTTCGCGATCTGTTGACTGCGATGTCTGCGGAGGGATTAACCGCCTTCGATCAAGGCATCAAAATTACCTTCCCTGCGCCTGGACCGCGCGGCAGGGACGCTGCCTATTGGCAGAACGTCAAAGACAGCATCCAGTATGAGCTGGAGCAGCAACTCAAGCGTCGCGGCGGCACCTACGGCGACTCGCCCGCACTAGCAGTAGTAGGCTTGGCCGATATCCCAGCTTTGATGATGTTGGGCCAGAGCATCGGCGATCGTTCCAAACGCTTAATCTTCTCTTTTCACCGCGAGCATCTTTTGCGCTGGCCCGATCAGTCTGCTGAGCCGCCCAGTTTTCTGTTTACGCCTCCACCCAACGGCGATGGTCCACTGGCGTTGGTGCTCTCCATTTCTGCGCAAGTTCCAGTTCGCGACGTGACCGACGCTCTACCCGGTGCACGTATTGCAGAGCTGTCGATCCCTGAACCAAGCTACGCGATGGTACAGAACCGTCGGGTGATCCATGCCTTTCGCGACGCGCTCCAAATACGACTGAGCCAGCTTGAGGCTCTGACTCCTTATCCTATCCACGTCTTCGCCGCCATTCCTGCGGCACTAGCCATCGAGTTTGGCGCGTTGCTCACAACGCAGCATCAACATACGTACCTGATCTTCGACCGGGACAAAGAAAACCAACATCGGTTTACGCAAACACTGCAATTGGGTCCCTCGGCCCAGGAGGCTATGTAATGCTTTTGAGCAACGAACAGACCAAGCGCAGCAGTTGGGAATATTTTCTGCTTCGCGCCGCGCGGGAAATCTCGCTGACGGAAGCGCAGTACGAAAAAATCAATGATCGCTACTCCCAGCTGGAAAAAATCCTCTCGGCTTCTGACAATCCGCTGCTCGCTGAGGCTCATATTTTCGTCCAGGGCTCAATGCGGCTGAAGACGACCATTAAGCCAATTGCCGGCGCGCCTGCGGATCTGGACACCATTGATGCGGATGCGATTATCTGGCTCCCCCACGCTCAGGGCGCTGGTGCAAAGGAAGTTCTAGAGGCGATTGAGCAGCGTTTCAGGGAAGGCTCCCGCGTTCAGGAAGAAGTTAAGCAACTACGTCGTGGTATTCGGATCGTTTATGCCGACGAAAATCCAGGTTTCCACATTGATGTCACACCTGCACGCGCGATCAACGGAAATGGCGAAGCAAACGGCGAGGGTAAGCTGGAGGTTCCGGATCGGGTCACAGGGTGGAAAGCAAGCAGCCCTATTCCTTACTCGAATTGGTTGCAGGTCGCTTCCGCCCAGGAAATCTTTCTGGAAAGCTTGGTGATTGCCAAAAGCCAGAGAATGCTTGATGCCGCGACACAAGATCCTTTGCCGCACTATCAGGATTACATCGATCAAGATCCCCTGCGCGCGACCATAAAGCTGCTGAAGCGGCATCGCGATGAATGGGCTATCAAGACAAAAAGCGCTGATACTCGCCCAATTTCTGCGGTCATTACGACCCTGGCCACTCACGCATACCTGGATGTCGTGAAAGAGTCCCAGTCAAAGCCATTGGCACCGCTCGATGCAATTTTGGAAATCGTTCGCAGAATACCGCAGCACATTGCGTATAGAGGTAGCGATTGCTTTGTCTGCAACCCTGCCGATAACGGCGAAAACTTTGCAGAGAAGTGGAATCGACCGGGTGAGGGACAAGGCTATCGTCAAGCATTTTCCAAATGGCATGCGGACGCCAGTGCTTCTGTGTCATTAGGTTTGGAAAGTTTTGAATCCAATGATTCTTTTGCCGAGGCAGTGAAAAAGAACTTCGGTATTGCGCCGGCGTTCATCACAACAGTAAACAATGAAATCCCTGCGAATTGGACGATGCCTGGCCGACCGGATGGCACTACTCGAAACTCTGCTTCGATGGGTTCGCTCTTCGGAGGGGCCAGCGGTGGCGGAACCTCTCAGTCGAGCGTAAAGCCAGTTGGACGCCTTGGCTGATCCTCTTAAGACGCCATTGCAGCGCGGAATCGCCGCACTGCGAGATACCCTAGGTCAGGATGCAGCTGATGCATTGCTCCAGCCCGCACCCATGCGGGCTGACGAAGCGGCGTGCTTTCACTTCCCCTTGCCCATCGATTACACGGGGCAGGAGCGGCGACTGCGTATTGGTTTCCCCTCCAACTTTCCCCGTGGGCTCTTGCGGCTGAACGTCGAACCTTCTCCATGGCTGGTTTGGCCGCATGCCACTAAGTCGGGGCTTTGCCTTCATGGCTTTCAGGAACGCCCCATTATGGGCTCCCCGGAGGTCGTGGTAGAGGACAGCCTTGCTCGCTTGGCCCAGATCGTTTCGTTGTCCAAGATGGGATCAAGTCAGGCAGCGCGCGATATCGAATTTCAGAATGAGATCACTACCTACTGGTCTTTTCAGCACGGACAGTCGTACCAGAACCTTTTACTTTTGGATCGACCTCAGGCTGCCTCGCAGTTGTTTGCTCTCAGCGATCCGCGCCGGGCTGTGCCATCCGGTCAGGAAACGGTTTGGCTAGCATCGAACATAGCTGCACTCAAAGGGCATTACCGACGGGTTGTCGGGCGCTCCGCTGTCATTCGCGCGGCCGAAACTCCTGGTTTTTACGTTAAGCTTCAGACTTATCCGGATATCCGCACCCCGGATCCAGAAGATTTATTGCTGTGGCTCACGCCACACCTTCAACCAGACGATGCCGAGCAATTGCTGGCATGGTTTGAGCTGCATGGAACGTTGGCGAGTCGATGGATTGTCCTGGAGCTTCCTGGGGGGACGGATGCTCCAACTTATTGCCTCAATGTGCGCTCGCTTGGCGTACAGCAAGAGCGGGGGGCAAAGTTTGGCTTGCGCACAGCGCGCCGCCGGCCAGCCATCGCAAATGCACATCCTCCGGCACTTGTCCGCGCAACTGCCCTAGACGTGCTTGATCGTGCGTCCATTCTGTCCCGCGATATAAGCGGCACTGCAAAGCACCTTGAAAATGCTCGGGTCGTTTGTGTTGGCGTTGGCTCGTTAGGCAGTGCGGTGGCAATACAACTGGCACGCTCCGGTGTCGGCCACCTTACCCTCATCGACCCTGACACTCTGGTGTCAGCCAATCTGGGTAGGCACGTTCTGGGAGCGGATAGCCTAGGGAGGCTGAAAGCCTCAGCGTTGAGGGACAAGATTCTGTTAGATCTTCCGACTACAGAATGCACCGCTTATTCGACTTTCGCCGAAGTAGTTATGAGCAGCAAACCAGAAGTGTTCGATAACGCAGATCTTGTGGTGATTACGACAGCGGACTGGCAGTCGGAGGTCACTGTATGGCGAGCCAAATCCAGCGGCGTTTCTTGGGGACTTTTACAAGCCTGGAGCGAACCGTATACCCAGGTAGGCCACGCGCTATTCGCACCAGCCGGTACCTTTGATGGCCGTCATTTATTCACGGACATCGGCGATTTTCTTCATAAGTTTACCGAGTGGCCGGGAGGAGGTGTGGTTCCACTGCCCGCTTGTGGGGAGAGCTTTATTCCAGGCGGATCGCTGGGGATGACCAATATCGCCTCTATGGTGTCGCACACGGCTTTACGTGCATTGACCTGCAACATCACCACTGCATCTTGGGTCAGCAGTATCTACAGGCCTGAAGATGTGCCGAGCCTAGGAGGCCAATACCATGGGCCCAAACTTCCAGAGGGGGCGCAGCAACTCCTACTCGAGCGCGGATGGCCGGAACATAAGGATGAAATGGTATGACGGATATCGCTTGGCGCTGGAGATGGGCGGAGGTGGATTCCGAGCTATTGGTGTCGCAAGCTGTCGCGGACATCTTGGATAGTCATCGGCAGGGCCTCTTTGGCGTGGAGCGAGGGGGACAGTTATTCGTCAACCCGGTTAATCCGAAAGGGTTGCTGCTGGCCTTGGCCACGTTGCCTCATCGCGCCGATCGGTCAGGCTGGTCTTGGCTAGAGTTGGATGCGGAGCGGTGCCGTCAGGAGATCCAAGCTGCCAACGAACAAGGGTTACGTCTGGTGGGCTATTGGCATACGCATCCCCAATCTGTTCCGGTGATTTCTCCGGCAGACATAGGAAGTTTCTCCAGATTTGCTGCGCGTTACACGCAGGATCTACCGCACCCAATAGCCGTTATCGTTGGCAAGTCCGAAAAACCAGAAGGCATCAAGGCTTGGTCGTTCAGGGGCGGCAGATATGTTGAAGCAACTTGGCTTAGATAAGCTTCAAGTCAGTGCCATGGGAGGCGTCAGCGGTTACCCTTACCCGCCAGCATTAGCGCGAAGAGCTCTGCCTGAAAGCGAGCATCATCCAATGCGTTATGGTTCGGTTCGCTGAGTGGCTTCAGCGCAGCGGTCATCTTGGATGATTTTGTTTCCTGCCAGCTGCAACCTACAGCTCCCATGAAGTAGGCCTTCATGTCGATAGCGGTAAAACCAAAGGGGTTGGTTTCCAAGTATTTGTGGAAGTAGTAGTTGACGAATGACCAGTCAAACGGTGCATTGAGTCCTACGAAAATGACCTTCTGCCCCGTTTGGCAGGATGATTTCAGCCATTCACCAAATGTCAGCATCGCCTGTTGCGGAGTGAGTCCTTCGCGCTCCAGCTTCTCCAGACTCAGCCCCGATACTGCCAGTGCTTCTGGGTCGTGTTTTGGACTGTCAGGTCGTAGTTCAAGATAGATGGACGTGGCAGGTTGATCTACAAGGCAAGCTCCAATGGAAAGCAGGCTGTATTCGCCTGGTATAGGTCCAGAAGTCTCGACGTCGACGGAAACATAAAGCTCATCAGGGTTCATGTCATATCCTTTTCGTGTAGTTGCCAGATCACGCTCAAGCTCGTAACCATGTGACGGTGGAAAGGCGGCAAAGCCATTGCCCCATTTTTTGCTGTTGCACTCGCTATCCGGCGTTCGAGCAGCGGCAGTGCATGTCTACTGGAGGAGTGCACGTTCCTTTGGTCAGCTCTGCGCCCGAGCATAATGATGTGTGTCATTCTCTAGTCGCGGATGAGGGCCGGACAATCATGAGCGAGCATTGGATAGTCAAGTGCCAGAATACTGAGGACGGTACTGGCGACATCATCATTGACCTACCTCCAGAGTTGCTTGACCAAATGGGGTTAGGTGTTGGTGATCATTTAGAGCTAACGATAGCGAATGGCACATTAGTGCTGACGCCCATGAACAGTGCAATATCAGTACGGCCGATGTTTGCTGGAGTCCTGCGTGAGGATGCCTATCATGCTTACCGCAAGCGGTTGGCTGCGTATCTCCATATCCCTTCCAACGCTTCGGATCAAGACATTCACGACATGATAGTAGCTGGCTTTTCGGCCGGCCTGATTTCATCGCTTTGTGCTGATGGCACCGTAAATCCGCAAGAACGCGACATAATCATTCACCCCAAAACGCTCAAAACAAAATTGGCAAGCGATCAGCTTTTAACGTCGGATGAGAGCGATCGCCTGTTCCGGTTCGCACACATTACCGCCATGGCCGAGATCATGTTCGGGGACGAAGGGAAGGCCAAACAATGGCTTTCCAAACCCAAAGCCCGTTTTTTGGGAAAAAGCCCACTGGCAATGGTCACTACGTCTCACGGCACACATCTAGTTGAAGAAATGCTGATTCAGGTGTCTGAAGGCATGTCATTTTAATCCTGCCACAGTTAACAGTGTGGACGGAAATAACGGGCAGCAGCATGCCCACTTCTATGACTATCACTGAATCTGAGAGTCAATCACTATGATCAACGCAAACGCTCTAGCCGGTATAGGCATCAAAGCCCAAGCGTTGGTTCATCCCTCAACGGCGTGCGTTACGTCATTGCACCTGCGACTCTTGATACCGCCAAGACGGAGTCGAAACCACCACATAGTCGATATAAATGATCAGTTCATTCAACAGGACTCCCGCCAAAATTGTGGGGTGGCCGGTTAGCATCCTTAACGGGGATTGGACATCGACTCGATAATACGGCACTGCTCGATCACGCCGCCCTCGCAACAAGCAATCAAACGCTCCAACTCCAACTCCACCTCCAAGCCTTGCAGGTCTCGGATGCGCATTCGAACCTGCTCTAACTGCCCCTCGATTTTTGCGTCCACCCTGGCGCAGGAAGCGTCGCGGTTATCCGCAAAGCCCAGCAACTCTCGAACATCGTCAAGGCTGAAGCCCAGTGTGCGGCTACGTCGGATGAACAATAGACGGTCGCGCTCCTCGTCGGTGTAGAAGCGATAGCCTGATGCTGAACGCCCTGCAGAAGGCAGGAGGCCGACCTGCTCGTAATAGCGGATGGTCACCGCTTTGGTATCAGTCGCCTTCGCCAGATCACCGACTGTGTATTTGGTCGAACTCATTTCGCTTGACCTTATAGTTGCTAGAATCTTCATTCTACGCGCCTTAGGCGATAAGCAAATCTGCGTGCGCTCAATAGAAAAGTGGACTGAATCCTATGGAAGCCCCCTTAAAACAACATCAATCCGGAGCTTGGGCGCTGTTGCTCTGTGCCTGGTTGCTTGCTCTGGTATCAACAATCGCCGTGCTATTCGTTGGTGAAGTCATGGGGCAACTGCCCTGTGTGCTCTGTTGGTTTCAACGAGCCTTCATGTTTCCACTCGTCCTGGTATTGGGCGTCGCCTGCTGTTTATCGGACACCGGTGTTTGGCGCTATGCACTGCCATTAGCAGTCATGGGTTGGCTCATCGCTCTGTATCACAACCTGCTTTATTTCGGACTGATTCCTGAAAGCATCAAACCTTGCGGGGCCGGCCCTTCCTGCTCCGGTGCCGACATGACCATCCTCAGTGGTGTTCCGCTGCCACTTTTATCGCTGGGCGTGTTCAGCCTGCTGATCATTTTTCTCGTTCTTATCCGTCGGAGATTTACCGTATGAGCAGACGCGCCGTCGTCCTCTCCATCAGCGTGCTAGCCATCGTAGGCTTTGCCGTCGCAGCATTTTTCTACAATCGTGCTGCCACTGTGCCCCAGGCTACAGCACCTGTACCGCAAACCAGCGCGCTAGTGCGGTTTAACTCACCAAGCTTCGGCCCTGCCGACGCCCCGGTGACAATCGTAGAATTCTTCGATCCATCTTGTGAAAGCTGCCGTGCCTTCTACCCCATCGTCAAAAAGATGATGTCACAACACCCAGGCGATGTTCGCTTAGTGCTGCGCTATGTGAAGCTTCACGTAGGGTCTGAAGAAGCCATACGTCTGCTCGAGGCTTCACGTAAGCAGGGTGTTTTTGTGCCGGTACTTGAAGCTGTCCTCGCTGCTCAACCGCAGTGGCATGACGATGCGAAAGCATCAGCAGCTTGGGACGTAGCGGCCCAAGCGGGCTTGGACGTGGCTAAGGCTCGTGAGGACATGATGTCGCCGGAGATCACCGCCACGATAGAAAGAGATGCCGCTGATGCCAAAACTGTAGGTGTGAAGGGAACACCGACATTTTTCGTTAACGGTAAACCCCTGACTAACTTCGGCGCTCAACAGCTCTACGATCTGATTTGGAGCGAAATCAACCAAGCTCGTTAATAAGGGCGCGTGCGGAATGCGGAATGAAAAAAGCTCACCGGGCTCGACAATCCGCTTGACCTTATAGTGGCTATAGGGTGTTCACTCTTCACAATAAATTGTGGAGAGTGCCTTTATGAAAAGCTGTTGCGGTGATGAACAAACACCGAAAAGTGACGCCGCCGTTGAGGTATTTGACCCGGCAGCACCGACCGGCTGCTGTGCACCTGCCGCGACTATGTGTAATACAACTACAGCACAGTCCAACAGTAGTTGCTGCTCCGCGAAAACTTTGGACGTCAGCTCAGCGCCTTCTTCAGTAAAGGGCGCGGGTTGCTGCTCCCCCGGCTCCGATATCAGTAAATCGAACTGCGCTGTCGTAGCACCGCCATCTGCCCTGTACAGCCTTGCCGAGCCGAGTCAGCCTGCTGCTACGGTTGATAATGACCTTTTTATCGATGCTTGCTGCCCACCATCTGCTGCGGGTAGTCCCAAAGTCGGCATCGAAAACGTGTCTCCCACCAATACCGACGAAGCGACTCGTTTCAGCAGTTTCAGGATTGGGCAGATGTGCTGTCCTTCCGAGCAGACCATGATCGAGGACAAGCTCGCGAAGATGAGCGGCATTCAAAAGCTCGAGTTCAACATGATGAACCGCACGATGGCTGTCTGGCACGAGCTACCCGACACCTTGGGTATCGAGGCAGCAGTGCTATCGCTGGGCATGCACGCCGAACCTTTGACGGCTAATGGCAATGCAACCAGCGCAGATACGCCAGAAGTCCTTCCCCAGGCGGAATCACCTAAGAGCACATGGTGGCCATTAGCGCTTTCCGGTGTCGCTGCCGTGGGTGCTGAAGTCCTGCACTTCACTAACTCCGCGCCTGAATGGGTGATAGCGGTCATAGCCTTGTTCGCCATCGTGCTCTGCGGGCCTACGACCTACAAGAAGGGTTTGATCTCGATCAAACACCTCAACCTGAACATCAACGCGCTGATGAGCATCGCGGTTACCGGAGCGGTGTTGATCGGACAGTGGCCAGAAGCCGCGATGGTCATGTTTCTCTTCACCGTTGCGGAAATGGTCGAAGCGAAATCGCTGGATCGTGCGCGCAATGCGATCAAGGGGCTGATGGACTTGACCCCTGAACGAGCTACCGTGCGCCAACCCAACGGTAGTTGGCTGGAAGTCGATGTAAAAACGGTCGAGATTGGGGCCTTGGTTCGTGTCCGCCCCGGCGAACGAATTGGCCTGGATGGTAAAGTCTCTTCTGGTAACTCTACTGTTAACCAAGCGCCCATCACGGGCGAGAGCTTGCCCATCGAAAAAGATGTCGATGATCCTGTCTATGCCGGCTCCATTAACGAATCCGGCTCCTTCGAGTATCGAGTGACAGCTGAGGCCAACAATACGACCCTTGCTCGAATCATTCACGCGGTTGAAGAAGCCCAAAGTTCGCGAGCTCCAACCCAGCGGTTCGTTGATAAGTTTGCCAAAATTTATACGCCAGGGGTGTTCTTTTTCGCCGTCGCGATTGCGGTATTCCCACCACTGTTTATGGGCGGATTGTGGACTGACTGGATCTATCGTGCACTGGTGCTTCTGGTGGTTGCTTGCCCTTGTGCGCTGGTCATTTCCACTCCGGTGTCCATCGTCAGTGGTCTGGCGGCAGCGGCTCGCAAAGGCATTTTGGTTAAAGGCGGCATCTACCTGGAAATAGGCGCCAAGCTGAGTTTCGTCGCGCTCGATAAAACCGGCACCATTACCCATGGGAAACCGGTTCAGACAGACTACATTCCGGTAGCCGAAGACTCAGAGGTACATCCTCAGATTGTTGCCGCCAGCCTCAGTGCACGCTCGGATCACCCCGTATCACAGGCAATTGCCAAGTACGAAGGCTCGGACGCATCAACGTTCCTGCAAGTGGAGAGTTTTGAGGCCCTTCCCGGTCGCGGGGTAAAGGGGATGATTGAAGGCCAGCTCTTCTACCTGGGCAATCACCGACTGATCCAGGAGTTGGGGCTCGGTACTTCGCAGTTGGACGAATCTCTGACTAGCCTGGAGCGCCAAGGCAAAACAGTCGTAGCCTTGACCAGCGCCAGTCAGGTTTTTGCGTTGTTTGCTGTAGCCGATACCGTAAAGGACTCAAGCCAGACAGCGATCAAGGAGCTGCATGCATTGGGTATCAAGACCATGATGCTTACAGGCGACAATTCGTACACGGCTGATGCGATTGCCAAACGAGTTGGGATAGATGAGGCGCGGGGAAACTTGTTGCCCAGCGACAAGTTTTCAGTAATTGATCAATTGAAGGGCCGTAAGCACGTGGTGGGGATGGTCGGTGATGGGATAAACGATGCACCTGCATTGGCCAAGTCTCAGATCGGATTCGCCATGGCCGCGGCTGGCACGGGAACCGCTATTGAAACGGCTGACGTTGCTTTAATGGATGATGATCTGCGCAAGATTCCGGCCTTCGTCCGCCTGTCACGCGAGACAGCTGTGATTCTTAAGCAAAACATTTTGTTCGCCTTAGGTATTAAGGCCATTTTCCTTGTGTTCACCCTCATGGGTTTGGCCACCATGTGGATGGCTGTTTTTGCAGACGTTGGAGTGAGCATACTTGTCGTGCTCAATGGACTTCGATTGCTAAAGAAGTAGATCGCGAGGTGAGGATGAAAGATAAAAGCGTCTTCGCCCGGCCAAGCAACTTTGTGGATGGCTCTTTTCGCCGATATGGGGACGAGCCCGCTTGTGGTATTCAATGGACCACAACTATTGCGGTATTGATTCGAAAGCTACATTGTCAAAATTGATTACTCACATAAGGAATTAAATATGCAATGTCCTATCTGCAAAGATATAGCTTTAGTAATGACTGAGCGCCAGAGCATAGAAATTGACTATTGCCCGCAATGCCGCGGTGTCTGGCTTGACCGAGGTGAACTCGACAAGATTATTGAGCGTAGTCAGCGACAAGAGACCGTTAGATTGCTTCCACAGAACCTCACATCACCTGTCCAAAGTTCGACGCCAGCAGAACAACCTGGTTACAACCAGTACGGGAATAAGCATGGTCATGGAGATCGAGGGAGCCACAGCGGTGGATGGAAAGAAGGTGGCCATCAAAGTCAAAGTGGGCATCAGGGACAACCGAGTCGCAAAAAATCGTTTTTGCAGGAACTATTTGATTAAGATGGCGATTTCTCGCTTATGATCTGAATACTACATCAAACCAGTATCCACCTTTGAATGATTGGTTTGATGATATGGAACGGTTTGGGTGCTAGTAGGTCTTTATATTCTACAGTCCACTCGTTGGATCTTCATTAGGCTACATTTGGGGAAAAATCATGAGTTCAGGGCACAGTCACGGTCAAGTACGTGCGGGTCATGAAAAGATGTTATGGATCGCACTCGCCCTGACGACAAGTTTTATGATTGCTGAGGTCATCGGAGCCTTTGTCACGGGCAGCCTAGCCTTACTGTCGGATGCTGCGCATATGCTGACAGACGTTGTGGCTTTGGCAATATCCTTGCTGGCTATTCATATTGCCAAACGCTCTGCTGACAGGAAGCGCACGTTCGGGTATGCACGATTCGAAATACTTGCAGCCACATTCAATGCTGTCTTGTTGTTTTTAGTCGCTATATACATTGTCTATGAAGCGTATCTTCGACTTAACGCCCCCGCAGAAATTCAGTCGACGGGCATGTTAGTAATTGCAGTGATGGGACTGATAGTTAACCTCATTTCAATGCGTCTGTTGAGTGCCGCTAGTGGGGAAAGTCTCAATGTGAAGGGCGCTTATTTAGAGGTTTGGAGCGATATGGTGGGGTCTATTGGCGTCATCATTGCAGCGCTTGTAATCCGCTTCACCGGTTGGAGTTGGGTTGATTCACTTGTTGCAGCAGGTATCGGATTCTGGGTGCTGCCTAGGACTTGGTCACTGCTCAAGGAAAGCATGAATATATTACTGCAGGGCGTTCCAGAGGGCATCGATATTCAAAAGGTGGAGGCGAAAATATACGGAATCGTAGGAGTAAAAAATGTGCACGATTTGCATATATGGGCTTTAACCAGTGGTAAGAGTGTAATGAGCGTTCACCTGGTCGCTGACTATACCTCCCGCAGTGAACAAGATATTTTAACTGAAGTCACGTCGCTTATGAGTGAAGAGTTTCAGATCAGTCATACTACTGTACAAATGGAAAAAGCAGATTTCCATAGCCAATTAGTTGACGATTATGAAGGCAAGGTCCACTAATTGAGTTCCATTTTTAAGACAAGTTGTTATTTCGGGGATCCACCCCAGAGGGCTAGTTAAAATGAAAAAAATTATTTTAAATTGTGCTCTGCTGATAATGCTTTTGTCTCTAACAGTAGAGCCGGTTTTGTCGAGCCCGGCTAGACCAGAAAAGGTATTCGGGTGGATTGAAGAAGGGATACTTTTACCAGAAAATATCGCCGTGAAAATAAAGTTGGATACTGGGGCTCTTACGTCATCCATGGATGCGAAGGACTTAAAAAGATTCCAAAAAGATGGAGAAGAATGGATTCGGTTTAACGTTAAAGTCAAAGACACCAAAACTAAGAAGGTGAGTAGCGCACTCTTCGAACGACGGATTGAACGAAATGTAAAAGTTAGAGGTGCCGGCGGCGCTGAACATCGTCCAGTCGTCATGATGACGATGTGCATAGGAGATAAAATTTATAAAGAGGAATTTTCTCTGAAAGATCGAGGCGAGATGAACTATCCCGTACTGATAGGACGCCGAACATTGGAAGCTTTGGGAGCGGTCGATGTTTCGCGCAAATTCACCGAGGAACCCCACTGCAGTTAATTTTAAATATATTTATATTATAGTTTTAGAGTTACTTTATTTGCAAAGCACCTGGAAGGCATACTCGTATTGAGTGTTGCAAAGGCCGACTGAATCGCCAAATAAAAAGACGGACAGTCGGTCGCAGTTTTTTTAGATGCTTGAAAACTTACCATTCTAATATGAATGGCTCTGAGTGGAGTGTGCGTTAATTTTAATGATGATCATTAGACTTCATTCTTGCCACTAGTTGGCTGCTATTACTGCTGCTGGCCAGTCATTGAAGTAAGTTTTAATGAGGCCAAGGCTTTGGATTGACATGCGCTAAACAGATCAAGCTCAGGTCGATATACCGAAGTTTGGATATTCATCAATCCTAATATCGAATGGAATAAGTTGTCATGGGATAGTGATGCGCCTCGCTGTTCCCTCAAGCATTGAACGTCTAGTTTTTGACGAGATTGCATGTTTTTGGAGATCCAGAGAACCATGGGAATGCTAGTCTGCTCTTTGGGCGCCATAGCATAAGGCAGTCCGTGCAAGTATATCCCGTTCTCGCCGAGAGACTCACCGTGATCAGAGACGTAAAGCATAGCCGTATCAAAGCGCTCAGCGTTGCGCTTTAGCAAGTCAATCGTTTGTCCAAGTACATAGTCTGTATAGACGATACTGTTATCATAGGCACTGACTATGCTCTCGCGCGTACATCGCTCTAGTTGGTTATTATCACAAACGGGACCAAATCGCTCGAATTCGCGTGGGTAGCGCTTGTAGTAGGATGGGCCGTGACTACCTTTCATGTGGAGAACCACGACTGAATCACCCTGTTGTTGATCCAAGTAAGCTTGCAGGTCTTGCAATAAGACTTCGTCGTAACACTCGCCTGCTCTGCATAATCCTGATGTTTTCTGATTGTTCAATTTCTCATTTTTTACTCGGTCACAAATACCTTTACAACCCGAATTGTTATCTCTCCAAAGTACCGATACTCCGGCCCGCTGCAACACGTCTAATAAGCCTTCTCTCCGTAACGCCATACCGTCTTTATAGCCTTGTTTACCCGCATCCAAGAACATGCAAGGTAAGGAGATTGCCGTAGCTGTTCCACATGAACTGACATTGGTAAAACTTAAGACACCACGCCGAGTCAATTCCGGATTGGTATCGCGTGTGTAGCCATTAAGCGAGAAGTTCGCGGACCTAGCGGTTTCACCCACAATTAACAACGTCAGGCGTGATTTTTTTACACTCGCAGTAGTTTCTCCTTGGCGGGCATCAGCACCAATGATTTTTAGTTCTGTGGGCTGTGCTAGCTGGCGACGCATATACCCATGGATTGCCGAAACCACATTCGAAGGAACTAACATCAATCTGAGTTCGCGATGGTTACGTACGAGCGATGCATAAGATTGGTAAAGCGTAAATACGATGATTGCCAAACAGGTAAGTGCTACCGCCAGCCCCATCAATCGATGAGCAAGCGCGCGGGTGCGCGATCGTTGTATCAAACGGACTCGGGTGATAAGCAGCACCGGTAGAACACCAAAACCCAGCATCCATCGCAGTAACTCCCAGTTCAGCAGGTCCGTGGTCTCAGAGATGTCTGTTTGAATAACATTCGTTAGCATGCTGTAGTCAATTACAATGCCGTAGCTATTCATAAAGTAACTCGCTGCTGCCGCAACCAACAGAACAATGGCTAGCACAGGCTTTATGAAGCGTCCCCAAGCCATCGCGCTGAGTAACACGTACAGCCACATCAACACGAACCAAGGCAGGCTAAGCACAAATAAGATGCTTCCGTCTTGTAGGCCTCCCACGCTTTTCCAAACAACTCGCCAAAATGGCCAGTTACTGAACAACAGAAGCCAAGTTGAAACTGCAATAATTAATTGATTGCTACTGAGTATAATTTTCGTACTCAGAATTGGTATTTTTTTATTCATGGGTATCTCGGAATATCTCGACATGATCGTGCGCGCAAACTGTCACTGGACTGCCGCTACGTTTTAGGGAAGAAAAAATCAGCAACAGAGCGATGTAATTCATGGATGCACCAGTGACCCTCAACGCTTTCCTCGGTTGGTTGAAGCTCCACGATTAGCCAAACCGCCAAAACGCCAAAACCGATGAGGATTTTTTTCATGAGATGCCCCCCAAGTAAGTGTTGTACTGATAGATCCGCTCGACTTGACTTAAAAAACAATTTTTTTTGGAGCGAAATGATGGTGGTTGGGTCGCGGGGGTATGGTTTTCTTGCTGACGTTGCGCATCTGTCTTAGTATCGAAGGCATAGGTGATGAAATTGTTTAGATCACTATTCTGATAGGCGCGACTAGTTGTCTAAAAAGGAATTCTAGTTGCGGATGAGAGACCAAAGCGGTCTTGATGCGCTTACCAAGTTCACCACTTTCGAATGCCGATAATCCTCATTGCGCGAAACATCGCCGTACTCGCATAACGCACACTCCTCGGAGTCAGGCGACGCCTTGCAGTTGATTTCAAATATTCGTTGAAAGCTTTGGCAGCCGTTTTTAGTACGGCATCGGGGTTCAAACTCTGTTAAAGCCTGGCTGCGCTATTCTGTATTTCCCGCTCGGCGTCTGCGAGTCTTGGCTCATTTGATAATACGGGTTGGTGACTGTTCCTCGTCTTACATTGGCTGGCTCATGCGCGGTCGTCATCAATGATTCCCGAGGCAGGGAATCAGCCGACCACAACATTTTTCTAATGCGAGATGGCATCACAAAATTTTCGCCCCCAAGGCGCGCCGTTTTCATCGTTTAACAGTAGGGACATCTGCAGCGTCTAGAGTGTTTAGATATATTGCATGCTCAATGTACTGCATAAGAGTTATCGCGAGGGTGACTGAAGAATTACAAATTTGTAATAAGACCATCTATCGTCATCAAGTAGTCTAAAATCTATTTGCCGTATGGTCGTGTGTCTCAATTCACTCATTTAACAGAAACTGAAAAAATGCGCGATATTCTGTAATGGCTTAACTCATCCAGTTGAGATGCTAAAGTGAACCGGTGAGTAAAGTTGCCTAAATGAGTGTTGTGGTATTTTCAATTAGTATCGAGACTTTATAATAAATGCGTATCTTGATAATAGAAGACGATCCGAAAACCGCTCATTATTTGCGCCAGGGTCTGACTGAAAGCGGCTTTATCGTTGATTGCATACAAAACGGAATCGATGGCATAAACTTAGTCTCCCAACAGGCTTATGACCTTGTAGTACTAGACGTAAACCCCCCGCAAAGTGACGACTGGGATCTACTTGTAAGTATTCGCGAGGTAATTATTACCCCGATCATGATGCTTACCGAGAAAGGTAGTGTTGAGGATAAAGTCTTGGGTTTTGATCTAGGCGCTGACGATTACATGGTCAAACCAATTGAGTTTCCTGAGTTGTTAGCTAGAGTCCGTACTTTAATGCGTCGAACTGGGTCGTCGGCATCGCTAAATGTGCTTCGCGTTGGCGATTTGGAGCTCGATCTGGGTAGGCACAGGGCCTTTCGCGCTAACCAGCGAATTGACCTGACTAACAAGGAGTTCGCCTTGCTACACTTTTTGATGTGTCAATCAGGCACGACGCTATCGCGCACGCAGATTAAGTCTTCTGTCTGGGGTCTGAGTAGTGATTGCGACACGAACGTTGTTCAAGTAGCAATGAGGAGGCTTCGAGCTAAAATTGATGATCCTTTTGACGACAAGCTTATCCATACATTGCGAGGTGCTGGATATGTCCTTGAGTCGCGTGCCCATTAACCCCGTTTAGCCATTCTTATTTTGATATTGTGCGAAATAATTGGATTGCACTAAATTAAACGCGCTGAAAATATTGATTATAGAAAGGCAGTTATGTAATCTCTAAAATTGTCTCAGGAAGCGGAATGGTTCTGCAGTAGGTATTTAATTTTGCACCAAGCGCTTAAGATAACGTTAAAATCTAGATTGCACGAAAGTCTATACGATTTGCAGTTTAGAATAAACATGCTGAATTTAGCTTAATTCCGAAGTAGGGGGTTGCGACGCTATATCTGCAAAACCACACACTCTCGAGTGATTATCCATGAAGGCATGATCAACCTGCGTAATAGGTGGGTGTCACAAAGATCGGTACCAATAGATGTTCACGTTGGATTGCTCTTGGGCACTAGTAATGTATCTTGACGAAGGTTATATTTTGCACAGGGCTATTAAATCTTCACTATCCATTGGTGAGTCATCGGTTTCATCTCTGGCTGAGCAAAAAGAGTAATGTTGTCTTTGGGTTTTTAAGCATCGATCCCCACTTATATATTACCTAGTGATCTGACTCGTGCAGCCAAGCTGTTTTATATTGCTTTTGATTAAATTAAATCCTAACTAAAAACCTCCCCCGGTCTTTGAGAGTTTAAGTTACTAGTTGAAATGTTCTTCGGGAATGTAATTCTGAAGGTTGTCGGATGCCCTGGTATACTAAAGACATCTGCTGTTCCATGATGGAGGCTCATGATAGATCGGACAATAGCCAATCCTAATCCAGTGCCACCTTCAGCTCGTGAGCGACTATTATCCACTCGATAGAAACGATCGAAGATATTAAGCAAGTGATGGCGTTCAATTCCCACTCCGGGATTGCTTATTGAAAGGGAGACTTCTTCGGTTCGCGTTTCAATGGAAATAACAACCGACTCTTCTATCGGGCAGTGACGAATGGCGTTTGATAAAAGATTCGAAATGGCGCGCTGAATCATGAGTCGATCGCCTGAAACTTTGCCCTGACCACTGACGGTTATGCCGACGCACTTTTCTTCAGCCGAAAGAGAAAAAAGATCAATTACTTTTAAAGCTTCGTCTTCCAGCAAAATGTTTTCGAATGGTACAAGTGCGGCTGGGTGACTTACTTGGGCTAAAAAAAGCATATCAGATATAATTCTAGTGACTCGCCCCAACTCTTCGGTGCAAGACTCTAGTACAGACTTATACTCCTTTACTGAGCGATCACGAGAAAGAGTTACCTGTGCTTTCCCCATAAGGTTCGTAATCGGTGACCGCAACTCATGCGCCAAATCATCTGAAAACTGAGTGAGTTGTTGGACTCCGCTATCAAGTCGGTGAAGCATGAAATTTATGCCATGAGCTAGCTCACTGATCTCTTGGGGCATATTGACAACGGAGAGTCGGTGACTGAGATCTTGGGTTGATACCATTCCCGCAACTTCACAGAATTCCCGGAGTGGGGACAATCCGCGTTGCACTATCGCCCAAGCACTGATACCAATAAGGATCAACAACAGCGGAACCGCTACGATGGTTGAACTCAAATAAGAGCTTAACAGTGATTCATCATTCGAGCGGTCCATAGTCAGCAAGACTGATACGAATTCACCATCTTTTAGCCTCATGAGTTTCGCTGCTGTGAGGATGTGATTTTCGCTTTCCTGTGCCGAGGAGTAGTAAGAAATCTTAGTGCTATCGGTTGCTCCGATTTTGCTCCTAGAAACTACGGTTATATCTGCTCCAAAACTCAGGACAGGGACACTCAGATTTTCATCATCAAAAATAGTGAGATTAAGATTGTCATGCCCTAGCACTTGATCTAATAGTGCGTGTGGCTTTAGGCTCATGTTGCTAGTACTGATATCCATCAGTAAACTGTGCTCAATTTGATTCATTTTCTTTTCTAAGCTGTTTTTTGCACGCAAATCAAGCTCGTGGGTAAGCGCTAAATAGGCCAGAATCGCTAAAGAAACTACTAGTACTGCTCCCATTATACTTACTGTCAAACCCAATCGCATTGACAGGCTGACTTGCTTCATTTTCTCTCCTCCAGTACATAACCTACGCCGCGGAGCGTATGGATTAATTTAGTTTCAAATGGGTCATCTATTTTAGCTCTGAGCCTACGTATCGAAACTTCGACAACATTGGTGTCGCAATCAAAATTCATGTCCCAAACCAATGAAATGATCTGAGTACGAGATAACACCTCTCCAGATTGACGCATTAATAGATGGAGCAGTGCGAATTCTTTCGTCGTCAAATCTATGCGTTGTTTTCCGCGAAATGCGCGATGCCTTCCTTGATCAAGTTCAAGATCAGCAACTTTTAACACTTCTTGAATTGGTATGTGTTCGCTACGACGCATTAGAGTGCGTACTCTTGCCAGCAACTCTGGAAATTCAAATGGCTTGACAAGATAGTCATCAGCCCCCAGATCCAATCCTCTAATTTTATCTTCTAAGCGTCCTCTTGCAGTAAGCATCATTACCCTAGTACTGCTAGACCGCCGAATATTTTCAAGAACGTCCCATCCGTGCATTTCAGGAAGATTTACGTCAAGTAATACCAGATCATAAGCTTGCTGCCGTGCCAGATGGAGTCCATCAGCTCCTGTCGATGCGCAATCTACAATATAGCCACTTTCAGTTAGACCCTGATGTAAGTATTCAGCAGTCTTTGGCTCGTCCTCTATCACAAGAATACGCATAGGAATTAACCCTTCTTAAAGTGGTTCGTAATGGCTCTTTTCGTAGAATCTGTTTAAAGTTAACCATCTGTTTAAACGTTGGATTCTGGTTGCATTTTTAATTTTCTGGGATCATAGAGTTTAAAACTAACAAGGTTTCGTGCGACCCTCGTCACCCTGTAGTACAAGAGCCGCCTCCCGTTTTTGTCTAGGGATGTCGCTTGGTGCGAGCACTTATTGCCCTAATCCTAATGCATTAAGTGAGGCTTATTCGTTAGATAACGTATTTGTAATTCTTCAGTCACCTTGTTGATAGGTGTACGGAATTATATTTGCCTCATGGGAAATTCTTTTTGTATAAAGGTTTTGGGGAATGATGGAATTACTTCGGTTTAGAAAGTTTATTGCTCACCCAATCACGCATAAAACCATGCTACAAGCAGGTCTTATTTCGATCCTTGCTCTTTTGAATGCTCCTTTGTTAGCCGCAAACGCTCAAATGCTCACAATGGATCAAGCGCTTGAAACTGCATTTTCCAACAACCCAGACCTAGCGGCCGCTCAATGGGAGACAGGTATTGCTCAGGGAGAGCGACAGCAGGCTGGATTGATTCCAAACCCTGAGGTTTCCTGGGAGGCTGAAGATACTCGGCGAAACTCGCGCACCACGACGGTAATGATCAGCCAGCCGATAGAGCTTGGCGGTAAGCGTGGAGCTAGGATTGAAGTGGCCAATAGAGCTCAGGACGCAGCGGGGATTGAGTTGGAGCGCAAGCGTAACGTTCTGCGTGCCGATGTCATTCAGGCTTTTTATAGTTCCTCAACGGCTCAGCAAAGACTGCTGCTGTCACGTCAATCACTTGAGCTCGCCGAGCGCGGTTTGCGTGCAGCGCAAGGTCGCATCAAGAGTGGCAAATCCTCACCCGTTGAAGGTACGCGCGCAGAGGTTCAGCTATCAGAAGTGCGCCTAGAGTTGAGGCGGGCTGAGCGGGATGAGGCCAGTGCCTACCAGAGACTCGCTCAGGTCATGGGGGCGCCTTTGCCTGCATTTGTGTCCGTGGGTGATCCAAATCGGTCGATGCCAACCGTGCCCGATTCGTCGCTGCTGTTTAGCCGAATTGGTGAAACTGCAGAGCTACGATTAGCAAAACTGCAAATAGATCAGCGGGAAGCCTCTCTTGGTCTTGAGAAGGCTCGTCGAATTCCGGACCTGACCGTGAGTATCGGGAGTCAATACGACGAGCGTGAGCGCGAGCGGGTGAATGTCGTAGGGCTATCTATGCCCATCCCGTTGTTTAACCGTAACCAAGGCAACGTACTGGCCGCAGCCCGCCGTGCCGATCAATCTCGCGACCTTCGGAATGCCAGTGAGTTACGACTGCGCACAGAGATCCAAACCACCTTAGATCAGTGGCTGACTGCTAACACTGAAGTGGCGTCGTTCAATCAAACCATCCTGCCTGCAGCGCAAAGTGCCGTCGATACCGCTACCCGAGGTTTCGAAATGGGTAAGTTTAACTTTCTCGACGTGCTCGATGCTCAGCGCACATTGATTAGCGCTCGCACGCAATACATCCAAGCCATCGCCGAGGCGACAGACGCCTGGGTGCGTATCGAGCGAATTTTCGGTGATGTTGCCATTCTCACTCGTACCCCGTGAATTTCATATAACGCTTTTTTTACCGCTGCTCAGTATCGCAATACCACGTTAATCCGTGAATGCCGACTGGGTTGCGCAGGGAGTCTCCATGGATAAAAAACTAATCCTCGTCTCGGCACTAACCTTGGCAATAGGTATAGGCATCGGTTCGTTTTGGATGACAAGCCCATCGGTGCCTTCAGCTGAAGCTCAGACTCAGGAGGGCAAAGGCTATGACGATCACGGCGATGAAACTGCTGACGGAAAACCGGCCGAGGGCGAACACGCAGAAGGCGAAGCTGAAGAGGGTCATTTGACTCTGAGCGAAGAGCAGATCAGCTCTGCCGGCATCCAACTGGTTGAAGCGAAAGCGCAGAGCATCAGCCTTTCATTGCCCTTTCCTGGAGAAATCCGTTTTGATGAAGACCGCACTGCGCACGTGGTGCCCCGCGTACCTGGTGTCGTTGAGTCGGTTCATGCCAATCTTGGTCAACCAGTGAAAAAAGGTCAGTTGCTGGCCGTAATCGCTAGCCAACAAATTTCTGATCAGCGCAGTGAACAAGCCGCTGCGCAACGTCGTCTTGAGTTGGCGCGTACTACCTACGAGCGAGAGCGACAGTTATGGCAGGACAAAATCTCTGCAGAACAGGACTTCCTGCAAGCCCGCCAGGCTTTGCAAGAAGCTGAAATTGCTCTCAGCAATGCTCGGCAAAAAATTAGCGTACTGAGTGGTAGCTCGGTCGCCAGCGGGGGTAATCGATATGAATTGCGTGCGCCGTTTGACGGGGTTGTAGTCGAGAAACATTTGGCCCTCGGTGAAGTTGTCAGCGAAACCACCAATGCCTTTACGCTCTCCGACTTGTCGCGTGTGTGGGTGACCTTTGGAGTCTCACCAAAGGATTTGAACAAGGTACTCGTAGGCAAATCGGTCAAGGTCAGTGCGCCGGAGTTGAATGCTGAAGTCACTGGAACCGTGGCCTATGTCGGCAGTTTGTTGGGCGAGCAAACCCGTACAGCCACGGTCCGCGTGACATTGGAAAATCCACAAGGTGCATGGCGTCCGGGGCTATTTGTGACCGTGCAGGTTGACACCGGTACTCGGCAGACAAAGGTCGCTGTACCAGAGGCGGCTCTTCAGACGGTCGAGGACAAGCAAACTGTTTTCGTTCGAACGGAGGACGGGTTTAGAGCTCAGCCAGTGGAGACAGGTGGTCGTTCGGCGGGTCTGGTCGAGATCAAGGAAGGCCTGGAGCCCGGAGCTCAAATCGCCGCCGCCGGTAGTTTCATTTTGAAATCAGAATTGGGTAAAGCCTCGGCTGAACACGCCCACTGATCCGCCATTTCCACGAGAAGGTTCTCATGTTCGAACGCCTGATCCAATTTGCCATCGAGCAGCGCATTATCGTACTGCTCGCGGTTTTCCTCATGGCCGGCCTCGGTATAGCAAGCTATCAGAAGCTGCCGATCGACGCGGTTCCCGATATCACCAACGTCCAGGTGCAAATCAACACGGGGGCAGCAGGTTTTTCACCACTGGAAACCGAACAACGCATCACGTTCCCCATCGAAACAGCAATGGCTGGTTTACCGGCTCTAGAACAAACTCGTTCGCTGTCACGCTCGGGTTTGTCGCAAGTTACTGTTATTTTCAAAGAGGGCACGGACCTCTTCTTCGCTCGGCAATTGGTCAACGAACGATTACAGGTGGCCAAAGAGCAACTGCCAGAAGGTGTGGAAGCTGTCATGGGACCGATCTCAACCGGTCTTGGTGAGATTTTCCTGTGGACGGTCGAGGCTGAAGAGGGGGCTGTCAAGGAGGACGGCAGTCCCTATACGCCGACCGACCTGAGGGTGATTCAAGACTGGATCATCAAGCCTCAACTGCGCAATGTTCCTGGGGTCGCCGAAATCAATACCATTGGCGGGTTTGCCAAGGAGTATCAGATTGCGCCCGATCCAAAACGCTTGGCCGCTTACAAGCTCACGCTGACTGACCTTGTTACAGCGCTGGAGCGCAACAACGCTAACGTCGGTGCCGGTTACATCGAGCACAGCGGCGAACAGTTACTGATTCGTGCACCTGGTCAAGTAGCAACCACCGACGATATCGCCAATATCGTCATGGCCAATGTCGACGGTACGCCAATACGTGTGAAGAATGTTGCAACCGTGGATATCGGCCGTGAATTGCGCACGGGAGCAGCGACCGAAAACGGTCGTGAAGTGGTGCTCGGCACAGTGTTCATGCTAATCGGCGAGAACAGCCGCACCGTGGCGCAGGCCGTTGCCAACAAGCTTGAGCAAATCAACCGTTCACTGCCAAAAGGGGTTGTAGCAGTCACTGTCTATGACCGTACCAATCTTGTGGACAAGGCGATTGCCACGGTAAAAAAGAACCTGATCGAAGGTGCAATCCTAGTGATTGCGATTCTATTCCTGTTCTTGGGAAATATACGTGCAGCGCTGATCACTGCCATGGTTATCCCGCTCGCTATGTTGTTCACATTCACCGGCATGTTTACCAATAAAGTTAGCGCCAACCTGATGAGCCTTGGGGCTTTGGACTTTGGCATCATCGTCGACGGTGCGGTGGTAATTGTTGAAAACGCCATCAGGCGTTTGGCCCATGCGCAGCAACACCACGGGCGCATCCTCACTCGCTCTGAACGTTTTCACGAAGTATTCGCTGCTGCCAAGGAAGCACGCCGACCATTAATTTTCGGTCAGTTGATCATTATGGTCGTGTACCTACCGATTTTTGCGCTTACTGGCGTCGAAGGAAAAATGTTCCACCCGATGGCCTTCACCGTAGTGATCGCCTTACTGGGGGCGATGTTGTTGTCAGTAACTTTTGTCCCTGCTGCGATTGCGATGTTCGTGACCGGCAAGGTCAAGGAAGAAGAAAACGTCATCATGCGTGGCGCCCGCCGGATGTATGCTCCAGCTTTGGACTGGGTCATGGGCCATCGATCGTTGGCATTCGCCATGGCATTAGGCGTGATCACAATATGCGGTGTGGTCGCAAGTCGGATGGGTAGTGAGTTTGTGCCGAGTCTCAGCGAAGGCGATTTCGCGTTGCAAGCATTGCGTGTCCCAGGTACCAGCCTGACGCAATCGGTAGAGATGCAGCAACGCCTTGAAACCCTGGTATTGGCAAAAGTACCGGAGGTCAAACGGATGTTTGGTCGTACAGGTACTGCCGAAATTGCCTCCGATCCAATGCCTCCAAACATTTCTGACAGCTATGTGATGCTCAAGCCGAAGAGTCAATGGCCTGATCCGAATAAATCAAGGGAGGCATTGATAGACGATATTCAAAAAGCTGCAGCTGCGATGCCCGGAAGCAACTATGAGCTTTCTCAGCCTATTCAACTGCGTTTCAACGAGTTGATTTCAGGCGTACGTAGTGATGTGGCGGTCAAGGTATTCGGTGATGACATGGCGGTGCTCAACGGCACCGCTGCAAAAATCGCCGCATCAATGCTGAAGATCAATGGTGCCTCCGAGGTCAAAGTTGAGCAAACGTCGGGACTGCCGGTACTGACCATCAACATCGACCGCGACAAAGCCGCCCGTTACGGACTCAACGTAGGCGACGTGCAAGACACCATTGCGGTGGCAGTTGGCGGTCGACAAGCCGGTACGATGTATGAGGGAGACCGCCGATTTGACATGGTGGTGCGTTTATCCGACGCGATGCGTAAGGATCTCGAGGGATTGTCCACATTGCTAATCCCGGTACCGGCGTTGCTCAACACCAATGCTGACCAGATCGGATTCATAGCTCTTTCAGAGGTGGCGACCCTCGATCTAGTGTTGGGACCTAACCAGGTCAGCCGAGAAAACGGCAAGCGTCTGGTGATCGTCAGCGCCAACGTGCGTGGGCGTGATATCGGCTCTTTTGTACAGGAGGCCAGTAGCGCCATTGATAAGGAAGTGCAAATCCCATCCGGTTACTGGACCACTTGGGGAGGGCAGTTCGAGCAGCTCCAATCCGCTGCCAAGCGACTACAGATTGTAGTGCCGGTTGCCCTGCTTCTGGTGTTCGCACTCTTGTTCATGATGTTCAACAACCTCAAGGATGGCCTACTGGTGTTTACTGGTATTCCGTTCGCATTGACAGGGGGTGTCATGGCTTTATGGCTGAGAGACATCCCGCTATCGATCTCGGCAGGTGTTGGTTTCATCGCGTTGTCGGGAGTGGCGGTGCTAAACGGTCTGGTGATGATCGCTTTCATACGTAATCTACGCGAGGAAGGACATTCTTTAAGTTCCGCAATTAATGAAGGGGCTCTCACACGTTTACGTCCGGTGTTGATGACAGCTCTCGTGGCCTCTCTTGGGTTTATTCCGATGGCACTGGCAACCGGAACGGGGGCAGAGGTTCAAAGACCCCTAGCTACCGTAGTAATCGGGGGAATCCTATCCTCAACTGTGTTGACTCTGCTGATACTGCCTGCTCTTTATCAATGGGTGCACCGCCGAGACGAGGAAGAAACCAAAGACGACAAAATAGCATCCATATAATTTAGTTTTCTCAAAGCCTCCTATCGAGATTCGATGGGGGGCTTTTTTATGTGCGCAACATAACGAATCTGTAATCTAGGCGCCACCGTGTTGATAGGTTCGAATTGATACCCTAAGAGTGTCAACTAGATGAGGTGTCAGTATGAAAATTGCTCAAATTTTTGCTCTTGCGAGTGCTTTAGTCCTTTCTTCAGTTGCTTTAGCCGAAGGTGGCGGAGACAGAACCTTTGAGAAAATGATGGTCGCAAATGATCTAGCAATGGAGAAGTACGTGGCTAAAGAAGGAAAAATCGAGCCAGTAGTGTCAAGTGATGCTAAAGATGAGACTGATGAAATGTAAATGTAGCAGTACGCTGAATAAAAAAAACCGCTTCCGGTTTCCGGTTGCGGTTTTTTTTGGATGGCAGATTGGACATCGGTAATCCTGGCGCCACACCTACGCAATGTTCTAGTTGATATTCTGGTAACTGTTAATATATGAGGTACTCAATATGAAATTCATGAGCATTATTACTCTCGCTGGAACTCTGGCGTTATCCTCTCTTGTCTCTGCTGAAGGGGGAGGAGACAAAACCTTTGAGAAAATGATGGCGGCTAATGCTAAAGCTATGGAGCAGTATGCTATTAGCCAAGGGAAAAGCGCACCTGTAGCGAAACAATACGAGTACGGAATGAAGATGGATGTTGTGAAAGTGATCAGTGTGGTGCGGCCTGCAAAAGTCTGCGCGGTGGTGCCAGCCGCCATGACTTATGAAGATTCAAATGGGCAGCTAAATACGATTAGGTACACTGTGGCTGGAGAGTGTCGCAAACGTGGTGGCTAGTAGCTATCCTACTATCTGAACAATCTATAACGCTCGACTGATATGAAAAATAGGAATCGGGCGTTTTTTAGATTCGCTTCGAACAGGTATAAAAAAGACGTCCCGAGGGACGTCTTAAAAATTCACCCTTTTCCGAAGGAGCTTCTAAAGGTGAAATTGTAGCTTTAACTGAACAACAATGAGTTTCCAGATTTTCACAGGCTTGCTACTTGTCTGTAGAGATCTAACCAGATGCGCTAGCTAGATTCCTAATAACTCCCACTCACTATAAGCAATCCTAGTTAACGTGGAGATGATTGAAAAATTACAATTTTGAAATTTTCAATCAAAAATGGGACAATTTAGAAGAACCGAGAATTTTCCCGTTTAGGTATTACAGAATGGCGAGTGGGTACTCAACAATCACACGGACCTCATCCAGATCCGATTCAAAAGCGGTTGCGCGAGTATTCGCTTGCCGCAAGCGGAAAGACATATCTTTCAAGGAACCTGTCTGAACGACGTACTTCACCTCAATGTCGCGCTCCCAACGTTTCTGATCTGTCAACGGGTTCCCGTCTGCATCGCGCCTCATGTATGTTGCGTTAGCGTTGGAATAGTCAGCGTCGGTGCCGCGACCATAACGTGTCATAAACGACAGGCCTGGTACGCCGTACGAGCTCATGTCGAGGTCGTAGCGAACCATCCACGAACGTTCTTTTGGCGAGTTAAAATCGCTGTATTGGATCGAGTTGTCGAGAAAGATAGAGTCCGACTGACGCAGATAGTCGAAGTCGTCATTACCATTATTTCGCTGGTGAGAAAGTGCAAGTGAGTGCGCACCATACTTCACGCCAACTTTAGCGCTCCAAATATTGTTGTCGAATTCTCCCAGCAGTTTCTTTCCTTCATCAACGGCCTTGTAGTAATTCACGCCCCCGAATACAGAAAGCTGATCAGACAGTGAGTAATTCAATCCCGTGCCCGCATAGTATTGATTCCAAGCGTCTTTGAGGCGACTGGAATAGAGACTAACGATGATATTTTTGTTAACGTTGTAGTCGCCGCCGAAATAGCCTACCCAAGGTGAATTAACAGGCCCTGCATAGAATGTCGCGAAGTTGTCGCGCATATTGCTGGAGACTGGTTGGCTCATGGCGTGCAGGCGACCACCTTGAACAGTCAGTCCTTCAATGCTGGTATTGGTCGCGGTTACACCGCGGAAACTTTCGGGTAGTAGTCTTGAGTCGCCAGAAGCCACGACGGGGTTCGCTGGAAAAACATCACCAACTTTCACTACTGTGTCAAAAGCGCGAACCTTTGCTGCCCCACCGACTTTTGTGTACTCATCTCGAGCCTCACCATCGCCATTGACAGGCAGTACATCGAACGAACTACGACCACCATTTCGACCGTCACCCGTATCAAGCTTCAACCCAATCATCGCGAAAGCATCGACGCCCACACCGACAGTGCCTTGAGTAAAACCGGATTCAAATTTACTGATGATCGCGTGCGACCAAGTCTCTGAATAACCATTGCCTGTGGGGCTTGATTGCCCGTTACGATGGTCACGATTGAAGTAGAAATTTCGATTTAGCACGGAAAGACTACTATCTTCGATAAATCCCCCAGTCTTTTCCTCTGCGAATGCCATGGAAGGCCCAGAACTGACAACCAACGCTAAAGCGGCCATTGAGAATTTTGTATTGTTATCCATTAATCACTCCTTAGGTTTGGCAGAACTAGTAAGTTCTTCGGCTGGAATTATTGTTTACGGAAAGCGCGTTGCGCTTTCGTATCGTCGCCGACTTGTATCGTTGCAATTTGAAGATAACAGGGAGATGATTGAAGAATTACAATTCTGTAATGTCTGTATTTTTTTTCAAAAAAATATTTCTGCGGCACATACCCACCGATGAGTGGCTCCTATTTACAACGAATCTTCGCATGTGTCTCCTGACGGGCGGCATGATTTAAACTTGAAGCGCATGCGTAGGGTCCGACTGGTTTTTAAGTGCGAATCCGGCGGTGACGATTGCTCGCGTGTTCACCAATACATTCTCGGGGATACGGATGTCAGACGTAGCGCTGTTCATCATCGCGCAGTTTTTCGGTGGGTTAACGGCGCTGTTCCTGGCGAAGGTTCTCGGTGCTAAAGACGTTGTCGTGGATATCCCGCAGCCTAGTCCCCATGAGCAAAAGCTCACAATTCACTGAACGGTGCTCTCTACGGTTCGTGGATGCGGTAAGCCCGCTCAAGGCGTAGTTCACGTTCCTATCGCGACATCCTGAAGGGCTAGGCCTTAAGGTGGTTCAGCCTTTCAAACGCGATTTTTTAAAGGGGCAGTAAGGAAAGACATGAATTACAAAGTGAGGGTTGCTACACCATCTGATGCCCCTGCCATCCAGATTATCTATGCTCCAATGGTTTGAACTCAGTCATCTCGTTCGAGCTGATACCACCGACTGTTGATGAGATGGCATCAAGAATAACCGCAACACTACCGCCGCATCCCTATCTGGTAGCCGAGGTGGAGGGCAACGTCGTTGGATACGCTTACGCAAGCGAGCATCGAGCGAGAGAAGCCTATCGATGGTCGGCGGATGTCACCGTGTATGTTGATCCGGCTGTGCACCGAAAAGGGGTTGGTCGTGCGCTTTATCAGCAGCTTCTACCAGTTCTAGAGAAACAGGGGATTCATGCAGCCTATGCCGGCATTGCCTTACCCAACGCAGGAAGTATAGGTATCCATGAAGCACTCGGGTTCACCCACATCGGCACCTACCCAGAGGTTGGGTTCAAGCACGGCCAATGGCATAGCGTGGATTATTGGCGTAAACCGATTTGTGCTGTGACGCCGCCAATAGAAATCATCCCGTTCAGTGAGATAAAGGGAGAGTTGAGAAACCAGGTGTGAGGCGACCTGGCTACTATTCGTCGCCATCGGTACCAGGCTGTTCGCTGAGAGCTATGCTTATGGATGATTCACGTTCGAGTCAGTTTACCGACCGGCTGGAGGGATGAATGAATTTGGCGGCGTTTACCTCGCTGCTTTCCGCAGGCGAAAACATAAACGGGTGCCCACTCCCCGATTTAGATGCAGTGACATTCGCAGGTCTGCATTTTCCTTCCCGTGCATATTGCCTTGTTGCTGATTGGGTAATCTTGGATCTCGAAGTTACAACACGTCAACGAATAGCCATCACCGATAGAGGGCTTATCCCTGCCTTGGTTTACGCATTGACGGTTATCCAAGATAGAAAAGGTCGTTTTGCGCCTGGTGATTGGGTCAGATCAACGTTGGGGGTTTCCTTCACTCACAACTGCTTGTTTGAGACGAAAAATACGGTTTATGTGCTTATGGGAGCCGGCCGTAGGTTGCGCACAGATTTAGACATCGCACTGAGCTTGTGCTGAAGACCGCAGATTATGCTGCTCCCCTCCTGACCGCTTACTTCAGTTGTTGGTGTCACACTATGTTGGGAGCAGCCCGGCCCTGTATTTGAAGCGCAGCCCATCTGTGTCAATCTATGTTGCTGTTGTCTTTATCGCGAATCATCCTACAGACCCCGATTTACGCGATGGGTTGTGTCAAACTATGTTGTTGGTACCCAACCTGTCTGCAATAAATAAAGGTTGTCACAAGCAAATAAACGTTGTCACAGAAAAATAAAGGTTGTCACGGTTGCCTCCCTACGTCGGGGAAGCGACCGCAACCTCCAAACCGGTTCACAATCAGTAGTGAGGGTTGTGACGCCATGAGCTATGCGCCACAACTCGGCGGCATGGTTTCCTCCCTCTGCCCGTAATGCTCCTTTTAGGGCATTTTTACGTCACTTTAGGTAGTCCGGTTAGCCAGATGAGCCAGGTTAAATCGTCACGTCGCTACGCAACGTCCTCGCGGATCGTCACTCAGGAGAAGATAGAAAAAAGGATAGTTGCGGGCGACGGCCAGGGCGTCAGAGAGCGGTACGTTCCTTGGATAAAGGTACGGGCGTTCGCATCACGTGGGACTTCACACATCGTGCCAGGGGTTACAGTCCATCGGGCTCATCACTTACTGTCGAATGCCGAATACCACGACCTAGTCCTTCTTGAGCATGACCGCTCCATCATTGATATTCGCGAGCAATTCCCTCTGCTACCCACCGCGGAAACCCACGCACTCGCCTCGGGCCTGAATACTCGTCCCCCCAGTTTACCCGGGTACTTCAGTGCAACTGGTTTGCGCTTGAGCTCGGATGTAAAGAACGACGTTTGGAAATTTGGAAAGCACCAGTGCGCAAGAAGTTGCGCAGTTGTCCGTAATAAACCCCACCCAAAACTGCTACAGGCCCTGCCTATCAAGGCCTCCAGCCAAGTGCGCAAGAAGTTGCGCAGTACTGCGCAACTTCTTGCGCACTTTTCGACGAATTCAGTGGGAATTTTCGCCGTATCTGCGAAGAAAACTTACCAAGCCCCCGGTTTTTAAGGGTTTGAAAAAGTTGGCATGCTAATTGATGGCCATTGGCCGCCTCTTGGGTGATATCACCTATCGGCGCACCCAATGATTCAGCAAGGAGAGCATCCCATGGCAACACCCGCGTACATGTCGGTTACCGGCGAAAAACAAGGCCTGATCACTGCC